>NZ_JBYTAP010000001.1:0-1010880 GCF_058788335.1 Rhodococcus sp. FW305-130 | reverse complement strand
TCGTCGTCGTGGGCTCAGTCGTCGTCGTGGGCTCAGTCGTCGTCGTGGGCTCAGTCGTCGTCGTGGGCTCAGTCGTCGTCGTGGGCTCAGTCGTCGTGGGCTCAGTCGTCGTCGTGGGCTCAGTCGTCGTGGTCGGCTCAGTCGTGGTCGGCGTCGGAATTACCGTTGTACCGCAGTTGTGATGGTGGCAATGCCAGCCGTAGTTGCCGTTGCCGTTGCCCTTGTTACCGCCACCGTTGTTGCCGTTGTTGCCGTTGTTATTGTTGCCGTTGTTGCCGTTTCCGTTGCCGTTGTTTCCACCGCCACTGTTGCCGCCAGGTTGGGCGGCGACGATGGCAGGGAAGACCGATACGGCAAGGACGCCGATACCCATCAGGCACATCACAGCAACAAGCATCATCGCTAGCCGTCGTGGCTGGCTCATCGACATTCCTCCCCGACACATACGTCCGACCTGCGGAAAACTGCGGCAGACTCATCGTGCCTATCGCACCGGACACACCCTCGTTACATTTCCGGCAAACATGTATCCGCCCAAGGATCATCCCTCACTTGGAAGCTCAACGGTCCGGATCAGCGGTCGCAATCGTATGAAACGGCGCACACTCGAGCTAAATCTTCACAATTCGGGCAGGCTCTGAAAATGCAGGAAAGGGCCGTTCAACTTTCGTTGAAAGACCCTTTTTGCTGGTACTTCTTGGTGGAGCTGAGGGGAATCGAACCCCTGACCTCTTCGATGCGAACGAAGCGCGCTACCAACTGCGCCACAGCCCCGTGCCACCGCCTCAGCGGTGCTCGGCAACTCTAACAGGAACGAATACTCCCGTTGGAATCACCCGACACGAACTTTCGACCTGACAAGATCGGCCCAGAAGGTCACTGACCGGATGCGCGACGCATCTCGGTGTGCCTGACCTCTTCTTCGTAGTGATCCAAGTGATCGAACGCCGGATCTTCGTCGTCGACCTCGAGAACAACCGCTCCTGGCCGGCGCAATCGCGCGGGAATCAGGCGCAGCTCTTCGTCGGTGTGCGATTCGACTCCGAGTCGCGATCGGTTGAGGCGCTCGGTGCGACGACGGCGAATCTCCTGCTCGATCCGAACCTGCCGACGTAGGTACGCCATGTACCCACCGAGGCCGCACACGGTCAGCACAAACAACCACCACACCATCGGCGAGATGATCAATGCGAGAGCGCCCGAGAGAATCGCGACGAATGCCAGGCCCAGCAATGTCCGCTGACGGAATGCGTACCGCGCCTCCCGGGCGATGGCATCCGCTTCGGGGTCGAACCCGCCTCGGCCGCGCCGAACGGGAACAAATTCTCCCACCGGTGCACGACCGCCGGCGTAGTCGTCTTCTGCGTGAGTGTCCATCTGGTCCTCCGCGTCGTAGCTGCTGCGCACTGGTTCTGGTTGCCAGTTCGGATCGCTTCGATGTCCTGCTGCCGGCCCGCGCTGAACAGGGTTGCTGTCGCCGCGGTGGAGTACTCGAGTCGCGAGCGCCGCGTCACTCGTCTGCCGGATCCTGGGGCGCTTGTTGACAAGCATCGGCACCAGGACGAACAGCCACACGGCCACCAGCCCGATCCACACGAATGAGCTAGGCATGCCGCGGCCTCCTCCCGATCACCTACCAGCACCTATGCCAGCCGTTGACGAGTCAAGGTTAACGGCCGACGCCCTCGCATCGTTGCCGACGCGCCGAACCCCACCATACTCATGTGTCACACGCGTACCGAACTGAACTTCCGGTTCAGTCCCAAAAGTCTCAAGTTCTGGTTGAATCAAAAACCACATTTTTCCGGCCGAAAGTAGGACTACTCAGCGGTAACTGCCGTTTAGCTCGCGTTTCTCACGCTCGTGGCGCCGTATTGGTCACACCCACGAAGCGCGTCCGGACCGCACCAATCTGTCGACGACGGTGGTGGGTACTTCCTCGATGGTCATTCCGACCAGAAGATGATCACGCCATTGGCCGTCGACATCGAGATAGCGCTTGAGAAGACCTTCCTCCCGGAACCCAACATTTCGTAGGACTGCGCGACTCGACGCGTTCTCCGGCCGAACGGTCGCCTCCACTCGATGCAGACCGACCTTCGAGAATGCGTGATCGAGTGTGAGCGCCACGGCCGCTGTGGCTACGCCCCCACCGGTGACGTGCGAGGCGACCCAATAGCCCACCCAGGCGGACCGCAGAGCGCCGCGCACGACATTTCCGATGGTGACCTGCCCGCAGTACTTCCCGTCGAGTTCGATCACCAAGGGAAGGATCCGGCCCTTGCGCGCCTCGGAGCGAAGATTCCCGCACAGGGACGGCCAGACAGTGATGTGGTGGCGAGCATCCCAGGGCGACTCTCCGGTGGGCTCCCACGGCTCCAGGTGCTCGCGATCGCGAATGCGGAGGCGACTCCACACAGCAGCGTCACGGAGCTTCACGGGGCGGACGGTCACCACTCCCGCGGGCACTCGCAGTGGGCCGAGATCTTCCGGCCATCCTGGATGGACTGACATCACACCCCACTCGGGTCGGCGTTACCCACGTTGGGCGAGAAAAGCTACGTCGACTTCTTCACCGATGTGCACTTCGGTGACGTCTCGATCGACAAGAACCAAGCAATTGGCTTCCGCCAAGGTCGCGAGGAGATGTGAGGACGCACCGGGCGCACCCCCGAGTGCCTGCACCAGGTACTCCCCCGTCGCTTCGTCACGCATCAGCTGACCACGCAGGAAACCCTTGCGATCGGCAATCGACGTGATCGTTCCCACCGTGCGCGCCTTCACTACTCGCCGCATCGGTTGGCGGCGTCCGAGCGCGATTCTGATCAGCGGGCGAACCATGACTTCGAATACCACCAGTGCGCTGACCGGGTTGGACGGTAGGAGAAAGGTCGGAACCTCGTCTCGTCCCAGCTTGCCGAAGCCCTGCACTGATCCCGGATGCATGGCAACGCGCTCCACCTCGAGTGTCCCCAGGTCGGCAAGCGCCTCACGAACCTCGTCGGACGCTCCGCCGCCCACGGCACCGGCGATGACAACGATTTCCGAGCGAATCAGCTGTCCCTCGACTACTTCGCGAAGACGGCGCGAGTCGTTGCCCGCGATTCCCACACGGTTGACGTCGGCGCCGGCATCGCGCGCTGCGGCGGCGAGGGCATACGAATTGACATCGTAGACCTGACCAGGCCCCGGCGTGCGATCCACGTCGACAAGTTCTCCACCGACGCTGATGACGGAGAGACGCGGACGCGGATGGACGAGCACTTTGTCGCGACCGACCGCGGCAAGCAAACCGACCTGCGCGGCTCCGATGATGGTGCCTGCCCGAACGGCCACGTCGCCCGGCTGGACGTCGTCGCCTGCACGGCGAACGTAATCGCCCGAACGCACCGGCTCGAAGATCCGAACGCGAGCGCGACCACCGTCGGTGTTCTCGAGCGGAAGAACTGCGTCGGCCAGCGTGGGCAACGGCGCGCCCGTGTCGACTCGCACGGCCTGACGCGGTTGCAACCGGATCGGTTGGCGTGAGCCCGCCGTCACCTCGCCGACCACCGGCAAGCTGAGGTCCGTAGGCTCGCCGTCCTCGCCGCGGAGGTCGGCTCCAGCGCCGGCGACATCGACACTGCGAACCGCGTAACCGTCGATGGCAGCTTGATCGAATCCCGGCAATGGGCGTTCGGTCACCACTTCCTCGGCACACAGCAGTCCCTGCGCCTCCGAGATGGCGACCCGAACCGGACGGGGTGCCACTGCAGCAGCGGTAACCCTGGTCTGCTGCTCCTCAACCGACCGCATCTGGTCCGCGTCCTCCTGTGTCTGGAAATTCGGTGATATCCGTCAGCTCATGATGCCTTGCCTTCGAAAAGGGACAAGCACATTGATACTGCGTTATCGGGCGATCAACCACCGTGGCGACACGCTCAGCGGTCGAGCCGATCCGCGAGCCACTTACGCAAGGACGGACCGTAATCGTCGCTGTCGAGTGCCAGGTCAACCGAAGCGCGGAGGTACCCGCCGGGGTTGCCCAGGTCATGACGCGTTCCGCGGTGCACCACCACGTGAACCGGATGACCCTCGGAAATCAGGAGAGCGATGGCGTCGGTGAGTTGCAACTCACCGCCGGCTCCCGGCTTGATGCGACGAAGTGCGTCGAAAATCGCACGATCGAGCAGATAGCGACCCGCAGCGGCAAAGGTCGACGGCGCGTCTTCCACAGCCGGCTTCTCGACCATGCCGACGACCTTGAGGACGTCGGGATTGACCGCGTCGGGAACGATCTCGACGTCGAAGACGCCGTAAGCGCTCACTGCGTCCTTGGGAACGTCGATTGCACAGAGAACGGACCCGCCGCGCTTGGCCCGAACTCGCGCCATGATCTCCAGGACGCCACGCGGGAGTACAAGATCATCGGGCAGAAGGACCGCGATGGCATCTTCGTCGTCGTCGAGAACCGACTCGACGCAACCGACTGCATGCCCGAGGCCGAGGGGCTGCTCCTGAATCACGGAATCGACTTCGAGCAAACCCGGCGCTTTGCGCACCTTTGCCAGGGCAGCAAGTTTTCCGCTCGCTTCCAGCTTGCTTTCGAGCACGAGATCCTCGACGAAGTGCGCAACCACTCCATCTTTGCCCGGGGACGTCACGATGACGAGCCGCTCGGCTCCCGAGTCCGCAGCTTCACCCGCCACCAGTTCGATACCCGGTGTGTCCACGACCGGCAGCAATTCTTTCGGAACCGTCTTGGTGGCGGGCAGGAAACGCGTACCAAGTCCGGCTGCGGGAACCACGGCCGTACGGAAGGCCCTCGTGCTGCTAGCGACAACGTCTGTCATGCCAACACCTTAGCCGCCGCTTGTTACCGCTCGGTCAGCACGACGAATATCGTTGCGGGGTGACACCTCAGACAAAAGCACAATGGCGACAAATCGCACTCGCAGCACGTGATGCAGTCTCCGAGCACACTCGAAATACGGAAACTGCGGCGTTTATCACGCACATACGTTCAGTGATTGTCGACGGCTCAACCGTCTGTGCGTACGTCCCCACCCGCACCGAACCAGGATCCACCGACTTGCTCGACGCCGTTGCCGAGATCGCGCAGCGTGTACTACTTCCGATCACCGGAGAACCCGGACCGTTGTCCTGGGTTCAATACAGCGGTGCCGACGGTTTGCGCCCCGCGAAGTACGGCATTCGGGAGCCCGTCGGACCCGTCCTACCACCGGAAACCCTGTCCGACGTGGAATGCATGCTGATCCCTGCTCTCGCGGTGGATCTTCGTGGAACACGCCTCGGCCGCGGCGCAGGCTTCTACGACCGGACGCTCGGGTCGGTCGGACCGCAGACTCGGCTCGTGGCAATTGTCAGAGACTCCGAACTCGTCGAGACCTTGCCTGCCGACGACCACGACATTCCGATGGGATGGGCATTGACGCCGAGCGGCGGTCTCACGCGGCTCCAGGGCGATTGATCTGCGGGAATAGATCCCTGATTAGCGCTGTTGGCACTGTCACTTGTAGAGTGCTAAAGGCTGCGGTGTAAATACGCGGCTGCTCGAACATCACAGTGCGGAGGAAGCCCGGTGCCCACCTACTCATACGCATGTACGGAATGTGACAACCGTTTCGACATCGTCCAGTCCTTCAGCGAAGATTCGCTGACGGTCTGCCCAGCTTGCTCAGGCAAGCTCCGCAAGCTGTTCAACTCTGTTGGCATCGTGTTCAAGGGCAGCGGCTTCTACCGCACCGACAGCCGCGGCGGCTCCGGGACTGCGAGCGAGCCCGCTAAGAGTGATTCGGCACCCGCTGCGAAGTCCGAGTCCAAGTCGGACTCCTCTTCGACATCGAGTTCGTCGACCAGCACGCCGGCGCCCGCGAAGGCTGCCGCAAGCTGATTTCCACAACCTCCGGGTTGTCCACAGTTTCACATCGTTAGGGCCGGAAGCACCGCTTCCGGCCCTAACGTGCATGAATGCCGTCAGCACGTTCTCGCTCGCCGAGGCGCTCCGATCCACTGCGCGCCCAGCTCGATCTCAGCCCGAGCACCTTCGATCGCGTCGTCGAACTGACACGCGGCACACGATTCCGCACGGCGACAGTCCGCAAGATCGCAGCCGTTGCCCTGGCCGCACTCGGCGTCGTTCTCTTCTTCCGAGGCGATCCCGCGACCGATACCGTCGCTGCAGTTGTCTCGAGTCGCGATCTCACTCCCGGACAGGTGATCGCGGATTCGGATGTCGAGATCCGAGAGATCGACTCGAAACAACTTCCCGAAGGAGTTGTCTCCGATACCGACCTGGTAGTCGGGAGAACCGTTTCCGGCCCGATTCGCTCCGGAGAAACCGTCACCGACGTGCGCGTTCTCAGCCCACGGCTGGCCGGGTTGTCCGTAGGAACCGACGACGCCCGTATCGTCCCCGTCCGATTGGCCGATGCAGCCGTCGCGGACATGTTGCGCAGCGGGGATGTCGTCGACGTCCTGACCGTCGGCCCTGACACATCCCGCACTGACACATCCCACCCCGACACACCCAACGAATCAATCGCCGACAAGGCCCCGCAGATTCTTGCGGCGGGAGCAGTAGTCGCGCTGGTCACCACGTCGGAAAGTACACGTAACCAGCAGGAACAGGTGATTCTGCTGGCTCTGCCGACACCGGCAGCCAACGTCGTTGCCGCGGCATCCCTGTCCAATGCGATCACCGTGACATTCCGCTGACCGCACAAAGCGTCCGAAGCTCCTCTAGGATTTTTCCAGTCGGTTCGGTATCAACGAACCATCTGGCACTTGCCATCGGAGACTCGAGGGGACACCGACATGCTCAAGGGATTCAAGGATTTCCTGCTTCGCGGAAACGTGCTCGACCTGGCCGTCGCCGTTGTCGTCGGCGCAGCCTTCACCGCCATCGTCACGGCATTCACCAGTAACATCATCAATCCACTCATCGCCGCAATCGGCGGTTCAAACGAGTTGGGCTGGGGTGTCGAAATCATCTCAGGCAACCCCGAGACATTCTTGAACATCGGCGCCGTGGTCACCGCGATCATCAACTTCATCATCATCGCGGCGGTCGTCTACTTCGTGCTGATCGTTCCCGCGAATGCGGCGAAGAAGAAGTTCGTCTCCGAGCCCGAGGACAAGGAAGCCAGCGAAACCGATCTGCTCATCCAGATCCGCGACATCCTCTCCGCCAATGCCGGTGGCGCCGACACAGGAGCCCACGCCAAGACGCTCGAATAGGCAGCGCTCACAGAACAAATCAGGCCCTCGGACATTGTGTCCGAGGGCCTGATTTACTTCTCAACCGCCGTGGTGCGGGGGCCGCTGACTGCGCAGCCAGTCGTCGTCCGAGGATCGCGAGGAACCTTCAGGACCCCGCTCGTCCGACGTCGTCTCGGGAAAGACGTCCCCGAAGATGCGCGCCAGGCGCTTCTTGTCGACTGGCGGCTTCTTCGGGGTATCTGGTTGCTCCGACAAGCTGTCTCAGCCCTCGAGGCTGGACAGCTCGGCGATGACGTGACTCGCCAAAGCCGTCAGGGTTGCCATGCCGTCGCGAATTGCCGGCCTGGTCGACGCCAGATTGGCGACCACGGTGCTTCCCGAAACCCCGACGAGGCCGCGGGACAAGCCTGCTTCGAGCGATCCGGCCGACAGACCGGAAGCGCGAAGTGCTTCGGCAATTCCCGGGATCTCGCGATCGAGAACCTCTGCGGTCACGTCGGGAGTGACGTCACGCGGGGATACCCCGGTACCGCCGACCGAGATGACGAGGTCGACGCCACCGATGACTGCGGTGTTGAGAGCGTTGCGGATCTCCACTTCGTCGGCGGCGACGGCGACCGTCGCATCGACGAGAAAACCCGCTTCGTTCAGTAGTTCCGTAACCAGTGGACCGATGGAGTCGGTGTTGTCGCCGTGGGCTGTGCGATCGTCGACGATGACGACCAGAGCGCGGCCGGCCGATGTGGCTTCGAGTTCCATGACACCTACCGTAGTGTCCGATCCCGACGCCGTTGCGATCTGGCCGAAGATCGGGTCGATCGTCTGCTGATCGCCGAACATCATCGGCCGCCCTGCGCTGCCGCGGTTCCCAACGTGACGTCGACGGTCTTGGTCTGCCCGCCGTCGCTGTACGTGATCGAGACCTTGTCGCCGGGAGCATGTGAACGCACTGCCGCGATCAGCGAATCACCATCTGCGACAACACGATCGTCGACCTTGGTGATGACTGCACCCTTCGGGATACCGGCCTTGGCGGCCGGCCCGTCAGCAGTGACATCCATGACGGTTGCGCCGTCGGCGTTGTCCTGCGACGGTACGGTCACGCCGATCATGGCCTGAGTCGCCTTGCCGGTCTTGATCAGTTCGTCGGCGACGCGGCGTGCCTGATCGATCGGGATGGCGAAACCGAGGCCGATGGAACCGCCCTGGGTACCCGACGACGCTCCGAGCGAGGCGATCGCCGTGTTGATGCCGATCAGCTGGCCGTCCATGTTGACGAGGGCGCCGCCGGAGTTGCCGGGGTTGATCGCTGCGTCGGTCTGCAGAGCGTCGATGACGGTGTTCTGGTTGCCGGACTCACCGCTCGTGGACACCGGGCGATCGAGTGCGGAGATGATGCCTTCGGTGACCGTGCCGGCAAGGCCGAGCGGGGACCCGACGGCCACAACCTGCTGTCCGACCTGAACGTCGCCGGAGTTCCCGAGATCGATGGGGGTGAGGTCGTTGCGGCCGTCGACCTTGATGACGGCGATGTCCGAGACGGGATCGGCACCGACAAGGGTGGCCGAGGCCTTGGTTCCGTCGGAGAACGCGACGCGAAGTTGCGCTCCCTGAGCACCGGCAACGTGGTTGTTGGTCAGGATCAGACCGTCGGAGGACAGGATGACACCGGAACCCTCACCGCCCTGGCCCTGCGCGGTGGCCACCTCGATCTGCACGACGCTCGGCACGACCTTCGAGGCAACGGCCTGAACCGAGCCGGCGGGAGCGTTGGACGTGTTGGTCGCAGTGGGCTTCGGAGCGTTCAGAGAGTTGGTGACCGTCGCGGTTCCACCGTTGCGGTCCACGACGACGGCACCGACCACGCCACCGACACCACCACTGACCAGAACCAGCGCCAGAGCACCGGCAACCAGCGCCATGCGTCCCGACTTCGGCCTTGTGGTGGTCGAACCGGAGTTCGGCCCCTGTAGCGGTGCGGGGATCTGGTTGTGGCCGCCCGGACCGTTCGGGCCGCCGGGGCCACCAGGGTTGGGTGCGCCGTACGGGGCGCTCTGCTGGTACGCGGCCTCATGGGCACCGTGCGGGTGGCCGAAAGCCTGCGTGGGCTGCTGCTGCGCCTGCCCGAAGGCTTCGGTGGGTCGGGCAAAGGATTCGGTCGGCTGATACGGCTGCTGAGGCGCCTGCCCCTGAGGCTGCTGCGGCTGCACTTGAGGTGCTTGCGGCTGCGCTTGGGTGGTGGGCTCGCTGTTGGGCTGCTCGGGCCGGGTCGGCCCGACGTTACGGTCCTCGGTCATCGGCTCGCTTTCGTCTACGGTGACCACCGGACGGGCAGTCACAACTGTTCTGCCGACAATGCTGCCTTGCGCTGCTGAGAAGGCGCTGAGACGTGCCTGTCACTTTACCCAGAGTTCGACGTGAAAATCCGGTGTTGTCGGCTCGGCCCGAAAGACTCTCGGGCCGAACGCATTAACTCGTGACGTCAGTCACCGAAGCACGGGACCAACGGGTCTACAGAACACGCTACTCGGCGCTCGGCCCTGGTTCGCCGGGAAGCACGATACGAACAAGCGCTCCCCCACGATCGGATTCGTCGATCGCGATGGTGCCGCCGTGCTTGACGACGACCTGACGCACAATCGCAAGTCCCAGACCCGATCCCGGCATCGAACGTGCCGCGGTCGACCGGTAGAAACGATCGAACACCAACTCCCGATCCTCCTCCGGAATGCCGGGTCCCGCATCACTTACGGTCAATTCCAACAATCCTTGGCCGACCGGACGCATTTCGACGCGTACCTGTTCGCCCTTCGGACTCCATTTCGCAGCGTTGTCGAGGACGTTCAGCACCGCACGCGACAGGCCCGCTTGATCTCCGTAGACGTACCACGGAGTGGTGACCGCTTCGAACTCGATTTCGTTGCGCCTGCGCCGCGCTCGTTCGAGCGCACGCTCGACGACGTCGCTGACGTCTACGCGCTCGTACACGGTTTCGGGCGCGTCTTCGCGGGCCAGATCGACAAGGTCACCGACCAGAGTCGACAGTTCCTCGATCTGCGCGACGACGTCGGCACGAAGTTCCGCCATGTCCTCGTCGGGAATCTGCGGCGCACCGGGGCGACTGGACGCGATCAGCAATTCCATGTTGGTACGCAACGAAGTCAACGGTGTGCGCAACTCGTGTCCGGCGTCCGCAACGAGGCGAGACTGACGCTCACGAGACTCGGCGAGCGCCCGCAGCATCGTGTTGAAACTCTCTGTCAGGCGCGCTAATTCGTCGCTGCCGGTAACGGGGATCTGCGTCAGATCGTCGGTCCGTGCAACGCGTTCGGTGGCGGCAGTCAGCCTGGCGATGGGCCGTAAACCGGTGCGGCCCACGGTAGTACCCGCCACCGCAGCAAGTATGACGCCACACCCGCCGACCACGAAGAGCACCCAGGCCAGTCGGTCCAGTACTGCAACGGTCGGCGCGAGCCGCTGACCGATCACCAAAGTGCTTCCGTCATGGGTTCGTTGAGCAAGCACTCGCTGACCGTCGACGGTTCGCAGCGAAGAATCCGATTCGCCACGCGCTACGGCATCTTCGGCTTCACCGATCGGCACGTCGGAACCGGGCGGCTGGTACGTGCTCAGGTCCGAGAAGATCAGGGCCACACTGATGTCGGTGGTGTACAGCGTCGCACCGGAGATGTAGCGAGGATCGAATCGCACGACATTGCTGTCGATGAGCACCGCCGCCCTGGTACGCAACTGGTGATCGACGTCCGCGTAGAGCGCACGCGAAACCACCGCGTACGCCGCGATTGCCATGACTGCGACGGCAATGGCCACCACCGACGCAGCGAGGAGCGTCACACGCCAACGCAATGACACCGAACGGGTCAGTGGCATCGGCGGGCGCATTTCGACGGACGCTTGGGTGGTGGAGGATTTCTTCGGTTCGGCGTTCTTGCCGAACGGAGCGGTGATCACGGAGGCGTCTCCCGCAGGACGTAGCCGACTCCGCGGACGGTGTGGATCAACCTCGGTTCGCCGTCGGCTTCCGTCTTGCGACGCAGGTAGCCGACGTACACCTCGAGCGCATTGCCGGACGTCGGGAAGTCGTACCCCCACACCTCTTCGAGAATGCGTCCACGGGTGAGCACGCGACGCGGGTTGGCCATGAGCATTTCGAGGAGGGAGAACTCGGTGCGGGTCAGGCTGATCGATCGCTCTCCGCGCTTGACCTCACGGGTGACCGGGTCGAGGGTGAGGTCCTCGAAGGCCATCATTTCGGAATCGGCGTCCAGATCGGGCGCGGTGCGACGCAGTAGTGCACGCAACCTGGCAAGCAACTCTTCCAAAGCGAAGGGCTTGGGCAGGTAGTCGTCCGCTCCGGCATCGAGGCCGGCGACTCGCTCGCTGACCGAATCGCGGGCGGTGAGCACGAGGATGGGCAGGTCGTCGCCGGCACTGCGAAGACGACGGCACACTTCGAGTCCGTCGAGTCGCGGCATCATGACGTCGAGCACAACGGCGTCTGGCCGGTTGGCGAGGATCTTCTCGAGTGCGTCGAGCCCGTCGACCGCGAGCTCGACCGTGTAGCCGTTGAAGCTGAGCGACCGCCGAAGCGACTCGCGAACCGCCCGGTCGTCGTCGACCACCAAAATACGCATACCGACAGTTTGGACTGAAGTGCTGAGATGCGGCTGAGAGGGTCCGATTCCGGCCTCCGGCGTGTCGCGGTCAGTCCCGGGTTCGCCTGGGCCCGGGCAGGCTCCAATGACGCCATAACGCAAGCAGTCTGAACACCGCGGCGAACGCCGTGCCGCACACCAGCGCGGCGTTGGTGGACAGTCCGGCTTGCGAGACTGTGACCACCAACGCAGCGCCGAGCAGTGCGGGAACCGCGTACAGGTCTTTGTGCAGGAGCAGCGGTACCTCGTTGACGAGGACGTCGCGGATCACTCCGCCGCCGATCGCCGCGGTCGCACCGATCAATGTCGCCGCCAGCGAACTGGCGTTGTTGTCCAGCGCGATGACGGCGCCGGTACTAGCGAACAAGCCCATCCCCAGTGCGTCGAGCGCCAGGATTTCACGACGCAGTCGATTGAGCGGCTCGTGTAGGTAGAACACGGCGAGTGAGGTGGCGGCGGCCGTTCCGAAGTACGGCCAACTGCTCAGCGAACTGGGCGGATGGACGCCGAGAAGGACGTCGCGGACGATACCGCCGCCGATGCCGGTGAACACACCCACCGAGCACACCCCGAAGATGTCGAGTCGCTTGGTGACGCCCACCAAGGCACCCGAGGCCGCGAACGCCACGATGCCCACCAGTTCGAGGATCCTCAGCAGCACCGGCCAAGGATCGCACGGTCAGATGCGGCTCGGGTCGATCACCCCGAGTCGAACTGCTTTGACCAGTCGCCGAGGAACCCGGTGGGTCTGGCCGAAGGCCGTGACCTCGACCAGATCGGGCGCCGTCGCCTTCCACTGGGCACGGCGACTGCGTGTGTTGGAACGCGACATCTTCCGCTTGGGAACGGCCATCAGAGTGCCTTGCGCTTTCCGTAGCGACGCTCGAACTTCTCGACGCGTCCGGCGGTGTCCATCACTCGTTGTGCTCCGGTCCAGAACGGGTGCGAGTCGCTCGTGACGTCGACGACCAACAGCGGGTATGTGCCGCCGTCTTCCCATTCGACGGTGCGCTCACTCGTCACGGTCGACCGGGTCAGGAAGCTCTTGCCGGTGCTGGCGTCCTGGAACACCACGGGGTGGTAGTCGGGGTGCATCTGCTTCTTCATTCGTTTCCCTCTCGCGTAGATTCGGTTTCGGCATAAGGTGATTCGGATTCGTCGCACGGGTCTTCGTGGAACTCTCCGAACGGGTCTTCCCAGGTGGTCCACGACGCTTCGTCGGCCAACTCCTCGTCGGTGACCAGGGCGTGCTGCAGTGTTCGGTCGATCTCGAGCGGGTTCGCACCGCACGTCAGAACGACCATCGAGGTGTCACGGTCGCCGAAACGCTCGTCCCATTTCAGGGCCGCGAGCGCACGGCGCTCGGCTGGAACGCGCTCGCGTTGCTGCGGCGTCATCGCGGCCAGCCAAGTGTCCGCGCTGGCAACTCGCAGGCCACCGCCCGCCGATTCGAGCCAGAGCGCTTCGCCCGGTTGCGTCGCCACCCAGACGCGCCCGCGGGAGTACACGACACCTTCGAGCAGGACGTCGATCGCCTCGTGCAGACGCCCGGGGTGGAACGGCCGGTTCGCAGTGAACTCGACGAGCATCACGCCGCCGTCGTCGTCGAGCGGCGGCTGACGACGCAACAGCGGTGAGTGAGCGTCGGCCAGCTCACCGCGTCGCGCATCCGCAGGCACCTCGAGGAGCAGTGCCTCGATGTCGTCTCCCTCATCGAAGACGGGTACCCGCGGAGCAATGCGCGCGAGAACCGCGTTCAAGCGGGACCGCTGCCAGCCGTCGAGTCCATCGGACCCGCGCAGTACGAGAGCGTCGGCGAAGTCGACCTGCCCGACGACGACCTGAGCCAGGGTGCGGTCGTCGTCGAGGGCTTCGTCGCCGGTGGCGTCGGCAAGCCAGGTCTGGGCGTCGATGCACGTCACGACGGCGTCGACGCGGCAGTCACGCTGCGCTGGTCCGTCCAATTGGCCGACGACGCCGGTCACGACGACATGCTCGATCGCCCAGCACAGCGCTTCGGGTTCGAGTTGGCGGTCAAGCAGCAAGACGATCCGCTGGACCGAACTGTGCGAGTGAAGGCGACGCAGCAGCGGTAGCAAGTCTTCGCGCAGGGTGCAGGAGACGCAGCCGTGCGCGAGCTCGAGGATCGTCTCGCGTTCGGACACCGTGCCGGCAGACCCGGTGCCCCCGGTCATCGAGGTGACCGTCCGCCGGACCACCCCTTCACGGACGTGGCTCAGGTCGTGGTGAACCAGAACAGTTCCGGTTCGCAGCAACGCTCGTGCGGTGTGTGGAGTGGATTCGCTCATGCCGGCGACCAGGACCAGCGGAGTCCTGCCGTCCAGGATCGTGTTCACAGCGGGCCTTTCTGGGAATGATTGTCATTACCGAGGTTGAACGCTACATTGATCTCACCGCATTGTCGAAAACGATTGTCATCTGCAAGTTGAAAGGAACACCCATGTCGGCTCACTGCCAAGTGACCGGACGTGTGCCGGGGTTCGGAAAATCCGTCTCGCACTCCCACAAGCGTTCGAATCGTCGCTGGAACCCGAACATCCAGCGCAAGACATACGTATTGCCCAGCGAGGGTCGTCGCATCACGCTCACCCTCTCGACCAAGGGCATCAAGACGATCGACCGCGACGGCATCGAATCCGTCGTCGCCCGGATCCGCGCACGCGGCGAGAAGGTCTGAGCAGATGGCACGCAACGAGATCCGCCCGATCGTGAAACTCAAGTCCACGGCGGGCACCGGGTACACGTACGTGACCCGCAAGAACCGTCGCAACGACCCCGATCGCCTCGTACTGAAGAAGTACGACCCCGTGGTGCGCAAGCACGTCGATTTCCGAGAAGAGAAGTAGGCATGGCCAAGAAGTCCAAGATCGCCAAGAACAACCAGCGACGGGTCATCGTCGAGCGATACGCGGAGCAACGATCGGCGCTCAAGGAGACAATCCGCTCCCCGAAAAGCTCACCCGAGGAGCGCGCGAAGGCCCAAGCGACCCTGCAACGTCTCCCACGCGACGCCAGTCCGGTACGATTGCGCAATCGAGACGCTGCGGATGGACGTCCGCGCGGCCACCTGCGGAAGTTCGGGCTCTCCCGGATTCGCGTGCGAGAAATGGCGCACCGTGGGGAACTGCCTGGCGTACACAAGTCGAGCTGGTAAGGAAGTCGGATGGCAGTCAAGCGTTCACCGTCGAAGAAGCCACGCCCCGTAGAGGGTCGTAAGCCCAAGAAGAACCCGTTGTTCGCAGCGAAGATCACGCATGTCGATTACAAGGACATCAACTTGCTTCGCACGTTCATCTCGGACCGCGGCAAGATCCGCAGCCGTCGCGTCACGGGCCTGACCCCGCAGCAGCAGCGTCAGGTCGCCGTTGCAGTGAAGAACGCACGCGAAATGGCGTTGCTTCCCTTCACCGCCGCACGGTAGTCACACGTAGAAGTACCGAAGAGGCCGCGCAGTCACTCGACTGCGCGGCCTTTTTGTTGCCCGGACTAAGATTTCCCGAAGTTATTCATTCCAGTCGAGAGGTGCCCGCAGCGTGTCGGGAGTTGTTGCGGGTTTCACCGTCATTTTTGTTGTCATCGCGGTCGGGTATCTGCTCGGCCGTCTCGGCACCCTCGGTAGCCAAGGACAGTTCGTTCTCGGTCGACTCGTCTTCTTCGTCGCGACGCCTGCCCTACTGTTCACCACCCTCGCGTCGTCCGATCTGTCGGTGATCTTCTCCCCGACGCTCGCGGTCGCGTCGGCTACTGCCTTTGCCGTCGGCGCTCTGTACGTCGTCGTTGCAAAGATCTGGCTCGATCGGCCGCTGCCCGAACTGACTATCGGCGCACTGTCGGCGTCGTATGTGAATTCGGCCAACCTCGGAATCCCGATCGCGGTGTTCGTGCTCGGCGATGCCACGTTCGTCGCGCCGCTCCTGCTCTTCCAGATCGTCGTGTACTCCCCGATCGCCTTGACGATCCTCGATCTCACGGCATTGCGGGGCGAAGCCGAAAAACTGTCACTGATCGACACTGTCACCGCTCCGTTCAAGAATCCGATCGTGCTCGCGGGCGCTGCGGGGTTGATCGTGGCGTTGATCGGTTGGGTACCGCCGAGACCCTTGATGCAGCCTTTCGATTTGATCGGCGCCACGTCGGTCCCCGGCGCACTGTTGGCATTCGGACTCTCGTTGTACGGCGTACGAGTGCTCGAGAAGGGCTCCAGTCCGCGCCGGGACGTCGCGCTTGCGTCGACCCTCAAGATCGTCGTCCAACCAGTGCTGGCTTACCTGATGGCGCACTTCCTCCTCGGCATCGACGGCCATCAGTTGTTCGCCATCGTGGTCGTCTCGACGTTGCCGACGGCACAGAACGTCTTCATCTACGCAAGCCGATATCGGCGCGGAATGGTCCTCGCCCGAGACAGCGCCTTTGTCACCACTTTGGCGTCGATACCGGCGATTGCGCTGGTCACGGCGCTACTCGCTTGAGCAGGGTTACGGTGGATTCATGCGTGTACTAACCCTCGCCGTTCTGGCCTGCCTTGCTGTGGCCGGATGCTCCGTCGGGGCCCAGACAACGGGGCCGGTTGCTGCGCCGAATCCGATGGCGGCCAACGAAGCAAGTCCCGCCGACTGGTCGCTCGGAACCCCCGTTCCCGACGAGGTCGACGACAGCGAGATGGGCACGGAGTTCGACAGCCGCACCGACATCGTGGGTGCGACGGCCACCATGTTCGAATCGTGGTCCGAGGTCGACGATCACACGGTGGCAGTCCACTTCGTGACCGGCACTCCGGAGTGCTACGGCGCGTACGCAACCGTCGAAGAGACTGATACGACGGTGATCGTCACGCTCCGAACCGGAGCATTGCCGGAGGCCGCGGACAAGATGTGCATCTTGGTTGCCGTGTTCGGCAGCCTGGACGTTCCGCTGAGCCGACCGCTCGGCGATCGCCACGTCATCAACGGCTAGCCGCGCCTAAACGGCACAAGATCACCGATCGAACACTCCGTTTCGTCAGGTGTGGTGTGCGTCTCCTCGGGACAGACTGAAAACCGACACCCGTGCACTCGCTCGTCGGCAGCTTTCGACTCGAGCGGTGCTCAACATGAAGGAGCTCGCAAGTGCCTACTCTCCAGAGAGACGTTGCAATCGTCGGCGCCGGCCCCTCTGGCCTGGCAGCTGCAACCGCGCTGCGCAAGGCCGGTTTGACCGTCGCTGTGATCGAAGCGCGCGACCGCGTCGGCGGCCGCACGTGGACCGACACCATCGACGGAGCAGTTCTGGAAATCGGCGGCCAGTGGGTCTCCCCCGACCAGACCGCGCTGATCTCCTTGCTCGACGAACTCGGCCTGAAAACTTTCGAGCGCTACCGTGAGGGCGAGTCCGTCTACATCTCGTCGGCAGGTGAGCGGACGCAGTACACCGGTGATTCCTTCCCCACGAACGACACCACGAAGAAGGAGATGGACCGTCTCATCGACGAGATGGACGATCTCGCAGCACAGATCGGCGCCGAGGAACCGTGGGCACATCCCCTCGCCCGCGATCTCGACACAGTCTCCTTCAAGCAGTGGCTGATCAATCAGTCCGACGACGCCGAGGCACGTGACAACATCGGCCTCTTCATCGCCGGTGGCATGCTCACCAAGCCCGCCCACTCGTTCTCTGCCCTGCAGGCCGTACTCATGGCCGCTTCCGCAGGCTCGTTCTCCCACCTCGTCGACGAGGACTTCATCCTCGACAAGCGAGTGATCGGCGGAATGCAGCAGGTATCGATCCGCATGGCGGAGGCCCTCGGTGACGACGTCTTCCTCAACGCACCCGTGCGAACGGTGAAGTGGAACGAATCCGGTGCAACGGTGTTGGCGGACGGCGATGTTCGCGTCGAGGCAAGCCGAGTGATCCTGGCCGTACCGCCCAACCTCTACTCCCGGATCTCGTACGATCCCCCGCTGCCGCGTCGTCAGCACCAGATGCACCAACACCAGTCCCTCGGCCTCGTCATCAAGGTGCACGCGGTGTACGAGACGCCTTTCTGGCGCGAAGCCGGCCTCTCCGGCACCGGCTTCGGCGCGTCCGAGGTAGTGCAGGAGGTGTACGACAACACCAACCACGAGGACGATCGCGGCACCCTGGTCGCTTTCGTCTCCGACGAGAAGGCCGACGCGATGTTCGAGCTTTCCGTCGAGGAGCGTAAGGCCACGATTCTGGCCTCACTTGCCCGCTACCTGGGCCCGAAGGCCGAAGAACCGGTTGTGTACTACGAATCCGACTGGGGCTCGGAGGAATGGACCCGCGGTGCGTACGCGGCCAGCTTCGACCTCGGTGGCCTGCACCGATACGGCGCGGATTCCCGCACACCCGTCGGCCCGATCCACTTCTCGTGCTCCGACATCGCAGCCGAGGGGTACCAGCACGTCGACGGTGCTGTTCGGATGGGGCAGCGAACCGCCGCCGACATCATCGCCCGCAGCAAGGCCTGACGGCCACTTTGCCAAGTCTCGATCATTGCCCGGCAGTCACGACTGCCGGGCAATGATCGAGAGCAGCAGTTCCGCACGAACTCTCGCTACCTCGAGTCGACAGTCGATCAAGCTCTCCACCTTCGCCATTCGGCTTCGCAGCGTGTGCCGGTGGACGCCCATCGTGATGGCTGCCGCTTCCCAGTGCCCGTTGGCCTCGAGAAATGCCCGCAATGACGCCAGCAGTTCGGTGCCGTTGTCACGGTCGTAGTCCTCGATCGGTGTGATCATCGTTTCCGCCAGAGTGTTGAGCACTTCACGCGTCGAATCGAAAGACAGCAGCACACTTCCGGTCAGCGCCGCGAATTCCAAAGGCTCGCCACCGATTTCCGCCGCAGACGCACACAGCTGCGACTGTTCGACGGCGACGGCCAGCGCTGCGACCACCCGTCGCGCACTCAGGCCCACACGAAGTGAGCGAAGATCGGACCTCGATACCCCGCCCAGTAGCTCTCGGGCGAACTGGACGTCGTCGGTTCCACGCAGCAGCACTGTGACGCGAGTGTCGTTGATCCGCGAGAACAACTGCCGCCCTGCCTTGTTCATGAACTCGGCAATCTCGACTCCGACGCGTCCCGCTACGTCGGACGTGTCGGCAAGAACTGTCAACCCTCGGATCATTCCCTCGCCGTCGGCGGCCTGCCGGATCTGTTGCCACGCCGGTGCCGGGTCGCGGTCTTCGGTGAGCAGCAGCCCGAGGGCGTGCGAATTCAACTGATCCTGAGTGGCGCGCAAGCGCGCAGGTTTCTCGAAGTCCAACGCCAGCAACGAGTTCGCGTGACCGAGCAGTATCTGATCGACGTAGCTGAGCGCCGAAGCACTGATCACCGCCAGGTATCCGTACGGCGTTCGCCCGACGCTGATCTGCTGCACCGCGATCGACGCTCCAGACCTTGCAAGCGTCACGCTGCTGGATGCGCCGCCCCCGAGAGTTGCTCGCAGTTCGTCGATCACGTCGTCCGTCGGCAGTTGAGGTGAGCTCTCGAGAACTCGTCCGGCGACGTCGAGAAGAAGCACCGTCGCCGAGGTTGCGATCGCCAGTTCACGCACGGTTGCGGCAGTTCCGCCGGAAATGACGGCACGCGTCATCCGCGGTTGCGCCCGCGACGCCCGGAGGACAGCTTCATATTCCTGCTCTGCCAACCGGCTCATAACGCGCTTGACGACGGCAGCAAACGGCGTCGGCAGCGGCACCTCGATCAGCGGGAGTCCGATCTCGTCGGCGACGGCCACCAGATCGGCCGGGACCTCGGGGTACGACAGCCCGGTTCCGAATCCCACCGCCGCCACACCCGCCGCATCGAGCATCCGGAGATAGCGGCCGCGCTTTTGCTGAGTGGACGGCAATCGGATGCCGGTGGTGAGGATGAATTCGCCGCCGGTCAACCATCGAAACGGGTCGAGCAGCTCCGTGGCGTGCGCAAATGTGATTTCGCGACCGACACCCCGCGCCCCACCTTTGAGTTCCAGCGCGAGATCCGGCTGCGCCAACATCCACCGCACAGCGATCGTCATGGCCAGGACTGTACAACTCGGCGCGTCGGGGATCAAAGAT
The DNA here is from genome assembly GCF_058788335.1 of Rhodococcus sp. FW305-130. Classification (NCBI taxonomy): domain Bacteria; kingdom Bacillati; phylum Actinomycetota; class Actinomycetes; order Mycobacteriales; family Nocardiaceae; genus Rhodococcus; species Rhodococcus sp. FW305-130. The sequence goes on along the minus strand of NZ_JBYTAP010000001.1, from coordinate 990,901 downwards.
TTCACCTTTTTGGCAGCTGCCTTTACTTGTGAGTCAGCGCACACTTGCTCACACACGCCCCACAAAGTGCGAGTTCCGTGCTGATCACCTCGGCCGGAACTCGTTCGACCTCGAGAGGAACCGGTACCGATGTCGATCGTCGTACTCGAGAACTACATCAACGGTGAATTCGTCGCCTCGGCCGCGACGGAAACACTCGACCTGATCAACCCCGTGGACGAGAGTGTGGTCGGGCGTACGCCGGTCTCCACCAAGGAAGACGTCGACGCCGCCGTCGAAGCAGCACAGCGCGCATTCGAGACCTGGGGTAAGACGACACCAAGCGTGCGGCAGGCCGCACTCCTCAAACTCGCCGACGCCATCGAAGCGCACAGCGACGAAATCGTCGCAGCCGAAAGCGCCAACACCGGCCAGGCCCACCAGATGATCGCCGACGAAGAGGTCAAGGTCGGAGCCGATCAGATGCGGTTCTTCGCCGGAGCCGCACGACTTCTCGAGGGCAAGGCGGCCGGAGAGTACATGGAGGGTTTCACCTCCTACGTCCGTCGTGAGCCGATCGGCGTAGTCGGTCAGGTCACTCCCTGGAACTACCCGTTCATGATGGCGCTGTGGAAGATCGGGCCCGCCCTCGCGGCCGGCAACACGATCGTCCTCAAGCCCAGCGACACCACACCGGGCAGCACGCTGGTCCTGGCGAAGCTCTCGAAGGGCATCCTGCCGGACGGCGTGTTCAACGTCGTGCTCGGCAACGGCGGAACCGGCGCGACGTTGGTGGAGAACCCGGCCCTCGGTCTCGTCTCGATCACCGGTTCGGTGCGGGCGGGCATCGCTGTCGCCGTGTCCGCAGCGCAGCAACTCAAGCGCGCGCACCTCGAACTGGGCGGCAAAGCGCCGGCGATCGTCTTCGGCGACGTCGACATCGAGAAGACCGCCACCGGTATTGCCGAGGCAGCGTTCTTCAACGGTGGCCAGGATTGCACCGCGGCCACTCGCGTGATCGTTCACGAGTCCATCCACGATCAGCTCGTCGAAGCCCTCGTCCGGAACGCCGAGAAACTGCGCCCCGGCGCGCCTTCCGATCCTGATGCTTTCTACGGCCCGCTCAACAACATCAACCACTTCAACGCCGTGAGCGACAAGATCGCGAACCTGCCGGCGTCGGCCAAGATCGTTACCGGCGGAAAGCGTTCGGGCGAAACCGGATTCTTCTTCGAGCCGACCGTCATCACCGGCGTCGCGCAATCGGACGACATCGTGCAGGAAGAGACTTTCGGTCCCATCCTCACCGTCCAGAGCTTCTCCGACGAGAAGGAGGCAATCACGCTTGCCAACGACGTTCGATTCGGCCTGGCCTCGAGCATCTGGACCAAGGATCACGGTGTCACGCAACGCGTCTCCGCCGCTCTCGACTTCGGTGCGGTGTGGATCAACTGCCACATCCCGCTCGTTGCCGAGATGCCGCACGGCGGCTTCAAGTACTCCGGCTACGGCAAAGATCTCTCGGCATACGGAGTCGAGGACTACACCCGTCTCAAGCACGTCATGAGCTCGCACGACTGAGTCGCCACCCCTCCTGCTGTGCGCCTTTATTAACCCCCCGCGGTTAAGAAAGGCGCACAGCAGATTCCTCCAATCCGGAAAAGAGCCACCATGCGCCTTATCGTCGGATACCTCGCCACACCCAGCGGTAAAGACGGGCTGGTCCTCGGGGCCCAGCTCGCGCGCAGTCTCGGCGCGCAACTCGACATCTGCATGGTCCTCCCGCCGGATCGGACACTGCCGGCCAAGGTTCCCTCGGAAGCCGGCTACGACGACATTCTCGCCGCACGTGCACACGACTGGCTCGCCGAGGCGAAAGCATCGGTGCCCGAGGACATCCAGGTGGAAGTACACCTGAGCTTCCACGAGTCGTTTGCTCAGGGCCTGCTCGACGAGGTTGACCGATTGAGCGCGCTGGCGATCGTGGTGGGAGCTTCCGGCGACGGTCTGCTCGGCCGTCACGCGATAGGTTCGGTCTCGACCGAACTACTGCACTCCGCCCACGTCCCGGTAGCACTGGCTCCTCGCGGAACGCGGCACTCGTCGGCTACCGCAATACGAGAGGTCACCTGCGCGCTCGGCACCCGCGTCGGCGCCGACGTCGTCTTGAACACCGCCGTACGTACCAGCGAACTGATGCAGGTTCCGCTGCGACTGGTCTCGCTCGTGGCACTCGACCCCCAGAACGATCTGCGCGATCACCGCGACACCGCCGAGTCCGCCAGGGAACGTGCACGAAACCACGCTCAGGACACGCTTGACATCGCAAGAGCGGCGCTCCCCGCCGAGTTCCCCATCGAGGTCATCATCGCCGACGGTTCAACGGTGGAATCCGCAGTGCGTCAACTGGACTGGCAGGACGGCGACCTCGTGATGGTCGGTTCCAGCCGTCTCGCGCAGCCCCGCAAACTTTTCCTGGGCTCCACCGCCGCCAAGATGCTGCGCGTGCTGCCCGTTCCCATGGTCGTAGTGCCCAAGCACGAATTCACCCAGCCGGAGGCACTGTCATGACCAGCACCGAACTGAGTTCCAAAGGACTCGCTACCGGCAAGATCGGCATGATCTCCGGTGCCGTACTCGGAATCTCCTCCGTGGCACCGGGTTACACCCTGACCGCCAGTATCGGATTGATCGTCGCCGCGGTCGGCCTCAAGATGCCCGCCATCTTCATCGCCGGCTTCATCCCGATGTTCCTCACCGCGTACGCGTACCGCGAACTGAACTCCGACACACCTGACTGCGGCGCGTCATTCACGTGGTCCACCAAGGCATTCGGGCCGTACGTCGGTTGGATGTGCGGCTGGGGCATGGTCATCGCCACCATCATCGTGCTCTCGAACCTTGCTGCCATTGCCGTCGACTTCTTCTATCTGTTCATCGCGCGGGTGGTCGACAATCCGTCGATCGCCGATCTGCCGGGCAACAAATTTGTCAATGTCGGCACCACACTCGTCTTCATCGCCCTGGCCACGTGGATAGCGAGTCGGGGAATCACTACCAGCGAGCGCGTGCAGTTCGCACTCGTCGGCTTCCAGATGGTGCTGCTGGTCGTCTTCGCCATCGTTGCACTGGTTCACGTTGGCGCCGGCGATGCCCCGGCCGGCTTGTCCTTCGACCTGAGTTGGTTCAACCCGTTCAGCGGACTCGCCATCGGTGCGTTTGTCATCGGACTCACCGGATCGATCTTCGCGTTCTGGGGCTGGGATACCTGTCTCACGCTGGGCGAGGAGTCGAAGAACCCCAAGAAGACCCCAGGCCGCGCCGGTTTGCTCTGTGTCGCAACCATTCTCCTGACCTACCTGCTGGTCGCCGTTGCCGCGATGATGTACGCCGGCGTCGGCGAGGAAGGCCTCGGTCTCGGCAATCCCGACAACTCCGAGAACGTCTTCGGCGCTCTGGCCGACCCGGTCCTGGGCAACTGGGGCGGAATGCTCCTCTTCCTCGCAGTCTTCGTCTCTTCCGTTGCGAGCCTGCAGACCACGTTCCTGCCCGCCGCACGAACCATGCTCGCCATGGGCGCATACGGAGCTTTCCCCAAGAAGCTCGCCGAGGTCTCGCCTCGATTCCTGGTGCCGTCGTACGCCACCGTCGTGGCCGGCGCGGTAACCGCGGTGTTCTACAGCGTCGTCACGTTCCTCTCAGAAAGTGCGCTGCTCGACACGATCGCCGCCCTCGGCATCATGATCTGTTGGTACTACGGCATCACGGCATTCGCGTGCGTGTGGTACTTCCGCAAGACGCTTTTCGAGAGCGTACGAAACTTCGTCTTCCGGCTCGCGTTCCCACTCATCGGTGGTCTCATGCTGCTTGCGGTGTTCGTCATTTCGGTCCAGGAGAGTATGAATCCGGACAACGCCAGCGGAGCATCCATCGGCGGAATCGGCCTGGTCTTCTTCCTCGGCTTCGGAATCCTCATCCTCGGCGCGGTACTGATGATGGTCATGCGAGTGCGCAATCCCGAGTTCTTCGAGGGCAAGACCCTCAACCGCGACACGGAGGCTCTGCGCGACGAGAACGACCTCAGCGTGTCTTAGGAGACAGTAGGTTCGGGGGCCTGCGCGATCAGGCCCGCCATCAATACGCGCAAGCCGAATTCGAAGGCGGCGTCGGCACGTTCGGGATTTTTCCCGGATGTTGCCAACGCCGCCTTCATCGCGTCGTTGGCCTCGGGCCCCGATGCCCACTGGACATCCGGCGCCGCCAGATCCAACGCCGAACCGAGAACAAAACTGTCGACGGTTGTGATTGCGTGCAGCGTTTGAGCCGGGTCGAAGCCACCATCGGCGAATGCCTGCGCCAACGCGTTGTACAGGGTGAACGCCACACCGGCCTGCACCGTCTGGGCGGTGAAGAGCGGAATCAGGCGAGGATGTGCTGCGTAGCTTCGCCGGTACTCGGCTGCCAGCGCAGAGACGGTCTCGCTCCAGGATCCCGAGGCCGACTCCACGTCGATTCCCGCCATCAGCTGAGCCCTCATCAGTTCGACGATCTCGGCCCGTCCGGAAACGTGGTTGTAGAGCGACGACGGTCGCACCTTCAGTCGTGCGGCGAGTCCCGGCATGGTGAAGTCGCCGGATTCGGCCACCGACTCGATCGCTGCCTCGGTGATGATCGCCGGTGAGAGCAGTCGTTGCGATGGCCGCGGCATATGTCCTCCTGTAGTGATCCACACCGTTCGGGGCGCCGCAAAAAACAATTCCTCGAAAGTCCTTGATCAATCAGCGCTCACCCACCATACTTAACGAATCACATTCGTTTTACGTTGAACGTCGAATACCCGAGCACCGAGGAAACCCCATGCTGACGATCACCGCCCTCACCCCACCCGAGTCTCTGGCCGCGACTACGCCGTCCACGTCCACACCTCTGCGTGTAGGTCTCGTGCAACATCGCTGGCACGAGGACCAAGACGACCTCTACACCGAATTGAGCGAGGGCATTGCGTCCGCAGCGAAGCTGGGCGCTTCCGTGGTCTTTCTTCCGGAGCTGACGCTCAGCCGCTACCCCGCCTCCACCCCGGCCGGCGACAATCCCGGACGCGAAGCGGAAGACCTGCTCACCGGACCCACTCTCGCCTTCGCCGCCAAAGCCGCCGCCGCGAACCAGGTCCTCGTCCACGCATCGCTGTACGAGCGCAGTGAGGCCGAGGACGGTCTGGGATTCAACACCGCAATCCTCGTCTCGCCCGAAGGTGAGCTTCTCGCCAGAACCCGCAAGCTCCACATTCCGGTGACGGCCGGATACTACGAGGACACGTACTTCCGCGGCGGTCCGGCGCAGGACGCATACCCCGTCCACGAGGCACTCGGCGCGAAGTTCGGCCTCCCGACATGCTGGGACGAGTGGTTCCCGGAGGTCGCACGTGCATACTCCCTCGCCGGTGCCCAGGTTCTGGTGTACCCGACGGCGATCGGCTCCGAGCCCGATCACCCGAACTTCGACACCCAACCGCTGTGGCAGCAGGTGATCGTCGGAAACGGTATCGCCAACGGCACCTTCATGGTTGTTCCCAATCGCCACGGCAGTGAAGGTCTCATCACCTTCTACGGTTCTTCCTTCATCTCGGATCCGTACGGACGCATCCTCGTTCAGGCTCCCCGCGACGAATCAGCAGTGCTGGTCGCCGATCTCGATCTTCGGCAACGTGAAGACTGGCTTGCACTGTTCCCGTTCCTGGCCACTCGCCGACCCGACACCTACTCGGCTCTGACCGCACCGGTGAACACTGTGGGAGCCAACCGATGACCTGGCGAATGCCCGCGGAAAGTGAACCGCACGAACGTACCTGGATGGCGTACCCCAGCGCCGGATACTCCCTCGGCGACACCGCCGAGGAACAGCACGAAGCGCGCTCGACGTGGGCGGCCGTCGCCCACGCCGTCGCCGAATTCGAGCCGGTCACCGTCGTCGTCGATCCCGCCGAAGTCGAAGAAGCACGAAAGTATCTGTCCGAGAAGGTCGATATCGTTGAGGCACCTCTCAACGACGCGTGGATGCGCGACATCGGGCCGACGTTCGTCCTGTCCGACGAAGGCCGTCTCGGCGGAGTCGACTGGGTGTTCAACGGCTGGGGCGCACAGGAGTGGGCGCAGTGGGACAAGGACTCGAAGATCGGCGCATTTGTCGTCGAACAATCCGGTGCCCAGTTGATCGACTCACCAATCGTCAACGAGGGCGGCGGTATTCAGGTCGACGGTCTCGGCACCGTCTTGGTCACCGAAACCGTCCAACTCGATCCGGGACGAAACCCCGACCTGACGAAGGCCGACATCGAGGCCGAACTCGCCCGCACCCTCGGCGCCAAGCACGTGATCTGGCTTCCCCGCGGGTTGACTCGCGATCAGGAGACGTACGGAACGCGCGGACACGTCGACATCGTCGCTGCCATCTCTTCCCCCGGAGTGGTACTCGTCCATGACCAACGCAATCCGGTGCACCCCGACTACGCCGTCAGCAAGACGATCATCGAGTTGTTCGAAAGCTCGACGGACGTCGGCGGCCGGCCGTGGAAGGTCATTCGGGTGCCTGCACCCGAAATCCTGCGCGACGACGAGGGATTCGTCGACTACAGCTACATCAACCATCTCGTGGTCAACCGTGGAGTGATCGCCTGCAGCTTCGACGATCCTGCCGACGCCGAAGCGGCCCGGATCCTGTCAGCCGCTTACCCCGGACGCACTGTCGTCACCGTCGACGCCAGACCGCTGTTCGAACGTGGCGGCGGCATCCACTGCATCACCCAGCACCAGCCCGCTGAACAAGACTGACGGCGGCAGAATTAACGGCGACCTCGCATGTAGTCACTCACGACGGCTGCGCCGAGGCCGTCCAGGTCCGGCGCGATGACGCGTCCACCCACCCGGTGCGCCATCCGGTCGACCACCCTGGCCAGACCTGGATCCTCACCGAGACGGAAGAACGTGACCTTGGCGCCCAGCCTGGCCACGGCGTCGAGTGCTCGAACCGTCAAACCGAGGGTTCGCGCACTCGGCGGGTAGTCGAACCTGGCTTCTCCGTCCGCTTCGAGATGAGCCGTCGGCTCACCGTCGGTGACGATCAACACCACCGGCTGCGCATTGGAATGGCGTCGAAGGTGTCTGGCCGCCAACAACAGTGCGTGGTGCAGGTTGGTTCCCTGGTCCCACGCGCCGTCCAAACCGGCGAGCTCCGACGGGCTCAGTACGTGCGCGTGGCGTCCGAAGGCGATCAACTGCAGCTCGTCGCTGCGAAACCGCGTGCTCACCAGATGATTGAGTGCCAGAGCGGTGCGCTTCATCGGCACCCACCGATCCTCCATCACCATCGAGAACGACGTGTCCACCAACAGAGCCACCGCAGCCTGACTACGCTGTTCGGTTTCGGCCACCTCGACATCGACGACGCTCAGCCGCACCGGCATTCGGCCAGGGTCACGTAGGACGGCGTTGGTGATGGTTCTCGTGACGTCCCACGGTTCGGTGTCCCCGAACTCCCATTCGCGGGAAGCTCCGGTCGGTTCGCCCATCGCACCTGCCCGACGCGTATCGCGTTGACCGGTTCGCGACGACAGTTGCCCGGCGACGTCACGCAGAGCGGTCTGTCCGAGCTGTCGCATGGCTTTGGGCGACAAGCGCCATTGACCGTCTGGTGCGCGATCGAAGAAACCCTGTTCCTGCAAAGCCTTTTCGAGATCGGCCAGGGTGCGAGCATCAGCGGCCGCTTCGTCGCCGAGTTGCCGCGCGAGTAGCTCGGGGTCGATGTCGTCGAGCGCTGCGCCTGCATACTGCTGCGACAGTTGATCTGCCAGCGATTCCAGCTCGGCGATATCCTGCAGGGCACCGGTCCCCTCACCCAACCCCATTCCGTTGTCGCCGCGGAACTGTTGCGAACCTTCCCAGTCCTCACCCGGCCGAGCCGCCTGAAGGAACTGGTCGAGTTGACTCAGCTCACTCATCAGGCTCGGATCGCCGAACGCCTGCTGCGCCAACGCATCCAACTCGTCACGCTGCTCCTGCGAGAGCGAGTTACGCAATCGTTGTGCGGCCGCCGCGCGCTGCGCCAACGAATCCAGAAGTTCGTCGACGTTGCGCGGGTTGTCCGGGAAATACTGCCCGTGCTTGTCCATGAACTCCGCAAACTGCTCCGGAGTGTCGACGCCCCGAGAGTGCGCATCGAGCAGTTGATTCAGATCTGCCAGCATCTGGCGAATCTGCTCACGATCCTCGTCGGTAGCGCCCTCGAGTGCCTGCTTCATTCCCGAGAAGCGTTGATCGAGGACCTCACGTCCGAGCAGATCACGAATCTTCTCGTAATCCGCGCGAGCCTGTTCGCTGCGCCAGTTGTAGTCGGCCAGATCTTGCACGGCCTGAGCTGTCGACGGTGGCAACTCCTCGATCCGCATTTCGTTGAATCGTGCGTCGTCGTCGAGAGCACGTGCCAGTTCTTTGCGCTCTTCGAGCACCGCCTTGTCGAGAAGCTTACGAACCTCGTCGAGCGTTCCGTCGAGATTGTTGCGGCGTAGCAACTCACGTCGACGCCGGTTCGCCTGAGCAGCAAGGTCGTCGAGCCCGCGCATGTCTCGGTTTCCGCGGCGCAGGAGTTCCCGGAGGGCATGGCGCGGCGACGTGCCTGACAACACGTCGTCGCCGATTGCTGCCAAGGCATCGCGCAGATCTACCGGAGGCGCCAGCGGATCGGGACCACCGTCGTACGGCCCGTACCGCGGATTGTGGATCATCACTGCCCCTTACGAATACACCGAGCGGCCGCCCGGGCCTTGATCTTTGGAGATCCGGCGCGCGAGGTAAAGCCCTTCGAGGGCAAGTTCGGCACCGGCGGCACGCTCGCCGTCGGATTGCGCGCCGAGGCGTTCGGCTACTTCGTCCAGGACCTCGAGGTCCGGAAGCTCGTCGAGAAACGCCTTGGCCGTGACAGATTCACCGGTGACGATCGTATTGCCCGTCTCCACAGCAGCAACCAACATCCCGAGGTCGATTCCGCCGAGTCGTACCCGAACCGTATCGGCGGTCGCGCGACGCAGCAGGTGCTCGAGCACCTCCAGTTCCCGTCCCTCTTCACCGGATTCGAATTCGACCTTGCCGCGAAGAACCTCGACCACGGACTCGAGATCGACGGGCCGTGCAACAGGATCGGCCTCGCCGAGCACCGCCGCGCGTCGTACCGCCGCTGCACTGACGGTTTCCGCGCCGGCGACGGCAAATCGTGCCGACACACCCGATCGCTGATCCACCGAGGTGGATTCGCGTAGCAAGCGCGTGAACCTGGCAAGAATTTCGAGAAGGTAGTCAGGCACCTCCGCGGCCAGGTGCGCCTCCTGCTCGATCACCGCGATCTCGCCCGCCAACTCGACGGGGTAGTGAGTGCGGATTTCGGCGCCGAAGCGGTCCTTGAGCGGTGTGATGATGCGCCCGCGGTTGGTGTAGTCCTCAGGATTTGCGCTCGCGACCAGAAGGACGTCCAACGGAAGCCGAAGCGTGTACCCGCGGACCTGGATGTCCCGCTCTTCCATCACGTTGAGCAAGGAGACCTGGATGCGCTCGGCGAGGTCGGGAAGCTCGTTGATGGCCACGATTCCGCGATGCGCGCGGGGCACGAGACCGAAGTGAATGGTCTCCGGATCGCCGAGGCTCCTACCCTCGGCCACCTTGACCGGGTCGACGTCGCCGATCAGGTCGGCGACCGAGGTGTCCGGCGTTGCCAGTTTCTCGGAGTACCGCTCGCTGCGGTGTCGCCAGGCGATCGGGAGGTCGTCACCCAGTTCCTTGGCTCGACGTATCGAAGCCGGTGTGATCGGCTCGTAAGGGTGCTCCCCCAGTTCCGAGCCTTCGATGACGGGCGTCCACTCGTCGAGCAGGAGCCCGAGAGTGCGAAGCAACCTCGTCTTTCCTTGACCTCGTTCGCCGAGCAGAACCACGTCGTGGCCGGCGATCAGCGCCCGCTCGAGTTGCGGGGCGACCGTGTCCTCGAACCCGACTATCCCGGGCCAGGGGTCACGGCCGTCCCGCAACGCGGCGAGAAGGTTCTCTCGTAGTTCTTCCTTGACACTTCGCTGTACGTGTCCGGAGGCGCGTAGCTCTCCGAGGGTTTTTGCGACAGTCACTACTCCACGCTACGAGTGTTTGCGGGGTTTCGCCTCTCGCCGAGGAAGTTCGGTCGCTCAGCCCTCGATGTTCTCGGGATTCATCCAGATGATTTCCCAGATGTGGCCATCGGGATCCTGGAAGCTGCGGCTGTACATGAAGCCGTGATCCTGCGTCGCGTTACCTTCGGAACCGCCGGTCGCGAGCGCCTTGTCGACGAGGGTGTCGACGGCCTCACGGGTCTCGGCCGAGAGACCGAGCAGCGCTTCCGTCGACGTCGAGGTGTCGGCAATGCCCTTGGTGGTGAAGGTCTTGAAGAAGGGCTCGGCCAACAGCATCACGACGATGGTGTCACTGATGACCATCGACGACGCATTCTCGTCGGAGAACTGCGTGTTCTTGGAGTATCCGAGGCCCTCGTAGAAGGTGGTGGCCTTGCCGAGGTCCTTGACGGGCAGGTTGAGGAAGAACATCGGCTGCGGGTTTGTCGCCATGAAAGGTCCTTTCCGAGACTTTGCTGTGCGCCTTTATTAACCGCCGGCGGTTAATAAAGGCGCACAGTAGACCTAAACTCCACCCATGGATACCTGGGTGTTGCCCGCCATGCTCGGTCTCGGACTCGCCGCAGCGTCCGGAATGCGAACCTTCCTGCCGCTGCTGATGCTCAGCGCTGCCGTCCACTTCGAACTGTTCGGGATCACCGTCGGCGAGTCGATGCGGTGGATCGGATCCACCGGCGCGCTGGTGGCATTGGCAATAGCCGCTGTGGTCGAACTGGGTGCCGACCTCATTCCCTTCGTGGACAACGCACTCTCGGTGATCGGGAACGTCACCGGACCCATCGCCGGAGTGATCGCGGCCTGGGCGGCCTTCAGCCATCTCGACCCTGCGATGGCCGCGTTGGCGGGCATCATCGTCGGAGCACCGACGGCGCTGACATTCAGCGCCGCCCAGACCGGCACTCGCGCGGTCAGTACGGCCACTACCGGTGGACTGGCGAATCCCGTCGTCTCCGTCATCGAGGATGTGCTGACTTTCTTCACCTCGTTGATCGCGATGATCTTGCCGCTCCTGATCATTCCGCTGCTCGCCGCACTCTTGTGGTTCAGTTGGCGCGGATGGCGACGTGTCCGGAGTCTGCGCACCGCCTGAACCTGTGGACCTGGTAGACAAGTCGTCATGTCCGACACCGAGATCTCGTTCCAATCCGGCGACGTCACCCTGTACGGGAGTCTTCGCCTGGCAGCCTCACCCGACTCCCCGGCGCCGGCCGCGCTGATTCTGGCCGGCAGTGGCCCCACCGATCGCAACGGCGACAGCGCCCTCCTCGAAGGCGACATCGGAACTCTGCGGTTCATCGCGGATCTTCTTGAAAATCAAGGCATCTCAAGCCTGCGTTACGACAAGCTCGGCAGCGGCGAAACCGCACTCGGCGACTACGAGATCGAGGACATCGCCGATCTCGGCTTCAACACATTCGTCGACGCCGCCTCCGACGGACTTGACTACCTCGCCGGACAACCCGGCGTCGATCCCGAGCGCTTGTTCGTCGTCGGACACAGCGACGGCGCCGTCGTCGCGCTGGCACTTGCCACGGCGAAAGAGGGCACAAGAGTCAGCGCCCTCGCACTGCTCGAGCCGCTGAGTGTCCGGCTTCTCGATCTACTCACGACGCAGATTCACCGCCAGCTCGACGCCGTCGTCGGCGCCGGACAGTTGCCGGTCGAACTGGCTGACGAACTGCGCGTCGCGCTCGCCGACGCCGTCGAGTCTCTTCGGACCGAGGGCACGGTTCCGGATGATCTACCCGAACCGCTGCAGAACGCGGGACTCGTTCACGCCAATGCCAAGGCACTCGCCGAGGAAGACGCACTGGACCCGGTTGCGCTCGTAGCGGCGCTGCCGGCAGGCATGCCCGTTCTCACCAGCTGCTCGGACAAGGACATCCAGGTAATTCCCTCCGACGTCGCGGCACTCGACGCCGCGCTCTCACATACCGCGCTGACTTCAGTGCGGATGCGCAACGCCAACTTCGTACTCAAGGACATCGGCGAAGAACAGTCCACCGGGGCCGACTACGTCGCTCCGCTTCCGTACTCGGCAGAGTTCGCGGAGCCCTTCACAGCGTGGGTCCGCTCGTTCTCCTGATCACGTACAGACCGAATGTCCTCTTTTTCGGGTAGAAAGTTCCCTCCGCGAACCATCGCGGAGGGACTTCTGCTTTCTACGCCTGACCTGCAACGAAGGCTCTCTCAATCAAGCGAACCCGGGGACAGAAGTCACCCGGAGTTTACGTTCGCGGCGCTTTTTATTGGTGCGAACCCTCGATCCGTGCTGTACGGTCATCCATTAACCAGCAACGCCACCCAGAAAGGAACGGACATCATGTCGCTACACCCGAACTTTGCATCCGTACCTTCGTGGCGCAGCTGCACCGCAGGCAAGCACATTTTTTCGGCCGCAATGTCGGCCAAGCACATGGGCAACAAGCGCGGTGTACCCCGAGAATGATCCCCAGTTTCACCGGATTCGTTCTCGGGCACCCAGGGCAAACGCCTCGGGTGCCTTTTCTTTTACCTTTCACACGCAGGAGCACCACATGAAACTTCGAGTCAACCAACTGTCCATCGCGCCGCCGTATGTCGATCTGCCCGGTGACCTCACCGGATACGCCGTCACGCTGGACCTTTCGCACTCCGATGCGGCCCACGAAGCCACCCTCGGCGCACTGATCAGCGAAATCCGCAGTCGCGGAGCCTCACGCGTGGTCATCACCGGCTCACCCCGCGAACTCCAGGGCACCCACAGCAGCGCAGCCTGAAAGAACCGGGCCGGCCTGAATGCAGAACGGGCCCCGAACTCCCGTTGAGGAGTCGAGGCCCGCTACCGAGGCAGGGAATCAGTGCGCGAAGTGGCGCGCACCGGTCAGATAAAGAGTGACACCGGCTTCCTTGGCTGCGGCAATCACCTCGTTGTCGCGAACCGAACCACCCGGCTGCACAACAGCCTTGACGCCGGCGTTGAGAAGAACCTGCAGACCGTCGGGGAACGGGAAGAACGCGTCCGAGGCCGCAACCGAACCTACGACGCGGTCACCGGCTCGCTGAACAGCAAGATGCGCTGCATCGACGCGGTTGACCTGGCCCATACCGACACCGACGGACGCGCCGCCGGAGGCCAGCAGGATCGCGTTTGACTTCACCGATCGGCTGGCGCGCCAAGCAAATTCGAGGTCAGCGAGAGTCTCGGCATCTGCAGCCTCACCGTTGGCGAGAGTCCAGTTGGCCGGGTTGTCGCCGTCAGCGTCCAGAACGTCGCGCTGCTGGAGCAAGGTACCGCCAGAGATCGGACGCAGTTCGATTCCGGTAGCGGTCGGAGCCGCAGCCTTCAGAACACGAATGTTCTTCTTACGCTGCAGAACCTCGACAGCCCCGTCTTCGTACGAGGGCGCGATGACAACCTCGGTGAAGATATCGGCGATCTGCTCTGCCAGTTCGACGGTGACCTCACGGTTGGCTGCGATGACACCACCGAATGCACTGACCGGATCGCAAGCATGCGCCTTGCGGTGGGCGTCGGCAATGTCGGTCCCGATGGCGATGCCACACGGGTTGGCGTGCTTGATGATTGCGACGGCCGGATCAGTGAAGTCGTACGCTGCGCGCCACGCTGCGTCGGAGTCCGTGTAGTTGTTGTACGACATCTCCTTGCCGTGCAACTGCTCCGCCTGAGCCAAACCTGCAGGCGCAGACGGGTTTTCGTACAACGCAGCGTCCTGGTGCGGGTTCTCGCCGTAGCGAAGGACAGCGCTGCGGTTCCAGGTAGCACCGACCCAGGCCGGGAACAGCGAACCGTCCTCGTCAGCTGCGATCGTGCTCGTCATCCAGCTTGCAACAGCGACGTCGTACGACGCAGTGTGCTGGAACGCCTGCGCCGCAAGCACAGTGCGCTCACGCAAGGTGAATCCGCCACCGGCAACGGCAGTCAGGACATCGGCGTACCGAGCCGGATCGACCACGACGGCAACCGACGGATGGTTCTTGGCTGCAGCACGCACCATCGACGGGCCACCGATGTCGATCTGCTCGACGCACTCGTCCGGGCTAGCGCCCGAGGCAACCGTCTCGGTGAAGGGGTACAGGTTCACGACGACCAATTCGAAGGTCGCGATGCCGAGTTCCTCGAGCTGAGCGAGGTGATCCGGCTTGCGGGTATCGGCGAGAACGCCGGCATGGACGCGCGGATGCAGCGTCTTCACGCGGCCTTCGAGGCATTCCGGGAATCCGGTCAGAGCCTCGACCGGCGTCACGGGGATTCCGGCGTCGGCGATCTTCGACGCGGTCGAACCGGTCGAGACCAACTCGACACCGGCCTCGTGCAGGCCCGTGGCCAGCTCGATCAGACCACTCTTGTCGTAGACGCTGACAAGTGCACGGCGCACAGCCTTGCGTTCACTCACTGGGGATCACGGCCTTTCGTCCATCGGAAACCACTCCGCGCGTAGCAACAGCGGCGATGACGTCCGCCAACAACCGTCGCTCCACAATTTTGATGCGTTCATGCAACGAAGACTCGGTGTCGTCGTCATGCACCGGCACAGCTTCCTGCGCCAAGATCGGCCCGGTATCAACTCCGCCGTCGACGAGATGCACCGTGGAACCGGTGACCTTCACGCCGTACGCCAGAGCGTCGGGAACCGCGTGCGCGCCGGGAAAGGCAGGCAGCAACGCGGGATGAGTGTTGATGATTCGGCCGCCGAAACGCGCGAGAAAGCTGGGGCCGAGGATTTTCATGAAGCCTGCACTGACCACGAGATCGGGTTCGTGCTCGGCCACCGCTGCTGTCAGCGCCTCGTCCCAGGCGGCACGATTTTCATAAGTCTTGATCGAGACCTTGAAGGACGGGATCTTCGAATCCGCGGCGTGCTCGGCGGCGAGGCAGTCACGATCTACCCCGACGGCAACGATCTCGGCGGGGTATCCCTCGGCGTGCGAAGCGTCGATCAGCGAAGTCAGCAGGGTTCCCGCGCCGGAAGCGAGTACGACTACCCGCGCGATCGAGTCGCGAAATTGGACCCCGTCGGGCATTGTCGGCTGCGGATTGTCGGCCGAGGCAGTCAGCGCACTACTCCTGAGAACTGGAAGATGATGCGGCCGGAGTATCGGCCGCATGACAGCCTAGTCGCTGGACTTCTGCGGCTTCGAGGGCAGGTCGGTCTCCGGCTCGGCCCCGGCTGCGGAGTCGGCTGTGGGGTCCGCCTCGGGTGCCGCGACAACCTCGGCGTCGACTACTTCGATCTCGACGGTTTCCTCTGTCACTACCTGCACGGGTTCGCCTGATTCCTCGACGATTTCCGCTTCGACGACCTTGGTGACAACGACCGCAGATTCCTGGGCCAGCACTTCGCCCGTGTTCTCGTCGTCCTCGTCTTCCGGTGTGGCCGCGGCCGTGATCGCAAGTTCGGGCTCGACTGTTCGAGCCGGTTCAGCCGTCGGGGGCGCAACCTCGTCCTTCATGTGTCCGCGGTGTGAGAACCACATCGCGAACAGCGCCGAGACGGTTCCGAACAATCCCAGCCACGCAAAAGTCAGAAGACCGAAACCCCACCACAGGACCTCGACGGTGCCGAACTGCCCGAGGTCTCCCCCGGCAGCAAGAGCGAGCAGCGCCATGACGACGCCGGCACCGGCGGCTGCCGTCAGCACTGCGAGCACACTGTCCTGCCCGGCGATGCGTCGAGCGCAATCACGGCCGAGCATCATGCCCACCGCTGCCGGAACGATCAACAACACGGGCCAGATTCCACCGGCGACGCCTTCCGGAATCGCTCCGAGAAGGGGCAAGGGTGGCAGGTCACCGCCGATGTTGCCGAACACGCTGATGGAGACATTGCCGAAATCGGCCGTCGATCCCGTCATCACCGCGGCTGCGCCGACCACGAGGTTCGGCAGGTAGAGCAGCGACAACACCGTCAATCCCAGTACGCCGACAAACCCGTTGCCGCGCGCGAGTAGGTCACCGACCGTCGACCAGGACACGAGTAGTGACACCACGACGGCCACGGCGCCCGCAGCCAACAGCGCTGCCGACGCAGCCGTTGCCGGTCGAAGAGCGGCAGATGCCCACGGCGGAATCTCGGCGACGACGCGATCCCAGTGCGCAGCAGCAACACCGACGGACGCGGCGATCAGGTGAATCCCGGCGACCCAGCCGAAAGCGGCCAACGTGTTGGGGCTCGACAGCGGAATGGCTGCGGAGGCGTCGGCGACCACGGCGAGAGCGATTGCCGTGATAGTCAACGGTCCGGCTACCGCGGCCCCCACCAGGCGGAGGGTGTCGTCACGGGAGTCGGTGTGCACCGCAGTCGACGCGCATCGGCGTGCAACCACCCACATCATGACGGCCGTCGGAAGCAATGGCAGTACACCGAGTTGGACGCCGCTGATAGTCGCCGGCACCTGGTGGATGGCCAACCATGTGGTGGCAATGGCGCCGAAGGTTCCGGTCAGGTCGCTGCTCGCCGATACCAAGGTGACCACAACGACAGCCGCGATCAGCAGCATCGTCAGACCCGACGGCCGGAAGGCGACCGTCAGCAGCTTGCGCGCCAGGTCCGGGTTCGGTGCCGGGCGACCGCCGCCGACGCGGCCGCCGCCAGTACGACCACGTCCGGGTCGTGAGGACGCGGGACGGGACCGGGTGCCATCAATCAAAGAACTCATCCCCTCGAGGGTTTCACTCGATAGTGCGCCGCGCACTCAGGCGCGCCGTCGGGCTCACGGAATGTGGCCTCCACCCGCAGCGGGTCGGAGGCCACATTCATGTTCGTGAAACGAAGTAGTACTACTGCTGACGCTCGTCGGGGTTCTGTGAGCCGAAGACCTTGGTCTCGGCCGCGGAATCGCTGCTGCCCTGATCAGGCTCAGCAGACGGCGTCGGCGCTTCGAAAGTGGGCGGCTCGAAGCCCGTCGGCTGCTCGGTCGAGCCAGTCTGCTGCTGGTTGTACGGCTGGCCGTAACCGCGCGGAGCGGTGAACTGATCCGACGAGTAACTCGGGTTCGGCTGACTCGCGGGCTGCGAGGTCAGCGGATAATAAGACGACGTCGTCGCGGCCGACGAGTCGGTCTGTGCGGGATTCTGCACCGGGTTCTGACCGTAGGGAGACGCAGTCTGGCCGAAAGGCGGCTGCGAAGCAGTCGGGTCGGCGGGGGCGGCGTGCGCTCCCCCGTATCCCTGCTGCTGCGCCTGCCCGTACTGCGGGTTCTGCTGGTACTGGCCCGGCTGCTGAGCCTGCTGCGGCTGGCCGTACTGAGCCTGTCCGTATCCCTGTGGCTGACCTGGCGCCTGCCCCGGCGCCTGGCCCGGCGCCTGGCCCTGGGGCTGGCCATAGCCCTGCGGCTGACCGTACTGCTGAGCCACCGGACGCGGCGCGGGAGCCTTCAGGATTCCGATCTCGAACAACAACGCGGCGACTGCGACGACCGTCTGCACGAACGAGAGGATCAGCACGATGATCAGACCCCAACCGAGGCTGATGTCGACGTAGTCGCTGGTACCTACGGAGAACGCGGCGAACACCAAAGCGAAGAAACCCGTGAGGGTGAGCGCTGCGGCAATGCCTGCATACGACTGCTTCGGGAGGAGCGATACGCCTGCGACCACACCGCCGGCGAAAACGAATCCGAGGCCGTAGATGCTCGACTCGAAGAAGCTCGAACTGGTGTCCAGACCGCTACCGATGCCGCTGCTGCTTCCACTGATCGACGTGAAAGGCGCAAAACCGAGTAGGAAATTGATCAGGCCGAGTGCCGCGACGGCGATGAGCAGGATGAATCCGAGATTCTTGGTTCCACCGCCCGCTGCCGGCTGATTCGGTGGCCCGAAGCTGGGCCCTTGCGGCGTGAACGTCATGACTTCTCCTCGTAGACGGTCTTCGATGGTTACCAGCGTATGTGTCTCGACTTCGCACGCTAACACCGACAGGAGACAATGGGCAGATGCCCTTCACCCTCGCGCCCGGCGCCGACCATGTCGTCGAAACCGAGGTGAAGCACTCACGATTCATCGCCGCGCTTCGCCGGATCGACGACGCCGAGGCCGCCACGGAGTTCGTCGCGGAGCAGAAGTCGCTGTATCCCGATGCGCGCCATCATTGTTCGGCTTTCGTGATCGGATACGAAGCGAACTCACGCGTCGAGCGTGCACACGACGACGGCGAACCAGGCGGGACAGCTGGGGTGCCGATGCTTCAGGTTCTCAAGTCTCGAGATCTGGTCGATGTGATTGTTGTCGTCACGCGCTACTTCGGCGGAATCAAGCTCGGCGCCGGTGGATTGGTCCGCGCGTATTCGGGAGCCGTCTCGGTTGCTCTCGATTCGGCCGAGCTTGTGGCCAGGGAGAGGAAGATCCTGCGCACTTTGGCGATCCGGCACTCAGAGGCCGGTCGGGTGGAAGCGGAACTGAGAGCGCGGGGCGTCTCGGTGCTCGGAACTGCGTATGGATCGAAGGCGGTGATGACGCTCGCCGCCGGTGACGCCGACGATCTCGACTCGATCGTCGCATCCATCACATCCGGTGCCGGGCAGTTGGAACCTGCCGGGTCGATGTGGGTCGATACCACTGTGCGTGGTTAAGGAGTCCGGAGACTCCCTAACCACGCACGGGGGCGAAGCCCCTTACAGGGACTGAAGAATCTCGCGAGCGAGAGCAGCAGTGGCGGACGGCGTCTTGCCGACCTTCACGCCTGCAGCTTCGAGAGCTTCCTGCTTTGCCTGAGCCGTTCCCGAGGAACCGGAGACGATGGCGCCTGCGTGGCCCATGGTCTTGCCTTCGGGAGCGGTGAAGCCTGCCACGTAGCCGACGACCGGCTTGGTGACGTTGGCCTTGATGTAATCGGCTGCACGCTCTTCCGCGTCGCCACCGATTTCACCGATCATCACGATGACCTTGGTCTCGGGATCCTTCTCGAACGCCTCGATGGCGTCGATGTGGGTGGTTCCGATGACCGGGTCGCCGCCGATGCCGATGGCGGTGGAGAAGCCGAAGTCACGGAGTTCGTACATCATCTGGTAGGTCAGGGTGCCCGACTTGGAGACCAGGCCGATGGGGCCGGTGCCTGCAATGTTGGCGGGCGTGATGCCGACGAGGGCCTCACCCGGGGTGATGATGCCGGGGCAGTTCGGTCCGATGATGCGCGTCTTCTTGCCCTTGGACTCGTTGTACGCCCAAGCGTAAGCGGAGTCCTGAACCGGGATGCCCTCGGTGATGACCACGAGGAGCGGGATCTCCGCGTCGATGGCCTCGACGATGGCGTCCTTCGAGAAGGCCGGGGGAACGAATGCGATGGAGACGTCTGCGCCGGTCTCCTTGATTGCCTCTTCGACCGTCGCGAAGACGGGGAGCTCGACAGGGGAACCGTCAGCAGCAACGTGCGAGACCGTGGTGCCGGCCTTGCGAGCGTTGACGCCGCCGACGACCTGGGTGCCGGCCTTGAGCATCAGAGCGGTGTGCTTGGTGCCCTCGCCGCCGGTGATGCCCTGGACGATGACCTTTGAATCCTTGGTGAGGAAGATTGCCATTGTTCTGTGAGTCCCTTACTTCGCTGCGTGAGCGAGTTCGGCGGCCTTGTCGGCGGCCTCGTCCATGGTTGCGACGACCGTGACCAGCGGGTGGTTGGCCTCGGCGAGGATGCGACGACCCTCTTCGACGTTGTTTCCGTCCAGGCGAACGACGAGCGGCTTGTTGGCCTCGTCGCCCAGGGTCTTCAGTGCGCCGACGATGCCGTTGGCAACTGCGTCACACGCGGTGATGCCGCCGAAGACGTTGACGAACACGCTCTTGACCTGTGCGTCGTTCAGGATGACGTCGAGGCCGGCAGCCATGACTGCAGCGGAAGCTCCGCCGCCGATGTCGAGGAAGTTGGCGGGCTTGACGCCACCGTGGTTCTCGCCGGCGTATGCGACGACGTCCAGGGTGGACATGACCAGGCCTGCGCCGTTGCCGATGATTCCGACCTCACCGTCGAGCTTGACGTAGTTGAGGTCGTTTTCCTTGGCCTTGAGCTCGAGGGGATCGGTAGCGTCGCGATCCTCGAATGCCTCGTGGCCGGGCTGACGGAACGCCGCGTTCTCATCGAGGGTGACCTTGCCGTCGAGGGCGAGGATCTGATCGTCAGGCGTGCGAACGAGGGGGTTGACCTCGACGAGGAGTGCGTCCTCGTTGATGAAGACCTCCCACAGCTTCTGGATCGTGACGGCCGCTGCGTCGAGCACCTCTGCGGGCAGCTTTCCTGCCTCGGCGATGCTGCGCGCGAACGCGAGGTCGACGCCCTTGACTGCGTCGACGGGGATCTTGGCGAGAGCGTCGGGGTTCTCCTCGGCGGTGACCTCGATCTCGACGCCACCCTCTACCGAGCACATGGCCAGGTAGGTGCGGTTGGTGCGGTCGAGCAGGAAGGAGATGTAGTACTCCTCGGCAATGTCACTTGCCTCTGCGACCAGCAGCTTCTTGACGACATGGCCCTTGATGTCCAGGCCCAGGATTGCCTCGGCGTTTGCCACTGCGGCATCCACGTCGGGCGAGTACTTGACGCCACCGGCCTTGCCGCGGCCGCCTACCTTGACCTGTGCCTTCACCATCACGGGCTTACCGATTTCTTCGGCAATCTCGCGTGCGCCGGCGACTGTGTCTGTAACACGTCCAGCCGAAGTCGGCACTCCGTGCTTGGCGAAGAGTTCCTTCGCCTGGTATTCGAAGAGATCCATCTGCTCACCGTCTCGTCTGCGTTGTCACCCGCTCGAGGGGTAGGAGCGGGTCTGTTCTGGACTTTAACCAGTTGCCGCGTTCGGTTTGCGCCCGCACTGATGCTATGTGGCCCAAGTCACGCGCAAATGCGCAATGAGGCACGCCTCACCGATCGAGCAAGGTGGCCACACCGAATTTGTCAAGCATCAGTCTCACTGATTCTTGCGCTCGAGAACGCTGCAACGAGAAGCAACACTATGCCCGTGGCCGCTGTGATCGCACCCACCCCCACGGTTGCGTCCGATATGCGCGATGACGTGAGCGGCCACTCACTGACGTACACCAGAGCTGCCACGGCAGATCCGATCAGCAATGCCGCGCCTCGAGCCGGCCGCGCAGACGCTGCGATCACAGCGGCGATCACGACGGTGACGCCGACGAGCAGTTGCCCCCAGACGTCAATTCCCCACGGCCACTCCAGAACTGACGCCGCTGTGTAGGCGTCACCCCGATAGAGGGGAAGCGCGGTCCCGATCAGGACTGCGACTGCGCCGATCCCACCGACGAGAAGCACCAGCCCTCTCGAACCGCCGTCTACCGACGTGTCGACGTCTTCACGTTCTGCGCTTCCCGCCAGCCAGACGAGCAGTCCCGTCGCCGCAGCGAGGAGAGCCGCGCCACAAAGCACGAAGGCGCCGGCACCTAACCCGACGCCTGGAACGTCCGTCGCGATGACCGCCGACTGCATCACAGCCGCGACGCCCATCACGACGGTGGTCCACAGCACTCCGACGGCCGGACGCACCACGGCGGCGCGGCCCGGGGCAAACAGGCCCAGCGCGGCGAGGAGCAGTACGGCAGCCGAGAGCAGGACAACTCGAGACGACAGCATCGACGGTTCGGGAATGTTCTCCGGCAACGACAGGACCGGAAGTGCCACGCCCAGGGCTGCCACTGCTGCGGTGCCAACTGCGGCGATACCGGCAACGCGGTGAAGTCTGTTCACCCGCGCTTGCGCCGCCCGGGACTGAGCCACCATCGCTGCCTTGAGCGCACCCTTTGTTGTCTTCGCAGGCGCGCGGACCACACTTTCAGCGGGAATCGCATCCGTTTCACGCCTGGATGCGAGGTAAGGCGCTGAAACTCCGATCACGACGATGACCACGGCGGCCAGTGCCCCGACCACGGATCCCGAACCGACGCCGATCCGATCGCCGGCCGCGAACCCAGCCATCACCCTGGTTCCACTGACTGCGAGTGCGCCGAGACCGACACCGATCAGGGCGCCGCAGCCCACCGGTAGGGAGATGGACGTCAATGCCGCCGCGACCGCAACGAGCACCGCGACGCCGACCAATCCTGTACCGACGGCAATGGCCGACACCGAGTCGACGAGCGGTTTGACCAGAAAGATCGGATCCTGCGAACTGAAGGAAGGACCGAACAGGGAGAGCACGAACACCACTGCGGCCAGAATCAGCAGCGCTGTCGGCCACGCGCCGATCCGTCCGCCAACCGATCGCCCGTCGAATTCCGCGGCGCGAGCGCTGCCGTATCCGTCCCGTTCCGATTCACGATGGACAGCGACAAGTCCGAGCACCCCGGACAGGACAAGAAGGCAGTGTCCCGCGAGCGCGAGATAAGCGCCCGGACCCGCATCGATCGAACCCGCCGAAATCGGACGGAAAAGGTCCAAGCGGTTTGCATCGATTGCGTCGACGAACAACTGGACGTCGAGAATTGCCGCTCCGAGCGACACCGCTCCGATACCGGCCAGGAGTCCACCGGCCAAGGCGGGCCTGCGGCCCGAGGTGAGCACTGCAACCAACGGCACGATGATCGTGCAGACGGCCGCGAAGAGAGCGGCAGAAGCAAGAGCCCCCGTCGTGTCGACCCCGCGGCCACTCCCGACTCCGACGACGGGGCTGGCCGCCACTCCGACGGCACCGAGCAGTCCGATTACCGCCGCGAGTGGCGCCCCGGACTTCACTCCGGGGTCGTCGAAACGCGCCTGCGACGTAGTTCCAGGTGTTGTGGACACTCGATCGACGGTAGTGCCTGAATGGACCGGTGATCCGGTTGTGACACGCGTGATCACGAAACGAGATGATTCGTCCGTTTTGCCCGTATCGACATATTCCCAGGTCAAGCTGTGAGGCACGTCACATAATCGGACAGGTTTCCGCTACGGCTTGCGCCCATCGCAATCATTTCGTTACCGTCAGTCGGTCTAAGTCACGGGCTGATCACGAACTCGAGGAGAGAACCGGCATATGCATCACCGCAGCCAGTTCACCGCTAGTAGGTTCTCGAACTCAGCTCCAGACGAGGTCACGACCACTTATCCAACGCACTCGGCCAGGCGTTACACCGAGACCAAAAGTTCTGAGATCTCTACCGATATGTTCACTCGAAATTCATCCTCCACGTCGTCAGATTCCGACTCTCACGAGTTCGTCGAGTCCGACGTGATCAGCACCCCCACTTACGCCTCTTCCGCACCGACAGTCGATGTCGAATCTCCGGTTCGCCGCAGCGGTGCTCACCGACTCCCCACCCCTCCCTCTGCTCTCAAGGGCCGCGCCGCCGTTCTGGCAGTTGCAGCCGGCGCAGTTGTCGCCGCGGGCCAGGCAGTTGTCAACGACGGTTCCTCTTCCGCCGCCGACCACTCGGAAGTTGCACTCGCCAACGAGTCCTCCGCGATCGGCACCACCGCAGAACCGCAGGCCGCTCAGTTCGCTCCGGCCACCTCCACGGCAGCCACCACCGAGGCCGACGCTCCCCAGGTCCTCAACGTCGCAGCACCGACCGACCTCTCCCAGTTCAGCAACCTGCTTGCCAAGGGCCAGCGTTTCAGTGACGAGCGCGCAGCACGCGAAGCAGCTGCCCGTCGCCCGCTGTTCGTCCTGCCGGCAGTCGGCACGTTCACGTCCAACTTCGGCACCCGCTGGGGCACCCTGCACGCCGGCGTCGACATCGCCGCCCCGATCGGGACGCCCATCGTCGCAGTCGCCGACGGCAAGGTCATCGATTCAGGTCCGGCTTCCGGATTCGGCATGTGGGTACGCCTACAGCACGCAGACGGAACGATCACCGTCTACGGCCACATCGACACGTCCACCGTCACCGTCGGTCAGCAGGTCATGGCCGGCGACCAGATCGCCACTGTCGGCAACCGCGGCTTCTCCACCGGCCCGCACCTTCACTTCGAGGTTCACCTCGCCGGCGAGAACAAGATCGACCCCCTCCCTTGGCTCGCATCACGCGGCATCAGCCTCGGTATCGAGCAGGACTGACCGCAAGCCCAACGCTTCTGACAAAAAACTTCCGGCCCGCACCTTTCCAGGTACGGGCCGGAAGTTTTTTGTCTGTCTTCTACAGCTTGACCATCGGCACACCGCCGATGAGCATCAACCGCACCTTGCCCGCGCTACCGAAGTCGATGGTGACCGTCGCGGTGGGTCCGGTGCCCTTGGTTTCCAACACGGTGCCCAGACCGTACTTGTCGTGACTGACGCGGTCACCCGTGGCAAGGACCAGAACGTTGTTGCGGCCACGCGCGGCACCGAAACTGGGAGTCGACGCAGCCTTGCCGGACCCTCCCCCGTAGTTCTGCCCGCCACCGTATCCCTGACCGCCACCGTATCCCTGGCCGCCCTGGCTGCCGTATCGGCTTCCGCTGCCGTAACCCGGCCTGCCGCTTCCGAATCCACCACCGGTGCCCGGATCCTCACGGCGCCAATTGATCAGGTCCTCCGGGATCTCCTGGATGAACCGCGACGCCGGGTTCTGGATCGGTTGTCCCCAAGCCGAACGCATGATCGCGCGCGTCAGGTACAGGCGCTGCCTGGCGCGGGTGATGCCGACGTAAGCGAGTCGACGCTCTTCGGACAGCTCTGCCGGATCACCGAGGGCGCGCATGTGCGGGAACTGCCCGTCCTCCCAACCGGTGACGAAGACGACCGGGAACTCGAGGCCCTTGGCGGTGTGAAGCGTCATCATCGTGACGACGCCGTCGTCGGAGTCCGGCAGTTGATCGGCGTCGGCGACAAGTGATACCCGTTCGAGGAAGGCGGCGAGCGAACCCGGATCGGGTTCGCCTTCACGCATTGCTGCGGTTTCCTCGTCGTCCGGATCGATCAGCCCGGCCGCGTTTCGTGCGTCGGAGCTGAATTCTCTTGCCACGCTGACGAGTTCGTTCAAGTTGTCGAGTCGCGCGCCGTCCTGTGGATCGCTGCTGGCCGCAAGCTCGGCGCGGTAGCCGGTTCGCTCGAGCACTGCCTCGGCGACCTCACCGATGTCACCGAGTTCGAAGGGTTCGTCCTCGTCGGCGGCCGGTGTCGGCAGCAGGGCCCGCAGCCCGTCCATCATCTCGAGGAACGACGCGATGGCCTTCTGTGACCGCGTATTGAGCAGCGCCACTTTGCCTTCCGCGCCGTCGCGCAGTGCGGCGGCGAAGCTGATGTTGCGATGCTCGGAGTGCACGGCGACGCAGGCTTCGGCTCGATCACCGATACCGCGTCGTGGCGTGTTGAGAATGCGTCGCAGGCTCACGGTGTCGTCTTCGTTGGCGAGGACGCGCAGATACGCGACGATGTCCCGAACTTCCTTGCGCTCGTAGAAGCGAACGCCGCCGACCACCTTGTACGGCACTCCGAGTCGAATGAAGATCTCCTCGAGCGCGCGTGAGGAGTTGTTGGTCCGGTAGAACACCGCGATGTCGGCGAACTTGGTCTCGCCCTGGTCCACCAGCCGATCGATCTCCGAGGCGACAAAAGATGCTTCGTCGTGCTCGTTGTCTGCAACGTAGCCGACGATCAGTTCACCTTCACCCGAATCGGTCCACAGACGCTTTTCACGTCGGCCGGTGTTCTTGGAAATCACGGAGTTGGCCGCAGACAGAATGTTCTGCGTCGAACGGTAGTTCTGTTCGAGAAGGATGGTCCGAGCGTCCGGGTAGTCGCGTTCGAACTCTTCGATGTTGCGGATAGTGGCTCCGCGGAATGCGTAGATCGACTGATCGGCGTCACCGACGACGCACAATTCGGCCGGGGCAACGGCATGGTCGGACTCTCCGGCACCGCCGACCAGTTCACGCACCAGCATGTACTGCGCGTGGTTGGTGTCCTGGTACTCGTCGACGAGCACGTGACGGAAGCGGCGGCGGTAGTACTCGGCAATCTGGGGAAACGCCTGGAGAAGCGCAACGGTCTCACCGATGAGATCGTCGAAGTCGAGTGCGTTCGCCGCACGCAACCGCTGTTGATAGTGGCCGTAGACCTTGGCGATCAGTCGCGGCAGCTCGGCCGGATCCTGATCGGCTGCGACAACCGCCTCTTCCGGTCCGACGAGTTCGTTCTTCAGGTTGGAGATGTGAGTGGCGAGAAGCCGCGCGGAGAATCGTTTGGTGTCGAGCTCGAGGTCCTTCGAGATCATCGTCAGCAGTCGACGCGAATCGTCGGAATCGTAGATCGAGAAATTCGAGTTCAAACCGGGCAGGAGCGCCGCCTGTGCTCGCAGGATGCGCACGCAACTGGAGTGGAACGTCGATACCCACATGGCGTTGGCACGCGGTCCGACAAGAGCTGCCACACGCTCGCGCATCTCGGCCGCAGCCTTGTTGGTGAACGTGATGGCCAGGATCTGACCGGGGGTGACACCCCGTTCGGCCAGCAGATAGGCGATGCGACGCGTCAGTACTGCCGTCTTGCCCGAGCCGGCGCCCGCGACGATCAGCAACGGCGAACCGGTATGGACCACGGCCTCGCGCTGTTGCGGGTTGAGACCCTCGAGGAGGGCGTCCGAACCCGCGCCATGTCCCCGCGCGCCGCCCCCGTCGTGCTGGGAATGTCCGTCGTGCTCACCGAGTGCTGGGTACGTGTTCATCGCCTGTCCACGCTACCGGCGTCCACCGACACGGTCGTCAGTGCGTCCACCTGCTGGTAGAGGCACTTGGATTACCTGTGTCGAGCATGGCAAACTGGACGCTATGTTCAGCATTTCCGTTCGCGACAACACGGCCGACCCCGTCGGCCCGCTGTGGCGTTACTTTACGTGCCCCGGACCTCGGTGCACGTGATCTGAACAGCTCACCCGCCCCTGGTCCGAATCGGATCCGGGGCATTTTCGTCAGTGTGCCTGGATCGGTAACGACCCGAGCCGAGACCACGATCCACGCAGTAGGAAGAGGAGACGAATAGCAATGAGCACCCAGGCTGCAGCCCCCAATGGAAATACTGTAAATACTGTAAACACTGCTCCGACAGACGTCGAGATCCCCCAGAGTGAGGCGGAGATCGACGAGCTCCGGAAAGAAATCGACCGTCTCGACGCCGAGATCCTCGCGGCCATCAAACGCCGCTCCGAGGTCTCCCAGATCATCGGCCGTACCCGGATGGCATCGGGTGGTCCGCGTCTGGTGCACAGCCGAGAGATGAAGGTCCTCGAACGGTTCAACGAGCTGGGCCAGGAAGGCCACACCCTCGCGATGCTGCTCCTGCGCCTGGGCCGCGGACGCCTGGGCCACTAGCGCACACCCAGATCACTTGCGAACGGCTACATCGGATGCCTCTGGCAGTCCCGATGTAGCCGTTCGTGTGTGTGTCAGTTCTCGAGCGCGATGTACTTCGTGTTCAGGTATTCCTCGATCCCCTCGGTCCCGCCCTCGCGGCCGAATCCGGATTCCTTCACACCACCGAACGGCGCTGCCGCGTCCGAGATCACTCCGCGGTTGACGCCGATCATTCCTGATTCCAGTGCGTCGGAGACCCGAAGCGCACGGTCGAGATCCCTCGTGAAGATGTACGCAGCCAATCCGAACTCGGTGTCGTTGGCGGCCGCGATTCCCTCGGCTTCGGTGTCGAAGCCGGTGATTGCGGCGACGGGTCCGAACACCTCTTCCTTCAGTATCCGCGCGCTCGCCGGAACGTCGGCCAACACGGTGGCCGGATAGAAGTGCCCCTCACCACCTGGCGCTTCGCCGCCCAGTCGAACCTTCGCCCCGGCATCCACCGCATCTGCAACCAACTCTGCGACCGTGTCGAGCTGGTTCTGGTTGATCAGCGGGCCGAGCTTCGTCTCCGGGTCGGTACCCGGTCCCATCGTGAACGCCGCCATCTTCTCGGTCAGCTTGGTCGTGAACTCCTCACGCACGGCGTTGGCGACATGGAACCGGTTGGCGGCGGTGCAGGCTTCGCCTCCGTTGCGAAGCTTGGCCAGTACCGCACCCTCGACTGCCTTGTCGACGTCCGCGTCGTCGAACACGACGAAGGGCGCATTGCCACCCAATTCCATCGACGTGCGGAGCAATCGCTTCGCGGACTTCTCCACCAGCATCTTGCCGACGCCGGTGGACCCGGTGAAGGTGAGCTTGCGCAGTCGGGGGTCGTCGATGAGAGGGCCGGTCACTTCCCCGGATTTCGATGTCGGCAACACCGAGAGGACTCCGTCGGGCAGCCCTGCTTCGGCCATGAGCTGAGCGAGCAGCAGCATCGTCAACGGGGTCTCCGAGGCGGGCTTGACGATGATCGTGCAGCCGGCGGCCAACGCCGGTCCGATCTTGCGGGTGCCCATCGCCAACGGAAAATTCCAGGGAGTGATGGCCAGACACGGTCCGACCGGCGCCTTCGTGACGAGGATCCGGCCGTTGCCCGCCGGCGCCGGCGTGTAGCGCCCGCCGATGCGAACGGCCTCCTCGCTGAACCACCGGAAGAACTCGGCGCCGTACTTGACCTCGGCACGGCTCTCGGCGAGTGCCTTGCCCATTTCGAGGGTCATCAGCAGCGCCACGTCCTCGGCGCGCTCGGTGATCTTCTCGAAGACGGCTCGCAGAATTTCACCACGCTCGCGCGCAGGTGTGCTCGCCCACTTCGACGAGACGGCCACGGCTTCGTCGAGCGCGCGCATCGCATCCGCGGGGCTAGCATCGGCGACGTCGGTCAACGATTTTCCGGTCGCCGGATCTGCCACCGGGAAGGTCGCGTTGTTCTCCGCGGGCTCGAACCGGCCGCCGACGAACAACTGGGTGGGAACTGATCGAATGAATTCGAATGTGTCCATGGGTTCCATGATGCTCGTCGAAGCCGCGTCCGTCTGCCCGCGAGCGAGACTCACGCGGAAGTTTCCAGCTTGTGCCACTA
Source organism: Rhodococcus sp. FW305-130 (assembly GCF_058788335.1). Lineage (NCBI taxonomy): Bacteria > Bacillati > Actinomycetota > Actinomycetes > Mycobacteriales > Nocardiaceae > Rhodococcus > Rhodococcus sp. FW305-130. The sequence continues at coordinate 961,902 of NZ_JBYTAP010000001.1, read as the reverse complement.
AAGTCGATGATCGTGAGCACTGACATCACCGGAACCTCAGCCTGGCAGAAACTGCGCGCTCATTACGCCGACATCGAAGGCGTTCACCTGCGAGAACTCTTCCAGGACGATCCAGCCCGCGGGCGAGAGCTGACGATCGACGCCGGTGATCTTCACATCGACTACAGCAAGCATCGCGTCAGCCGCGAGACTCTCGCGCTACTCGTCGAGTTGGCCCGCGAGGCCGGCGTCGAGGCACGACGCGACGCGATGTTCGCGGGCGATCACATCAACAGCTCGGAAGACCGAGCCGTGCTGCACACAGCACTGCGTCTGCCGAAGGATTCTGCTCTGACCGTCGACGGTCAGGACGTCGTCGCGGACGTTCACGAAGTTCTGGACGCGATGGGCGCTTTCGCGGACCGGGTGCGCAGTGGCGAGTGGACGGGCGCCACCGGCAAGCGCATCCGCACCATCGTCAACATCGGCATCGGCGGTTCCGACCTCGGGCCCGTGATGGTCTATCGCGCGCTACGGCACTACGCGGACGCCGGAATCAGCGTTCGGTTCGTCTCCAACATCGACCCGGTCGACCTGGTCGGGCAGCTCGACGACCTCGATCCGGAGACGACCCTCTTCATCGTCGCGTCCAAGACGTTTTCCACCCTCGAGACGCTCACCAATGCGACGGCGGCAAAGCGTTGGCTGTTCGCCGGTCTGGGCAGCGAAGACGTCTCGGCCGTAGCCAAGCATTTCGTCGCAGTCTCCACCCATGGTGATCGCGTGGCGGAGTTCGGCATCGACACCGCGAACATGTTCGGATTCTGGGATTGGGTCGGCGGGCGCTACTCCGTCGACTCGGCGATCGGCTTGTCGGTCATGTGCGCCGTCGGACCCGTTCGTTTTGCCGAATTCCTCGACGGTTTCCACCAGATCGACACGCACTTCCGAAACCAACCGCTCGAGCAGAACGCGCCGGTTCTCCTCGGGCTCATCGGGCTCTGGTACTCCAACTTCTTCGGCGCTCAGTCCCGAGCAGTGCTGCCCTACTCCAACGACCTGTTGCGCTTTCCCGCGTACCTGCAGCAGCTGACCATGGAGTCCAATGGCAAGTCGGTTCGCGCCGACGGCTCACCGGTGACCACGTCCACCGGTGAGATCTTCTGGGGCGAGCCGGGAACCAACGGCCAACACGCGTTCTATCAGCTCCTGCATCAGGGCACGTGGCTCGTGCCCGCCGATTTCATCGGCTTCGCGGAATCCACCGACGATCTGCCGACGGCGGACGGCACCGGATCCATGCACGATCTGCTCATGAGTAACTTCTTCGCTCAGACAAAGGTTCTCGCCTTCGGCAAGACCGCCGAAGAAATCGCTTCAGAGGGCACGGCCCCGGAGTTGGTGCCGCACAAGGTGATGCCAGGCAACCGGCCTTCGAGCACCATCCTGGCCAAGGAATTGACGCCCTCGGTCGTCGGTCAGTTGATCGCACTCTACGAGCACCAGGTATTTGTCGAAGGTGCTGTGTGGGGTGTCAATCCGTTCGATCAGTGGGGCGTCGAACTCGGCAAGACGCAGGCACTGGAACTGGGACCTGCACTCTCCTCCGAAGAGGCACCCGGCGACCTCGGCGACACGTCCACCGACGCACTCGTGCACTGGTACCGCAAGGAGCGCGGACGGGCCTGATTCACGCGGCAGCAGGGCCGAACCAACTCTCCGTCGCGTACACACGTCCGGATCGGTCGACGAGCCGAGCGCGAAGCTCTTGCTGTTCAACCCATTTGATGGCGCTGATACCCCGGATCAACGCTGCTTCGCTCGCGGCGTACGCCCACACCGCGTCGTCCGCGATCACCGAGACTTGCGCCCATTCCGTGGAGGGACGCTCCTGGTTCGGCTCCCAGGAGGGCAGCTCTACCGCCCGCGCCGTCGCCATCGCGGTTCCGTTGATCAGTTCGACTTCCTCGCTGCCCGGTACCGGAATCTGCCAGCCACCGGCCGGTGCATGGCCGGCCGTGGCGATCACGTCGCCGATCCGTACGGCAACACCACATTGCAGTTCGGCAGCCACGATCTGCGCGGCGCGATCGACGGTGTCTGCCTTGGCAACTCCGGTGATGTCGAACGACGCACCCCAGGGCGCGTACACCACGTCGCCGTCGAGCTGTACGTCCTCGAACGTCGGGGTCGGGTGGACCGGAGGGATGGACTCGTCCTCGGAGTAGTTGTCGGCAAGCGGATTGACTGCGCCGCCGGTCATACGAGCCGCCCACAGCGCCGACCGCAAGAGAGCAGACATACGCCGAGTCACTTTGACCGGAGTTCCCTGAGCGAGGTTGACGGCGTGAATCTCGGCGTCGCCCCGGCGAAGGTCGCACACCGCCTCGGTCTCGTCGATGGCAGCTGCGATCAACGCGTGCGCAGTGGGCAGCGCAGCGCCTTCGGTGACATCCACCTCCACGGCGGAATCCCACATCGCCCACTTCTCGACACTGACCATGTCAGTCCTGCCCTTCGAACACACCGCGTTGTAACCAGTATGCGCCGGTCAGCAAGCCCCGTGCCATAAGCCGCTTCCGAGGCCGAGGCACGCATCCTGCAGGAGGAGCAGCGCACGGCAGGGGCTGATGGTAGATCTGTGCGACAGAATTGCCGCCCGGACTGTCGCCCTCCGTGTGCAAGCCGCGTAGTCCTTCGAAGGGTCCTGACACGCACCCGATGTCGACGGACGCCGACTACTACCGGCGCAGCGGGCTATTCCGATCCGAAAGACGCAGAGGCGACGCTCGACATGTCGTGCCGGGACGCTGCGCCTCGAGCTCGGTCTGCCGCAAAACACGTCCGGGCGACGCTGATATCACCGCAGGAGATAGCGGCGACTGACGAGAAGCACTGTGTTCCAACGTCGATGACATACCAATCGGCCGCTTTCGACCCGCGCCACTTTCGACAGGTCGACACACCTGCCCGCTCACTCTCGACTGCCGAGAAAATACGCGCCCATCACTACGTGCGAGCGTCGAGCAGAGCACCGAGAAAGAGTTCCGAACACGCGGCGCGCCAACCGCCGGAGAGAGTGACGCCCGGCGCCCGGCGGCAGTGCTCGCACGTTACAGACAGGGCCACAATGCATCGACGCAGCTTCATAGGACCGGCCGAAAGAACCTGCAGCACAACGGCGTAACCACCGACATTTTGCTTATACGCCACCCGCACGCCCGTTGGCAAAACGAACGGTCAGTACGCGGCGTAAATCACATACTTTACAAAGTCTTTGGAATCTCTCCGCGCCAAATATCCGCAGGTGAAAGGACTTTCGACCGGAGTCCAGAATAACCGTGTCGTCTACTATGTGAAAACTGCGAAGTAGCTGTGACGCTGGGTCACGCTCGAGGGAGGAATTGTGACCGATTCATTCAAGGACCGCTTGAACGCCTTGTACCCGGCCACAGCCCCGAGACTCACCAACGCACAAGTTGTGGAAGCCCTTTCACAACGCGGATGCAAGATTTCGACACCGTACCTCTCTCAGCTCCGGAGCGGTGTGCGCACAAATCCGTCAGAGCAAGTCGTTTTGGCATTGGCCGATTACTTCGGCGTAGCAGCAGAGTACTTCTTCGGCCCGACGCCTCGCCAAGATCCCGAACTGATTCCGGAAGAAGACCGTTCGGTTGTCGAAGAGTTCCACGACAGCGAATTGCGTTCTCTGGCTATGAAAGCGGTCGATCTCTCCCCTGAATCGCAGGACCTACTCTCGTCGATTGCGGAGAAACTTCGCTCGTCCGAAGGACTCCCGGCCGTACCTCCGGATTGCAGCACGTACGCCCCACCGTTCACTCGCGACTGATCCAGTGCGAAGATCAGCGAGTCAAGCGGCCCAATAGTGCCGAGGCGGTGACGATTCCGAGCAGCGCTGACCCGATCAGCACGCCGAAGTCGACGACATAGTTGGTCGGCATTCCGATGAGTAGACCGCGTAGTGCTGACACCTCGTAGCTCAGCGGGTTGATGCGGCTGAGCCACTGAACCCACGTCGGCATGAGTTCGACCGGGTACAGCGCGTTGGACGCAAAGAACAATGGCATGGTGATTGCCTGCCCGATGCCCATCAATCGATCTCGTTTGAGCACGATTCCCGCGATCGCGACCGACAAGCAGGCAAAGAACGCGGAACCCAGGACAACGACCAATACGACCCCGAGCAGTTTGAGCGGGTTCCACGTCATACTCACCCCCAACAGCGCCGCCACGATGACGACCACCATTGCCTGGGCGACTGCGCGGATCCCGGCGGCGAATGCCTTACCTGTCACCAATGCTGCGCGCGGCGTCGGCGTGACCATCAATTTGGTGAGGACTCCCGCGTCACGCTCCCAGATGATCTGGATTCCGTAGAAGATCGCAACAAAAAGAGCGGACTGCGCAATGATGCCGGGCGAGAGAAAGTCGAGATACGGTACGTCGCCAGTGGGGATCGCTCGGATATGGCTGAACGTCTGGCCGAAGATCACCAACCAGAGGATCGGCTGGATTGCGCGCGTGACCAATTCAGATCGGTCGTGCCGCAACTTCTGAACTTCCACGAGGCAGAATGTGTAAATTCTCGAGAGCAATCGAGCGAAACCGTTGGTAGTGGGATCAGCCCAAGCGGCGCGCTGTGCGACGGGCACTGCGGACATCGCGGAGACCTCCTGACTTGTCGCCGGTGAGATCGTCGCCGGTGTAGTGACGGAACACGTCTTCGAGAGTGGCCTCCGGCCCCAGTTCGGCGGCCAACTCGCTCGGCTCGCCCACCGCCCGAAGTTCACCGTGATGCATCAACGCAACACGATCACACAGCTCCTCGGCTTCTTCCATGTAGTGCGTCGTCAGCAGCACAGTCATGCCGTACTGCTTCTGCATCTCCGCCACTCGCTGCCAGACGGATTCGCGGGCAATGGGATCCAGCCCCACCGTCGGTTCGTCGAGTACCAGCAGCGACGGTCGGTTCACCAGCGCCTGCGCAAGTTCGAGCCGTCGCACCATACCGCCGGAGAAACTCGACGCCAGGCGATCGCCTGAATCGAGCAGGTCCACCATCTCGAGCGCCTGGTCGACGCGCTCGCGTCGTTCGGACCGCGGAACGTCGTACAGTCGCGCGAACCAGGTCACGTTCTCGCGCGCGGTCAATGCGCTTTCGATCGAGAGCTGTTGTGGCACGTATCCGAGGTAGCGCCGAATGGTCATCGCCTCGGTACGAACTGAGCGACCGAGAATCCGAATATCACCGTCTTGCAGAGGAAGTAACGTGTTGAGCAATCTGATCGTCGTAGTCTTTCCTGCACCGTTGGGACCGAGCAGGCCGAAGCACTCCCCCGCGTTGATGACCAGACTCAGGTTGTCCACCGCGCGGTGGTCGCCGAACTTGTATGTAACCGAGTCGATCTCGACCGCGTGTGCGCCGGGGTCGGGTGAACCTGCCGCTCGGCTCTTCCACCACTGTGTCAGCATCTCACTGCCCCTCACCTTCTGATCCGGCTGCTGCCAGAGCGCTCGCCAATCGCGACAGGGCTGGTAGCGCAGCCTCGATCCTCGCCCTGTCTTCTCCGGTCAGACTCGACAATGCCTGACCGACAATCACACTCCGGCGATCACGCCACACTTCGACGCGGGCGCGCGCCTCGTCCGAGAGGACCAATCGCGCGACGCGTCGATCAGCCTCGTCGGCAACCCGTTCGATCACTCCATCGTCGACGAGCTGCCGAACCAGGGTGGACACCGTGTTTGCCGCGACACCCAATCGCCCGGCAGCCTCAGCCACCGACAGACCCGGGTTGCGCCGTAGCAGCCTGACGAGTTCGATTTGGGCGCCGCCGAGCGGTCGTTCTGCAAACGGTCGCCCCGATGCCTTCCTCGTGCCCCGGCGCAATTGCCCGAGCGTCTCCAGGACATCATCCGAAAGCCTGTGATCTGCTCCGATTTCATCCACACCTCACAATAGCTCTGTAACAGAGCTATTGTCGAGGAATCCGGACGCCCGGCGTTTTCAGCTCGTCCGCAACGGGTATCCCCGATTGCTTGTCCCGAGCACTCCCGCCCAGAACGGAGACGTCATGCGCAGACAGTGGTTGTTCGCGACGGTTGCGAGTAGCGCCCTGATCCTCACCGGTTGCTCACCCGACGCCCTCGATTCCGGGGACAGCGCAGACAACGTCACTGCCATTTCGACGTCGCTGTCGCCACCCGCCGCCGCTGATGCACCCCTGCTGAAGACCGCCGACTCCCCACTCGGGACGATCGCCGTCGACGGCGAGGGCATGACCGTCTACGTCTACAACCCGGACGAGGAGAACTCACAAGCCGGGTCGTGCGACGAAGCGTGCCTGCGTTACTGGCCGGCGGTCACCTCGGTCACGGATTCGCCGATCGTCGAAGGAATCGACGCCGTCATCGACACTGTCGACGGGCCTGAAGGATCTTTCCAGATCACCGTCAACGGCAAGCCCGTCTATCGGTACCTCGACGACAAGGTTCCCGGAGACATGCTCGGACAGAGCGTCGGCAGCCTGTGGTGGATGATCGACGCCGCCGGAAACCCCGTGTTCAAGACTGAGTAACCCTCAGTTGTACGGCTGCCGCGCGGTTTCGGGGTCGCCGTACGTGATTGCCCGTTCCCGACGCGTTTTCGACGCCAGGGTTGCGCCCCAGTTCAGCACCGTGCTGGCGCGATTGCGGAAACCCGCGAGGAACGCGATGTGGATGATTCCCCATGACACCCATCCGATGAACCCGGACAACTGGACCGGCCCTGCCTGAAGCAACGCGTGGCGTCGCGAAATGTAGGCCGCGGTTCCAAGATCGCGGTACTTGAACGGTTTTCGGCTGGGCACGCCGTTTTCCACGGTTGCAGCGATTCGGGCACCGGCGTGCCGACCACCCTGCATCGCGACCTCGGCCACCCCGGCAAGTTTGTCCCGCGACATGAGGTCGCCCACCACGTAGACGTTCGGGTGGCCGGGAACGGTCAGATCGGCTTCCACCTCGATGCGGCCACCGCCGACCTGCTTCACACCCAGCGCCGTGGCCAGTGCCTCGGCGAACGGCACTGCTTCGACGCCCGCGGTCCACAGAATCGTGCGGGTCTCGTACTGCCGCTTCTCTTTTGTCTTCTTGTCCGTCGTCTCGATGCTGGTCTCGCACACGTCGGTGACGTGCACGCCGAGGTGAGTCTCGACGCCGATCCCGTCGAGAGTACGTTTGGCTGCGGCCGAGAGCTTGCGACTGAACGAAGGGAGCACCCGATCGTCGCCGTGGAAGAGCAGTACCCTTGCCTCGTCCGGGTCGATGGACCTGAACTCGTTTGTGAGCGCGTGCATTGCCAATTCGCGGATCTGTCCGGCTAATTCGACGCCGGTGGGTCCGCCGCCCGCCACGGCGAATGTCAGCCACGGTCGACGTTCTTCCGCTGTCGGGAGCGATTCGGCCATCTCGAACGCAGCAATGAGACTGCGTCTGATCGCCAAAGCGTCGTCGAGGGTTTTCATGCCGGGCGCCCATTTGATGAACTCGTCCTGGCCGTGGTACGACTGGCGCATTCCAGCCGCCACGATCAGGTAGTCGTACGGCAATTCGAAGGTCGACCCGTCGAAGCGACTGGCAGTCAGTATCCCGGCGTCGGCGTCCACCGACTTGGCCTCGCCCAGAACGACGTTCGTGTTCTTGTTGTCCTCGAGCAGATGTCGCAGCGGACTTGCGATCTGCCCTTCGGAGAGCAGACCCGTGGCGCACTGGTAGAGCAGGGGCTGGAAGACGTGGCTGGTCCCTCGGTCGATCAGAACCACCTCGACGTCGGCCTTCTTGAGTCGTCTCGCTGCGTACAGTCCACCGAAGCCGCCACCGACGATCACTACGCGGGGCTTACCGTTCGAGATGTGGATGCTCATCAGACAAACCTCGCTGTCACGGAGTTGGGCAGGAATCGTAGGGCCGCATCTATCCCTTGCCACTTGAGGCCGGGTAGCGCCGCTCGGGTGGTTTCCTTCTCGATGGCGTCGACCATGGCACTGACGCCTTCGTCCAAACTGGCCATGAGCGCTGCGTCGTCGCCGGCGCCGGCGGACATGTCGGTCTTGATGAAGCCCGGCAGCAGGGTGGTGACGCGAATAGGTGTGCGCGCCAACTCGATACTGAGCGCCTCACCCAGAGCCGCTACCCCGGCCTTGCTTGCCGAATAGGCCGCTTTTGGCCCTGGTAGCCCCCGATCGGCGCTGATCGAGGACACGAGAACCAGGTGTCCGGCGTCCTGCGCGCGGAAGATCTCGAGCGCAGCTTCACACTGCGACAGCGCGCCGACAAAATTCGTCTGCGCTGTTGCAAGATTCGCGTGCGCTTTTCCGGTTCCGATCTTGGCGCCCTTGCCGAGCCCGGCGTTCACGATCACCCGGTCCAGGCCACCCAACTCGTCGCGCAGCTCACCGAAAACCCGGACGACGGAATCGTGTTCGGTCACATCGAGTTCGCGAACTGCGACGCTGATCGACGGGTACTGCGCCACCAGCTCCCCACGCAGCGTGTCGAGACGATCCGTCCGCCGGGCACACAACGCGAGGTCGCGACCGGCCGCGGCGAATCTCCTGGCCATCTCCTCACCCAGACCCGAACTGGCACCGGTGATCAAAATCTTCTGCCGCGTCATGGGTGCAACTGTAACCATCTTCGAGTTCTCGTACCCGGCGGTAACCGAGCGAACTCGGACCGATCCGACATACCGTGGAGGCATGACCGACGAATTCGATGTCATCGTGATCGGCGGTGGGCCCGCCGGCGAGAACGCCGCCGCGTACGCCATCGCCGGAAGTAATCGCACCGCCGCAATCGTGGAACACGAACTGGTCGGCGGTGAATGCTCGTATTGGGCCTGTATGCCCAGCAAGGCGCTACTGCGCCCGGGGCAGGTCCTCGAGGCGGCCGACGCTTTGCCCGGGATCCCGGCCGGACCGCTGGACGTCGAGGCCGTCCTGAAACGCCGCGACTCGTTCACCCACAACCACGACGATTCGTCCCAGGTCGACTGGGCCACCTCCGCGGGAATCACAGTGATCAAAGGCCACGGGGTGATCGACGGCGAGCGCGCTGTGACCGTCGACGGGACCCGTAAGCTCCGCGCCCGCCAAGCCGTTGTACTCGCCACGGGCACAACTGCCACTGTCCCGAAGACGCCGGGGTTGCGTGAAGCACTCCCGTGGACGTCGCGCGATGCGACCAATCTCCACGAGGTTCCGTCGCGGGTGGCGGTCATCGGCGGCGGAGTCGTCGCAACGGAGTGCGCAACGTGGTTGTCGTCGTTCGGCGCTCACGTGACACTGCTCGTGAGAGGCGATGCTCTGTTGAAATCGGCAGAACCGTTTGCCGGAACGATGGTTGCCGAAGCACTCGGCGCCCGCGGCGTCGACGTTCGACTGAGCACCGCCGTCAACTCGGTGTCGCGACCCGACGCCAAGGACACCGGTGCGGGCCACATCCACGGTGGACCCGTCAGCATCGAGACCTCTTCCGGTGTGATCGAGGTCGACGAGGTCATCGTCGCGGCGGGCCGCGGGCCGACATCTGCCGATCTCGGCTTGTCCGTCATCGGCCTCGAGGACGGCAAGTACGTCACCACTGACGATCACCTCTGTGCCCAAGGTGAGTGGCTCTACGCCGTCGGCGACATGAACGGCCGCTCTCCCCTCACCCACATGGGCAAGTATCAGGCGAGAGTCTGCGGAGACGTCATCGCCGCGCGGGCCGAGAGCCGCGGACTCAGGGGACCTCGGTACACGGCGTCGGCGGACAACGGACAGGTCCCCCAGGTGGTGTTCACCTCACCCGAAATCGCGTGGGTGGGACGCACCGAGAAGAAAGCTCGCGACGACGGCTACGACGTCGAAGTCGTGGAGATCGAACTGGCCGTCGCAGGATCCTCGCTGTTGCGCGACGACTACTCCGGGCGCGCGAAGTTGGTCATCGACAAGGCCACCGACGTGATCCTCGGCGCAACTTTTGCCGGGCCCGAAGTGTCCGAACTGGTGCACGCGGCGACAATCGCGGTCGTCGGCGCCGTCCCACTCGAAACTCTCTGGCATGCGGTGCCCTCGTATCCGACGGTCAGTGAGGTCTGGCTTCGATTGCTGGAGGCTCGCCGCTGACGCGATCCCGAAGTACGTATAGTCGCGACATGGCGTCCGACATACTTGTGACCACGGCCGACGGCACCCTACGCGGCCGCCGGGTGGGAAAACTTCGAGCCTGGCGCGGAATTCCCTACGCCCGGCCGCCGGTCGGAACACTGCGTCTGACGCGGCCACAGCCGGTCACACCATGGACCGGAGAACGCGACGCGACCAGGTTCGGCGACGCCTCGGTCCAGCACAAGAAGGGGCTGCTGCTTTCGCCCGGGAAGTACCAGCCGAGCAGCGAGGACTGTCTGACACTCAACATGCTCGCTCCAGCGAACGCCGGTAACACCCCGCTTCCGGTCATGGTCTTCATCCACGGTGGGGCAAACACCATCGGGACCTCGGCTACCGGCTTGTACTCCGGTGTGTCCCTCGTCGAACGCGGCGACATCGTTTACGTCTCGATCAACTACCGCCTCGGTGCTCTGGGGTACCTCGATTTCACGCCCTTCTCCACGGCCGAGCGGGCATTCGATTCCAACCTCGGACTGCGCGATCAGGTCGCGGCCCTGCAATGGGTGCAGCGCAATATCGCTGCCTTCGGTGGGGATCCTGAAAAAGTCACGATCTTCGGTGAATCCGCCGGAGCCACTGCCGTCACCACCTTGATGGCTACTCCGGCTGCCAAGGGACTGTTCGCTGGTGCGATCGCCGAGAGTTCGGCTCCGGATCTGGTCTCGAGCACGCAGCGATCGCACGCCTGGGGCGCGCGTTTCGTCGAGATCCTCAATTCCGGTCTACCGCCCGCGAAGGCTTTGACCTCGGCGACTGCCGTCGAATTGGGCCGAGCAGGCAGCAGACTCGGTGCCGAGGTACTGGCGAACACGCCTGGACTACATCCCTTCGGTCCGGTCGTCGACGGCGACTTCCTGCCGCGCTCCCCCTTGGACGCATTCAATGAAGGATCGGCACACCAGGTTCCGATGATCATCGGCACCAACAGACGGGAGGGAACGCTGTTCCCGAAGGTGCTCGACGCACTCCCGACCAACCCGTCGCGCATCGACACCATGTTCGCTCTCACCGATCCCGAGGCCGGAAAGCGCATCCTCGCAACCTATCCCGGCTATCCCGACGAGCAGTCCGCGATCGACGTCGGTGGAGACGTGACGTTCTGGCACCCTTCAGTGGAGTTGATGCAGGCTCACGCACAATCGGCGCCGACGTACGCCTACCGATTCGACTTCGCGCCGACGATGATGCGTTGGCTCGGCCTCGACGCCACTCACGGTTTCGAGATGTTCGCGGTCTTCGGTATCGGCGACACCCTTGTCGGGCGCGGCCTCACCCTGCCCGGCGGTCGGCGCGGACTGCGCGCAGTCACCGAATCTGTTCAGGGACACTGGCTTCACTTCGCCAAGCACGGCTCGCCGCGTGGGTCGTGGCCGCGTTACGACGCGCAGGAGCGTAGGACCATGATCTTCGACGAGATCGTCCGCGTCGAGAACGATCCCAGACGTGAACAACGCTTGGCCTGGTCGGGATACAGCGGTTACCGTAGCCACGGCACCGACATCTCCCTACCGTGACGAGCCCCCTCGAGATCACTCTCGATTCCGGGGTCGTACGCGGGCGCCTCGATCGAGGACTGCGCACCTGGCGAGCAATCCCCTACGCAGCGGCCCCGACCGGCCGCTCGAGATTTCGCGCACCACAGCCGGTCGAGGCTTGGAATGGTGTCCGCCCGGCGGAAGCATTCGGCTCTCCGTCTCCGCAGCGCAAGAGCAACTTCGACGAGAACTCACTCTTCGTCAATGTCGTGGCCCCGCAGGTACCGTCGGATTCGTTGCGACCGGTCATGGTCTTCATTCACGGCGGCGCGTACAACGGCGGGAATCCGTCGACGCCCATGTACCGCGGAACGAGCCTGGTCGAACGTGGCGACATCGTCTACGTCTCGATCCAATATCGTCTCGGCGCGTTGGGCTACCTCGATTTCAGTGAGTATTCCACTGCTGAACAATCATTCGACACGAACCTCGGATTGCGCGATCAGATCGCCGCACTGACGTGGGTCCAGCGCAACATCGCCTCTTTCGGTGGCGACCCGAACGCCGTCACCGTCTTCGGTGAATCGTCCGGCGCCAACGCTGTCACCACTCTGATGGCAACGCCCGCGGCCCGAGGGTTGTTTGCTCGGGCCATTGCTCAAAGTCCGCCGGCTGCTTCGGCATACGGAAAGGATCGAGCGCAGCGATGGGCGCGCGAGTTCCTCGAGATCGCAGACGCACCGGAAACCGATCCTGCCTCGTGGCTGCGCTCCGCTTCGGTGAAGGAACTGGTCGACGCCGGCGAAGAACTTGCGCGACGCGGCGCGGACGAAGAACCCGGAACACGGGCATTCGCCCCTGTAGTGGGTGACGACATTCTTCCCGAACACCCGCTCGACGTGTTCGCCGCCGGACGGGCCCACCCCGTTCCGCTGCTCGTCGGTTCGAATCTCCATGAGGGGCGGATCTTTCCGCGCGTTCTCGACATCTTGCCTACCAACCCGGTTCGGATCGAGAAGATGTTCTCCCACACCACCCCTGAAGTGAAAGCACGTGCGCTCGCGGCGTATCCCACGTATCCGCATCGTTTCGCTGCCGCCGATCTCGGCGGCGACATCACCTTCTGGGAACCGGCAATACTGTGCGCACAGGGCCATTGCCAGGTAGCTCCTACCTACAGTTACCGCTACGATTTTGCGCCTCGCCTGCTCAGACTCATCGGCATGGGCGCTACCCATGCCACCGAATTGCTTGCGGTCTTCGGCCGTTCGGATGCACTCACCGCGGCCTTGACCGCGGTCGGTGGACGTCGCGGACTGGCCGCGGTGACCTCCACCGTGCAGCGCCACTGGATCCATTTCGCCCGACACGGAGTGCCGGACCAGGATTGGCCCGCCTACTCCGTCCCGGAGCGGCAAACGATGATCTTCGACGAGACGTCCAGAGTGGAGAACGACCCGATGGGTGAGCGTCGACGCGCCTGGATCGGCTACGAGCACCGACGCTGAAGCCCGGTCAGAAGAACTGGCCTTTCACGAAACCTGCGAGCAGGACCGCGAATCCGCCCACCTCACCGAGAATCAGCAGGAACATTCCGAGGTGCAGGGGCGGACCGGCGGACTCGAACTGATTGTCGGTGTCCTTCATCGCACCGTGAGCGATGTAGCTGAAAATCGCTGCGAGAAAGAAGAACACGACCACTGCGGCACTGGTCAGGTTGATCCACGTCGGCCACGCACTGAGTTCGACGAACACCGCGATCAGCAGCGTCGCAAACGAGTACATCAGGGCTGCGCGGTGGGCGATGTCGACATACGGATGGGCGAGGTGATTATCCGAGGTGGCCATCTGTCGGTACTTCCAGATTCCCAGGCACAGGGAGAGAAGGAAGATCAGACCGGCCGCGAGCAGCGTCAGTGTCGTGTCGATCCCCAGGGTCATCTGCTCACCCCGCAGTGCGCTTCCAGTGAGTCACCGCTGGGTGATCCAGTCGAAGGATTGTCGTAGACGACAACCAGCACCACCGCACGATCTGCCGACACCGATCGCATCCGGTGTGGCGTATTCGCGTCGAAATACAGGCTGTCGCCGGCGTCGAGGTGCATCGTCTGTCCGGGGATTTCGAATTCTACGGATCCGGAGTGCACGAACACGAACTCCTCTCCCGTGTGGTCCATGAACTTGGGACCCATCACCGACGCCGGATGAACCACGAACGGCTGCATGGCCTTTCCGACCATGGAGGGCGCGATCGGATCGTAGACGGAAGACTGCACGGAGGAAGCCGGGTCGATCACGCGGTCCTTGGCGCGCACGATCGTCATGGCATTGCCCTCCATACTGTCCGAGAACAGTTGTCCCACATCGGCATCGAGCACCCGTGCAATTTTGAGCGCCACCGCGATCGACGGGGTACTGATACCCCGCTCGACCTTCGAGAGATAGCTCTTCGTCAGACCGGTCTGCTCGGCCAGGCCCTCGAGCGTCAGACCGGCGCGACGCCGATGTGTTCGCAAAAACGCTGCCATTCGGTTCCCCTCACGAGACTTTGTGTCATCACCCTACCAACACATTGACCTGCGACGATCAGCGACGCTCGCACTGAGGGTTGCACATTTCCGTCCTATATGACACTTTGTGTCCTATAGGTGACTGAATGTCATTGATTCCGGCCCCCGAGAAAGGCACACCCCATGACCGACACGATGCATGCGAGCAAGCAAGAACTCATGGCCACCGCCGAGACGAAAATGCTCACCGAAGTAACCACAGGCAGTTGGACACTTCGACAGAAGATCGCACTGACCTGCCGCGCACTGTCGGACGCCGGCCACGATTCCGGTCTCGCCGGCCAGATCTCCGCCCGCGGTGAGCAGCCTGGCACGTTTGTCACCCAGCGACTCGGCCTCGGGTTCGACGAGATCACCGAGGACAACCTCCTGCTCGTCAACGAGGACCTCGAAGTCCTCGACGGGGAGGGCATGCCGAACCCCGCCAACAGGTTCCACAGTTGGATCTACCGCGCCCGACCCGACGTCAACTGCATCGTCCACACACACCCACTGCACGCGACGGCGTTGTCGATGCTCGAGATTCCCCTCGTCGTCTCCCAAATGGACATCGCGCCCCTCTACGACGACTGCGCATTTCTCGCCGACTGGCCCGGAGTTCCCGTGGGAAACGAAGAGGGCGAGATCATTTCGGCTGCGCTCGGCGACAAGCGGGCAATTCTGCTCGCCCACCACGGCCAACTCGTCGTCGGCAACACGGTCGAAGAAGCATGCTCCCTCGGGCATCTGATCGAGCGGGCCGCTCGGCTGCAGTTGCTGGCAATGGCTGCCGGCGACATCAAGCCGCTACCGCCTCGCCTGGCGAAGGAGGCTCACGATTGGACACTGACCCCTCGGCGCAGCGAGGCGAACTTCGCGTACTACGCCCGTCGGGCTCTCCGCAATCATCCCGACGCACTGACCAACTGAATTTCGTTTCCCACCAACAGAACAGAGAACCCCATGAGCAGCACAATCAAGGGAATCGTCGCCTACCCCATCACCCCGTTCGACCGGGACACCGGAGCATTCGATCCCAAGCCGCTACACACGCTCCTCGACAGCATGATCAGCAGTGGTGTCGACGCGATAGCCCCACTCGGCAGCACCGGCGAGAGCGCCTATCTCGACGACGCCGAATGGGAGTCGGTCGCCCGGGAAACTGTCGACTACGTCGACCGACGAGTCCCCACCGTCGTCGGAGTGTCGGATCTGACGACGGCGGGAGCACTCCGCCGAGCATCGATCGCAGCAGACGCCGGTGCCGACGCGATGATGATCCTCCCCACGTCGTACTGGCATCTGGGTGAGCAGGAGATTCGTGAACACGTCAGTGCGGTCGCCGATTCCGTCGACATTCCCACGATGATCTACAACAATCCCGCGACCACAGGGATCGACATGTCGCCGGAGTTTCTCGTCGACCTCGTCTCCACCGTCGACGGCATCACGATGATCAAGGAATCCACCGGCGACATCACCCGCATGAACCGCATCAACGAACTGAGTGGTGGCACTATCCCCTTCTTCAACGGCAGCAATCCTCTTGCACTGCAATCTTTCTCTGCAGGCGCAAACGGATGGTGCACGGCAGCACCGTGTCTGGCCCCCGAACAGGTGGTGCACTTCTGGCGTCTACTCGAATCCGGTGATCGGTCGGGTGCCGCCGCTGTGTTCGAACAGATCGAGCCACTACTGAAGGTCCTCGTCAGTCGCGGACTGCCGTCGACGGTCAAAGCCGGGTTGGAATTTCTCGGCGTCGACGCCGGCCTTCCCCGCCGGCCCCTGCTGCCCCTCGACGACAACACCAGGACAGCATTGTCCGACGCTCTGTCGGTGGCTCGCGATGTAATCGTCGCGTCGTGACCTGACGTGGGGGCGGGTTCCGGCAAGATGGGATGCACACCGACCGAAGGAGGGGCACCATGTCCGTAGATTCACGGTCTGCGAGGATCGCCGTCACCGGCGCTACCGGTCATATCGGCGGACTGGTGGCCCGGTCGTTGGCCGACGCCGGTGTCCCGCAGCGACTGATCGCACGGTCGGTCAACCGATTACCGCAGCTCCCCGGTGCCGATTCGGCCGAGACCACGTACGGGGATCAGGAGAGCGCTCTCGCGGCTCTGGCCGGAATCGACACCCTCTTCATGGTCTCGGCGGCCGAAAGCGCAGATCGCCTGGATCAGCACCGCACCTTCATCGACGCCGCAGCGGAGGCCGGGGTCAGGCACATCGTCTACACGTCTTTCCTCGGTGCCGCTCCGGACGCGACGTTCACGCTCGCTCGCGATCACTGGATCACCGAAGAACATATCCGCGCTTCCGGACTCGCATTCACCTTCCTGCGCGACAGCTTCTACCTCGATTTCCTACCCGCTCTCGCCGGTGAAGACGGTGTGATCCGCGGACCCGCAGGTGACGGTCTTGTCGGCGCGGTAGCGCGGTCCGACATTGCTGCCGTCGCCGTGTCGGTTCTGCAGGATCTGGATTCTCATGTCGGACAGACGTACAACCTGACCGGACGCGAGGCACTGACGCTCTCCGAGGCCGCGAGCATCATCACCGAGATCACCGGCAAGCGGACCACGTACGTCGAGGAAACGCTCGAGGAAGCCTACGAGTCGCGGGCGTCGTACAACGCACCCGCTTGGGAGCTCGATGCTTGGGTGTCGACGTACACCGCAATCGCGCAGGGTGAATTGGCGATGATCACGAGCACCGCGGAGGACCTTGTCGGCCGGCCTGCGCTCACGCTGCGTGAATTCCTCACAGCAGAAACCGCCTGATGCCACCACGCAAAGCAACCACGGCACGCAAGGCTGCCGCAAAGAAGGCTGCACCGAGGAAGGCTGCACCCAAGAAGAGTGCAACCAAAAAGACCGCCGCAAAGAAGACTGTCGCAAAGAAACGATCACGCGCTGTGATGCCCGACGTTCCGACAGCCGCTCCGGGCGAACGAGTCTGGCTTCTCGACGTACCCTTTCGGACGCCGGCGCCTGGTGCGCAGTTCGTCAAGAAATGGAAGAGCTACGCGTGGGTCGGCACGGAGTTGCCTGTAGAACTCGCTCCGTTCAAGGCACTCCCCTTCTCGTATCAGCAGTGGGTCGAGGACGACATCAATGACAGCACCGGCGAACGCCCGGTTGCTGCACCCAAAATTCCTCGGCCCGAGCAGGTTTCGGGGGCTGCGGCCGTCGTCGACGCTGCTCGGGCCGGCAAACGCGGATTTCTGTTGGCAGACAATGCCGGCCTGGGTAAGACGCTGATCGCAGTGATGTCGGCCAAGACGATTGCCGAGGAACGCGGCGAAACCAACATCCTCGTCCTCGTCGATCGACCCGCACAGATCACCATTCCGCATTGGCGCTATTCCATCGCCTCGGTGGGCGACGGCGGATTCCGCTGGCTGATCATGTCGCCTGACCAATTGAAGAAGCTGATCGCGCGAAACGGCCGTCCCAAGTACACCTTCGGTGTGGTGATCGCGGACGAGGCCCAGCTGTACAGCAACGACACACAGCGCACAGCTGCCTTCGAGAAGGTTGCGCGCTTTTCCAATTCACACGAGCAAGCGCCGTTCGTCCTGTCCGTGACAGCAACACCGGGACATACGCCGGCAGATCAGCGTTACCTGGCGCCGCTTTTTGCGCAGCTGCATTCAGAACCTTCGGAGTACTGGTCCGACCTGGGTGCCAGGCTTGTCGAGTCCGGCCTTCCGCTGGACAAGTCATACGGGAAGTGGACGTGGAGCGCAGAGGCGAAGGAATCAGCGACCCTGCAATCCCAGGCGCTCGAGACCGTGCGTGGATGGATGTCGAACAGCAAACCGCCCTTGATGATTCATCGACCGACTCCGTGGGGACCCGTTCCGCTCGACGGTATGCCGATCGACCTCACGCATGCCCAGCGCGCCGAGTACGAGACCGAGTGGGCCGAGTACGCCTACGAAATGGGATTGGCCCGCAAGAGCCGCAACATCGCGCGGGGCCGTGCGCTTGTTCTGCGCTATCGACAGAAGGCGGGCATGATCCGCGCCGAATCGACGGCCCAGTGGGCGCAGGCGCAGGTCAAGGCAGGCAAACAGGTGTTGGTGGCCGTCGAATTCGTCTCCACGGCAGGCGATCCATTGGTCGAGATGATCGAAGACTCCGGGATCTCGGTGGCAAAACTGTTCGGCGCGGTGCCGGACAAGGAAGGTCAACGTCTGCGGTTTCAACGCGGGGATGCACCGGTCATCGTCTTCAATGTCACGACCTCGATCTCGCTCCACGCCAACGAAGCACTCCCCGACGGCACTCACGCGTCCTCGTTGCCACGGACGGGAATCTTTCATCAACCGCGATACTCAGGGATTGCGGCAGAACAGACATTCGGTCGGTCACACCGCGACTACCAGACGTGTCCATGGGTCATACCCTTCGGCGTGGGCACCAAGGAAGAGGACGTCGCCACGGTCATGTTGCGCAATCTCAATTCGGTCACAGGTCTGAAAGGTGGTGATCGATCCGGTCTGCGGTCGCTGTCCGAACTGCTCGGCGTCGAGTGGCTAGAGCCCGATGTCTTGACCACGGAGGCTTGACCTCGGAGTCTTGACCTCGGAGTCTTGACCTCGGAGGCTTGACCACGGCGGCTTGACCTTCCAATGGCCGTCCAACGCGCGCACACGAACGGTTTCGGAGGTATGCCCCAATTCCACTCCACCAAAACCGAATTCGGCTGACCGCTTCATTCCTTTCGGGACCTTGGGACTCAGGTATCTGTGACCTGACGTGGCAGACTCTTTCGAGTCGAGGTGCACCAGCCTCGAAACAGTGCCGAGAAACCGAGGGGTCCTATGCGCAATATCTACCGGTCATTGATGCGCAATGTCGGCCATACACAATGGTTCTCGGATCTCGGCAAGGATCTGGTTCCGCTCGATCGAGCAGTGCAGAGAGTGTCGGGCGGCAAGCTCTCACTCGTCGGCGAGAACACGGTGACCCAGCTACTGCTCACCACCAGTGGCCGCAAGACCGGCCGTTCTCGCACCACACCACTCCTGTACGCACCCGACGGCGATGCGTTTGTCGTCGTCGGATCCAACTGGGGGCAGGATACGCATCCAGCGTGGACACTCAATTTGATGGCAAATCCCACCGCAATCGTGACAGTGAAGGGCGTCGAAATACCGGTCGGTGCGAGTCTGGCGGAGGGCGCCACGCGTAAGAAGTTGTGGAAGCTCGCGACCACCACGTGGCCACCGTACGAAACCTACGCCGATCGAGCATTCGGGCGCCAGATCCGCGTATTTCGACTCCAACCTGTCAAATAGCTGCTGGCGAGCGCAGGATGGGAAGGACCACCCTGCCGATCTCAGGAGCATTCGCGAATGTCCACAGCACTGACTCACGCAGAAGACACACAGATCACAGCTTCCAACGGGCGGATCGCACTGGAGCCGAACCCCCGCCGCATTCGAGCATTCTTCGCTGGTCACGCCGTCGCGGACACCACTCGTTCGGTGTACCTTTTCGAACGCGGCCGCCTGCCGATGTACTACATCCCTCGCGCGGACGTTCGCACCGAATTCCTCGTCCCGACGTCGACGACCACCCATTGCCCCTGGAAAGGCGACGCCACCTATTGGACGATCGAGATCGGGCATCGCCGGGCCGAGGACGCCGTCTGGTCCTACCCTGAACAGTTCGACGGTTCCCTGGACCTGAGTGAGTACGCCGCGTTCTATTGGGATCGCATGGACGCCTGGTACGAGGAGGATCAACAGGTCTTTGTCCACGCCCGCGATCCATACGTACGTATCGACGCACTCCCCTCGTCCCGACACGTCCAGGTTTTTGTCGGCGACGTACTGGTCGCCGAGACGACACGACCCAGACTGCTGTTCGAAACCGGACTGCCCACGCGGTACTACATTCCGAGAATCGACGTTCGCAGCGAGTACTTTGTGCCGTCCCCGACCACCACGGCCTGCCCGTACAAGGGCACTGCGTCGTATCTGTCCTTCACCGGCACAACCGAACTCGCACCGATCGAGGATCTGGCGTGGTTCTATCCGTTCACCACCGCCGAAGCGTCCGGGATCGACAACCACGTGTCGTTCTATCCCGAACGCGTCGGCAAGATCCTGGTGGACGGTACCGAAATCTGACAGGCGCCGAAATCTGACAGGTGCGGGGATCCGAGAAGGTGCGGGTGCCTATCCCACCGAGACAAGGGATTCCGGGATTCGCAGTTCAGTCTTTTCCAGCCGGCGATCGTGCATCCACACCAACGCCGTTGCAACCGAGAAGACCAACCCGGCGATGCATACTCCGTTCCAGCCGTACGACTTCCACACCATCGACCCCACAGCCGAGCCCACGGCGGCACCCACGAAGTAGGTGGTCATGTAGACCGAGTTCACACGCGAACGCGCTTCGGGGACAAGGGCGTAGATCACGTTCTGGTTGCTGACGTGCACTCCCTGCAGCGCGAGGTCGGCAAGAACGATGGCAACAAGAAACCACACTATATGCGTGGCACCGGAGGCAAACGGAAGCCACGAGACCAACAGAATCGCGATAGCTCCGCCCGTCGCCACCTGACCCAGTCCCCGATCGGCCAGCCTGCCCGCCACGGTCGCCATCAACGCTCCCGCCACGCCGAGTAGTCCGACCAGGCCGATTTGAGTATCGCTGTAGCCGAATTCGCCGGAGAGAAGAAAGGCCATTGTCGTGAAGACTGTGCTGACGGCAGCAAAAGCCAGCCCGCCCATGGCCGATCGAGTTCTCAGGCGCGGCAAGGTCGCAGCCAACTTCCCTACCGACACGAGCGTTGCGCCGTAGCTTGCCTTCGGTCGATCGGCGGAATCGGAAGGCAGAGATCGCCACAATGCCACGGCCATCACCACCATCAGAACCGCCGCAACCTTGTAGACCGTCGACCAACCTCCCAGTCCGGAGAGCACGCCGGCAACACTGCGCGCCAACAGGATTCCGATCAGCAGTCCACTCATGATCGTTCCGACCACCCGGCCGGACCGCTCAGGTTCGGCCAGTGAGGCGGCAAACGGAATCAGCACCTGTGCAGCAACCGAAAAGACCCCTGCCACTGCGATTCCCACGGCAAGCGTGGCAAAGTTGGGCGCAAATCCGCTGACCGCTTGACCGGTAGCCGCCAGCAGCATGAGCCCTACCGTCAGCTTGCGTCGGTCGACCATGTCGCCTACCGGAACCAGAAGTATCAATCCGAGTGCATACGCGACCTGTGCGATGGTCACCGTCGCGGCCGCTGCGGAGGCCGAGACGTTCAAGTGGTCCGAGATGGAATCGAGGAGTGGCTGATTGAAGTAGTTACCGCCCGCGCACAGACCCGTCGCTGCAGCCATCAGCAGCACTATCGGTAGTCCGAGCTTCGGACGCGCGTCGCTTGAAATCATGTCGTCAAGCATGACCGGCAACACCGACGTGCGTCCAATAGATAGATATGCATGATCTATCTCCAGAAGCGATAGATTGGTGCGATGGAACTACGTCACATCCGCTACGCCCTGGCAGTCGCGGAAGACAGACACTTCAGCCGTGCTGCCGCGCGGTTGCACGTTTCACAGTCCGCGTTGAGTGCCCAGATCAGAGACCTCGAAAAGGAACTGGGAGTCGAATTGTTCAACCGCAACAGTCGAAACGTCGGCCTGACTGCTGCCGGGGAGGTTTTTGTCGCCCGCTCCCGTGAGGTGCTCGGCGCCGTGTCGAGACTGGTCAGTGATGTCTCGGCACGGAGCAACGAGCAAGTGCGGCTGACGGTCGGCACCATCACCTCGGCGGGGCGCGTCGACGTCGGCCGTGCGCTGGCAGATCTGACACGCCGCCACCCTGCAATCAACATCACCGCGCGACCGTACGGCAGTGAAGTAGTTATCGAAGGAGTCCGGTCCGGCGCCATCGACGTCGGCATCGTCGGATTGGCCGCAGGCCGCTTACCCAAGAGCTTTGCCGCCGCACCGTTGTGGAGTGAACCCACCGCAGCGTTTGTTGCTCCCGACCATCCCTTTGCCCAGGCCTCGTCGATCAGACTCGAAGACCTACGGGATCACACTCTCGTGGACTTCGCCTCCGGCAGCGAGGCCCGTGTCCAAACCGACCAAGCCTTCGCCGAATCACAGGTCCCACGCGGAAAAACGCTCGAAGCCAACTCGGTGGACCTGATCTGTTCACTGACCGCCAACGGCCTGGGTGTCGGTTTGCTCCCCCAGTCCATGAGCGCCCTACATCCCGAACTGGTCTGTATTCCGATCACCGATGCGCCGCATCGGATCGTCCACGCAATTACCGAACCCACCCATTCGTCGGCGCTCGCCCGCGAATTCGTCGAACTACTCGCGGCGCAGTTCGCTACTTGAGCAGTTTCGACATTCGCCTGTCCGCCAACGGCTTACCGCCTGTCTGGCACGTCGCACAGTATTGAAAAGAACGCTCCGCGAACGACACCTCGCGTACGACGTCACCGCACACCGGACAGGGAAGTCCGGTGCGAGCATGTACTCGCATCCCCGAGCGTTTCTCACCTTTGAGCCGCGCCGCGTCCTGACCTTCCGAACGCTCGATCGCGTCGGCCAGCGTGGACCGCATCACGGCATACAGCGTCGAAATCTGCTCCGGCGTCAGCCGCGACGAGGTCGCGAATGGCGATAGTTTCGCGGTGTGGAGGATCTCGTCCGAGTAGGCGTTCCCGATGCCGGCGATCAGCGACTGATCGACTATCGAGTTCTTGATCCGCGCCGACGTCCCGCCCAGAATCTCTGCGAACTCAGCTTCTGTCACAGCCATCGCGTCCGGCCCCAACCGGGCGATGCCCGGAACCTCCTGCGGATCGTTCACCACCCACACGGCGAGGCGCTTCTTGGTGCCGGCTTCGGTGAGATCGAACGCCGGCGTCAACCCTTCAGGTGTGAAGAAATGAACGCGCAGCGCCAACGGCCCCTTCCCCGGCTTCGGCGGCGTTGGCGACGGATTATCGAGCCACCGCATCCAACCGGCACGGGAGAGATGCGTGACCAACCACAACCCGTCGCAATCCAGAGCCAGATGCTTCCCGAAGCGGGCGGCGCCCGTGACGTCACGCCCTTGCAAAGCCGTGATCGGCGGATCGAAGGTCTTGAGCACACTCAATGCAGCGATATCGACGCGTCCCACTACTGCGCCGACCGCGTGCTGACGAAGGAACCCTGCCAGCGCTTCCACCTCGGGTAGTTCAGGCATGGCATCAGACTAACGCCGACCACGGACACTCACCGTGTGCTCAGTCCGTTTCGGTCAGCAGAACCACCGAGTGTCCACCGCGCGCCTTCGCTGCGTACATCGCGCGATCTGCACGTCGCAGCAAAGTGGGATAGGCGATGAGTGCATCGTCCGGCGATTCGAAAGGACCTGCGACCTTCGCGATTCCGACGCTCAGGGCCACCTCGGAATGGCCGGGAGCAGTGACCGTTGATCGCTGAAGTTCTTGTTCGAGTCGATCGACCGAGCGTTGATCGCCCGAATCGACGATGATGAACTCGTCGCCGCCGATCCGTGCGATCAAGGCCGCCGGGCCGGCGCATTCGACCAGTCTCGATCCGACCTTCTCGATCACAGCGTCCCCGACTGTGTGCCCGTACTCGTCGTTGATGGTCTTGAATCGATCGATGTCGACAGCGGCGACAACGACAAGCGCCGAATTGGCGTACGACCGCTCCAGTAGCAGTCGCACCTCGTCGGCCAGTCCCCTCCTGTTGAGAAGTCCGGTCAGTGGGTCCAACTGCGAATTCAACGCATCGGTGCCGAGAATGGAGAAGATGAACTGACAGGCAAAGGGGATCACGTAGATCGCCGCGCCGACGAGAACTGTCAAAGCGACCAGAACCGGAACATCCGAATAGTTCTCGACAACGGAAATGCGCGTCACAATGCCGATGACTACGACGAATACCCACAGCATGTGCAGGCTCTGTATTCGAGCATTGTGGAAGAACGCGATGTATCCGCCGATCACCGAGAACATCACGGCATGGGCCAGTGCCGCAAGTGGATTGGAATACAACGCCATTGCGGCCGCTATTCCCACTTCCGAATAGAGCACAAAGGCGTATGACCAGGAACGGGAGAGGTTGCGCCTCGTCGAGAGGGCGACGGCCATCATCACGGTTATGACGATGATGACTGCGTTCGCGGTGCGCGCGTGCGGAGTGGTCGGTCCCTGTGGACTGAAGCGAGTCAAGAACATGATCACGGTGACCAGCACCAACGAGCAGACGACAAGAAACCGCGAGGCGACGGTCAACCCTTTGTCCGCGAGATAGCGATTGAAGGTGTCGAATTGGTCCGGACGCCGATACCAATCGACAAGTTGAGAAGAGATCAGCCGGAATGCGGGACCCGAGAGCGGCCGTTGAGACGCGACGGCGTCCGAACGCTCCACACTCTCGGCAGATTCCATAGGGTCAGGGTAATCCAGTCAACTCCCCGCAATCAGACAATTCTCACTCTTTGCCGTCCCACATCACAACTCGATCGCCGCCGGCGGCCTTCGCGCGGTACATCGAGGCGTCTGCTACTCGAAACAGTTCCGTCAACTCCTCGTCGGAAATGATCGAAGACCATTCGGCAGAGGTGATCGCGACTCCGACGCTGGTCGTCACCGCCGGATCACGATCGTCGATTCGCAGGTGCCTTCGCAGATTGTCCTCGAATGCGGGCGCTGCACCGACGTCGATCGTGTCCACCAAGACGAACTCGTCCCCACCGAATCTGGCGAAGAGCGCCTTCTCGCCGCCGCACCACCGCAGTCGATCAGCAATCTGACGAAGTACGAGATCGCCTTCTTCGTGCCCCCGCGAGTCGTTGACGCTCTTGAACGAATCGACATCGACGATCGCGACGACATACGACGACTTGCTCGACGCATGCCCCGTTGCCCCCATTTCGACAACAGCTCGCTGCAGCCCGCGCCGATTCAGAAGGCCGGTCAACGGATCCACATCCGAACTGTCCGCGTCGGAGCCAAGAAGTGAGAGGACGAACTGGCAGGCGAACGGGATGACCACGATCCCGGTGGCGATGATCAGACACAGTGCGGTGGCCAACGCAGGATCCGCGTAGACCGCGACCTTTCGTCCGACCACTGCCAGAACCACGATGGACAGGGCGATGTGAATCGCTTGGAGTCTCGCGTTGTGAAAATACGCGATGTACCCACCGATCAGTATCAAGAGCACGCACTGGATCAACCCGATGAAGGGGTCGTTGTTCAAGAACACACCGACGAATACGCCGACCTCGCAGTAGGCGACAAAAAAGTACGACCACCGACGCGTGATTTCGGGCAGGAGGCAGAAGAGCACGATCACCGCGACCGTGACTCCGATGATGACGGCGTTGACGACGCTGGTGACGTGGTTGTGCACGCCCGCGTCGCTGAAGCGCAGCAGAGTCATCGCAACGATGACCGTCGTCAGGGAACCGATGACCAGCAATCGGACGGCTAGCTCCAGGCCCTTCGTGGCGAGGTATCGATTGAAACTGTCGAATTGATCAGGACGCCGATACCACTGAACGAGAAGGTCGAAAGCCGACTTCACAGCTGATTTTTCACGGCCACGCGGCGCGGGCAGAATCGACTGCAGTCGGTCCTGTCCGAACGATGTCATGCGCAGATCATAGGTGCGCAGACCGTCGTTCGGGATCAAGAGCGCAGGATCGAGGCCGCAAATCCGCGGTCGGTGTCAGCGCCGAACGAGGTACGTGTCCATGATCCAACCGTGCTTCTCGCGCAGCTCCGCCCGGCGCGCGACGATCCGATCTTCGACGTCGCGCAGGTTGCCGGAAATCAACTCCTCGTCCGCGGTTCCGAGGTATGCCCCCCACCAGATTTCGGCATGGTCTTCGGCCACCTGAGTGAAGGTGCAATGCGCGTCGAGCATGACGACGGCGTTGTCCACGCCGTCGGGTAATCCCTCGGCCAGTTTGCGGCCGGTCGTGATGTGGATGGGTTCGCCGATTCGGTTGAGGACGATTCGGTGCTGTGCGGCCAACGACTGCACGCTGGTGATTCCCGGGATGACGGAGTAGTCGAACGTCGCTCTCCCGCGAGCGAGCACCCGCTCGACGATCCGCAGAGTGCTGTCGTAGAGGGAGGGGTCACCCCAGACGAGAATCGCTCCGACGCCAGGTTCGGCCGCGAATTCCGCTTCGAATTTCGCGGCCCGACGCTCGTGCCAGTCCTCGACAACCCCCTCGTAATCGGTCGGGGTTCGGTCCCGCGGCGGGTCCGTGATCTCGACCACCTTGTAGTCGAGGTGAACGTGCTCGTCGAGGATGCCGGTTCGCAAGTCGACCAGAGCCTGCTTCTCGTCACCCTTTCCGATGATGAAGAACGTATCGGCCCTGTTCATAGCCTTGATCGCCTGAACCGTCACCTGGTCGGGATCACCCGCACCGATACCGATCACCAAGAGTTCGCGCATGTGCCGAGGCTATATTGCCGTGGGGGGGGGGGGGGGGGGGGGGGGGGGGGGGGGGGGGGGGGGGGGGGGGGGGGGGGGGGGGGGGGGAGGTACGTACCCCCCCCCCCCCCCCCCCCCCCCCCCCCCCCCCCCCCCCCCCCCCCCCCCCCCCAAGGCAGGCCCTAGACTGATTCCCGTGACTGTCTCCACTGCTTACGAAGACCTCCTCCGGCTCGTCATGGAGACGGGTACCGCCAAATCCGATCGAACCGGAACCGGCACCCGCAGCATCTTCGGTCACCAGATGCGTTTCGATCTTGCCGACGGCTTTCCGCTCGTCACCACCAAGAAGGTCCACCTCAAGTCGATCGTCAACGAGCTCCTGTGGTTCCTGCGCGGCGACTCCAACGTGGCGTGGCTGCACGAGCACGGCGTCTCCATCTGGGACGAGTGGGCCGACGAGAACGGCGAACTCGGCCCCGTCTACGGCGTCCAGTGGCGTAGCTGGCCCACCCCTTCGGGCGAGCACATCGACCAGATCACGCAGACCGTCGAGACCCTGCGCTCCAACCCCGATTCGCGGCGAATCATCGTCTCGGCGTGGAACGTCGCCGACATTCCGCAGATGGCGCTGGCTCCATGCCACGCGTTCTTCCAGTTCTACGTCGCCGACGGAAAGCTCTCCTGCCAGCTGTACCAGCGCAGCGCCGACATGTTCCTCGGCGTTCCGTTCAACATCGCCAGCTACGCGCTGCTCACCCACATGATGGCCCAGCAGGCCGGACTCGAGGTCGGCGAGTTCGTCTGGACCGGCGGCGACTGCCACATCTACGACAACCACGTCGACCAGGTCACCGAGCAGCTCGGTCGCGAGCCCCTTCCGTTGCCGACCCTGAAGCTGAACAAACGCGACTCCATTTTCGACTACACCTTCGAGGACGTCGAGATCGTCGATTATCAGCACCACCCCGCGATCAAAGCGCCGGTAGCGGTCTGACGATGACCGATCGCACAGTCACCCTCATCTGGGCGCAGGCCCACGACGGCGTCATCGGCGTCGACAACACGATCCCGTGGCGCGTGTCCGAGGACATGGCTTACTTCAAACGCGTCACCATGGGACATCCGGTGATCATGGGACGGCGCACCTGGGATTCCATTCCACTGAAGTTCCGGCCGTTCAGCGGGCGTCGGAACATCGTCGTGACGCGCGATCCGCAATGGCAAGCCGAAGGCGCCGAGGTAGTCCACAGGCTGGACGACGCCTTGGCGTTGCCGGACGGTGACGTATTTGTCGTCGGAGGCGGGCAAATTTATTCGGCTGCACTGCCATTCGCGACGCATCTCCTGGTGACCGAGGTCGACCTCGACATCGCCGGTGATGCCTTTGCTCCCGAGATCGGCCCCGAATGGAACCTGAAGTCCGACGAGCCCTGGCAGACCTCGGAGAAGAGCGGGCTGCGCTTCCGCTGGCTGGAATACACGCGCTGACCGACTTCCGCCGATAACGAGGCACCTCGCGAGTGAGTCGGTCATACTCCAAGAACGACATTCACCGCTTCCGAGAGGTCTTCGATGGACAAGAAGTCACTGACCGCTCTCGCTCGTCAACAGTTGAAACTGGCGGGCTCGGCGACCAGCGGTCGCAGTTCACAAACCGTCTACGGCGGCCACCAGCGCAGCCTGCGACAGACGGTGATCGCCCTGAGCGCCGGCAAGAGCCTCGCCGAACACGACAGTCCGGGCGAAGCCACACTGTTGGTCCTGAGCGGGAAGCTGAATCTTGTGTGTGGGAGCGACCAGTGGAAAGGATCCACCGGTGATTTCCTCACCGTGCCGGCCGACCGCCACAGCGTCGAAGCGCTCGAAGACGTTGCATTTCTGCTCACCGTCGCCATGAAGGGTTGAAGTCGGTACCGTCTTCCGGGTGAGCGAAACCGTGATCGAAGTGTCCATCGTCGCAGCCCCGTCCGTTCTGTGGCCCGCCCTGCGCGACCCGTCGCTGATTCGTCGTTGGTTCGGCTGGGAGTACGACGGTCTCGACGACGAAATCGCCCAGATCTACTCCACCGCTGAGGCCGATCCCGAGGCACTGACGCTGAAACTCGGAAACGGTGACCGCTTCTCACTTCTCGAACAAGACGGCAAGACGGTCGTCCGCATCGATCGGCCGGCCAAATCTGCCGACGACGACTGGTACGACGACATCACCGAGGGATGGACGACGTTCCTCCAGTTGCTCAGATTCGCAGTGGAGCACCACGGACTCGCTGAGCGAAGAACCATCTATCTCGACGGCCTGCTGCTCCCTGGCGAGAATGCGGCAACCGTCCTCGGGCTCACCGAAATCGAATTGGAAGCGGGAAGTCGATACGCGGCGACAATCGCTCCCGGCGACTATTTCGAAGGCGTCGTCGACTACGTCACCGATCACCAATTCGGGTTGACAGTCGAAGATCTCGGCCCTGGTCTACTCTCTGTCGCGACCCAGTCGGTGACTCCGCAGCGCCCAGACGGAGGCATGTCCATCCTGCTGACCACCTACGACCTGAGCGATGACGAGTTCGACGAAATCAAGCATCACTGGTCGTCGTGGTGGGAAGGTCGCCGTCAGGAGGGCTGACGTCCCGCGAGGCGATATGCTTCGACCATGGTCGAAGCATCGGGTCACAGTCCGGCACGCACGTTCGGCGAGTTGCTCGACCGCCTGGGCGATTCCAATGCAGACATACCGACACTCCACCGTCTGCTCGAGGCGGTCCTGGTGGTCGGTTCAGGTCTGGATCTCGACCTGACACTCCAACGGATCATCACCTCTGCGACAACGGTTCTGGATTGCCGCTACGGCGCCCTGGGGGTTGCGGCGCCGGGGGGCGGGCTCTCGGAATTCGTGTACGAGGGAATCTCCGGGTCCCAACGCGCGACCATGGGGCATTTCCCCGAAGGTCATGGCGTTCTGGGTGTTCTGATGAATCACCCGCAGACTTTGCGTGTGGCGCATCTCGGCGACCATCCCGAATCGGTGGGATTCCCCGCGAATCATCCACCGATGGAGAGCTTCCTCGGGGCGCCGATCATGATGCGAGGAAAGGTGTTCGGAAGCATCTACCTGACTGAGAAGCGCGGAAAAGCCGAGTTCACCCAAGAAGACGAGGTCATTCTCGAGGCCCTCGCCATCGCAGCCGGCATCGCTGTGGAAAACGCCCGGCTGTTCGAGCAGTCACGAACTCGTGAAAGATGGCTCACCGCAACATCTGCCATTCGCTCGCGGTTGCTGGCCGGTGACTCGCTCGAGGACGGCCTGCAACTTCTTGCCAGTCGCGTTCGGGACCTGACCGGCGTCGACGACGTGATCGTGGTGATCTGCGAGAACGGATACGCACAGGTTCACGCTGCGGCCAGCGCCCGAACCACGTCACGTGGAGTCAGAATTCCAGCGACGACCTATCCGTTCGACGTGGTGCGGAGCACTCGAAAGCTACAGGTACTCACCACTTTAGGTGCACTCACCGAACTGGTGCCGTCGGCCGGAAGTGCGGTCGTGGCACCGATGTGCGTCGCCTCGGGTGTAGTCGGCGCGGTCATCGTGGCGTCGAACTCGACCAACACGCACTGGGATCACGACGAACTGACCCGAATCGAGTCGATGGCCGAACTCGGCTCCGTTGCAATCGAGTTCGACGAGAAACAAAAGGCGCAACGCCTGTTGTCGGTTCTCGCGGACCGCGACCGCATCGCACGAGACCTGCACGACAACGTCATCCAGCGACTGTTCGCGAGCGGAATGAGCCTGCAGAGCACGCTTCCGGACGAGACCCTCCCGGAGTCGGCGCGCGCGATTGTCAAACGATCCCTCGAACAGCTCGACAAGACAGTCCGCGAGATTCGGACAACCATCTTCGATCTGCAGACTCCCACGGCCACCGATTCGTCGAGCCTGCGCCGACGCCTCCTCGATGTCATCGGCGACGCCACCGCACAGTCCGCCGTGACCCCCAGCGTCCAATTCTCCGGCGCCATCGACACTCTGGTGAATCCCGGGATCCACCAGCACGCCGAAGCTGTGCTGCGTGAGGGGCTGAGCAACGTCCTTCGGCATGCACACGCACACCACATCACCATCGCAGTCACCGCGGACGTCGAATTTGCGATCACGATCGAAGACGACGGCGTCGGACTCCCCTCCGACTTCCACAAGAGTGGACTTCACAATCTCGAGCGCCGTGCCGAACATTGCGGCGGTACGTGCACGATCGTCAACCACAATCCGAGCGGTGCACGCCTGCTCTGGCGAGTACCGCTCGGGCGCACCAACTCG
Organism: Rhodococcus sp. FW305-130; assembly: GCF_058788335.1. Classification (NCBI taxonomy): domain Bacteria; kingdom Bacillati; phylum Actinomycetota; class Actinomycetes; order Mycobacteriales; family Nocardiaceae; genus Rhodococcus; species Rhodococcus sp. FW305-130. The sequence goes on along the minus strand of NZ_JBYTAP010000001.1, from coordinate 930,910 downwards.
AATCGACCGAAGTCCGGTCGGTAGACCTATCGACTGCCGCTGCGGATTTCGGTGGCCAGCACCGCAGCCTGAGTACGACGCTGCATGCCCAGCTTCGAGAGCAGACGCGTCACGTAGTTCTTGACTGTCTTCTCCGCGAGGAACAATCGCGCGCCGATCTCCCGGTTGGTGAGTCCCTCTCCGATGAGGTCGAAGACTGCTCGCTCCTGATCGGAAAGTTCGGCCAACGGATCAGCGGTGCGGTCGCTACGGATCCGCTGCATCAGCGCCTCCGTCGCCCGACTGTCGAGCAGTGAACCGCCGCGCCCGACTGTGCGGACCGCAGCGACCAGATCGGTTCCGAGAATCTGTTTGAGGACAAATCCCGAAGCGCCCGCCATGATCGCGTCGAGTAGTGCCTCGTCGTCCGCGTACGACGTGAGCATCAGGCAGCGCAGGTTGGGCAGCATCGAGCGCAGTTCGCGGCACAGTTCGACGCCGTTGCCGTCCGGCAGCCGTACGTCCAGAACCGCGACGTCGGCATTACTCTGCGGTACCGCAGCCAATGCTTCTCCCACGGATGCGGCCTCACCCACCACCACGAAGTCTTCGACCCCGCCGAGTAGGTCGAACAATCCGCGTCTGACGATCTCGTGATCGTCGACCAGGAATATCCGCGTTGTCATCGAACCCCTCCAAAAGACATCTCACGTCGAACGGTACCGGAGATGGTGGACTCAAAAGTCATTGAATGCATTCTCTTCACTTGTTGACGTGCCGGACGATGAGAACCGGGCAATCCGCAGTATGGAGCAGTGCCCGACTGGTCGATCCGAGGAGCATTCCCGCGAATCCGCCGCGCCCACGGCTGCCGACGACGATCAATTGCGCCGTCTCCGCGTATTCGCTCAGCACTCGGACCGGACGGTCACGCGCGACGACTCTCTCGACGACGACGTCCGGGTAGCGCTCGGTGAAACCAGCCAATTGCTCGGCAAGGACAACTTCCTCACCTGTCTGGATGCTGCTCCACAGTGGATCGTCGGGGGTGGCGCCCAGGGAGGGCTGCACGCTCACATCGCTCCACACGTTGACGGCGATCAATGTTGCACCCCGAGCGGATGCCTGTTCGAAAGCATGCTCGACTGCCTCGATGCTGCTTTCGGATCCATCGACACCGACGACGACAGGACCTTCGGTCGGCGGTCGACCATCAAGCGTCCGGCCCCGGACTACCGCCACCGGAGATTCGCCGTGCGAGACCACCGACACCGTCGCGGAACCGACGACCAATCCGGTGAATTCACCATGCCCGCGGGGCCCGAGCGCAATGATGTACGCGCCCTTGGACAATTCGATCAGGCGATCGGAGACGCTGCCGTCGAGTAGTTCGGTGACGATCTCGAGGTCGTCGTCGATGCTTTGCCGCGCGAGGATCTGCGCGCTGTCCAGACGAGCGGTGGCAGTGCGGCGAAGTTCGTCCTTGAAGCTCTCGGCGAGGTACGGCTCGGAGTAGTAGAAAGCGGGGATGTGCACCACCGTCGCAATGTGCAGCGGACGACCGAGCGCCACCGCCGTTCGAGCGGCCCAGACGACAGCCGACGACGCCGATTCCGAGCCGTCCACTGCCACGACTACGGGTTTGGTTGCACTCATGTTCGTCCCTCCACGATCGACCAGAGAATCTCTTCGCCCTCACACTATTGCCCAATGACGGCAAAAAGGATTCATCAGCCGACGCGAGTCCCGAATCGGACATTCGGAGTTCGGGTGGACTGCGGCAACGGCCCCGCCAACATCCCTTTCGGGCGTCAACGAGGCCACCGGTGCCGGATTCGCACGCAAATCCTGGCTACTCGATCCACGTTAGGCGAAGAACCCGACCGGTCAGAAGTGAAAAAAGTCCCATATGAAAGCGCCGAAAATCGGGTTTCGTGCGCAAGAGATCCCGAATCACCCGCTCTGCTGTGCGCCTTTATTAACCGCCGGCGGTTAATAAAGGCGCACGGCAGGGTCAGTCACAAATCTTGCGGAACTTCTCGATCAGCTGAACACGGCCGTTGCGATCGGCCGCCAACGGCGTGACGTTGAGCGTCGTGACGCCGGCTTCGGCGAAGGCTGCGACGCGTTCCTTGACGTAGCTCTCGGGACCGATCAACGACACGGCGCGAACCAGCTCGTCCGGGACCGCTGCTGCGGCCTCGTCCTTCTTGCCCGCGAGGTAGAGATCCTGAATCTTCTCGGCGGCCTCTTCGTAGCCGTATCGCACCGCGAGGTCGTTGTAGAAGTTCTTGCCCTTGGCGCCCATACCGCCGATGTAGAGCGCAAGGCTCGGGCGTACCCAGTCGAGCATGTGGTCGACGTCGTCACCGATGGCCAGGGCCGGCGACGCGTACACCTGAAGCTCGCCGAGGCTCGGATCGCGCTTGGCCTTGCCCTTCGCAATCGGCTCGCCCCATACGCTTGCTGCCTTTTCCGGATGGAAGAAGATGGGTTCCCAGCCTTCGGCGATCTCAGCCGTCAGTTCGACGTTCTTGGGTCCGAGCGAAGCGATCAGGATCGGGATGCGCTCACGCACAGGATGATTGATCAGCTTGAGCGGCTTGCCCAGTCCGGTGCCCTTCTCGGCGGGGAGCGGAACCTGGTAGTACTTGCCCTGGTATTCGACCTTCTCGCGGCGCCACACCTGACGGCAGATCTCGACGACCTCACGCGTGCGTCCCAACGGAGCGTCGTACTTGACGCCGTGGAATCCCTCGATCACCTGCGGTCCGGAAGCACCCAGGCCCATCACGAAGCGACCGTTGGAGACGAAGTCCAGGCCCGCTGCCGTCATGGCGGTCAACGAGGGCGTACGGGTGTAGATCTGGAAGATTCCCGAAGCGAGTTCGATGGTGGACGTCTTGGCCGCCAGGTAACCGAGCTGGCTGACCGCGTCGAAGGAATACGCTTCCGGAACGAAGGCGATGTCCAGGCCCGCCTTCTCCAGGTCACCGACCTCTTCGACGGTTTCGGCGAACCCGCCGCTGTAGTTCAAACCCATACCGATACGCACGTTGTAACCCCAATCCAGACGATTGCCGCCGTGTGCGACGCGCACACAGCCTTGGTACTCCCATCGAACACTTAACTCACATCGAACACTACGGAACATGAGTCCGCATTCATGTGACTACCCCGTTCGTATTCGATGACCGAAACGAACGGGGTAGCGGGAGAACCTGGAGAGGTCAGGATTCTTCGGGGCGAACCACCATGACGGGGCACTTGGCCGAAGCGATCAGAGTATTGCTGGTCGAGCCGAGGAGCATGCCACGGAATCCACCACGTCCACGGCTGCCGACTACAACAAGCTGCGCTTTTGCCGACCAGTCCAGCAGCCGTCCTCGTGGGTTGTCGAGGTATACCTCGCGCCGGACCTTCACGTCCGGGTACTGCTCGGACCAACCGGCCAAGCTCTCGCTGAGTACGGCGTGCTCTTCCTCTTCGAGAGACTGCGGGGCAAGCGCAGCTGCCCTCGGGTCTTCGAATGCCGCGCTGCCGAGGTCACTCCACACGTGCAGCGCCACCAACTCGGCGCCGCGGAACGCTGCTTCCTCGAATGCCGCGCCCACTGCTTGCGCGCTGAGCGCACTGCCGTCGACGCCGACCACGACGGGTCCCTCCGAAGGCACTGCGCCGTCGCGGTCCCGCACGACGATGACCGGGCACTTGCCGTGACTGGCAACACCGACCGCTGTATTGCCGAGAACTGCCGTCGCCGCCTTGCCTGAAGCGGACGCTCCGACAACGACCCGCCTGGCCTGCGCCGAACTCTCGATCAACCACTGAGTTGCGCTGCCGATGGCGATTTCGGTGTGAACTTCGAGTTTCGGATCGATCTCATGGGCGAATTGTTCCGCCTCTGCCAAGATCGCTTTTCCCGCCTCTTCGACCCATTCGTACACCCCACCCGCGTCGACGTACGGTCCGCCGAAACCGTAAGGCGCGAAGTCGAGAGCGTGGATGATGTCGAGTCGCAATTCGCGCTGGGCGGCGATTTTCGCGGCCTCGCGGAGCGCAGTGGACGCAGTGTCCGAACCCTCGACTCCGACAACAACACTGTTATGTTCGCGTGAACTCATGTGCCCACCTTCCTGAAGAAGTAACCGAGCCACTTTCACTCTAACCATCCCACTTGTCCGGCTTTTTTGGGGTCGCCCCCTCTTCATTTCGGGGACTTAGGTCCCCGAAACTGTTGACGGATAGGAGAATTAGCAGAGCAATCAGGACCAGGTGTGAACGGGATCTCCCGCCCGCATGTTCTCGACGTAACCGCGGAGCATTCCGGTGAGCGCAGTCGAGCGATCCGCGCCCGAGGCCTCCGCGCGCGCCACGTGCTCTCGTTGCCAGGCGGCACCGGTCTGCCGATTCAGGCACCGCCCCTCGATGACGCCGAGATAACGATCGCGGGCCGCGGCGGACAATCCGAAGTCCGCCAAACCCTCGTCCGCCAATGGCAGCAGCCTTCGCAGGACCAACTCGTCGGCACCGACCCAACCGATCTCCGGCCAGTACAAAGTTGCGTCGAGTCCGTACTTGGCGCCGATGTGCAGGTTCTCTTCTGCCGCATGGAACGACATGTGCGACCACAGTGGCCGCTCCGCGTTCACCAGCGCCCGAACTGTGCCGTAATAGAAGGCCGCATTGGCCATGATGTCGACGACAGTCGGTCCGGCCGGCAGCACTCGATTCTCGATGCGCAAGTGCGGCTTGCCATCCGAGCAGTCGTACACCGGACGATTCCAGCGATAGACCGTGCCGTTGTGCATCTGAAGCTCGCTCAACTCCGGAACTCCGCCCGCCGCGAGCACTTCCAGTGGATCGGTGTCCGACACGTCAGGCAGCAGGGCCGGGAAGTACCGCGAGTTCTCTTCGAACAAGTCGAGCACCGAGTGGATCCACCGCTCACCGAACCACACCCGCGGCCGCACACCTTGGTTCTTCAGCTCGAAAGTTCTTGTGTCCGTGGCCTGCTCGAAGATCGGGATGCGCGATTCGTGCCAGAGCGCCTTGCCTGCCAGGAAAGGAGAATTGGCCGCCAACGCCACCTGTACGCCGGCCAGACACTGCGCGGCATTCCAATGCGCGGCAAACTCTTCCGGCGCAACGCGGAGATGCAACTGCATGGACGTACATGCCGCCTCCGGGACTACCGAATTGGTATCGGCCCGAAGAATTTCCACGTCGCTGCCAGGTAGCGCGACACCTTCGACGTCGAGTTCGATGTCCTCGCCTCGAGCGGTGAAAATTTGCTCGTTGAGCAATTCATAGCGCGGGTTCGCGGTGATCCACTCTCGATCGAGATGCTCGAGTTGCAGAGTCGGCAGCATCCCGATCATCACCATCTCGGCGTCGTGCGCATGGATTCGCGCGTCTGCGACGTCGAGGGAGGCGCGCAGTTTCTTTTCCAATTCGAAAGTTGCATCACCGGTGAGTGGGCCGGGTTCAACGTTCATCTCGACGTTGAACTGTCCGAGCTCGGTTTGGAAAACCGCAGCGTCGTCGATGGATTCGAGCACTTCACGGTTGGACATCGCAGGAGCCATGTCCCCGTTCACCAGGTTGAATTCGATCTCCATGCCCAGCAGCGGCGCCGGCTTGTCGACGGCGTCTCGGAAGTCACCACCGTCGAGCATCTGCTTCATGGCGTCGACGCATGACCGCACTTTCTTGCGAAAGAGCCTACGGTCCGCCCGCGTGAATTCTCGCGCCGTGACTTCTGCACCCATCGCGCATTCCCCCTTCGACGATCAACGTCACTGAAGGCTATCCGGCCGGTGTCACCGACAAACGAGAACTGCGGTGGCACCGGGAAGAATTTCCCGACGCCACCGCAGTTCTCCGAAAGTTTCTCTTACGAGTTGTCTACCCAGGTGACAGCCACGCCGCGAGCCTGCAGCCACGCTGCGGGGTCGACCTTTGCGCCGTTCTCGGCAACCTCGAAGTGCAGGTGCGGGCCGGTGGACTGTCCACGGTTACCCACTGTGGCGATCTGCTGGCCAGCATTGACGCGCTGGCCGACGTTGACCTGGTAGTCGTTGACGTGGCCGTACGTGGTGACCGTGCCGTCGTCGTGCTGGACGCGAACCCAGAGGCCGAAACCTGACGCCGGGCCGGCGTCGATGACCTGGCCGTCGGCTGCAGCCAGAATCGGCGTACCGATCGGAGCCGCGATGTCGAGACCGCCGTGGTGTGCTCCCCAGCGCGAACCGAAGGTGGAGGTCAGCGTTCCGGACACCGGCTGCACGGTGCGAGCAGAGGTGCCGGGGTTGATCCCCGCGAGGAACTGCTGTGCCTGCGTGTTGAGATCGGCAGCAAAATCGGGAAGCTCGGGAATGTCGAGAGCGGGAAGTGCCGCCAATTCAGCCGGAACGACAACGCCCTCGGGGAGCAGACCCTGCGGGATTTCGATGCCGGCGATGGTCTGTGTTGCCGGCGCCGCAGCAGCGGTTCCTGCACCCATCTGGCCTGCACCGACGAGGAGTGCACCGGTAGCCGCAGCTACGACACCCGCCTTGACACCGGCACCAGGGCCAGCCGACGGGGTGCGGTGGCGGCCGCTTGCTGCCTCGGGATCGATCTCGAAGACAACATCGTCATTGCCCGTGCGGTGGTGGTTTCCCACAGTGTGTACTCCGTCAGTCGTCGGCGTGCAGCGTCCTTCTGATGAAGCCCGCTCCTCTGTCTGCCGAAGAATGTAACAGTTTGATCAAGGCGGCCGCCACCGTTACCCGATCTTGACCAAAACTATTTCTCGCCGTTCTGTCGGCTGGCGTCCAGTTCTGACTTGAATGCGTCGTATCGTGCCCGGTGAGCGGGTCGGCGACGAATGATCGCCCACGCGATACCCAGAACCACGAACCAGATCGGTGTGACGACAAGTGCCTGCAGGGTGTCGTCCTTGGTTGTCAGCGCCCAGAGGATGAAGACGAAGAACGCGAGCACGACCCAGCACATCACGATGCCGCCGGGCATCTTGAACTTCGACGCCTCGTGCAGGTGCGGACGACGCTTCCGGTACACCATGTAGCTCGCCAAAATGATCGTCCACACGAACATGAACAGCAGCGCCGAGATGGTCGTTACGACGGTGAAGGCCTCGATCACGGAATCGCCCGAGAACAGCAGGATCAGCGACGCCAGCAAGAAGATGCAGGAGAACATCAGGGCGTTCGCGGGGACCTTGCGCGAGTTCAGCTTGCCGAGGGCCCGCGGTGCGTCGCCCTCCTGTGCAAGGCCGAACACCATGCGCGAGGTGGAGTAGATACCCGAGTTGGCCGAAGACGCAGCGGAGGTCAGCACGACGAAGTTGATGACAGATGCAGCGATGCCGAGGCCGGCGAGTGTGAACATGGCGACGAACGGACTCTTGTCTGCGCTGATTTCGCGCCACGGAGTCACCGCGATGATCACGGTCAGTGCAACGACGTAGAACAGCAGGACACGAATGGGGATGGAGTTGATGGCCTTCGGCAGGTTCTTCTCCGGGTCCTTCGCCTCGGCGGCGGTGGTGCCGACCAGTTCGATGCCCACGAAGGCGAACACGGCGATCTGGAAGCCGGCCACGAAGCCCATGAATCCGGTCGGGAACATGCCGCCGTCGTTCCAGAGGTTGTCGATACCCGAGGTGGCACCGTTCGGCGCCGTGAACCCGGAGACGACCATGACGATGCCGACGATGATCAGGCTGACGATGGCGACGATCTTGATCAGTGCGAACCAGAACTCTGTTTCACCGAAGGCGCGAACGGTCGGGAGATTGAGGAGCAGCAGCGCCGCGATCGTCAACAAAGCAGGTATCCATGCCGCGAGACCTGGCCACCAGTATTTGAAGTATCCGGAAATCGCGATGACGTCCGCGATGCCGGTGACGATCCAGCAGAACCAGTAGGTCCAGCCGGTGAAGAATCCCGCCCAGGGGCCCAGCAGATCCGCGGCGAAGTCGGAGAACGACTTGTACGCCATGTTCGAGAGCAGCAACTCCCCCATCGCCCGCATGACGAAGAAGAGCATGAAGCCGATGATCATGTACACGAAGATCACGGAGGGCCCGGCAAGCGAGATCGTCTTGCCCGATCCCATGAACAGTCCGGTGCCGATGGCACCACCAATGGCGATCAGCTGGATATGCCGGTTGGACAGCTGACGTGAGAGGTGGGGGTCTTCGCCGGACGGCTTCGTCAGGTCTGGTGTATTCGCGTGGTCGGACACGGAGGATCCCCCTCGTCATACGGTTCATCCGGGGCATCGAAATCGTGCCCGTCGGGGGAACCTCGGAAAATGTGCTCTCTCAAAGTACGCGTGCACTGGCTCACATCAAGCATCGGAAAGCGGACGCCGATAACCTGTCGAGGTGAACACTGACAGCACGGCCCATCAAGACGGACATATCGCCGCGACGCTGTTCGATTTCTCCGGAACCCTCTTCCGTTTGGAGGAGAGCGACGATTGGACCGAGCACCTCGTCGATCATCAAGGCGATCCGCTCGACGTGCACGCTCAAGCCGAGTTGATGCGTCGGATGACCGCGCCGGTGGGCAGAACCGTCGAGATGGACGAAGCCGGGATCTACGCGTGGGAGAACCGCGACCGGGATCCGAAGTTGCATCGTCAGGCGTACCTCGACGTGTTGAGCAAGTCCGGAGTGCCCGATCCGGTTCGGGCCGAAGCTTTCTACGCGCTGCTGGTCGATCCGGACCAGTGGTCGCCGTACCCGGATACCGGTGAGGTCCTTAAGTCATTGTCGGAGAAGGGCGTACGCACTGCCGTCTTGAGCAACATCGCCTTCGACATCCGTCCGGCGTTCGTCGACCGCGGCTGGGACGTCTGGGTCGACGAGTTCGTCCTGTCGTTCGAGGTGGGTGCAGTCAAACCGGAACCCGCGATCTTCGAATACGCCCTGGCACAGCTGGATGTGGATGCGGCGCAGACCCTGATGATCGGTGACAGCGACGTCGCCGACGGCGCGGCCCGAGACGTCGGTTGCCAGTTCGCACTCGTCGATCCCCTGCCGACGACCGAACGTCCGCACGCGCTACTCGACGCAGTGCGGAAGTTCGGGCTTCTGTAGGGAGCGCTCAGACGCCTTCGGTGAGTTCGCGCAACGACGCGTAGCGATCGCGCACGTGGGGAGCTGGTTCGGCGTCGAATCGTCGCTCTTCCGGTTTCGGCCACACCGGCGGCTGCGTGTCCCCGGACAGTGCCCATGCTGCTTGTCTGCATGCCCCTTCGGCGACGTACTCACCCGGAGCAGGGATTACGACCGGCACTCCGAGAATTGCCGGCGCGATCTCACAGAGAGCGCGAGACTTCGCTCCGCCTCCGACGAGGAGAACTCGCTTCACCTCGACGCCCTGACGAACCAGATCGTCGACGCCGTCGGCCAAGCCGCACAGGAGCCCTTCGACTGCGGCGCGCGCGAAATGCGCCGGCGTCGAGTTCTGCAGCCGGAAGCCGTGCATTGCCCCCGTGGCGTCAGGACGGTTGGGCGTCCGCTCGCCCTCGAAGTACGGAATCATGACCAGCCCGTCGTTTCCGAGGGGCGCGGTCAGCGCCAACCGGGACAGTTCGGCGTGATCGACACCGAGAATGGATGCTGTCGCATCAAGAATGCGCGCGCCGTTGAGAGTGCACACGAGCGGCAGGTGCAGACCGGTTGCGTCCGCGAATCCTGCCACGTTTCCACTGGGATCGTGCGTGGGGGTGGCCGATACAGCCGACACGACGCCGGATGTTCCGATCGAGATGATCACGTCACCGGGGACTGCTCCCAAACCCAGTGCGGCTGCGGCATTGTCACCCGTACCCGGTCCGATGATTCCCCCGGAGTCAGTGCTTCCGATCTTGTCGTTCGGCGATGCAACTCGGGGAACATGGGGGGTGCGATCGCGAAATGCCAACGCCAGCAAGTCGGTACGGTATTCGCGCGTCGAGGCAGCGTAATAGCCGGTTCCACTTGCGTCGCCCGCGTCTGTGGCGAGCTCCTCGATTGAACCGGACCCGCCCAATTTCCAGGACAGCCAGTCATGCGGAAGACACACCGCGGCAGTGCGATCGGCGTTGCCTGGCTCGTGATCTGCGAGCCATCGAAGCTTGCTTGCCGTGACCGCGGCGACCGGAACTACGCCAACCGCGTCGGCCCACGCCTTCGATCCGCCGAGTTCTTCGACCAGATCCGTCGCAGCCTTCGCCGAACGAGTGTCGTTCCACAGCAGCGCCGGCCTGACGACCTCGCCGCCGCTGTCCAGACACACCATGCCGTGCTGTTGAGCTCCGACGGATACCGCTGCGACGTCGCCGAGCCCACCCGCCGCGGCGATTGCATTGTCCATCGCCTCGAGCCAGCATGCCGGATCTATCTCGGTACCGACGGGATGGGCCGCCCGTCCTTCTCGTACCAGTTCTCCCGAATCGGCATCACGGACAATGACTTTGCACGACTGGGTAGACGAATCGATACCGGCTACGAGGGTCACACTGGCGTCCTTTCCGAAGGACCGTCAGCTCGCGTTGGCGACCGCGGGCATCCGGTTGCTGCGCTTACGCAGCGATCGCACATATTCTGCGCGCTCGGTCTCCGTCATTCCACCCCAGATGCCGTACGGCTCGTGGACGGAGAGTGCGTGTTCGCGGCACTGCTGGAGCACGGGGCACGTCGCGCAGACCTTCTTGGCGTTGCGTTCACGGTTCTCGCGAGCGTGTCCACGCTCGCCGTCCGGGTGGAAGTACACCGCGGAATCGTGCCCACGGCACGCTCCCTGCAGCTGCCAGTCCCACACTTCGGCGGTCGGGTACGGCATCGGAAGGTGCTTGTGCATGATGGCGACCTCAATTCCTTACTCGGGTGAAACGGATTCGGGTAACTCGGGGCTGACGCCGGGTCGGACTTATCGACGCCTGGCCGATTGGCCGAGTCGATGTGCACAGACCGTTGCGAGTTCGCCGGTGACCGGCGGAGTCAGCGCTACGACGCCGTCGTCGAGAATTGCCTGCAGCCTGCGGAAATACTCGTCCGGGGCGAGGCCGAAGGTTACAAAGATCTCTTCGTCAGGTCCACCGTCGAACTGCTGCCACTTACGTGCGAACTCGACGATCTCTTGTGTATCGGTGCGGCTCATCAGGTTCTCCCCTGTTTGTGCGCCCTGCTTCACAGAAACTGCGACTCGTCTCCTCGGACGCCCGTGGCAGTGAGTCAAGACACAGACTATGCCTACTTCTGCTTTTTCACAAGACCTACTTACGTCTTTTTGTGGACAAAGTATGCGAACTTTCGCACGCTGAAGTTACCGACGAGGAATGCTTGAATAGGACAATGACCCGACCGTCCACGACTCCGGCTACCGCGGGAGAGGTATTCACGCTGATACGCAGCGGTTCCGCGACCACGCGCAGCGAGATCGGGAAGCTCACCGGCCTGTCCAGGACGGCGGTATCGGCCAGGGTTGCAGCACTTCAATCGCTTGGTTTGATCGCCGATGACGACGAGGGCCCGTCGACGGGCGGCCGGCCGCCGTCCACTCTCACCTTCGCGAACTCGTCCGGCGTGGTTCTCGTCGTGGCAATCGGTCGATCGCGGGCACAACTTGCCGTCACCGACCTGGCGGGCACGATCCTCGCGGCAGAAGACATCGACAAGTCGGTCGGGGTCGGCCCCGACGAACTGATGCCCGAAATTGCCGAGCATCTTTCGTCACTACTGGCCCAGGTCCACCGCGCGCCTACCGAGGTCATCGGAATCGGACTGAGCATTCCCGGAACGGTCGACGTCGCCGCGGGAGCGAGCCTCGACTCTCCGATGATGGCGGGATGGGACGGCGTCGCTCTTGCCCCCTATCTGGCATCGGTGACCACGGCGCCACTGTTTGCCGACAACGATGCCAACGTGATGGCCCTGGCCGAATTGAGCGAACGACGCGAGAGTGCGCCCAACCTCCTGATGATCAAGGCGTCAACCGGCCTCGGCGCAGGAATCGTCATGGGCGGAATCCTCCAACGCGGTTCACTCGGAGCGTCCGGCGAGATCGGGCATACTAAAACCGCTGCAGCGCGGGGCATGAAGTGTCGCTGCGGCGATGTCGGCTGCGTCGAAACCGTCGCCAGCGGTTGGGCTCTCGTGCACGCCCTCCGAGATCAGGGCCGAAGCGTCGGGCACGTGCGTGACGTTGTCCGCCTCGCCCTGGACGGCGACAGCGAAGCCCGCCGGCTCATCAGAAGCAGCGGCCGACTGATCGGCGACGTCATTTCCGGCGCGGTAAACCTCCTCAATCCCGAGGTCCTGATCATCGGCGGCGACATGGCTGAGGCAGACGAGCTCTTCCTCGCCGGACTTCGGGAGTCCGTCTACGGCAACGCAACGGCGCTTGCCACCCGAAAGCTTCAGATCGCTTCGGTCAGCCACGGCGCACAATCCGGGATCCTCGGTTGTGCGGTTCTCGTCCTCGACCATCTGCTCAGCGCCAGGGAAATCGATCTGCGGATCGCCGCGTCGCTCCACACCTGAGCAACTGATTTCTCGCATGCTCTGAACCAGATAATCAGACCTTTCCAGCACCCCTTGTGTTGACGCTCACACTTCTGCATAATTCATTACCTACCGATCATTCGGTTGCCAATATCGACAATGAGATCGCGCAGGAACGCTCCGAGTCAGCCAAAAGCATGCACCGAGCACACCGGCAACGTCGCAGATCGAACAGCGTTTCTCCCCTGTTCCGACTTCCGCGAAGGAGTACGACCGCGCCGCGATGGCGTCGATGGTCGGCACCACCGTCGAGTGGTACGACTTCTTCATCTACGCCCAAGCCGCAGCCCTGATCTTTGCCGACCTGTTCTTCAAGCCGATGGGCTCGGCAGGCCAGATCGTCTCCTACGTCACGGTCGGCATCAGCTTTGTCTTCCGTCCTCTCGGCGCCATCGTGGCCGGATATCTCGGCGACAGACTCGGCCGTAAACGTGTCCTGGTCGCGACGTTGGCGATGATGGGGGCCGCGACGGTTCTCATCGGCGCGCTGCCGACGTATGCCTCGATCGGGATCTGGGCGCCGATCCTGTTGATCCTTCTCAGAATCGTGCAGGGATTCTCGACGGGCGGCGAATGGGGTGGGGCTGCTCTTCTTGCCGTCGAACACGCACCCACCAAGCGTCGAGGATTCTTCGGAGCGTTCGTCCAGATGGGCGTACCGCTCGGAATGTTGCTCGCCACCGGCGTTTTGGCACTGTGCACGTTCACCCTCACGGACGAACAGTTCACCACCTGGGGATGGCGAGTGCCGTTCCTGCTCAGCGTCGTGCTGATCGGCGTCGGCTTCTACATTCGAAGCAAGGTCAGCGAGTCACCCGTGTTCGCCGAACTCAAGGAACGCCGCACCGAGAGCAACACGCCTATCCGAACTCTGTTCAAGAAACACCCGAAGCAGGTCGTACTCGCGGCCCTCTCCTTCATCGGCACAAACGGCAACGGCTACATGGTGATCGGCGGATTCATCGTCGCGTACGCAACCAAGACCTACGGCCTGGGGAAGACCGAACTACTGATTGCCACGCTCGCAAGTGCAGTCACGTGGGGCGTTTTCACCATGATCGGCGCTTACTGGTCGGATCGGCGCGGCCGCACCACGGTGATGAACGTCGGCAACCTCGCAATGATCCTCTTCGCGGTGCCGTTCTTCCTCCTCATCGACACCGGCAATCTCGGCTGGATCTACGTGGCGATGATCCTGTTCTCGGTCGGACTCGGACTGTCGTACGGACCTCAACCGGCATTGTTCGCCGAACTGTTCCCAGCTTCGATCCGCTACAGCGGCGCGTCGATCTCTTACGCTGTCGGCACCATTTTCGGCGGCGCCTTGGCTCCCACCGTCGCCCAATGGCTCCTCGGCAAGACCGGTGGCACTCTTGCCATCTCGATCTATCTCGCCCTGTTGGCCGCAGTGTCGTTCGTCGCCACGATGCTCATCAAGGACCGGTCTGGACGAGATCTGATGGTGTAATCGACCTGAATGAGAACGCCCCACGGCGTCGCGATGCCGGAGTTTGTCAGCCGAACTTTCGAATGGCGAACTCCGGCAACGTCTTCGCAGTATTCGCGGAGCGTACGATCTTGTGGTTCTTGCCTCTCATCAGCGCCAATTGGATCCGCGATTCGATCCAGAACGCACCGCGTGGCGATCGGTTCCAGGTCTTGTGCAGCAACGTCTTCGTCGCTGCGACGGCGTCCGGCGAGCGAGTCATGATCTGCGACAACAGTTCCTGTGCCGGTTTGATCGGATTGTCACTTACTCCGCTCACGAACCCCCACTCGAGAGCCTGATTTCCATCGAACAGTTCAGCAGTCATGGCGAGGCGTTTCACGACGTCCATCGCCGCGAGTTCGCGCATCGTGACCGTTCCGGTCATGTCGGGGATCAATCCCCACTTCGCCTCCATCACCGAGAACGTGCAATCAGGGGTGGTGAATCGAAAGTCTGCGGCGAGCGCCAATTGCAGTCCCCCGCCGAAGCAGTGGCCGTGAACGACCGCGATGACCGGCACGGGCAATTCGCGCCACACCCAGCACGCGCGTTGAAAGAGGTTGGTCTTCTGACCGGGAAATTTCGCAAAGGCCTTGGCCATCCGGCTCGGCTGCTTGCCGGCAGAAGCGAAGTCCAATCCGGCCGAGAATGCGTCGCCCGCGCCTTGCAGAACCACGCCCCGGATCGAACGATCAGTTCTGATCGTTCGGGCCGCGTCCACCAGCGCGTCGAGCATGTCCAGATCGAGACCGTTGAGTTTCTCCGGCCGGTTCAGCGTCACGTACGCCACCGACTGCACTACCTCGACACGAACACGATCACTCACGGCAACTCCTCCGATTCGACATATCCCCGACGAACTTACCTGAGAGTAAGTTCGTCGGGGATTCGTCATACCATCTCGGCAAGAAGTTCCATCGTCACTTGCCCGGCCGGATCCGAATCAGCGGATGAAGGCACGGCCACGACGGTGTCCACACCGACCGCTCGATACGCCTCGAGTTGCTCGCGCGCATCGGCCGCGGTTCCCACGATTCCCACTGTCGCGACCATCGCGTCCGAGACCTGACTCAAGATCTCTCGAGGCGCGGTCCCGGCCCTGGCTGCCTCGATCACGGATGCAAACCCTGCTCGTACGAACATGTCCGAGTACCCGGGGGCAGCGAGATACGGCACAAGCCCACGTCTGAGCTGATCGATCGACATCTGAGTTGGGCCTTCGGTTGCCACGGCCGCCGGCGCCCAAACCGACACCTGGGGCATTGGCGTTTCCATTTCAGCCGCGATTTCCTTGCACCGTGCGATCAGGCGCCCCGCTTGCTCCGGGCTGACCAGATTGAGCACCAGTTCGTCGCCCAACTCCACCGCGGCGCGAAGGGCCTTGTCTCCGAAAGCTGCAACGATCAGCCGCCCACCCGGCGGCTGAAGTCGCAGTCGATATCCGCTGGTCCGCATCACCGTTCCAGCGACTTCGCCCCGCTCGCCGTTCATCAGCGCTCGCACAGCGCAGGCTGACTCCGCGAGTGCACGTGCGGCCCCGGATCTGCTTCGCCCATGCCATTTTTCGACCACGACAGCGCTGGACGTGCCCAACGCTATCGACACGTGACGCCCGGTCAGGTCGGCTACCGACGCCGCCCCGATCGCGATCATCGCCGGATCACGAACCGTCACCGCAAGCGGGCCGACCACCAACTCGGAGTGCTCGAAGCCGGCTCCGACTGACGTCGCCAGAGCAAAGGCGTCGTACGTCGCCATCTCCCCCACCCACACTCGGCCGAACCCCAGTTTGTCGGCGAGGCGTGCAGTAGTGGTCACCTCCCGCGGCGGACGGTCCTGCCACAAGCCCAGGGAGATATCGATCGTCGGCAGTCGGCTATTCGAAATCCCGCTATTCGAAATCCCGCTATTCGAAATCGGAGACAAGACCCATTCCCTTCAAGAGTGTCGGACGGTCGTAGTATTCGAGCCACTCTGTGACCAGCCCGTCTGCCATGCTGAGGATTCCGACAACAGGAACGACGCCGTGGGTCCCGTCGAAGTGGAAATCGTCCACTCGCTGTACAAAAACCCTGCCGTCGATCACGCCGAGCGACTCGATCTTCAGGGTGATCCGTTCACACTTGCTTGCCAGCAATGCAATTCGGCCCGCTACAGCCTCCTTGCCGACAAGAGGTTCCTGCATCACGCTGTGGAGCACACCGTCTTCGGCGAACAGGTCGACGACGCGTGCCCAGTCCATGACGTCCCACGCTTGGAACATCTCACGCGCCAACGCAAGCTTGTCACTGTCGTTCATCACACTCATGCCACACTCTTCTGTCGAAGCTCACGCTTGAGGATCTTTCCGGTCGAATTGCGCGGCAGTTCTTTCCGAATCTCCAGCCGCTCGGGAAGTTTGTACGACGCGATGCGCTTGTCTTTCAGGAACGCAACCAGAGCATCGAGTTCGAGTTCCGTCTCGGGTCGAAGTGTCACCACTGCTGCGACGCGCTCACCGAGTACTTCGTCGGGGTCGCCGATGACGGCCACGTCCGCGACGGCCGGATGCTCGGCGATCAACCCCTCCAATTCGGCTGGAGCGATGTTCATTCCACCGCGGATCACCAGGTCCTTGCCTCGATCCAGGTAGCGGAGGAATTGTCCGTGATCACCGGCAATCTCGAAGATATCTCCGGTGCACAGGAATCCGCGTTCGTCGAACGGTGACGGCCGATCGCCGAGATAGCCGGCAAAGACCGTCGGTCCGCTGATTCGCAACTCACCCGGGTGCCCGACTTCGGTGATGTCCTCGCCGGTGACCACGTCGACCAAGCGAACGTCCATCCAGTCCGAGATCCTGGTGCTCCAGCGGAAGTTCTCGACACCGAAACGAGGGAAGTACCGTGCGCGGTCGTCCGGATCCGGCATGTCCGCAGGCGAGGAGAGCAGACTGATGCCTTCGTTGGACCCGAAGAAGTTGATGACTCCGATTCCATATCGCTCCTGCCATCCCCGCACCATCGGAGGTTGCAGTGGCACAGAACCCGAACCGATCCGCGTCAAGCTCGACAGATCGACCGCCACGAGCATCGACTCGTCGGCGAGCAGCATCCACAACAGAGCAGGCGGCGCTACCGTGTATGTAACCCGCTCGGCCTCGATCTGCCCGAGGAACACTCGAAGGTCGAACGGGTGGTGCTGTACCAGTACACATCCCGTGCGGAGCCAGGGCAGGAACATTCCGTTGATTCCGGCCATGTTGACCATCGGGAACGGGTTAAGCAGGACGTCGTCGACGACGATGTCGGGAGCATCGATCGTGGCCCAGCAGATGGCCAGCCACTCGTAGTGCGAACGTGGGACCCCCTTCGGCTCGCTTTCGGTTCCGGAGGTCCAACAGATCGTCATCGCGTCGTTGGGGTCGTTCGGATCTTCGGTGTTTCGTCTGTCCAGAGCACTTCGCTGCGATTCGGTGGCTGCCCGAGGACTCAGCCCCACGACGCCGGTAGGAAGCTCAGCCGGAAGCTCTGATTCGGGAGCGTAGGCGAATACCGATCTCAGAGAGGCAATCCGGGATCTGATTGCAGCGATCTCGGTAGCCGGGAATCTGTCGCCGAAGCTGGGCACGGTGACAAATGCTGCAAACGCCGCCTGGTTGGCCATTCCTTCCACTTCACGTTCGCGGTACTGCATGGGCAAGGGTGAGACCACGATCCCCAGCGACCACGCTGCAAGGTAGACCTCGACCAGTTCGACGGTGTTAGGCATCTGAACGCCCAGAACGTCTCCCCGGCCCAAGCCTGCCTCGGTGAAGCGCGCAGCGAGCGAGATGACTTCGCTCTCCAGTTGGTTCCAACTGAGGCGTCGTGGATCTCCGCCGGACAACTCGCTGCGGTTCGCCGGATCAACTACGGCAAGCTCGTCCCCTCGGGTCCGCACCTGCACCCGGAACACGTGATCGATCGTCTCGTCGGACCACCACCCTTTCGAGGTGTATTCGTCCACCTTGACGCCAGGATGCAATCCCCTGTGTGTCTTGTTCATTCGCGCACTCGATTCAGTTCTCGTAACGGCCGGAAATGTCGATCACGTCGCCCTGCTTCTCGAACGCCTGAGTAGCGGCATTCCACTCGAACGGCTGAAAGGCCAGGATTCCCAACGCATGGTCCGCGGTCATCGTGAACTTGATTCCGTCGATGAACATCGGCGGGTGGTAGTCCTGCGTTCGCGCGGCACTCATGATGGTGGCACGTGAGAGTCCGTCGGATGACTGAGAGGCCCGAGTGAAGTTGTCCACCAACAGGTCACCGATGGCCCAGCCGTTCACGGTGTAGCTGTTGGTCGGGGAATCTGCACCGTGAGCCGCTGCACCGGCGAGATAGTCGCGCACCGCCGCGTCGTCCTTGTAGAGAGCGTTGTTGGGATCCTTGAGCCACACCATCACCTGCTGCCCGTCGGCAGCATCACCGGCGGGTGCATACAGGGTCGCACCGTCGACGCAGTTCGACGGCTGAATCACGGTGTCGGGCTTCCATCCGACACGTCCGATCGCCTGAGTGATCGCGAGGCAGTCGGTAGTGACACCGGCGACCACCAAAACCTCGGCGCCGCTGGCCTTGAGAGTCGAAGCCGCCGTCTTGGGGTCGGTCAGCGCCTCCTCCGCCGCGATCTCGAAGTTGGTTCCTTCGATCGCGGACTTGAAGCCGTTGGCGATTCCCTGTCCGGACTCGGTCTGGTTCGTGGCCAGTGCGACCTTGGCGCCGTTCGGATACTTCTTCTTCAAGCTCTCGACCACTACCTCCATCTCGACGCCCGGATCCGGTAGATACTCCGTGGTCCACGGGAAGTCTTCGATGACCCGGAACTCGGGCATGCCTGCCTGCGCGAAGAGCAGCGGCACGCAGGCAGTGGTCTGATCGTCCGCGATGGCGTTCAACTGTCCGGCCCCGAAGGTACCCAGAACGTCGACCTTGTCCTTCTGAATGAACTCTCCGACGTTGGCTTTGGCGCGCTCCGGGGAGAATGCATCGTCCTTGACCACGACGTCGAGCTTGACGCCGCCGATGCCGCCGGCCGCGTTCTCCACCTCGAACCGTGCTCGCATTCCTTCGATCACGTTGCCGACGGCATCGGCGAGCGGGCCTGACGTCGGCCCACTCCATCCCACCGTGAGTTTGTCGGTGATCGGCGCTGCGGCACCGCTGGGATCACTGCAGTCGTCGACCGATACTGCTCCGGCCGATGTCGACGTGTTGCTCTCTGCGTCGGAGCTACCTCCGCAGGCCGAAAGGAGTAGTGCCGCAGCGGCGATGACTGCGGGAATCGTGGTCTGCCTTTTCATATCGTCCAGTTCCTTGCTGTGAGTTGAGGGAAACGAGAGTGGGCGAGGGAGACGGCGCTCAGGTGCGAGGTTCACCCTCGCGATACTTGGGATGATCTGCGGGAACCACGAGGACGAACCGTCGGAGCACGCTGTTGATCCGTCCGACGATTCCGTCCGGCATCAAGAACACGATCGCGATCAGCACCGCGCCGAACACCACTCCCGACACGGGGCCGTCGGTGACGCTTCCGGTGTAGTACGGCAAGAACACCACTGCCGTTGCCCCAACGATCGGGCCGAATTGGGTTGCGATTCCGCCCAACACCAGTCCGGTGATGAACTCGATCGACTTCATCAGCGAGAAGGATTCGGGTGAGAGCGCGCCGATGTACATCGTGAACAGTGAACCTGCCAGGCCCGTGATCGCGCCGGAAAGCCCGAAAGCGAGAATCTTGACCCGCGCGACGTTGATGCCATTTGCGCTCGCCGCGATCTCGTTGTCACGCACCGCGACCATAGCCAGACCGAATCGACTCTTGACGAGATTGCGAATCAGGAGCATGACGATCGCCAGAGTCACCACCGACACCCAAAAGATCCAGAGGTAGGTGTCGGCTCGGGTCAGACCCGTCCATTTCGGCGGAACGAGCAGATTTGCGCGAACCACCATTCCGGCGGCACCACCGGTCAGATCCCCGGTCTTGCGGATCACCTCGGGAAATGCCACAGCGACGGCGAGTGTCACGAGAGCGAGATACAGCCCCTTGATCCGCAACGAGGGAAGACCAACGAGAAGCCCTAGTACAAAACACAATACGACCGCCATCGGGATCGTGGTCAACGGCGAGTATCCGCGATCGACGATCAGAACGCCGGTCGTGTACGCGCCCAGGCCGAAGAAGGCAGAATGGCCGATCGACAGAAGTCCGGTGTATCCGCTGACGATATTGAGTCCCGCAATGGCAATCGCGATGATGAAGACGCTCGTGAACTGGCCCACGCGAAACGGCGCGCTCTGTGACGCGAGAAGCAACGCACACACGGCAGCCACCAGCAGAACCAACTGGAGTATCCGGTACGACGTCGATCCGGCGACCACTACCCGCGGTCGCCTGACTGCCTTTTCGGCGACGGCGGGTTCATTTCTCTCGGCAAGCGTCGTCATACCCGCTCCAGTTTCTTGGTACCGAACAGTCCATTGGGTCTGACGAAAAGGATCACCACGATGATCAACAGGGCGGATGTCTGCTGCAGCGAACCGCCGATGACCGAAATGTAGCCGCTGAGCATCGATTCCAGGACACCGATCGTCAACCCGCCGACCACGGCGCCGACGAGACTGTCCAGACCGCCGAACAGCGCTGCGGCGGATGCTGCGATGAAGATCGGGAACATGGTCGTGAGACCGAGTTGTTGCGGCGAGAGCGGAGTGACCAGGACACCGGCCAGGGCACCGATGGCAGCTGCTACTCCCCAACCGATTGCGAGTATCCGGCTGGTCGGAACTCCGGCGAGAGTGGCAGATTCGGCATTGTCCGCGACGGCACGCATGTGCAGACCGACTCTCGTCTTGCGAAAGAGCAAGGACATCAACACAAGTAGGACAACGAGCGCCACCAGTACGCCCAGTGCGTCGCCGTACACGCGCGCACCGCCCACCGAGATGTAGTCGGTCGGACCGTTGGGGAACGGGCTCGGCATTATCTTGGTATCGCTCCCCCAGAGCATTCCGGCCAACGAGTTGAGCCCGGTGAACAATCCCAGTGCCACGATCAGCACTGCCATGTCGCTTCGACGCTGAACCGGCCGAATGAGCAGACGCTCCATCAATGCTCCGAGCAGGAACCCCAATGCCAGGGCCGCTCCGATCGCCGACCAGATCGGCCAGGACATCGTCGTCAGCCACCAGGCGACAAAGGTTGTGAACAGGGCCAACTCGCCCTGAGCGAAGTTGATCGTGCCGGTGGCGCGAAACACCACCACTAGTGCCAGCGCGAGAATTGCGTAGATCGACCCGTTGGTCAATCCGGAGATGAGTCGTTCGAGAAAGAGTGTCACCGTTTACTCCTGGTACCCGAGGTAAGCGCTGCGCACGACGTCGTCGGAACGAAATTCCTCGGGCGTTCCGGCAGCGACGATGGTGCCTACGTCGAGCAGGAAGACCTTCGACGCGAGTTTCATCGCGAGATCGGCGTTCTGTTCCACGATCAGCAGTGCAGTTCCGTCGCTGCGGTTGATCGCACCGAGCGTGTCGAACAATTCGGCAATGACGATGGGCGCCAGCCCCAGGCTCGGTTCGTCGCACAAAAGAAGGGTGGGACGGCTCATCAATGCCCGTGCGACCGCGAGCATCTGCTGTTCACCGCCTGAAAGCGAACCGGCCAACTGTGTGGACCTCCTCGCGAGCACGGGGAATGTCTCACACCACCGCTCGATGTCGGCTTCGATCTCCGCCTTGTCCTTACGAAGGGCAGCGCCGACGAGCAGGTTGTCACGCACCGACAGTTGACCGAGAGTTCCGCGGCCCTGTGGGACAAGGCTGACGCCGGCGGCCACGGCGCGTTCAGGTTTGGATCCCAACGGCGAACCGTTGAAGGTGATCGTTCCCTGATGCGGGATCAATCCGGCAAGCGCGCGCATCATGGTGGTCTTGCCTGCACCGTTCGCGCCGAGAACGACAGCGACCCCGCCGGGTTCCACGTCGAGCGAAATCCCGTGCAGTACATTGCCTCGCCCGTAACCGGCATGCAGATCGTCGACGCTCAGCAGGGTCATGCCGCACGCCCCAGATATGCGTTGATCACAGCGTCGTCCTGCTGGATCTCCGCCGGGGTTCCCTGGGCAATTTTGTGGCCGAAGTTCAGGGCGACAACGTGATCGGAGATCCCGAGCACCAATCCCATGTGGTGTTCGACCAGAAGCGCGCCGAAGCCGAAGTCGTCGCGGAGCGAGACGATCAGTTCTCCCAGTTCTTTGACTTCACTGTGCGTGAGCCCGCCGGCAGGTTCGTCCAGCAGAAGCAGCGAGGGCTCGGACATCAATGCCCGTGCCAGTTCGACACGCTTGAGAGTTCCGAACGGTAGACCGGACGCGGGTGCGTTCGCGACGTCGACGAGTTCGAGACGTTCGAGCAGGTACCAGGCCTTCTCTCGAAGTTCTCGGACTCGGGCACGCGCCGGAGGCAGGCCGAGAAGCCCACTCACGAGCCCGAAGCGACCTCGCGACGATCCACCGACCATGGTGTTGTCGAAGACACTCATGCCGCCGAACAGCGCGAGATTCTGAAAAGTTCGAGCGATTCCTGCGGATGCCAACGCATAGGGACGCAATCCCAACAGGTCGGTTCCTTGCCAGGTGATGACACCGCGACTCGGTTCGTAAATCCTTGTGATGCAGTTGAACAGCGTGGTCTTACCAGCGCCGTTCGGCCCGATGAGTCCGCAGATCTGTCCCGCGCGGACGTCGAATCCGACGGCGTCGAGAGCCGTGACTCCGCCGAATTCGATCGACACATCGGAAAGCGTGAGTACGACCGGTGCATTCCCAGGTTGTGCGGGTGGTGTGTTTCCAAGCATTGGTTTCACCTCCTCGTGACACTTCAATTAACAGTGTGATAGAGATTACTACAGTAAACAGAGGCACTCCGTCAACGTGCGGCCCCCGATCCGGAGCCGAGAAGGGACATCATCGTGAGGTCCAACAACATTCACGCAGTCGACAGCGGCGGGGGCCCAGACGTCAGGGACTACAGCCCGGTCGACGCTCTCGTCGCCAAGCAGGAAATCTACGAGGTTCTGGCTCGTTTCCTCCGAGCCGCAGACCGCGGCGACGTCGAGGACGCCAGGCGGTGTTATCTGCCCGGCGCAACCGAAGACCACGGGGGTGTCTTCACCGGCACCGCTGACGACTACATCGACCACATCGCCGGGGCCATCACCCACCCACGGTCACTGACCACCCACGCAATGACCAACGTCTTGGTCGAACTCGACGGGGATACAGCACACGTCGAGTCCTACGTGCTTGCCTTCGCACGAATCAAGACCTCGGACGGCATAGCCGACACACTCACTTCGGCGCGCCTGATCGACCGCTTCGGTTTCGAGGACGGCAGGTGGGGAATCCGCCACCGCGCACTGCGGTGGGACTGGAACCACGACATGGCCACAGCCGAAGGCTGGATCTTCGGGATGCTCGCGCCTGAAACGTCATTGAAGAAGAGCAAGAAATTCCCCGACGACCTCATCTACACCCGACAGACACAGGAGAACTCATGACAACCTTTCGCGGAACTCCGGTCGAGGGTGCGACCGTCCTCGTCACCGGCGCCAATCGAGGCCTCGGGTTGGCCTTCGTCCAACAGGCGAAGTTGATGGGCGCAGCCAAAATCTATGCGGGGGTGAGAAATCCCGACGAGGTGCCGGCCGAACTCCGAGCCACCGGTGCGCACATCGTCGAACTCGACGTCACCGATCCAGGACTCGTCGACACTGCCGCCGGGGCGTGCGGTGACACCACGGTCGTCGTCAACAACGCCGGGCTGTTCACCGGGAATCGGCTGATCGAGGCCGACGACCGAGAGGCCGCTCGAGCCGAGATGGAGGTCAACTACTTCGGACCGCTGACGATGATCCGAGCCTTCGCGCCGGTCCTCGCCGCCCGCGGCGGAGGATCGATAGTCAACGTCTTGTCAGTCGCCGCAATCGCACCCACCGCCTTCATGGGCGGCTATTCACCGGCCAAGGCGGCTGCTCTGTCGCTCGGTGGCATCGCCCGTGCCGAACTCGAACCGCACGGCACCACCGTCACCTCGTTGATCGTCGGCAGTGTCGACACCCGCATGGCTTCACACGTGCAGGGCCACAAGGAAAATCCCCTCGACATCGCCGCGACCGGACTCGCCGCCATGCAACGCGGCGAGTGGACGTGCGACACCGATTTCATGGCAATCGACGCCCGTGCGCGTCTGGCTCGAGACCCGATTCGGTACGAACGCGGACTGGGCAAGCTCCTCTTCGCCGGCGAACTGACCACTCGATCATGAGCGATCCGATTCGTGTTGCCCAGTGGGCGACCGGCGCCATCGGCAAGACCGCGCTCCGCGGAATCATCGATCGTCCCGACCTCGAGTTGGTCGGCCTGTACGTCTACAGCGATGCCAAGGTCGGGCGCGATGCCGGCGACATAGCCAGACGCGCGCCGACGGGCGTGATCGCCACACGCGACGTGGACGAGATCATCCGCTCGCGCCCCCAGGTTCTCATCCACAGTCCGCGTTTGCAGATTCCGTACGAACGCCACGACGACGATTTGTGCCGTCTGCTGCGCGCCGGGATCAACGTGATCACGACG
The DNA here is from genome assembly GCF_058788335.1 of Rhodococcus sp. FW305-130. NCBI lineage: Bacteria > Bacillati > Actinomycetota > Actinomycetes > Mycobacteriales > Nocardiaceae > Rhodococcus > Rhodococcus sp. FW305-130. Next base: position 906,223 of record NZ_JBYTAP010000001.1, on the reverse strand, counting down.
GCCGGGCAGCACTTCCCCCGCGCACACGGCACCGAGCGCGAGCACATGTTCGCCCAAGCATGTAAGGAAGGCGATTCGACGCTCTTCGGCGTCGGAGTGAGCCCGGGCGTCATCGGTGAGCGATTGGCGTTGGCTCTGACGGGAACATCGATCGAACTGGACCGCATCACGATCGACGAGGTGCTCGACGCTCGCGGCATGCCTGACCCCGACTTCGCGTTCACCGTCATGGGAATGGGCTCGCCCCCGGAGGAACTGGACGGAACCGGGCCGTTGCCCTCGCTGTACGCGTCGCTGTATCTGGAGACCATCGCGTTCATGTGCGAACGTCTGGGGATCACCTACGACGAGGTCGTATCCGATCACAGGGTCGTTGCGGCGCGAACGGATCTCGACGTGGCCGCTGGACGCATCGCCGCCGGAACCGTCGGAACCACCGAATGGCGCTGGCACGCAATGGTCGACGGAAAGCAGTTCCTCACTCTGGCCATCATCTGGACCATGGAACCCGATCGTGAGGAATACGCGGGGCGCGATCAGTGGGAAGTCCACCTGTACGGCAAACCCGAGATCGTGATGACCGTCAATCTCGTCGAACCACAAGATCCGAACAGCCGGACAACCGCCGGTCAGTTCATCACTGCGGGCCCGGCACTACGCGCCGTCGAGCATGTACTCGCTGCTCCCACCGGCATTTTCGAACCCCCTGTCTTTGCCCCCTTCAGATTGGAGCATTCAGCATGACCACTCAGCCGACGGCCGTAGGTTCGACTGCCACCCGTGAACCCGCCACCCGCGAACCTTCTGTGAACGCGCTCCTACCCGATGGTCGCCCCGTGCAGAATCTCGAAGACTTGCTGCGCAGCCGGGCGATTGCCAGTCCGGAGAGCACCGCCGTCATCTCCGATGACGGCCGTACCAGTTTCCGCGAGCTGGACATCGAAGCAAATCGTGTCGCGAATGCACTTCTGCGCGATGGTGTTCGAACAGGTGACCGGGTGGCGTACATCGGCGCCAATGCACCGTCTTTCCTCTCCGTCCTGTACGGATCTTCGAAGATGGGCTCGATTCTGACGGCCGTCAACAATCGGCTGGCACCGGGCGAGGTCGACTACATCCTGAGCAACAGCGAGCCGACCGTCGTCGTACTCGGAGCAGGCGATGAGGGCCTCTCCGACGTCGCCGCGGCGGTCGGTAGCGTCCGGACCGTCGTCACGGTGGACGGTTCCGCAAACTCGGTCTCGTGGAACGACTGGCTCTCCGGTGCAGGGGACGACGACCCAGGAGTGTCACGCCTTCCCGACGATACCGCGCTGATCTTCTACTCGTCGGGAACCACCGGCCACCCCAAGGGAATCGAACTCACCGGCGCGAACCTCGGCCGCGCCCTCGCGACCATGTATCACCTGCTCGATCTCGACACCGATTCCGTGGCCATGTGCCCGGTCCCGTTCTTCCATGTGGCGGGGCTGGGTCTCGCTCTCGTCACGACGCTCGGCGGTGGCGCTCTACTTCTCAAGACCATCGCCGGTCCGCTGGAGCTGGTGGCGCTGATGCAGGAGTACCGGGTGACTCATGCGGTCGCTGTTCCCGCGGTGATCAGCGTCCTCACCTCCCTTCCTGCTGTACGCGAGGCGGATTGGAGTGCCCTGCAGTTCCTGGTCTACGGAGCGGCGCCCATGCCGCTACCCCTGTTACAGGACGCCACCAAGGTTTTCGGATGCAGTTTCCTGCAGGCCTACGGACTCACCGAGTCGACTGGCGGCGTCACCATGCTGACCCCCGAAGATCATCGGGCGACCGACGAGTCGACCGCGCATCGGTTGAAGTCCGTCGGGCAACCGATGTTCGGCGTACCCATCCGCATCGTCGATCCCGTGACGCTCGAAGACGTCCCGGTCGGTACTCGCGGCGAGGTGGTCATCGGCGGCGCTCACGTCATGAGGCGCTACTGGCGCAACGAGGCAGCCACTGCGGCCACCATGTTGGACGGCGACTGGCTCCGAACAGGAGACGGCGGATCGTTCGACGAAGACGGGTATCTCTACCTCCACGACCGCCTCAAGGACATGATCGTCTCCGGCGGTGAGAACGTCTATCCCGCCGAGGTGGAGAGCGTTCTCTCCGGCCACCCCGGCATCCGGGAGGTCGCGGTAGTCGGCGTTCACTCCGATCGGTGGGGTGAGACTCCCATTGCGGTGGTCGTTCGTTCCGGCGATTCGGCTGTCACCGAAGCGGAGATCATCGAGTGGTCACGCGAGCGACTGGCGCACTTCAAGTGCCCCAGTGCAGTTCAGTTCATCGAGGAACTGCCACGCAACGCGAGTGGGAAGCTTCTCAAGACTCGTCTGCGACAGGACTTCGCTTGAGTCCATGACAAGAATTCGGGGCCGGTCGCTTTGAGCGATCGGCCCCGATTTCTGTCGTTCGATGTGAAGCTGGCTCAGCCTGGGTGAATCCGGAATTCGACGCCGCCGACGATCAGGCCGGGCTCGACGGTGTTCGCTCCGATCGACGCCGCCAGATCGACCGCACTGAGCATCGACCGCTCGCCCGGAACGAACGACACGGCGCGCGACCCCAGCGCAATCGAGAGTGATTGCGCCGAATCCAGTTTCTTGCCGAACACTTCGGCCCACAGCGCCGCCGTCTTGGCCGGATCGGGAGAGGACACGTCGACGCCGAGAATGTCGTCGACCCGTGGATCGAGGGAAACCTCCTTCTCCGTCTGGTCCCAGAACCACTCGTCGGCGTCGGGAATCTCGTCGAGTTCTACGAGCAGTCCGAGATCACCGGGATGAAGTTGGACGATCCGGTGACCGTAGGCCTCGAGATCTGCCACCGTCCGAACATCGGCCGCAGCTGCACGTTCCAGATAGGGTTCGATGTTCGAAACCTGGATCGAGAGTGCATAGCCGCCCTCCCCTCCGCCCTTGCGGATCCATCTCGCCAGCGAGACCGTCTCGTCGAGCGGTGCGACGATCTCGAGAAATGCCTGCGGCCCGACGGCCAAGGTCTCGTCGGCCAAACCGATGTCTTCGAGCAGTGGATCTGCGAATCCTGGTGCCAGATTCAACGCTTCACGTAATTGTTGACCGGTCTTGTCCAGGTCTCGTGCACCGATCACCACCTGCCGCAGGATCTCCCACGTGCCCGCGTCGTGCGTGTCCGTCACAGTCCGACCGCTTCGGCTGCGGTGTCGGCACTCTGCCAGCGTCGGAGCTCGGCACCCGGCGCCCACGTCGAGTGGGTGCCACTCGAAATCCGTTCGGGAAGGCGAAGTTTGCACAATGGTCCGTCTCCGACGCGGGCAGCGTCGAAGATCAGGCAGAAGGACGCGTCCTCGTTCATGTCGGTGGTCAACGTGATGAGATAGCCGTCGTCTTCGGCGGTACCACCCACGCGTGGTGCCATCGAGGTCTCGCTTCCATACACGCCGTCACCGAAGGAGAATCGTTCCTCGTTCCCCGTCAGCAGGTCGTGTTTGACCAAGCCGTCGAACAGGAACCACGACGGCTTACCAGAAGCCGCATAGGCGTATCGGTACTTCTCACCCGCGAAATTGCCGTTCATCATGCCGAATTCGGTGATCGAGTCACTGAGTTGCTCTTCACGCGTGGCTCCGGTGACCAGGTTCAAACGCCAGCGGTGAAGCCGGGTCTGCATGCGATCGAGAGCGAGGAAACGGAAGGCGCGCTCCCACTGATTGCCCATACCGTTGTCCGACGGCTCCGGATCACCCTGGTAGAAACCGTCCAGAACAATCTCGTCCCCCTCTTCGTAGGCGTTCACGAAGTGCAGGACGTAGGTCGGATCGGCCTCGAACCACTTGATGTCAGCGGTGTTTCCGCGGCGTGGGATGACTCCGAGACGGAGCGGGATATCGGGATGGAAATTCGCGACGTGCGCGCCCTTCTCCAGTAGAACCGGATCCCAGAACAAGGGGCAGTCGTTGAGGATCGCGTAGTTCTCCGTGAAGGCCATGTCGTGTGGCAACCGCGGACCGGGAAGCGGGACGTCGACGTAGTGGACCAACTCGTTGGCCGAGTCCACGACGCCGTAGTGCATGTACGGCGCTTCCTTGCTGTAGTTGAAGAACAGCATTTCTCCGGTCTTGTCGTCCACCTTCGGATGCGCGGACACACCCCATTCGAAGGGGAACTTGCCGTTCCAGCTTTCCTTTCCGAGTGTCTCCGCCGACATCGGATCGAGACGATACAGATCTCCGCACTGGTAGAAGCTGGTGAGAGCAGTCCCCCGGTGAACGACGACGTCGGTGCTGGACGCGTCCTTCATCCGGGTGCGCGCACCCTTGCCGCCCTCGGGGCGACTGAGTTTGGGAGACTCGGCGAGTCCGGCCCACAAGGCGCCGCCGGCATCCTGCTCGGCCGCCAACCCGTCAGTCCGTACGAATCGATTGCGGTAGAACGACTCTCCGTCACGAAAGCCCACGATGTGAATCATTCCGTCGCCGTCGAACGGGTGATAAGCCTTCATCGAGGGATGGAGCGGATTCTCGGTGTTGCGCAGGTAGACACCGTCGAGGTCTTTCGGAACCTCACCGAATACGACTTCGAGGTTGTCCGCTTTGAACTCGGTGGTCTGGGGTTGCCACGGGCCGGTGCGATACGGGTGATCGTCATCGGCGGGAAGGGTGGACAACAACTTGCCTACGATTTCGACGTCCATGGAATTCTCTTTTCGACTGATGGGGAAAGGCTGGGCTGCACTTTCAGGAAACTGCGTCGACGACAAAACTGACGGTGGTGGCCGTACTTCCACCGAAGTTGAGCGTCGCAAAGCGGCTCGCACCCTCGACTTGGAAACCGCCGGCCGTTCCCGTCACCTGATGGGCCGCGTCGAGAAGCATTCGAACACCACTGGCACCCACCGGATGACCACCGCCGATCAGACCGCCGCTGGGGTTGATCGGTAGCTTGCCGCCCATGGCGATGTCACTACTCTCGATGGCTTTCCACGACTCGCCGGGCGCGGTCAGACCGATGTGGTCGATCGCGAGATACTCACTCGCCGTGAAACAATCATGTGTTTCGATCCCGTCTATCCCGGCCAGGTCGACTCCGGCCCGGGAGAAGGCACCCATCACCGCATCCCGAACGTGTGGCATCACGTAGGGATTATCGGCGTCACGGGCCAGCTTCTGCTCGAGACCTAAACCAACAGTCCGGTGACCCCAGCCCGCGATCTGGGCCAGCGGAGTCGCCGCGGCATCAGGATGCTCACGGAGGTACTTGTCCGTCACCAGCACAACCCCGGCGCCACCGTCGGTCACCTGGCTGCAATCGAATCGTCGAACACCGCCTTCCACAACAGGATTGGTGGCGTCGTCGCCGCCTGCATTCCCGAGCAGATCGGGTACCGCCCAACCGCGTGTCTGTGCATTGGGGTTGTTCTTCGCGTTCGCGAAATTGATCTGCGAGATCGCGCGAAGGTGAGATTCGTCGATCCCGTAGCGCCGCCCGTACTCCTTCGACACACGATCGAACATGTACGGCCACATGAATTTTGCTTCCTGACCTTCGTGTCCGACCCAGGCTGCAGCGCCCAGATGTCCGGCCGCGTCATCACCCGGAACCGTCTTCTCCAGTTCGATACCCATCACCAGAGCCGCGTCGTAGTTGCCGGCGCGCAGGTCTGCCATCGCGGCGAGTACAGCGATACTGCCCGATGCGCACGCCGCCTCGTGCCGGGACGAGGGCACACCCCATAGATCTGGATGCACGGTGGCGGGCATCGCACCCAGCTGACCTTGGCCGGCAAACAATTGACCGAAGGCATTACCGACGTGGATCACCTCGATGTCGGCGGCAGGAACCTTCGCCGCGGCCAGGGTGTGGTTCACCACCTCTTCGGCAAGGTTCGCGAAATCGAGTTCCTCACGGGTGAAGTTCCGTGCGAAGTCGGATTGGTACCCGCCGAGAATCCAAATGTTCGAAACAGTCATGACCTCTCCCCTTGCCGATCCGGCATCGGTGACGTCACCGAGATACCCGTGCATCGGCGGTTGTAATTTCATCGCAACCGTACTACAACTAGCAGAGTAACTCTACTAATTGAAGGGTTGAAAATGACTGATGCTTTTGTCCTCGACTACGTGCGCACACCGCGCGGCCGAGCATCGACGCGAGGTGCCCTCCACGAACACAGCCCAGTCGATCTTGTCGTCCACCTGGCCAAGGCTTTGCAGGGTCGAACGAACCTCGCCGCAGAACAGATCGACGACGTCGTTCTCGGTTGCGCATCGCAGGTGGACGAGCAGGGCGCGAACATCGCGAGAACTGCCGCACTCCTTGCCGGTTGGGGCGATTCCGTTCCCGGCGCGACCCTCAATCGTTTCTGCGCATCCGGCGTCGACGCAGTCGGCCAGAGCGCAGCCCGCATTCGCAGCGACGACGTCTCCCTCGTCGTGGCCGGTGGCGTCGAAAGCGTCTCCCGCACTCCGATGTTCAGTGATCGCGGACCGCTGTGGACCGACCCGGCAACCATCGCGCAGATCGGCTCCATCCATATGGGTGTTGCCGCCGACTTGAATGCCACGATCGAGGGGTACTCCCGCGACGAGTTGGATGCGTACGGCGTCGAAACCCAGCACAAGGCTGCCGAGGCCTGGCGCAACGGCGCATTCGAGCGGTCCGTTGTGCCCGTTCCCGGCAGAAATGGTGAAGCCGGAATCGCGCACGACGAACTGGTCAGGGCAGAGACGACGGCAGAGGGACTCGCCGCGCTGCCTCCGGCCTTCGAAGGGCTCGGCGCCGCCGGTCAGGATGCACTCGCGCTCGCCGCCTACCCTGAGGTCGGCAAGATCGAACACCTGCACACCGTCGGATCCTCTCCCGCCATGGCCGACGGCGCAGCACTACTACTCCTCGGATCCGAGAAAGCCGCGGCCAGAGCCGGCCTGACCCCTCGCGCACGGATCATCGGATCCGCCTCGACTTCGGTGAATCCGGTTCTCATGCTCACGGCTGGTCAGAGCGCCGTGGAGGCAGTCATCGCTCGAGCCGGGCTTCGTCCACAGGACATCGACGTGTTCGAGTTCGCAGAGGCCTTCTCCGCGCTCTGCCTACGGTTCCGCCGCGATCTTGACGCCGGGCCGGACCGCATGAACCCCAACGGCGGCACGATGGCGATGGGCCATGCATTCGGCGCCACCGGGGGAATTCTCGTCGGCGCGTGCGTCGACGAACTGGTACGGAGCGACGGGCGCTACGGTGTGGCCGCGGTCAGCGGCGCCGCCGGTGTCGGAGTCGCGGTGCTCGTCGAACGGATCGCCTCGTGACCGCCAGTTCACTCTCGGGCCGCGTTGCCGTCGTCACGGGAGGGGGTAAGGGCCTCGGCCGTGCCGTCGCACTGCATCTCGCGAGCCGAGGGGTCACGGTGATCGTCAACAATCGAAATCGCACACTCGACGGGAGCGGCCGGGGCCCTGCAGATCAGGTCGTCGACGAAATCCTCGAAGCCGGTGGCCACGCCGTCGCCAACCACGACGACGTCACCGACCCCGAGGTCGGTCGAAAGTTGGTGGACGACGCTCTCACTCGGTTCGGACGACTCGACTTCTGCATCACCAGCGCCGCGGTCAGCGGTCCACAGATGCTCCATCGCACCACCGCCGAGAACCTCAGCACCGTCATCACGACAAACGTCGTCGGGACCGCGCTGGTTGCCGCTGAAGCCTCCCGAGTGATGCGCGAAGCCGGATTCGGGCGCATCGTGATGATTGCCTCGACCGCAGGACTGCACGGCGAACCCACCGTGTCCGCCTACGCCGCCAGTAAGGGTGCCGTCATCGCACTGGGCCGCACCGCGGCCGGCGAAGGCGCGAGTCGCAATGTGTTCACCAATGTCGTACTGCCCTATGCCACTACGCAGATGACCGAGTCCGGAATGGACCCACGATTCATCGACATCATGGGGGCCGACCTGGTAGCCCCGGTGGTCACTGCTCTCGTCGATCCCGAGTCCACGACCAACGGGCAGGTGATCGTCACCGCAGGTAACGGAGTGCGTTCGGCCGACGCCGTCGAGGGCTCGACCGAATTCTTGCCCACCACCACAGAACTCGATGCCAAAGCGCTCGACGCACTGCTCGTGACCAGCCGGCTCGGCACTCCTCACACCTATCCGAGCGCACAGGAAGCCTTCGCGGACTTCGCTTCCGAACTGCTCGACCACCACAATCAGAAAGCGCGCGCATGACCGACATCCCATTGGGCGACCTTGCACTGAACTTCGGTGTGAGCGCACTCGCCGTACTCGTCTTCATCGCAGTCGTGATGGCCGTAGCCATCCGGATGAACAATCACTCGATCATCGACATCTGTTGGGGGCCTGGCTTCGCCGTCGTCGCCGTCGTCTCGTACCTGACGTCCATCGGATCGGACGGCAACGATCTGCGTCGCCTCGTGGTGCTGGCACTGACCGTGGTGTGGGGAATGCGACTCGGCCTCTACATCGGTTTCCGAAACCGTGGGCACGGGCAGGACAAGCGCTACACTGCCCTACTCAAACATCAACAGGGACCGCTGGTTCCGTTCCTGATTCGCAAAATCTACGGCCTCCAGGGCGTTCTCATTCTCGTGGTGTCGCTGCCCGTCCAGTTCGCGATGTACGAGTTTCGCGCCCTCGGAGTCATCGGCGCGATCGGCATCGCAGTCTGGACCGTCGGCTTCGTCTTCGAATCGGTTGGTGACTACCAACTTTCCCGATTCAAGGCAGATCCGGCCAATTCGGGAATGGTGATGGATCGTGGACTCTGGGCCTGGACCCGGCATCCCAACTACTTCGGCGACGCATGTGTCTGGGTCGGACTGTTCATCCTCGCGCTTGGTGATCCATTGGCGCTGATCACGATCGTCTCGCCGATCGTCATGATCAAACTACTGGTGAGCTACAGCGGTAAGGCCTTGCTCGAACGAGGCATGCGCAAGAGCAAAGGCCAGGCCTACGACGACTACGTCGCCCGGACCAGTGGCTTCTTTCCCCGTCCGCCCCGTCCGGCACGAAACCACGCGTCGTGAGCGCCCCCACGAGTGGTCTCGCCGACGTCTTCGATCTGGAATCGACCGGCCCGGACCGGTGGCAAGGGTCGAACGACGGTGTTCGGCTACCTCAGTTGTTCGGCGGCCAACTGGTCGCCCAGTCGATTCTCGCAGCCGGGCACACGGTTACCGACGGCAAAGCGATCAGTTCCGTCCACACGCACTTCCTTCGCCCGGGGTCGACGAATCGCGCGACCGAGTTCTCGGTAGATCGCCTTCGGGACGGAAAACGCCTGTCCACCAGAGGCGTCGACGTCCACCAGGACGGACGACTCGTCTGCCGTTCGACGGTATCAGCCTCCTCGATCGACGAGGGTATCACTCACAGTCGAGCCGTACCCGCCGCGCTCCCGCCCGCTGAGTGCGTGACGTTGCAGGAGTTGGCCGAGGCAGACGGTGGGCTGGGTGAGGTGTGGGAGGAGTTCTCCGCCATCGAGATTCGTGTGTCCCCCATCGATTCGCAGTCCCCCACGACGCATTCGGCGGCGCCTCCGCGCAACATCTGGATGCGTTCGGCTCAGCGACTGAGCGACGATCCGCTGATTCACGTCGCTGCTCTCGCCTATGCCAGTGATCTGATGCTGATGGCAACCGCGCTGACGCCGCACGGCTACGACATCGGGCAGGAGCACTCGCTCGATACGGATTGGACGGGCGTGTCCCTCGATCACACGATGTGGTTTCAGCGTCCCGTGCGAGCGGACGAGTGGCTCCTCTTCGAGCATTCGACGCCCACTGCTCATGCCGGCAGAGCAGTCGTGAATGCCGCGGTCTTCGATCAGTCCGGACTCCAGATCTGCCAAATCACCCAGGAAGCGTTACTCATTGCCCGTATCGAGTGATTCCCGACTCTTTCTGCAGACCACTCGGTACGGTCTCGCGGTGCCGCAGGGTTCGCGGCCTATGATTTCGGGGTGGTACGAGTGAATGCAACCGGATCTTCGGCGTCGGCCGGATCTCCGACACCCACGCCGTCGGTGGGCGTCACCGAGTTGCCTGCGGGCGGACCCAACGCACTGGCGGTCACGCTCGGGCTACTGGGAGACGAGTGGAACCTCTGGATTCTGCGGTTCGCCCTTTTGGGGTCGCGTCGATACAACGACTGGCTGGCTCTCGGGGGAATCTCCAACTCGGTGCTGTCCTCACGTTTGGCAGTCCTGACGGCCGGCGGAATGCTCGAGCGCCGGGAGTACCAGCAGAACCCGCCAAGGCACGAATACTCGGTCACTCGCAAAGGCCAGTCGATCTGGCCGGTCCTCATCACCATGTGGTCGTGGGAGAAGCAGTGGGCACCGAATGAAACCGCGCCACTACCGCCACTACGGCACAGCACCTGCGGAAACGACTTCACTCCGATCCTGCGTTGCAAGGAGTGCGGCGAGGACGTCGACGTGAGATCCCTGGACTCCCAAATGGGGCCGAGTGGGGACTTCTCACGCAGTGTGCCCGAAGCAACGTCGAGGCGCCGCTCCACCAAGTCCGAACGCCGACCGGAAATCCTGGCTCACACGATGGAACTCGTCGGCAATCGCTGGTCGGCAGCGATCATCGGGGCAGCTTTCCGCGGTGCCCGTCGCTACGGAGAGTTCGCCGAGATCACCGGTGCGCCGCCGGCAATCGTCGCCGATCGGTTGAAGCACCTCACCGAGATCGGTGTGATGGAAACGCGGCCGCTTCCGGATCGCCCACAGTGGTCGGAGTATCGACTCACCGACAAGGGAACCGCGTACTTCCCCGTCGTGATGTGCATGATCTCGTGGGGTCAGCGCTGGTTCAGATCCGCGGACGGTCCGGACATCGTTCTCCATCACAAGGCGTGTGGAAAGCGGTTCGAAGCAAGGCTGGGTTGTAGTGCGTGTGGTGAGGAACTGAGGTCTTCGGACATCGAGGCGATCGACCTCACCACCTCGGTGCACGTGCCGGGGTCCGGCTGGTCCTGAGATCCCCACTCAGCCGGCAGTGCGGATCCGGTCGAAGCTCCGTCCTCGGTGTTCGCGCGGCAGTCTGTCCCCTCGCCCGAACAATTTGTTGCGCAGCGTCCCCGCTTCGTAGTCGCTCTGGTAGGCGCCCCTCCTCGTCAGCTCCGGAATCACATGCTCCACAATGTCTTCGAAGGTTCCGGGAGTCACCGCGTACGCGAGATTGAAGCCGTCGACATCGGTCTCGGCGACCCACTCCTGCAACTCGTCGGCGACCTCCGCGCCGGAACCGACGACGATCGGGCCCAGCCCGCCGATACCCGCCCACTCCGCGATGTCCCCCACCGTCCATTCGCCACCTTTCTCGTCGGCCTGACGAAACGATGCGACCGCGGATTGAATGGCGTTGCTCTCGACGTTCCCGATCGGCTCGTCCGCTCGGTATCCGGAGAGGTCGATTCCCATCCACCCCGAGGTGAAAACGAGCGCGCCTTCACTACTCGCGTAGCTGCGGTAGTCCTCGAGCTTCGCCTGGGCCAACTCGGGGGTTCGGTCGGTGATGATCGTCAACAGTGTGTAGATGCGGGCCGAGTACGGATCGCGCCCGACCTTCGTCAGTTCGTTTCGGATTCGGGCAACGGTGTCTTTGAGAATCGCCTTTGTCGGTGCACCCACAAAGATCGCCTCGGCATTCTCGGCGGCGAACCGAACCCCGCGTGGCGACGCGCCGGCCTGGAAGATGACCGGCGTCCGCTGCGGAGAAGGTTCGGAGATGTGGATGCCCGGAACCGTGAAGTGCTTGCCTTCGTGCTCGATCGGATGAACTTTAGAGGGGTCCGTGTAGACCCCGGTGGTTCTGTCACGCACCACCGCGTCGTCTTCCCACGACGTTTCCCACAACTTGTAGAGAACTTCGAGGTACTCGTCCGCGTGGTCGTAGCGATCGTCGTGCTGGAGTTGGTCGTCCTCGCCCATGTTCCGTGCGGCCGACGGGAGGTATCCGGTGACCACGTTCCACCCGATTCGCCCGTTCGTCAGGTGGTCGAGGGTGCTCAAGCGCCGAGCAAACGGGTACGGATGCTCGAAAGCTGTACCTGCGGTGATACCGAAGCCCAAGTGCTCGGTCACGGCAGCCATCGCCGACGCCAGCAGTAGCGGGTCCGAGACCGGTACCTGCGCGCCCTGCCGCAGCGCTGCGTCGTGATTGCCGCCGTACACGTCGTAGGTTCCCAACACATCGGCCAGGAACAGCCCGTCGAATCGTCCACGCTCGAGGAGCTTCGCCAATTCCGTCCAGTACCTCAGATCCGTGTACCTGGACGACTGGTCCTCCGGGTGGCGCCACAGACCTGGCGATTGGTGGGCGACGCAGTTCATGGCAAAGGCGTTGAAGCGGATTCTGCGGGTCATTCCCGCACCATGCCGTGCCTGCTCCGCGGTGACCACCATTGCGATCAGTGCGATCGGTTCGGCTCCTGCTTGCACCCGGCGATACCGTCGACTTCGCGACCTCGTCGGCGGGCCGCTACACTGACTAGCGCAGCTGTGACGCCCGAGGCTTCGTGCCGACAGGTCGAGCGGATGCAACAGCAGTATCGGGAAGCGAAAACCCCGGCAGCACAGGGTTTTCAGCGCTTGTCGGTACGCTCCCCGCCCTCGTAGCTCAGGGGATAGAGCATTCCTCTCCTAAAGGAAGGGTCGCAGGTTCGAATCCTGCCGAGGGCACCAGGTGGGACTCTCCCCACATCGGCGTGACCAACGTGCCATTCTTGAATTCATGACGACGCCTCACTCCACGGCAACTCCCCCGAAGAACATGTCTTTGATCCCGGGTGGGACGTACTGGATGGGCTCCGAAGACTTCTATCCGGAAGAACGCCCAGTTCACCAGGTCACCGTCGACGGATTCTGGATGGACACGACGGCGGTGACAGTCGCCGAGTTCCGACGCTTCGTGAAGGCAACCGGCCACGTCACCACTGCTGAAATCGCCCCGGATGCCGCCGACTATCCCGACGCCGATCCAGCCCTCCTCGTCCCGGGATCGTTGGTCTTCAATTCGCCACCCGGCCCGGTTTCACTCGACGACTACACCCAGTGGTGGTCGTTCACCCCCGGAGCCGATTGGCGCCATCCCGAGGGCGCCGACAGCAACATCGGGGGACGTGAACGGCACCCCGTCACCCACGTGTCGTACTTCGACGCCCAGGCCTACGCCGCGTGGGCCGGCAAGGAACTCCCGACCGAGGCCGAGTGGGAGTTTGCCGCCCGCGGCGGACTCGATCGCCAGGCCTACGTGTGGGGCGATCACGACTCTCCGGGCGGGCGGCCCGGTGGCAACGTGTGGCAGGGCCAGTTCCCCTGGGAGAACCTCCTCGAGGACGGGTACGAGCGCACCGCTCCGGTCGGAAAGTTCCGGCCAAACGGCTACGGACTGCTCGACATGGCCGGGAACGTGTGGGAATGGACGGCCGATCACTACACGTCCGACCACGCCCACAGTTCCAAGAACGTCGCGCCGGCCTCGTCGTGCTGCATTCCTCGCAATCCCCGCGCGGAGTTCGCCACCGAGGCCTTGGCCGGCGAACCCTACGCACGACGGGTGATCAAGGGCGGCTCACATCTGTGTGCACCGAACTACTGCTTGCGATATCGCCCTGCCGCGCGGCAGGGCGAATCCGAGGAGTCCTCGACCTGCCACGTCGGCTTCCGGTGCATCATCCGCATTCCGCAGGAGTAGATCAGAAGGGCCGGTCCCCCAGGATGGCCACCCGCTCCATGACGCGGCGATGAGGGAAGTAGTCGCTCGCAGCGTAGTGCTGGGTGGCCCGGTTGTCCCAGAAGGCAATGGAATTCGGCGCCCACTTGAAGCGGCACTGAAAGTCCGGGACCTTGACCTGCGCGAACAATAGGTTGAGCAGATCGTTGCCTTCGACAGGATCCATATCCGGAATGTGGGTGGTGAAGAGGCTGTTGACGAACAGAGTCTTACGCCCGGTCTCCGGATGCTTACGCACCATCGGATGCAGAACCGGCGGGTACTGCTCCTTCATCTGCTCCAACTTCTCCGGGCTCATGCCGCGTCCGAAGGACGGCACAAAATCGTGGATGGCGTCCTTGCCGTCGATCAAGTCCTTGATCTCGTCGGGGAGGCAGTCGAAGGCGTTACCCATATCGGCCCAGAGCGTGTCACCACCGGCAGGCGGTACGTCGATCGCCCGAAGTACTGAACCGAGCGGCGGCGTCTTCGTCCAGGTGACGTCGACGTGCCAGATGTTCTCCGTTCCTGGACTGTCCTCACCGCGTTCGAATCTGACGACTGCCGGGACCTCTCCCTGCGGGAGAAGTGGATGAACCTCCAGTTCACCCCAATGGGCCGCGAAGTCACGATGATTCAAGCTCGAAATCGGCTGGTCCCGAAAGAACACGACCTTCCATTCGAGGAGGGCCCGGCGCACGTCCTCGATCTGCTCCTCCGACGGATCACGCAAGTCGATATCGCTGATCTCGGCACCGATGAACGGTGTGACGGGTGTGAGAGTGAACCGCTCGTACGGCCTCGATTCAACGCCTTCCGGATTACGCCTCATTCCGCGTGGTCCGAATTCGATTGTGTGATTGCCGATTTGGACTGTTCGTGATGATGTAAGGGTAGCCATCGAATGACTCCGTCCTGTCGTGTCGTGTCGCGGGGTCACACGTCAGTCGACGCATGCAGCCGCTTTGCTCGTGTGCGTTTGTGTGCGCTTTGGGGTGCGGTCAGTGCTCCTACCGTGAGATCGACCAGATGATCCACCGTCGTATCGAAATCTGCCTGCACAACCGGGTTTTCGTCTTCGCGGCGCTGCTCGAAGATTGCCAGAGCGGAGACGCTCATGTTGAACGTCAGATCGATCCGTTCCACCGCGACGCGGCGGGGCAGATGTGGCAATGCCCGCGTCAACCTGCCGACAACCTCGTTGATTCCTTCACTGACCTCGCGAAACTCAGCACTCTGTGTATCCACTGACGGTGAAATTCTCGCGATGAACCGCGCATAGTTGGACCCGTCGACCGTCGTCATGAAATCGGCCAGCGGATACAGGAAGGCTTCGACCAAAGCACGGACCAGGTCGGTCCGCCCACTGGCGTCGACGTCGTCCAGATACGTCAGTCGCGCGGCATTGATCTGATCCATCCGATGCCGGAATACGGCCAGCACCAGACCGTCTCGCCCACCGAAGTGATACTGAACTGCAGAGTTGTTGCGCTGCCCGGCCGCAGTCGCCACGTCCCGCATGGACACTTCGTGAATACCGTGCTCGGCGAACATCCGCTCGGCGACGGCGATCATGGCGTTCTTGGCATCCAACGAGGCGGGCATGCACCGACCATATAAGTCACTGACTTAATTCCGCAAGACCCACCCCCTGTGCGCGGTTAGGGAGTGCAGGGACTCCTTAACCACTCACAGGGTTGATTATCCCAGTCAGCGAGACCTACGCCGCCAACTGAATTCCGATCGATACGCTCCAGATTAAGACGACTGCTTAATCGACCCGGTTTTGCATACGCCAAGGAGCCTGCTGGTGAATCGCCATTCCATCCCGATCATTCCCGAGACG
The DNA here is from genome assembly GCF_058788335.1 of Rhodococcus sp. FW305-130. Taxonomy (NCBI): domain Bacteria; kingdom Bacillati; phylum Actinomycetota; class Actinomycetes; order Mycobacteriales; family Nocardiaceae; genus Rhodococcus; species Rhodococcus sp. FW305-130. The sequence goes on along the minus strand of NZ_JBYTAP010000001.1, from coordinate 890,638 downwards.
CCGAACGTCGCGGCCGCCGTGTACTACCCCGATCAGAATCCCCCGTACACCCGCCCGGAACCGCTTCGCCCGCCGGCCGGGGCCCCGAACGTGCTGCTGATCATGATCGACGACGTCGGATTCGGCGCACCCTCCGCGTTCGGTGGCCCGTGCCGCACGCCCACCGCCGAGCGTTTGGCCGAAACCGGCGTGAAATACAGCCGATTCCACACCACGGCTCTGTGCTCGCCGACGCGTGCCGCCACACTGACGGGGCGCAACCACCACAGTGTCGGTATGGGTGTCATCTCCGAAATGGCCAACGCGGCACCGGGATACAACGGTACCCGCCCTGCCTCTGCCGCCACGGTCGCACGCGTCCTGCAGGGAAACGGCTATGCGACGGGCGCTTTCGGCAAGATGCACCAGACCCCGACGTGGGAGACCACCGCTGCCGGGCCGTTCGATCGGTGGCCGGTCCGTGAGGGTTTCGACAAGTTCTACGGTTTTCTCGGTGCCGAGTCCGATCAGTTCACCCCGGTTCTCTACGAGGACTTCACGATGGTCGACTTACCCAAGACGCCACAGGAGGGTTACCACCTGTCCGAAGATCTCGTCGACCACGCGATCGAATGGGTCGAGGGCGTCAACACGATGGACCCGGACAAGCCGTGGTTCTGCTACCTCCCCTTCGGCGCGTGCCACGCTCCACTTCAGGTCCCGGACCGCTACCTGGACAAGTACGTCGGCGAATTCGATCACGGGTGGGATCGCCAACGTGAGATCACCCTCCACAAGCAGAAGGAACTGGGCGTCGTCGCTCCTGACACCGAGTTGGCCCCGTGGGCTCCGGGGCTCCCACACTGGGACGAACTCGACGACGACCAGAAGAAGGTCTCGGCCCGTTTGATGGAGTTGTACGCGGCATTTCTCGAGCACACCGACGACGAGGTAGGCAGGCTCGTCGACCGGTTGCAGGAAATGGGTGTACTCGACAACACTCTGGTGCTCTACATGATGGGTGACAACGGCGCCTCCGCCGAGGGCGGCATGGAGGGCTCGTTCAACTACCTCGCCGGCCTCAACGGTTACAAGAGTGCGACATCCGACGTACTGGCGCGCTACGACGAATTGGGGACCGAAACCAGCTACCCGCACTATCCGGCGTCGTGGGCTCTGGCTCTCGACACCCCGTACCAGTGGGCCAAGCAGGTTGCGTCCCACTACGGCGGTACCCGAAACGGTCTGATCGCCCACTGGCCCAAGGGGATCGACAAGCCAGGCGTCAGGGAGCAATGGCATCACTGCGTCGACATCACGCCGACAATCCTGGAAGCTGCCGGTATTCCGGCACCGACCAGCGTCGACGGGGTCACCCAGAAACCGATGGAAGGCGTGGCAATGAACTACACCTTCGCCGAGCCCGACGCCGAAGAGCGCCACACCACACAGTATTTCGAGATCTTCGGCAACCGCGGAATCTACGATCACGGTTGGACCGCAGTCACGGCCCACCGCGCACCCTGGCTGATGGCCACTCACGGCCTCGAGCTCACACCGATGAGCGAAGACCGTTGGGAGCTGTACGACACCTCGGTCGACTGGTCGCAGGCCCGCGATCTCGCGGACGAGCATCCCGAGATCCTGGCCCGGCTCAAGGAAAAGTTCCTCGTCGAGGCGGCCAAATATCAGGTGTTGCCGCTGGACGACAGAACGGTCGGTCGCCACGCCACCGCGGAATCACGCCCCCCGCATCCGATGATGGGCCGCAAGACCCTCACGCTGTACCCACACATGAACGGTCTGGTCGAGAAAGCCGCGCCGACGTTCTTCAACCGCTCGTACACGCTGATCGCGAGTCTGGGTAGCGTCGCCGACGGCATGCTGGTCAGCCTCGGTGGCCGGTTCGGCGGATTCGCTTTGTACATACTCGATTCCGTCCCCGTCTACTGCTACAACTTCAGCGGCGGTGGTCGGACCTTCGTGCGCGGGCGCAACCCGCTGGCACCCAATGCACGCGAGGTGTCCGTCCACTTCGAGTACGACGGCGGCGGAATCGGCAAGGGTGGAACCGCAACCCTGAGCGTCGACGACGAGGTGGTCTCCGAGGGCCGGATCGAGAAGACCACTCGGGCGATCTTCAGCATGAACGAACAGCTCGACGTCGGCATCAACCGGGGAAGCCCGGTCGCGGAAGAGTTCGCGGACAAGGGCACGTTCCGCTACGGCGGCAAACTCAACAGCGTGACGATCGACTTACGCTCCACCCGCGACGTAATGTCCGCGGAGGAACGGGAGAAAATCTCACTCGCCGTGCACTGATCGAACAGGCGACGCTCGCCGATTGTGCAGCCGCGCGCGATATCTGCCGTGCGGCTGCACAATCGCCCTGCGTCTATCCGACCGTGTACATCTGCAGGCACGGACCGACCGGGCGAGCTTCCAGGATGTCGCGCGCCTTCTCACGCGCTGCGTTGAACTCCCAGGGCGCAGTGGTGCCCGGCACTCCGAATCGATATCTGCTCAAGGCACATGAACGCTGCGGTTCCGGTAGACGATCCAAGGCAGGTACCGCGTCGACGGAGAGCCCGCGTAAGTAGGAAACGTCTATGCTCTTGCCGCCCTCGAACCGCTCCACGTTCTTTTGCGCGATGTACGCATCGGGGTTGAACACCGCGAAGGCAAGCAGCGCGACGGCCGAAGTGGCGAGAACAGCTGTGGGCAGCCACTTTCCGGACATCCGAATACCTGCGACGAGCAACAACACGAACACGAAGCCCAGAAGCAGTTCTGTCGCGAAGACGCTGACCCGGAGCACCGTGAAACCGTACTGATTCTCGTACAACCACATCCGGTGCACAGCAGACGCCACGATCACCAGGCTGAAGACACACAGGGCACCCAGCAGTCCGCGGGCAAGACGCCTCGATCCAGCGTCGCGGCGGTCGATGTACCGCACTGCGACGGCGATGACGAGCAGCGTCAGCACGGTAACCGCCATGAGCTGCCAGAAACCCTCACGCGCGTAGTCCGCGTAGGTCAGTCCATCGGTCACCTGTACGTGCTCGTCTCCCCCGAACAGCGTCTTCGTCTGTACTGCAACAAAACCGAGGAACAGCACGTTGAGTACTCCGAGCGGGACCGCCCACTCCCACATCGGCAACGGCGTCGCCGGCGCAGGTGCAAACGCGTCCACCGTCGGCGTTCTGCGACGCAGGTACACCGCAACCAGCGTGCCGAACGCCATCACCACGCCGGCAAAGATCCGTGCCCCCGGGTTCGACACCGAGATGGCAGGAGCGAAGCCGCCGAAGATCTTCGCGAACTCCGGATCCGCACTCACGAACAAAGATCCGAAAATCAGCAGGAGAAGAATCGACACTGCGCTCACGACGACAACTCGCGCCGCCGGCACCCGCGGAGCGGAGCGGGTAGCAAGTTTTCGACGACGAACGAAGTTGACCGTCCGGTGGGGTGCCCGCCAGGGAGCGAACGTTCCCAGAAATATTCCGGTCCACGTCCGCCCGCCGATCAGAGTCCACGTGAACAGAACCCACGCAGCTACGACGCAGAGGAACACCAACCACTCCGCACCGCGAACGGCGGCAACGCCCAGAAGTGCGAGCATCCCCATCGCGGCGGCCCACTGCGTCGTAGACATCCGCGGCGGCGTCAGAATCCCGAACACGATCACCACGCCGACACCGACGATCACGTACGCGATACTCACGAACCCTGGATCGAGGATCAGGGCCGCCAGCGCCCCAACGCCGCTCGCGCCGACGAGCATCGAGCGGGTGGCCATCGACGTGCGATCGGGACGCCAGAACCGGCTGGGTCGCTTGGGTTTTGCAACCGGTATCGGCGCTTTCGGCGGAATGACTATTGGAGCGCTCATGTGATCTCCCATGTTTCGGGTTCAAATTTCGGGTTCGGAACTACGGGCGAATGCCTGATGAAGGCATGCGCCATCGCGAGATCTCTCGATCTCGTTGGAAACTTTGATTCAGCTCTGCGGCAGCACTACTCGAATGCAGCAGCCAGACGGGGCATCGACGACGGCGATCCTGCCGTCATGTAATTCGACCGCCCACTTCGCGATCGCGAGACCCAGCCCGGTACCCCCGTCGGTCGATCCGCCGCGGATGAAGCGGTCGAACACTCGCTCACGGGCGTGTGGCTCGATGCCGGGGCCGTCGTCGTGGACATCGAGCACCAACTCCCCTGCACTGCCGGTACGTACTCGGATGACAACTTTCGTGTCGACGTTCCCGTGCTGAACCGCGTTGTCCACCAGGTTGGTCACCACCTGATGGAGGCGATCCGGATCGGCTACCACGGACAATTTCGGAGGCTTGACGTCTATCTCGATGTCGCCCGCACTCACACTCGACAGCTCACGTAGGAACGGCTCGACCTCGAAACGGCGGCGCTTCAACGGCATGGCGCCACCCTCGAGTTTCGAGAGGTCGAGAAGGTCGGCCACCAGCGCTCCCAGTCGTTCCGTCTGCCGCAACGCCGATTTCATCATCGCCGGATCCGGTTCTTCGACACCGTCGACAACGTTTTCGAGCATGGCTTGCAAAGCGGTGATGGGCGTCCGTAATTCGTGGGAGACGTTGCCGATCAACTCGCGGCGGTACCGGTCGTCGGCCCCGAGGTCCTCGGCCATCCGATTGAACGCATGGGCGAGTTCGCCTACCTCGTCGCGGGAAGTCGCTCGCACCCGCCGCGAATAATCGCCGCGCGCCATCGCCTTCGCCGCGGCCGTCATCTCGCGAAGCGGTGACGTCATTCCGTGTGCGAGCACTTGTGTAACTCCGAGAGCGACAACCAACGCCGTCAGGAGAGCAAAACGAAACGGTTGTTGCGACGTCAGCCAGAAACCGCCCGCGGCGAACAACAGCGCTGCGACAACCAGGAGGCCGACCTTCACTTTGAACGATCGCATCGGGTCCAGCGGCCGCGGCCACCGTGCAAAGAGTCGGTCGACGCCGCTCATCGCGGCACGTCCCAGGCGTACCCGACGCCGTGAACGGTCCGGATCACGGAAGGTCCGAGCTTGCGTCGTAGAGCCTTGACGTGGCTGTCGACGGTCCGACTACCCGCTCCCTCACCCCAGCCCCAGATCTCCTCGAGCAGCGACTCCCGCGGGATCGCCGCTCGCGGCCGCTCCGCCAGGTAGGCGATGAGATCGAATTCGGTGCGAGTCAGGTGGACTTCCTGCGTATCACGACGCACTCGACGTTCGGTCAGGTCGATCACGACGTCGCCGAACTCGAGCAAGTCGGCCACCGGGCGAGCAGCGTGCTCCGCACGATCAGCGCGCCGAAGCAATGCCTGAACACGGGCGACGAGGACACGCATGCTGAACGGCTTGCTCAGATAATCGTCGGCCCCGACGCCGAGACCGATCAGCATGTCGGTTTCATCGGCACGAGCGGTCAACATCAGCACGGGCACCGGGCGCACGGCCTGGATGCGGCGGCAAACTTCGAGGCCGTCGAATCCCGGCATCATCACGTCGAGCACCACTAGGTCGGCATCCATCTGCTCGCAGCGGGTCACAGCGCTGGGGCCGTCGAATGCCAACTCGACGTCGTAGCCCTCGGCACGCAGCCTCGCTGCGATGGACTCGCAGATACTGACCTCGTCGTCGACCACGAGCACTCTTCGCTGACTCATGGAACTGACTGTATTCGGCCCTCGTGGATGAACCTGGGAGGACTTGTGAAGGTTCTGTGCAGGTTCTAGAACCTGCGGATGTTGTTGATCGGCAGATCCGCCAGCGGCGTCAGTCCGGTCGGAACACCAACTCCGTAGGCGTTGAACACCATTCCGAATCCGGCGTAGATGCCGACGTGCGTCGCACCGGGGTAGAAGGTGATGACGTCGCCGGGCGCGAGGGCCCACCGAGGAACCGGCTGTCCGACGTTGGCCTGCTGTTGGCTGGTCCGTGGCAGATTCACTCCGGCCTGCCGAAACGCCCATTGCACCAGCCCGGAGCAGTCCCACGAGTTCGGCCCGACTCCGCCCCATTGGTAGGGCTTTCCGGTCTGAGTGCTCGCTGCTGCCAGCGCGATCAGGCCTGCCGGACTCGGAATGGGGAGGGCGGCTGATCCGCTGCTGATGCTTCCTGCGCTTCCCAGGCTGCCGGAGCTCCCGCTACTGCCACCGCTACCGAGGCTTCCCGGGTCGGCCGAGGCGGGGGCAGCGGAGAGCAACAGGACGCTTCCGGTCAGCAGAGCAGCGACCGTTCCCGTGCGGAGTGTCGACTTCTTCATGCATCCGTCCTTCGTGGGAGTCGTTTCGGCGCGCGGCAGCGCACCTCGATAGCCGTGAACTGGTAAGACACGTGAAAACAAACACTTCGTTCGGATGTTAACGGCGTAGACGTGGTGTTCGGACAGGAATCATTGATCCCATTTGTCGGTTTTCGACAAACAGGCCTTACGTCCCGGCCTGGCAAAGATCAGGGAATGATCGGGGATTTCCTGGATCCGTCGGAGCCAGCGGATCCCTAGATTCGAAATCATGCGCTCATACCTCCTTGTCGCCGCGGTCATCATCGGAGCCACCACGGCGCTGATCGGTTGCTCGACGCTCCAGCGCGCAGTGGAGATTCAATCGGATCTCGACGGACTCACCAGGTCGGGTGTCGTCGGGTCGATCGCAACACTCGACGACGGAACCACGACGGCTGTCATGACCAGCGGCGTACCCAATCGGACCAACGGCGATTCGATCGGCAAGAATGATCGGGTCCGGATCGGAAGTGTGACAAAGACATTCACCGCTTCACTCGTCCTGCAGTTGGTGGCCGAAGGCAAGGTCGACCTCGACGCACCGATCGAGCAGTACCTCCCGGGCCTACTGCACGGCAGTGACATGCACGGCAGTGACATGGACGGCAGTGACATGGACGGCAGTGGCACAGACGGTAGCGCAATCACCGTGCGGCAACTGTTGCAACATCGCAGCGGCCTACCCGAGTTCGCCGGAGAACCCGGCGCCGACGAATGGATTGCCGCAAACGAGGACCGAACGCTGACGCCGTCCGCCGCGGTCGCCATCGCCCTCGGCAAACCGGCGCAATTCGTCCCCGGAACGTCGTTCGTCTACACCAACACCAACTACATCGTTCTCGGAATGCTCGTCGAATCGGTGACCGGCCGCAGCTACGCCGACGAACTTCAGTCTCGGATACTCGACCCGCTGGACCTGGAAGACACGTACCTCCCGGCGGCCGGTGAGCGCGATATCAGGGGCGATCACCTGACGGGCTATCAGGATCTCGATGGTGGCCTGACCGATGTTTCCCGCACGGAACCGTCGATCCCCTGGTCTGCCGGAGCGATGGTCTCGACGGGCACAGACCTGAACGCCTTCTGGCGCGCGCTACTCGACGGGCAGGTGGTGCCGGCCGAGCAGCTTGCCGAGATGACCACCCCTCAGGTCGGCGCCACCGAAGCCGAGGGGCTCGGGTACGGGATGGGCGTCGGCGCCACCGAACTTCCCTGCGGCGTCACCTATACCGGCCACAGTGGCGGGATCTACGGGTACTACACGCTGTCCGGTGCGACGCCGGATCGTGCGTTCACCGTGACGCTGACGTCGACGCCGAAGGACCAGCCGGACACCGTCGCGATACTCTCGCACGCGCTCTGCCCCTGACGCTGTTACCAGTACTGATGACGCTGCCCGTCGGTATCCGCGACGAAGATGACCGCGTCGGCGCCGTCCAACTCCGAAGGTTTCAGCGGCAGATGCCCTGGCAGGATCGCTTCTCCCGCGGTGATCGACGGGCCGAGCGCGGCTCGCAGGGCCGGAGTCGAGAACAGGGCACGCCGACCGGTCGCATCGGCCAACGCTCCCTGCAGAGTGCCCGGATCACTGTCGGGGTTGGCGTCGGTTGCCAAAAATACGTAACGCTCCCCGAGGACAAGTCCGACAAGTGAGCCGGCGCTCCCCCAACTGACCACGTCGCCGTTGACCGGCATGTCGGACGGCACTCGCAAGAGATGGGCATTGTGTGCGAACAGCAGGCTAGGCCCGCGTCGCTGCTCCTGCGCGACGACCGCCAGCAGGTTCTCGGCCATCATCTCGGCACGCAGACTGAGCAGTGTTCCAATGCGATCAGGAGCGGAACTCGCCATCGCGGAGTGATAGCGCAAGAGCCCCAGAGCGGTGCGTGAATGTGCAAGGGCCAGGTCGTACCCGGCCGGGTCGACGGGTCGCAGCACTGGTGCGGCGCGCCGCAGGACGCTGCCGAGGTCGTCCGCAATGATGCGCAGAGCGCGAGCATGATCGGAGTTGCCGACGGACGCAGCCGGATCGAACATCGCCGCCGGGTTGGTCCAGTCGGCGTCCTGACCCAGTAAAAGGTCGGCGTCGTCGAGAGATTGTGGCCGCAACGCGGCGGGCAGGAAGTCACCTGCCGCAGACAGTGCGCGGCGCGGGCTCGGTGCACCGGAGTACTCCACCGGAGCGTCGAAGCCGTAGAAGCGAACTCGGTCAGCCGGAGCGCGGCCGTCGTTGTACTCGCGTAGCCATTCGACGAGTTCGCGGTTTCCCGGTACCGCACCGAATCCGTGGCTGAAGCCTGTGGCGAGCACCTTCTCGATGTCCGCCTCTCCCCCGTTCACGTAGCCGTCGACAAGCAATGCCGCAAAGACATCTGTTTCGAGCACGATCGACCGATATCCTCGTTCGACCAGTTGGCCGAGAAGTTCGTTGCGCAGCAACGGAAAAGCCTTGATCCCATGAGTCGGCTCGCCGAGAGCGAGCAGAGCCGGCACCTCGGTTCGTGCTGCGAGCAGTTCGTCGACGGCACGACCAAGACTTGCCGCGTCTTCGAGTTGGCGGCCGAACTCACTCAGCGCTGGGGCAGTGGACATGATCATCCCTTTCGAAGGTGGACTGCCTTCGACAGTATCGTTGAAGATTCGGGTGAAACTTTTACAACAATTACCTGGGGCATATCGTGAAAAGCCTCAATCGGAGGTGATCAGTGCGGCCCATCGACCTTGCCCGTGAACACGGGTTGTCCGCACAGGCGATCCGCAATTACGACGACGCCGGCGTCCTTCCTCCGGCCGAGCGCAGCAACTCCGGCTACCGGCGATACACCCCAGTGCACGCGCAGGCCCTGCGCACTTTCCTCGCATTGCGCGGCGGTCACGGGCACCAGCGGGCCACGGAAATCATGCGTGCGACCAACCAGGGCGACACCGAGTCCGCCTACCGCCTGATCGACAGTGCGCACGTGACACTGCTCGCCGAGCGAGGAACTCGCACCGAGGTAGCCGCAACGCTGGGGACTCTGTCCACCATGGCACCGGCGCTGGTCCACGGTCCAGCGCTGACGGTCGGTGAGCTTGCGCGCCGTCTCGGCGTTCACCCGGCGACACTGCGCACGTGGGAAGAGCACGGCATCCTGCACCCCGAGCGCGAACGAGCAACGGGTTATCGCGAATACGGTCCGGAGTGTGTGCGCGACGCCGAGATCGCGCGGCAGCTGCGGCGCGGCGGCTACCGACTGTCGCAAGTCGCCCAGTTTCTCGATTCGCTGCGCGAGGCCGGCGGAGCGGACTCATTGGCAGCGTTCCTCGAATCCTGGCAAGACCGGCTGACCATACGCAGTCGCAACCTTCTCGCCGGCGCGGCTCAGCTCGATGCCTATCTCACGATGCTGGATCAGACCTAGCCGGGCCGTCGTCGACGCAACCTATTCTCGCCCTGTGACATCGCCCGGCTTCTTGTCCTCCCGCAGACCCCGCCAACTCGGATGGCGAAGGCGTCCGGTCCCCGTCCAATCCATGAACCGCGCCTCACCGACTAGTTCAGGCCTCACCCACACCGCACCCTTGCGGTCATCTGCTGGAAGTTCCTCCTCGAACGGACTTTCCTTCTGACGCAACGGTTCCAGCACCGCAAGCAGTGACTCCAAATCACGATCACTGAAGCCGGTACCGACGCGCCCCACGTAGGTCAATCCGTCCTCGCCCGGAATTCCCATGAGCAGCGCCCCGATCCCCTGCGCTCGATTGCCCTGCCCGGTGCGCCACCCACCGATCACCACCTCTTGGCTGCGCCAGTTCTTCACCTTGATCCAACTCGACCCCCGCCGCCCTGGAAGGTAGACCGATGCACGACGTTTGGCGACAATCCCTTCCCACCCGGCATCGGTACTCACCTCCAAGGCGTTCTCCGCCGTGCCCTCGATCTGCGGTGGTACCTCGAGCTCACCGACCTTGCCCGCCAACGCATTCAACACGGTGCGGCGATCCGAATAGGACTTCCGCAGCAAAGACACTCCGTCGAGGTACAGAAGATCGAAGGCCAGGAACACCGGTTCCCCACCTCGCTGGAGGAGGCCGAAATCTGTAACTCCCGCGTCGTTGTACGCCACCACCTCACCGTCGAGAACCACGTCATGACCGTCCAGCACCTCGGCCAACCCGGCAAGGGCTGGATAGTCCCGGGTCTTGTCGTTACCCGCGCGACTGCGAAGCGACATTGTGCCCGAACGATATTCGAGAATCACTCGAATCCCGTCCCACTTTCCTTCGAAGGCCCACTCCTGCGGGTCGAGACCTTCGAGCGTTCCAGCGGTGGCAAGCATCGGCTCGAGATTCTTGGGAAACTCCGTTCCGAAACTCGCGTTCTGATCCTTCATCAGATGCATCAACCACTGATCACCCTTTGTCCGGATCAGCGCGAAGCGTCCCTGCACCCGCTCCCCACTCAAGCGCACGATCACCTCGTCTTCACGCCACTTCTCGGTCTCGTATGTCCCGGAATCCCAGATCGTCATCGAACCGCCGCCGTACTCCCCCTTCGGAATCGTGCCCGAGAACGTGGCGTATTCGAGCGGATGATCCTCGGTGTGCACGGCCAACCGATTTTCTCCGGCATTGGTCGGCACACCCTTCGGGACCGCCCAGGACACAAGCACACCATCCCGCTCGAGACGAACGTCGTAATGCAATCGTCTGGCGTGATGTTCTTGAATCACAAAGGTATTGCCTGCTGTCTCCTTGTCCACTGCAGCAGGGATCGGCTCCGGAGTCCGGTCGGCCGACCTCTTGTTGCGATAGTGCGTCAACGTATCGGCTACAGCCGCCGAGACCGGCGGATCCAGATCGCCCAGCAGATCACCGTCGGATTCGACGCGCTCCAGAACCTCGTCGAACAGCAGGTGGCGCAGTTTCGGATCGTCGAGTTCGTCCCAACTGCGCGGCGCGGCAACATAGGGTTGATCGCGACCGCGCATCGAATACGGCGCAATGGTGGTCTTGGCTGCGTTGTTCTGACTCCAGTCCACGAAGATCTTGCCTGCCCGGACATTTCGCGCCATCGTCGCGGTGACGAGATCCGGGTGAAGCTTCTCGAGCCCGGTGGCGATCTGCTTGGCGACAGTCGACGCACCACTGCCGTCCAAGGCTCGATCCAGTGGCACGTAGAGGTGGATTCCCTTGCTACCACTGGTTACCGGATAGGCCGTCCACCCCAGAGTTGCGACCAGATCTCGAATCGACCTCGCCACCTCGGCGCACTCGGCCAATCCGACGCCCTCGCCCGGGTCGAGATCGAATACCAGTCGTGTCGCCGGACCACGCTCGGAACCGTCGAATCTCCATTGGGGAACGTGTAATTCGAGTGCCGCCTGCTGCCCCAGCCACGCCAGCGATGCAACGGAATCGAAAATCGGGTAAGTGACGACGCGATCAGAATGTTGCAGCGAAGCACGCGTGAGCCACTGCGGGGCAGACGAGGCCAGGTTCTTCTCGAAGAAGGACTGACCGTCCACACCGTTGGGCCAACGCTTACGAGTGCCCGGTCTACCGACGACATGTGGAAGCATGACTGCGGCGATACGGGTGTAGTAGTCGATGACTTCGGCCTTCGTGGTGCCGCTCTCGGGGTAGAGAATCTTGCCCAGATTGGTCACGGACACGGTTGTGCCGTCGAGAGTGATCTGACCCCGATCCGTCGTTGCCATCTCCTCATTCTGCTGGATAGCGCTGTGTCTGGCAGTAGAAATCTGATGGATCGGAAACCTGCCGCTGTGCCAGGCCACGGGCAAGACTGGATTCTCGATGGGAGAGGAGACCACGATGACAGTTCGCAGTTCCGTGGAGCCGTTGGTGGACAACAACTGGCGGATGTTCGCCACCTGTAAAACAGTGGACCCGGCGGTGTTCTATTCGCCGGGTGAAGAGCGCGGACGCAATCGGGCTGCACGGGAGAGTTCCGCGAAGCAGGTGTGCTTCCGCTGCCCGGTCATTCGGGACTGCCTGACCTTTGCACTCGAGACCGCTGAAACGCACGGAGTCTGGGGTGGGACGACACCGTCGGAGCGCCTTGCGCTGCGACGCTCAGCTGCGTGAACTCCGCTCACACGAGACCCCCGTCACGTCCAGACCGGACAAACAGGCAAGATGGCCTAGTGCCTATGACACGACGCGCAGTTGCCGTGACCGCGATCTTCGCTTCCTCGATCTTGTTGGGCTCGTGTTCGTCGCAGCCGGAGGCACCTGCGGCAGCAGATACCACCACCACGGTTCCCGAGGCGTTCACCAAACTTCCATCGACGACCGCAGTGGACAAGTGCGGACCCCAGAGCGGGACCACCCTCGAAGACGGTGTCCTGACCATCGCCACTGACTCACCGGCGTACGCGCCGTGGTTCGTCGACAACGATCCGTCGAACGGCAAAGGCCTCGAGGGTGCGGTGGCCCGGGCGGTCGTCGACAAGCTCGGGTACAACACCGACCAGGTTCGCTTCACCACTGTCGCCTTCAACGACGCATTGAAACCAGGCCCCAAGGATTTCGACTTCGACGTCAATCAGTTCACGATTTCCGGGGATCGCCGCGCGAACGTCGACTTCAGCTCGCCGTATTACGCAGTGGCGCAGTCGGTGATCGCCTCACGCGGAAGCAAGGCCGCCGGTGCAAAGAATCTTGCGGATCTGGCCGGCTACCGTTTGGGCGCTCAGACCGGTTCCACCAGCCTCGCGGCGATCACCGACACGATTGTTCCGACCACTGCGCCACGCGAGTTCGCGACCACGGACGACGCGAAAGCTGCGCTGGCCGAGGGCGAGATCGACGCATTGGTCGTCGACATCCCGACCGGATTCCACATCACCGAGAACGAACTGCCCGGGTCGGTCATCGTGGGTCAGTTTCCGCGGCCCAACGCAGTCACCGAATTCTTCGGTTTGGTGCTCGAGAAGAACAGTCCGCTGACCGAGTGCGTCTCCGCGGCAGTCGATGCGCTCTACGCCGACGGAACCCTCGAGAAGCTCGCAACCGAATGGATCACCGACAGCGCCGACGCACCCGTTCTCGAGTAGTTCAGCCGGCGCGCCCACTGATCGCGCCGACGAAGACCTTCGGGATGTCTGCCGGTGTCGGAGCGAAGTGACTGTTACCGCCGGTGAGAGTCGAAATCTGCTCGAGCACATCGGTATCGGCATCATCGGTGACACCGATGGTGATGATCGGTACCGGCCGCGTCGGGTCCTGCTCGCGAGTCAGGGTGTCGAGAAGTTCCTGCAGGGCGATACCCGACGGATCGTCGTTGGCACCGTCGGTAAGCAGAATCACCGAATTGATCGAGGCCGGATCGTAGGACTGTTGCATGGACCGATACGCGGCGAGAACGCTGTCGTACAAACCTGTTCCGCCGCCGACGATCGAAGGGAGGTTGTCGATCCGAGACAGCAGTTTGCTCCGATGATCCGTGTCACCTTCAGTTGCATCCATACGGGCGACAGGTTCGAGTTCGCGGTAGTCCGTCCCGTCACCGAGGTCTACGGAGAACGCCCAGAGACCCAATTGTGCGTTGGCAGGGAACATTCGGATCGCGATGTCACCGGCCTGCGCCGTCGCGGCCATTCGAGTGACCCCGTCCTGCATGTAGTCCATAGACCCCGAGACGTCGACAACAGCCAGCGCGCGGGAAGGCCTGGACAGAATCTCGTACCGCGCAAGCGCTTTGGTGACCACAGACGGATCGGACGGCACCAGCGAGCCAACCTTTCCCACTCCACCGGCTACCGGTGGGGCCTGATCCGCGCCGCGGAACCCGAGGCCGGCAAGTACGGAGCGCCCGGTGTCCGATGCCAGCGCTGCCGCCAGCAGTTTGCCGGCGTCGTCCGCAGCCGACGAGGCTGCACCCACACTTGCCAACGGGTAGTCCATGAAGACCGAACCGGACGACGGTACCGACGCGGTGAGTCGACTGTCCGCATGTGCGGCGAGATAAGCCTCGAAGGTCTGCTCGGTAGTCACCGCGGTTCCGCCGGACGCGTCCACGGTTTGGATGCGCCCGGTCGAACCGGTTTCCTTCAGATTTCTGTACTGCGCTTGTGCCACCGGGACCAGGGATGCCGAGATGGATGTGAGGTCCCCGCCCCGCGACTGGGTCTCGGCAAAGGCCGCCACGATCGGCGCGCTGGAGACGGCACTGGTCAGGGGATCGCCGATGTGCAGCGATGGAGCGCCGAGGACATCCGTCCATGCGCCGGGCGCCTCGGTACCCGGCGCCGAGACGGCGACAACCGGGGTGGACGCGACCGAGTTGCTGATCCGGCGAATCTCCTGCCCGCTCGCCGAAACCTTGTCCAGCCATTCGCTCGAATCAGGGATCCACAGTGCGGGCGCCGCACCGTCGGCGATCGCCGCGACGGTGAGCACGGGATCTTGCGGCGTCACGCTGAGCGAGCTGCATCCGAGATCCGCGGCGGGGATGGCAGCGGCGACAGCTTCGAGTCCCGAGGCGATCGACGGATCGGCCGCCACGGTCACGGTTTCCGGGTTGTCACAGTTGGTTGCCGCCGCAGCTGCAGCGGCGCCCGCACCGAGTTCTCCCTTGTCGCTGACGCTTTTGAACGTCACGGCGAATGCTGCGGTTCCACCGACTGCAACTACCGCCAAGAGTCCGATCAGAACCTGCACGGATCGAGGCATGGACGCAGGTGGTGCGCCGTACCCATGACGAGACGACATTGATCGAATCCTTTCCGGCGGGACCCGCATCAATAACCAACTGATGCCCGGTTTATCCCGCCGAAAAGAATCCTAACTCATGTTAGCGGTGAAGTAGCTCTATGTGGAAATCTCTACAACCTAGGTGTAGATCTGGACAAACTGGGCCAGTGACTTCTCCACATCGCCTTTGAGCGCCCGCGCCACACTCGAACCGATCGGGCCGAACAAGGGCGCGCCGCCCAACTCGACTGTCAGCGCGAGTTCCGACCCGTCGCCCTTTGCCTTCACGTCAAGTTCGAGACCGAGCTTGACCCCACCCTTGCCGTCTCCCTTGAGCGAGATCGCCTTCGGGACGTCGTACTTCTTGATGGTCCACCGAACGCGGTTGCGCAGGCCTTTCACCGTCACGACCGAGCTGATCTCGGTGCCGACACCCAATTGCTCGGGAAGTTCACTGCGCCATCCGTCGTGAACCACGAGCCAGTTTTCGTAGCCGCTGAGATCGGAGGCCTTGTCCCACACTTCTTGAGGAGGAAGCAGAACGTCGATTTTCACTGTGAGCTTTGCCATGGCAGAACAATAAGCCCCGTGCGCCTTTTCCGTAACCAGAGGTACCAGAAAGACGCACGGGGCTTTGCCCCTCTTAGTGGCTGACAGCCTTTTCGACGCCGACGCCGGTGAGGGAGCGAACTTCCATCTCCGCCTGCTTTGCCGGATCTTCGATCTTGTTGCGTCCGATGTACGTACCGACGATGCCGAGGACGAATGCCAGCGGAATCGAGACGATGCCGGGGTTCGAGAGCGGGAACCAGGCGAAGTCGGAGTTCGGGAACATCGACGACGGCTTGCCCGACACTGCCGGGGAGAACACGATCAGCGTCAAGCAGCTGACCAAACCGCCGTAGATGCTGAAGAGCGCACCGGTGGTGTTGAACTTCTTCCAGAACAGCGAGTACAGCAGGGTGGGCAGGTTCGCCGAGGCCGCCACTGCGAAGGCGAGGGCCACCAGGAAGGCGATGTTCTGCCCCATCGCCATGATGCCGAGAACGATGGAGACGAGTCCGATGACCACGACGGTGATTCGAGAAACTCGAACCTGCTGCTCCTCGGTTGCGTTGCCGCGCTTGATGACACTGGCGTAGATGTCGTGAGCGAACGACGCCGAAGCAGTGATCGCGAGACCGGCAACGACGGCGAGGATGGTCGCGAACGCCACCGCGGAGATGATGCCGAGGAAGATGGTGCCACCGAGCTCGAAGGCGAGCAACGGAGCGGCCGCGTTCTCCTTACCTGGCGCTGCCAAGATCTTGTCCGGTCCGACCATGCTGGCCGCGCCGTAGCCGAGAACCAATGTGAAGAGGTAGAAGGCACCGATCAGCGCGATCGCCCAGGTCACCGAGCGACGAGCTTCCTTGGCAGTGGGCACCGTGTAAAAGCGCATCAGCACGTGCGGCAGGCCCGCAGTGCCGAGCACCAAAGCGATTCCGAGAGAGATGAAGTCGAGCTTCGTCATTCCGGAAAGACCGTACTTGGCACCGGGTCCGAGGATGTCTCGTCCCTGCACACCCTTGGTGGTGGAACTGTTGACCATGTCCTGCGCATTGGCGAGCAACTGAGAGAAGTTGCCGCGTACTGCCCACAGAACGAGTACGAACATGATTCCGGCTCCGGCAACCAGCAGAACTGCCTTGACCATCTGTACGTAGGTGGTGCCCTTCATGCCGCCGACCAAGACGTACACGATCATCAGCACACCCACGATCG
Organism: Rhodococcus sp. FW305-130; assembly: GCF_058788335.1. Lineage (NCBI taxonomy): Bacteria > Bacillati > Actinomycetota > Actinomycetes > Mycobacteriales > Nocardiaceae > Rhodococcus > Rhodococcus sp. FW305-130. The sequence goes on along the minus strand of NZ_JBYTAP010000001.1, from coordinate 873,893 downwards.
CGACGACGATCGACTGTCCTACCTTGCCGTCGATGTTGAGGAGCAGGGCGACAAGTCCACCGGCGCCGGCCATCTGGGCAAGAAGGTAGAAGAGGGAAACGGCCAGGGTGGACAGGGCTGCCGCCATGCGCACCGGACGCTGCTTGAGCCTGAAGCTCAGGACGTCGGCCATCGTGAATCTGCCGGTGTTCCTGAGCAATTCGGCGACCAGAAGCAACGCAACCAACCAGGCGACAAGGAATCCGATGGAGTACAGGAATCCGTCGTAGCCGTACACGGCGATCGCACCTGCGATACCGAGGAACGATGCCGCCGAGAGGTAGTCGCCGGCGATGGCGAACCCGTTCTGCGGGCCGGTGAACTGCCCACCGCCGGTGTAGAAGTCGGACGCCTTCTTGGTGGTCCGGCTGGCGCGGATGACCAGCGTCATGGTCACGACGACAAACGCGAGGAAGATCGCGATGTTGAAGGCGGGGTTTCCTACGTCCGTTCCGGACGCGGCGAGTGTGGTGATCACTGTGCGGGACCTTCCAGTTCTTCACGGATGGCGGCGGAGCGGGGATCGAGCTCACGACCGGCGAACTTCACGTACCACGCGGTGATGGCGAAGGTCGTGACGAACTGCCCGAGGCCGAGGATGATGCCGAGATTGATGTTGCCGAGGACCTTGGTGGCCATGAAGTCGTGGGCATAGGTAGCCAGGACGACGTACACCGCATACCAGAGCAGGAAGAATGCAGTGATGGGGAAAACGAACTTGCGCAGACGCGTTCGGAGTTCCTGGAATTCGGGACTCGCTTGCATGTCTATGAATGCCTGGGCATCCGGGGTACGTCGCTCTTGCGGCGACCCCTCACTGATTTCTGCTGTGGACACTGCCGGCTCCTCGCCTCGCGTGTGAAGTGAACTACGCACAGACGTTAGTGAGATCGGAGTCACATGAAGACGCTGTGGCGCCAGTCACACGGTGAGCAGTCGCGCGCTGCGCCGAACGGTCAGGCAGGCGCGACCAACGGCAGAGGGTTCGGGCGGTGAAAGTCAGGGTTGGCGGAGATCGTCTTCGCGATCGGAGCCCATTCCGAGCCGTTCCGGGGCGTGCATCCGCGTGAAGATTCGCGCAATATCTGCCGGTATCTGCTTCGACGACACCTTGCTCACGACGATCATCGTGAGGAACGCCAGCGGCACGCTCACCGCGGCCGGGAACGCGAAAATGGCTGCCGGCCAGCCACCGAGGACGTCCTCCGACAAACCACCCAGGACGGCGACAGTGGCGGCAGTGCCCGCAACACATCCACCGACCACCATCCCCGCCCCCGCGCCGACGGCAGTCAGACCGCGCCACCAGATACCCAACACCAGCAGTGGGCAGAGCGTCGACGCGGCGACCGCGAACACCAACCCGACGGTTCTCGAGAGGTCGACCGACACCACCGCCAGCGACAGCACGAGCGGAACGAGCCCGGCCAGGAGCGCTGCAATACGGAAGTCTCGAACTCGTCCGCGGAGAACATCGGTACTGACGACGCCCGCGATGCTGACGAGCAATCCGGACGACGTCGACAAGAAGGCGGCAATGGCACCTGACGCGACGAGGGCTGCCAGCAGTTGTCCGCCCCACCCCGAGAACACCGAACCCGGCAGCAGCAACACCGCGGCGTCGGAGGTGCCCGTGATCAGAAGTTGCGGAACGTACAGGCGAGCGAAGACGCCGAGGAGGGTCGGAAACAGGTAGAACACGCTGACCAGACCGACAACTGCAAGCGAGGTCAGACGAGCGGCCCGGCCGTCGGGGTTGGTGTAGAACCGGACGAGAACGTGAGGCAGGCCGAGCGTTCCGAGGAAGGTCGCGAGCATCAGCGAGTACACCTGATACATCGGGTGCGGCCCGCCGAAACCCCAACCCGGGGTGATCCAATCCGAGTTCTGCGCGGGCGCTCCGGCGACGACGGGAACCGCGGCTCCCGCGTCGAGAACCATGGACATGCCTTCACCGAGGGTGTGCTCCCCCGGGCCCAGTGTCACGGTTCCTTCGACCACTCGCCCGTCGACTGTGCCGCCGCTGACCGTCACCGGCTCCGATACCTGGACGACGACGTCGGTGGTGATGTCGACGGTCGTCGCAGTGGTGACCGTCGGCGGCATCGACGCGCCTACGTCGTGATGATCGCCGAAGAAGTAGAAGGTCAGTGCCACAGCGGGAATCGCGACGGCAGTCAGTTTCAGCCAGTACTGGAAGGCCTGAACGAAGGTGATCGAGCGCATCCCGCCGCCGACGACGTTGGCGATGACGATGACCCCGACAGCAACGCCGCCGATCCAGCTGGGAACCCCGAGCAGAATGTTGAGCGTCAGTCCCGCGCCTTGGAACTGTGGAATCAGATACAGGATGCACACCATCGCGACGACGAGCATTGCGAGCTTGCGCAATCGCGGTGAGCCGAGACGGAATTCGGCGAAATCGGGGACGGTGTATGCACCGGAACGCCGAAGCGGTGCTGCGACGAACAGCAGCAGGGCGAGGTATCCGGCGGTGAATCCGATGGGATACCAGAGGGCGTCGGCGCCGTATTTCGCGACCAGCCCGGCCACGCCGAGAAACGAAGCAGCGGAGAGGTACTCACCGGAGATGGCTGTCGCATTCCACCGCGCGCTGACGGTTCTGGACGCGACGAGAAAGTCCGAGGTGGTACGAGCGAGCCGAACGCCGTAGATTCCGATAGCCACGGTTGCCACGGCCGCCGCAACGATGCCGAGCACCGTCAGCACCGGGATAGGTTGTCCTCCCACAGCGCCGCGCTCAGTCGTCCACGATGTCGTTGAAGTCCTGCTCGTTTCGCTCCGCACGACGCACGAACACCCAGCCTGTGGTCAACAGCAAGGGATACACGGCGCCGCCCATCACGAGCCACGGCAACCGGATGCCCAGGACTGCGACCTCCGACAGTGTCGGGAAGAGATGCGTCAGAAGCGGTACTGCACACAGGAGCCCGGCTGCGACGACGGCAAGGCGAATCGCCAGCCCCAACTGCGCGCGAACGAGACCGCGGATCATGGCGTCGCCGACTTCGGTCTGTTCCTGCACCTCCACCCGCGTACGGACGATCCGTGCGCCACTACGTTGCGCCAACACAACGCGCTCACGCTGCGGAGGATCGGACTGCGACGTCACCGTGACAACCAGCTCTGCTTGGGCGCACGAACCAGTCGATCCTTGAGTTCACGGGTGTGTCTGCGGCTGACCGGAAGTTCGACGGGAGGCTTGTCTCCGTGCGGGCGCAGACAGACCACCAATCCGCTGCCTACTGTGCGGATGCCGGTGACCAGCGCCAAAGACACCAGGTAGGAGCGGTGCACGCGCAAGAAGCCTGCGTCGGCCCAGCGTGATTCGAGTGTCGAGATCGGGATGCGTACCAGGTGCGACTTCCCGGCGGTGTGCAAACGCGCGTAGTCCCCGTCGGCTTCCACCCACTCCACCGAGGAGCGTTGAACGAGCGTCGTAACGCCGCCCAGTTCCACCGGGATCACCTCGTCGGTGGACGCAGCTTCGGGCTTGTTCTCGCTCTTGGTGCGCCCGGCCAACCCCACGATCCGTTGAACGGCCTGAGCGAGACGCTCCTCTCGGAGCGGTTTGAGTAGGTAGTCGACGGCACCGAGGTCGAATGCATCAACCGCTCGATCGTCGTGCGCTGTCACGAACACCACGGGTGGTGGCGTCGCGAAATTGGAGAGGATGCCGGCCAGTTCGAGACCGTCGAGTCCGGGCATGTTGATGTCGAGAAATACCGCGTCGATGCTTCCACTGCGCAGTATCCGCAACGCAGTCGTCGCATCCGATGCCGTGTGAACGTGCGCCACCGAGTCCTCGGCGCGCAGCAAGAAGGCCAGCTCGTCGAGGGCTGGTTTCTCGTCGTCGACGGCAAGGACGGTCAGCTGGGCATCAGTGTCAGTCTCGTTCACAACAGGTCCATGTTCCCACGACGGTTTCAGCCTGATCATCGAAGGCGAGAATCAGACGTGAATACCCTGCTTGAACTTGGGAACACGCATGCTGACCTTCGTACCGGCACCCGGCGCTGTCTCCACCACGAGTCCATAGTCGTTGCCGAACGCGGCACGAAGTCTGTCGTCGACGTTGGCCAAACCGACGTGAGCAGCTTCGCGTGCGCTGGGTCGTCCCGATCCCGACTCGATGGCGTCAAGTGAGCCGGAACGCAGTAGTTCAGGGTCCATCCCCACACCGTCGTCCTCGACGCTGATGATGCAGTCAGGTCCCTCGTCCGCGGCCACGATGCTCACGGTCCCGCCCTCCGGCTTACTCGAAATGCCGTGACGAACCGCGTTCTCGACCAGCGGCTGGAGAGCCAGGAAGGGAAGAACCACGTTGAGCACTTCGGGTGCGATCTGAAGGCGGACGTTCAGCGCCTCCCCGAATCGCGCGCGTTCGAGGGTCAGGTAACGATCGATATTGCGCAGCTCGTCGGCAAGCAGGGTGAACTCACCCGCAGATCGGAACGAATACCGGGTGAAGTCCGCGAACTCCAGGATCAGTTCTCGGGCCCGCGCCGGGTCGGTTCGAACGAACGACGCGACCGTGTTGAGCGCGTTGTAGATGAAGTGGGGACTGATCTGCGCGCGGAGGGCACGCACTTCGGCTCGATCCAACAGGGCTCTGGACGCGTCGAGGTCGGCGAGTTCGATCTGGCTGCAGGCGTATCGAGCCACCTCGGTGACCGCTCCGAGCATTCCCGGCCACGGGTCTTCGCTGGTGACGATTCCCAGCACGCCGACCACGCCGATGTCCTCGATCAGCAGGGGCTGAGCGATCAGCGCTCGCACATGGTGATCGCTCGGTCCGCGCACCAGGTCCGAGTGGGTGACGAGCACCCGGCGTTCGCCTTCGATCGCGCGAATGGCGGCGTCGTGGAATTGATCGGACAACGCTTCGTGACGGCCGTCCCACGCCAGCAGATTTCCCGACGCGTCTGCGAGGCCCAGACCGGAACCGCCGGTCAGCTCGCGTAGGTGAGGCGCCGCCTCGGCGGCCGAATTCTTGTCGAGTCCACGCCGAAGTGGCCGCGCGGCAAGTGAAGCCGTATGGAGCGCGGCATGGACGGCACGCTCGGTCGGGGTGGTCACCTCACGTCTGGTGCGCATCCACACCGCTGTCAGTGCCCCGGCCACTGCGAGAATCAGCACGCTGAGAAGCGCGACCACGGCCGGACTCAACGCGAATCCTCGTCCAGTTTCCGGATCAGTGTTTTCGGAGCCACCGTGCGGTACGCATCTTCGACGACGTCGGCTACGTCGTTCCAGAATTTCTCGTCCTCGGTCTCGTCGGCACTCGGAACGTCGAGGTACACACCGATCCATCCCCGGCCACCCACGTACGGGGGGACGAAGAACCTCGTCGGATCGCGACTGACCCAATCTGCCTGCGCCCCAGGTGGGGCCGCGGCCCAGATCGCGAGGCGATCGTCGTGGTGGTGATCTGCCATGGTGACGAACTGCGGCGCTTTGCGCACGAACCACGACGATTCACCGTGGCTGACCCGCTCGGTTGCCTCTGGCAATGCCAGTGCAAGTGCGCGGATTCGTGCCGACGCCGTCATCGATTCACGACCCGCAGGTATTCGGTACCGGAACACCTGCAAATCGATCCTTCACCCACGCAACAGCTCCCGGCACAGCGGCGCCGTCCGCGTGACCTTCGCCCGGTCGCGCCTGGAATTCGATGACGTCACCCTCGGCGCAGGCACGTTCGACGGCCGCCTCGGTCCATTCCGGACGGATGAGGTTGTCATTGGTACCGACGACTACGTACATCGGACCGCTCGCGCGTTGGCGTGGGAGAGCAACGTCGCTGAGCCACGCGTGAATTCGGTCCGCGTCCTCGGCGGTAGCTGGCCGGGTGTCGGCGGGCGTCACCTTTCCGACAAGACCCAACTTCTCCGTCGCGCGAGAGGTCAGGCACGAGGTGAGCAGGTCGTAGTTCTGCTCGAATGCGCCGCGCACGTAGTCGGTTCGTTCGAGCTCCGGATGGGTGAGGGACAGCCCTTCGAGTACATAGGGCAGCAGCAGTTGCTGAGGCAGTGACAGATTCACCTCGGAATCACTCGAGATGATCGGCGAGATGTCCGCTGCCGGGGACAGGTTTGCTGCACCGACGAATTCCAGTCCGTCGCCGTAGGTGTCGGCTTCCTCGGCCGCTGCCCAGGAAGCCTGCCCGCCTTGGGAAAGCCCCAGAGTTGCCCACCGAGTCGAGGTGTCCGGAACGACGTTGCGCGCCGCTCGAACCGCGTCGATGACGTTGAACGCCGCGGTGTCCGGTTGCAGGTAAGGATGCGGGTCCGGAGTGCCGAGGCCCTCGAAGTCGGATACAGCGACCACGTATCCCGAGTCGAGGAACGGCGCGACCAGGCCGATCGTGCCGAAGAGGGTCGGCGAGGTCGACGGCGCACAGTCGTCCGAAATACCCGTCGTGCCATGGCCGATGGAGACGATCGGCCAACCGCCCTCCGGCGGCGTTCCAGGCGGTGTGAACACGGTTCCCGATACCTGGGTCTCCCGGCCGTCGATACCGGAGGTGGAGCCGTACAGGATTTTCACCGCGCTCGCTCCGGACGCCGCCACTTCGGCTGTGCTGGTGAAGGGTTCACTGTCGAACACGACGCCGCGTTGCGCGCTGCTCTCGACCGGCGGGGTCGTCGTGGTTGCGTTGTCGGTGACAGAGACATCTGGCGAGGCATCCGATCCGCAGCCGACGCTCACGAGGAGCGCGCTCGCCACCACGACTCCCCAGCCTGCGCGAACCCTCGAACTCCGAACCGTCATACGCAGTGTTCCCCTCTATTTGCCCGCGCTGCCTGCTCGGCGACGCCTGACACGTTCCTCGGCTGCGGCCTCTTCGATGTCGAGTCCTTCCAATACGGTACGCAATACCTCGTCGTCGAGATCTCCGTCGTCGCGCGCGGCGATCAGTGCGACTCGCTGCGAGCGAAGGGATTGATGCCGGAATTTGTCGAAGAGCGCTCCCGCATTCCACAGGGCGGCCTCGCGATCGGCGTCCTCGTCGACCTCTTGGAGTTGAAGCCTCGCCTGCATCGAGCGGCGTACGCGCTCGACGATTGCCTGCAATTCCTTTCCGTCGATCCCGGATGGAGGGTGCGCGGCCGCGTCGGCCAACGCCTTCTCACCGGCCTTGCGAGAAATGTTGCGTGCCAACTCCATCTGTTCCTGGGTACGCAATTGTTCATAGGGATCCGCGACGTCGAGACGACGAATGAGGAACGGCAAGGTCGATCCCTGGATGAGCAGTGTCCCGACCGCGACGATGAACGCGATCGCCTGAATGACGCCGCGTCCGGGGAACGGCTCGCCGGACGAGAGCGCGAACGGGATACCGCCGGCCGCAGCAAGAGTGACGACACCGCGCATTCCCGCCCACGAGACCACCAGATTCTGTTTCCACGTCAGTTGATTCTCGCGATCACGGCGCAGGGTTACACCGAATCGCACACGGGAGTAGCTCAGGAACAGCCACACCGGCCGAATCACGATGACCACGGCCAGGACTGCCAGACCGTACGCGAACACGTGAAGCACCGGAAGCCCGTCGGCGACAACATCGTCGATCACGAAGCTCAGTTGCAGCCCCATGTACGCGAAGACGAACATCTCGAGGAGCGTGTCCAGGCTCGACCACACCGAGCGCTCCTGCAGCCTGGTCATGATCGACGCGTCCGTCGAATAGTGTCCGATCACCAGACCAGCAACCACGACGGCCAGAACACCGGACGCGTGTAGTTCTTCAGCGGCCAGGTAGGCAGCGAACGGAAGGACCAGCCCCAAGCCGGTTTCGAGTGGAGAGTCGTACATGCGGGCGCGAACGAACTTGACGACAAACGCGAGCACCAAGCCGACGACAACGCCGCCGATTACTTCGTACGCGAAGAACAACAGGGGCGAATCCGTCGCAATTCGCGTTCCGGTCACGGCAGCGACCGCGACGGTGAAGAGGGTCAGCGCGGTCGCGTCGTTGACGAGCCCTTCGCCCGTGAGGATGGCGATGACTCGCTTCGGGAGCCCGAGTTTCTGACCGACCGCCACCGCGCTGACGGCATCGGTCGGCGCGATCACAGCTCCGAGCACGAGGGCGGCGCCGATAGTGAACTCAGGAACCATCCATTCGGCGAAGAAGGCAACCACGAACGCCGTCACCAGCACCATTCCGACGCCGAGACGCAGAATGGGCGCAAGGTTGCGTTTGAAGGTCGCGACCGAGAACTTGAGAGCGGCCGAGTAGAGAAGCGGCGGCAGGACCACACCGAGAATGACGTGGGGGTCCAGTTCGGGCCGCGGCATACCGGGGATGAAGGAGGCGACCGAGCCCACGGTCACCAGGACCAGCGGGGCCTGCAGGTTTCGTCGATTGGACAGCCCGGTGACTGCGATGGCGGCAATGACAACCAGCAGAATCCAGGTGAAGTTCACGCGTTCATTCTGCCCGCCGACCCTGGGAGTTCACCCAGCGGACGCACAGAAGCCCGCAACCTTTTCGGTTACGGGCCCCTGAGCAACGGTATGGCCGAATCCGGTTTTACTGCTTTTCGGGAACAGCCTTCTTGGCGGCCTCGGCTGCCTTGTCGATCTGATCGCCGTACTTGTTTCCGGTCTTGTCGTCGGCGATGTCGGCCACCTTGTCGATCGCGTCGTGAACCTTGTCGGAGTTCTCCGCTGCGAGCTCCTGGCCCTTTTCGACCAATCCCTTGACGTTGTCCAAGAAACCCATGTCCGTGTCCTCTCCCGGTGCTGACGCACATCCTTCGGCGGAATCGTTCCTCCGCGCCCTTCGATTCTCACAGGTCGACGGCCTCTACGCCAGAAAGCAGGTCCGTGCGTTCGAGCCGCGCGCAACTCGAGGTAGCGTTAACCCGCCAATAGCTGATTGATCACCCATCGACATCGACAGGTGCCCGGATTGAATGCAGGACTGCGCGGGACGGGGAGCGACCCCCACCCCACGCGTGAACTGCTGTCCCGGTGGTGGTCGGATCGCACCGATTACACCTGGCTCCCCCGATTCCTCGACACTCGCGGGCTGACCGTTCCCGGACGCAAATTAGTCGCGGTGTGGTGTTTTCTCTTCGCGCTGATCGCGGCGACCATGCAGTTGAGCCGCTTCGGTTCCGATTCCGCCCTTGCACGGTCCATCCTCGCAGTCGGGACCATCAGCGGGGTCTATGCCGGTTGCCGTTGGGTGCGAAACGAATCGTGGCCCACCTGGCGCCAATCCGTGGCCTTTGTCGTCTGGGCCGACCTCTGGCTCGCCGTCACGCTCTTCTTCGCGGTTCGCACAGCGTTCGTCGGAACGCTGGGTTGCGTCCTGTTCATCATGATCGGCTTCTACGCGGCGATAGTTCACAGTCCGCGTGTTGCCGTGACCCACATCGGCTGGGCTCTTGCTGTCTGCACGACGCTCGCTGCCATGGCGATGTCCGAGCCGGTCAACGACGACTGGGTGGTCGTGAATCTCTATCTGATGGTTGCCGGTGTGGTTTTCTCCACCGCGTGGATTCTGCAGATCGTCTGGCTGCGCCTGACCGACGACGCACGAAACGCTCACCGGGACTACCTCACCGCGACACTCAATCGCCGCGGACTCCAGGACGAGGCACAGCATCTGCTGCGCAGTGATCGAACGCAGGCTCTGATCGCACTGCTCATCGACGTCGACTCGTTCAAAATCCTCAACGACACGCACGGTCACGTAGCAGGTGACGACGCGTTGACCGCTGTCGCCGACCGCCTCATCGCTGCCGCCGGGCCCGAGGCAGTGGTGGCGCGAATCGGCGGCGACGAGTTCGTCGTCCTGCGCGGAGTCGATCGAGGAGATATCGAACAGGTCGCCACCGAGATACATTCGGCGGTCTCGTCCGACTCCGATCCCTATCCCGTATCCGCCAGTACCGGCGTCAGCGTCTACCTCTGTCCCGAGACGGACTTACCGGATCGGGCTGTCAACGAACTGATCGAGCACGCAGACAATGCGATGTACCGGGCCAAGAAGCGCGGCGGCGATCGCATTGCCTGGGTGCAGATGTTCAGGCGCTGAAACTACTTACTCACTGTGGGCGTGGTGATGCTCGCCGGGCAGGTCGTCGGGCGTCGCGAAAATCTTCCGCTTCTCCCCGTGCAGGCGTGCGCTGATCCACCACGAGAGTTCCACGAGCACAACGCCGATAGCGCCGAGGGTGATCGCGAGCGTCGTCGCAGCGACGTTGCTCGGATCAAGCTTGAAGAACTCACGAGTGAACGGCAGCGCGAACAGGATGAGGTACCCGGCAACCGAACCGCCGATCAGAACGAGCTTCCACCACACGTACGGCCGAGCAACGACGGCCAGGACCCACACGGCGATCATGATCAACGTGATGAGTGCACTGGTTCCGGCCTGGATCTTCTGGGTCTCCGTCTGGTCGGGGCCTTGGTAAGCCAACACGTAGGAGATGAACGTGGTGATGCCGATGATCAGGCCCGACGGCAACGCCAGACGCATCACGCGGGAGACGAAACCGGTTCGGGCGCGCTCGTTGTTGGGGGCGAGAGACAAGATGAAGGCCGGGATACCGATCGTGAACCACGCCGCGATCGTGACGTGGCGGGGCAGGAACGGGTACGGCAGCGGTTCGAAGTCGAAGACCTGGGACAGGACGCCGGTGATGCCGATCAGGAACGCAAGCACCACCGAGTAGACGGTCTTGGTCAGGAACAGATTCGACACACGCTCGATGTTGCCGATCACTCGGCGGCCTTCCGCGACGACGTACGGGAGCGTCGCGAACTTGTTGTCCAGCAGCACGATCTGGGCCACGGCTCGGGTAGCCGGGCTGCCCGAACCCATCGAGACTCCGATGTCGGCGTCCTTGAGGGCGAGCACGTCGTTGACGCCGTCACCGGTCATCGCGACGGTATGTCCGCGAGACTGCAAGGCAGCGACCATTTCCCGCTTCTGATCCGGTCGTACTCGACCGAACGTCGTTGCTCCGTCGAGAGTGTCCGCCAGCTTTTCCTGATCGCTGGGAAGATCCCGCGCGTCGATGGGACGGTCACCACCCTCGAGCCCGAGGGAACCGGCAACGGCACCGACGGAAACCGCGTTGTCGCCGGAAATGACCTTGACCGCGACCTTCTGGCTGGCGAAGTACTCCAACGTCTCCTGCGCGTCCGGACGCACCTTCTGCTCGAGTACGACCAGAGCCTCAGGGGTGACTGTGCCCGGCGCGTCGGCGTCGTCGACGGGAAGGTTGCTGCTGCCGAGCATGAGGACACGAAGCCCGCTCGAACCCACTTCTTCTGCCTTGCGGGCCATCTCCGAGTCGGGATCGAGCAGCACGTCCGGGGCGCCGAGCACCCAGTTGCCGTGACTGCCGTACGACTGGCCACTCCACTTCTTCGCCGAGGAGAACGGCGCGAGCGCGGTGGCTTCGCCCCAACCGGAATCGTCGGAGAGAGACTCGCGAATCGCCAGAACGCTCGCGTTGGGGCGAGGGTCGGACGCGGCCATCGCGCTCAACGCGGACTTGACTGCAGACTCCCCTGATCCACCCGGTGCGACATCGACCTCGGACAGACGCATGCCGTTCTCGGTCAGCGTTCCGGTCTTGTCCGCGCACACCACGTCGACACGGGCCAAGCCTTCGATCGCCGGCAACTCCTGAACGAGACACTGGCGCTTGCCCAATCGGATGACCCCGACCGCAAAAGCAATGGACGTCATGAGCACAAGGCCTTCGGGAACCATCGGAACCAGCGCTGCCACCATGCCGTTGAGGGCGGGTCGGATCGGCAAGCCGATCGTGAAGAGCTGATTGAAGATGATCAGCGCTCCCGCCGGAATCATCAGATAGGTGATGAATTTCAGGATCTTGTCGATACCGCTGCGCAGTTCCGAATGCACGAGGGTGAACTTGCTCGCCTCTTCGGCCAGCTTGGCCGCGTATGCATCTCCACCGACCTTGGTGGCGCGGTACGCGCCGCTACCTGCGGCAACGAAACTGCCCGACAGCACTTGCTGGCCGCTCGCCTTGTGAACCGGATCAGCCTCACCGGTGAGCAGCGATTCGTCGACCTCGAGTGCGGCAGAACTGACCACCTCACCGTCGACGACTATCTGGTCACCGGATCCGAGTTCGATAATGTCATCGAGCACAACATCTTTGGGCGCCATTGCCACGGCGACGCCGTCACGCCTGACCATGGGCTTGGCCTGACTCACGATGGCCAGAGCGTCGAGCGTGCGCTTGGCGCGGATCTCCTGGATGATGCCGATACCGCTGTTCGCGATGATCAACAACCCGAACATGCCGTCAATGATCGAACCCGTCGCGAGCACGATCACCAACAACACGGTCAGGATCGCGTTGATGCGAGTGAAGACGTTGCCGCGAATGATGTCCTTGACCGAGCGGGACGCCCGGTCCGGTACATCGTTGGTTTGTCCCGACGCGATCCTTGCTGCAACCTGATCGGCGGTCAGACCGCGGGCGACGTCGACGTCGTCCGGCAATCGCTCAGGCGCTACCGCCACTGCTGTCTCTTCTGAACTGGTGTGCTCGTGAGCCATGGTCAAAGATTACGCACCCGGAGCAACTAATCAGGGTCGGACTCGTGTGGCAATGACGGCTACACGAAGATCACACCCGTGGGCCGCGGTTCTGCGATGCTGGCCGGAACGAGCAGAGAAGGCCATCGAGGAACGGTATGAAATACGTCTACAACGGTCTCGACGAGGCGCTTCGGTGCGAACGGCCCGTCGACCTGCCGATTACTCTCGACCTCAACCGGACCGACAACGTGGTTGTCTGGTTGTCGGCGATTCGGGTTTACTCGTTCGGGATGATGTTCGCGATTGATGCCCGCTACGGAGATCCGGCACTCTCGCTGAGTCTCGGCACTTACGACGGGCGTCCCACGTTCACACATTTCAGCGCGCCGCTACTCCTCGGCCTCGGTTTCGCGGACGGATCATCGGTGACCACCGCGCGAAGAACGCGAGGCTCGCTGCTGGAGTTACGCACGGCTGAAAGCCGCTCGGGCTCAGTGCGCGGTGAGTATTTGCTGGCTCCGATACCGCCTGCCGGGCCGATCGATGTCGCAACTGCATGGCCTCAGCTGGGAATGGACGAGAAGGTTGTCACCCTCGACGGAGAAGGCATCGCATCCGCATCCGAAAGTGTCACACAACTATGGGAACCGAAACGACAACCCGATCCCGACCTCACCAGCGAACAAGTGACGCATCAACTGCAGTACCAACGTGGGGGTTGGTTCGGAATCCGACTGGATTGAGGAAGATCCCGGGTGACTTTCGAGCAAGGGCCGCAGTCAGCCCAGCGGTATCCACCACTTCGACGGCGGTGTCGGTGACAACGCGTCGATCCTGCCGCCAGGCATCGGGACCGACACTGTTGTGCCCGCCTCTGCGGCCGACTCGTTGAGGCGAATGATCGGCTCCGACCACGAGTGAAACGCGAGGTTGAAGGTCGCCCAGTGGATCGGGACGAAGACACCGCGCGATCCGTCGCCCTTGTTGAGGTCGATGTGTGTCTGCACTGCCTCTTCCGGATTCATGTGAATGTCCGGCCAGCGCACGTCGTACGCGCCCACGGGGAGAAGCGTCAGATCGAAAGGCCCATAGGTTTCACCCAACTGTTCGAAACGTGATGTGTATCCGCTGTCTCCGCCGAAGAACACCCGGTGCTTCGGACCGGCGAATACCCACGACGCCCACTGCGTCGTGTTCCGGACGAGGCCACGACCGGAGAAGTGACGAGCCTCGGTGCACGTGAGAACCAGGTCGTCGATTTTTGTCGACTCGTCCCAGTCCAATTCCACGATCCGGTTCTCTGGCACCTTCCAGTGCCGCAGGTGAGCCCCGATACCGATCGGAACGACAAACGGAGCGGTCTGGGTGCGAGTCAGAATCTTGACCGTCGCCATGTCGAGGTGGTCGTAATGATCATGCGAGATGACTATCGCATCTACCGTCGGTAGATCAGCCAAGGCCACTGGAGTGGGATGCATCCGTGCGGGACCTACTGTGGCCGAGGGTGATACGCGTTCGCTCCACACCGGATCGGCGAGAACGCGGTAACCGTCGACCTCGACGAGAACACTCGAATGGCCGTACCACGTCACGGCCGCGTCACCCGCTACCGACGGCGCCAGCGGAGTGGCCAACGGAATCGGCTGACGCGGCCGACCCGTCGACCCCCGTGTAGCCATCGACTTGAACATCCCGGCATCGGTGCCCGGAATCAGAGTGCTGCTGGGCTCCGAGTTGTGGAACTGGCGGTCCCGGTATCGCGGGGACATCGCCGCATACGGTTGCACTGTGTTTCGCGACGCCCCGATCTGCGTCGGGATTCCCCATGCGGCTCGCGCCACCCACCCTGTCGCCGCGGCAACAGCCGCAACTCCGAGAACCGTCGTCTTCTTCATTCAGACGAGCGTAGCCACTATCTGTCCCGCGTGCCTGGTGCCTGTTTTCCCTGCAACGAGCTTTACTTTCCCTTGAATACGGGAGGGCGGTTCTCGATGCGGGCGGCGCGGGCTTCCTGGACGTCCTCGCTGAGCCAGGCGGCGTGGAGGGCGTCGAGTTGCTCGGGAGACTGTTCCTCCATGGTGCCGTCGTCGTTGAGAACCATCTTCATGTGCCGCAACGACAGCGGTGCGAGATTGGCGATGCGGTGCGCCCATTCCTGAGCGTCGTCGAGGGTTCCGAGCTTGTTGGCGAGACCGCGCGTGAAAGCTTCCTCGGCGCCGATCTGTTCGATGCCGAGCAGAATGGTACGCGCCGGACCGCCGCCGACCAGCGACGCGAGCCGACGCATGGTCCACTTGTCCACCGAGACTCCGAGGGTGGCCGCGGGGATTCCGAAGCGAGCGGTCGGTGCCACGACGCGCAGATCCGACGCGATGGCCAGCTGGGTACCGGCGCCGATGGCCGGACCGTTGACAGCGGCAATGACGGGGATGGGCGCCGTGTCGATCGACCGGAGCATTTCGAACAAGCGGTCGGTGAAGCCCTCCATGTAGACGTCACCGGACAGGTCCGCGCCTGCACAGAACGCCGATCCCTCACCGGTGATGACGACAACGTGCGCATGCTCGGCGACTGCCGCGTTCATCGCGTCCCGTATTGCGATGCAGAGTTCGGCGCTGAGCGCATTACGACGCTCGTGACGCTGCAACTCGATGGTCACGACGTTGCCGTCACGGGAGAACCCGATCATGTCCGCTCACTTTCGTTTCTGGAAGGCTCGACACACGGGAGTTCCGAGGCGCCGCTACCGTCCGCATACTTCTCTGCAGCTAAGTTCTGTACATCAGGAGGTTAGATTACCGATGAGTACAGACGACCTTGCCGCACAGCAACCACACCCGGTTGACGTGGTGGTGATCGGCGCGGGACAGGCCGGACTCTCCGCCGCGTACTACCTGCGCAAGTTCGGAATCGAACCCGAATCGGGGTTCGTGGTGCTCGATCATGCGTCCGGTCCGGGTGGAGCGTGGCAGTTCCGCTGGCCGAGCCTGACACTGAGCACCGTCAACGGTGTGCACGACCTCCCGGGGATGTCCTTTGCGGAAACCACCGGTACAGACGCCGAACAAGTGCCTGCATCGGTGGCGGTCCCCCATTACTTCGAACTGTACGAAAAGCAATTCGAACTTCCCGTCCACCGCCCGGTACACACACGGGTGGTGTGTCCGAGGGAAGAGCGACTGCGAATCGAAACCGACCAGGGGGTGTTCGCGGCGCGAGGCTTGATCAACGCGACGGGAACCTGGGAGCGCCCCTTCATCCCCCACTATCGCGGGGCCGAGTCCTTCCGTGGCCGACAGCTCCATACCAAGGACTATCGAACCGCTGCGGAGTTCGAAGGCAAACATGTTGTGGTGGTCGGCGGCGGTATCTCGGCCGTCCAACTGCTCGACGAGATCTCACGCGTCACGACCACTACCTGGGTGACGCGGCGCGAACCCGAGTTCCGCGACGAGCCGTTCACGCCGGACATCGGCCGCGCTGCGGTTGCCATGGTCGAAGATCGTGTACGACGCGGCCTGCCACCGGGATCCGTTGTCTCGGTGACCGGACTCCCCGTAACGCCTGCCATCCGGGCAGCGCGAGAGCGTGGTGTGATGAATCGACTGCCGATGTTCTCCGAAATTCTTCCGAACGGCGTGAAGTGGGCCGACGGTACCGTCGTCGACGCCGATGTCATCTTGTGGTGCACCGGTTTTCGTAGCTCACTCGATCACCTGGCGCCGTTGCACCTGCGCGGACCGGGTGGCGGAATCCCGATGACCGGGCGCCTCGCCACGCAGGTCGAAGCCGACCCTCGCGTGCACCTGGTGGGATACGGACCGTCGTCGTCGACGATCGGAGCCAACCGCGCCGGCCAAGCGGCGGCGCGCGAACTGACCGCGCACCTGGGAATCGGCGAATGAACAGAATACTGATTCCGGGCGAAACCTGCTGGCGCATCGAACCGGCGGACAATCTTGCCTGCATCGTCGACGCCGCTGACTACTTTCATCATGCGAAGTCCGCAATGCTGCAAGCCGAGAAGCGAATCATGTTGATCGGCTGGGACTTCGACACGCGCATCAAACTCGAACCAGGCAAGCAGACGCTCGACGGCCCCAACCGATTGGGAATGTTCCTCCGCTGGCTGGTCCGCGAGAAACCCGACCTCGAAATCCTCGTACTCAAATGGAACATCGGCGCGTTCACCGCAATTGGGCGCGGCATGACTCCCGTCTTCGTGTCCAACTGGCTGACCGACGAGCGCCTTCGGTTCGAGATCGACGGTGCCCACCCGGTTGGTGCGGCGCACCATCAGAAAATCATCGTCATCGACGACGCTCTGGCGTTCTGCGGCGGCATCGACATGACGGTGGACCGCTGGGACACCTCGGATCACGTCGACCGCAACGACTACCGGATCACACCGAGCGGGAGACGTTACGGCCCTTGGCATGACGCAACCACGGCGGTCGACGGCAATGCGGCCGCGGCCATCGGCGAATTAGCGCGGGCACGCTGGAAATCCGCAACCGGAGAGGACCTCCCACCGGTCCAGAGCACGGCGACGCCGTGGCCGGTCAATTTGGCTCCCACCTTGCGCGTCGTCGACGTGGCCATCGCCAGAACGCTGCCGGAACTCGGCGAACGCACAGAGGTACGCGAGATCGAGGCGCTCTATCTCGCGGCCATCGCCGGGGCAGAACACACGCTGTACATCGAAAGCCAGTACCTCGCCTCACGCACGCTGGCCGAGGCGATTGCCGCGCGTCTACGTGAGGCCGACGGGCCGGAGATCGTTCTGGTCATTCCGCGCAATGCCGATGGATGGCTCGAACAAAAGGCGATGGACGGGGCACGCCACGACCTGCTGCATTTGCTGTGGTCGGCCGATATCCACGACCGGTTCGGTGCGTTCTATCCCGTGACCTCTTCCGGCGCAACAATTTACGTGCATGCCAAGGTGCTCGTGATGGACGATCGCCTCCTGCGAATCGGGTCGTCGAACCTCAACAACCGTTCGATGGGCTTCGACACCGAGTGCGACATCGCCGTCGAATCCAACGACGACGCAGATGTCGAGTTGCGCGCCTCGATCATCGGATTGAGGCGCCGGCTACTCAGCGAGCACCTCGACGTCACCGAGGAAGAAGTCGACGACGCGTTGGGTGAGCAGTCACTGTTGTCGACGGTTCGCGCTCTCTCGACCTCCGACGCTCGCAGTCTGCGCGAATTCGACCGGAATACAGTCGACGGCGAAGACCACGTGCTCGCTGAAAATGCACTGATGGATCCCGAGCGCACGCCGCCCAGACTGAGCGATCGAATCGAAGGATTGCGCCGCCTGCTCGGCAAACGCTGAGACTCTAGAACACGCGCACGCAGTGCCCGGTTGCCAGCGCGAGTTCGACGAGTGTTGCACCGTGAACACTCGGGACGAGCGCGATGAGAAACGTATCGCTGTCGCTGTCGAGCCAGGCAAGTGAAACGCCCGTCTCGGTGATGTTGTCGCCGACTCGAGCGAGAAGCGATTCGAGTCCGGCAGCTCGATCGAAGGCCATGGCAAGACTCTGCGCCCACTCCCACGATCCTGCCGGCGCCGACTCGAGCGCTCGTAGCTGACCGAGAACCTCGGCAGCGTCCTCGTTCCAGTCCACCCAGACCAGGAGTTTTCGGTCGTGCAACGCGTCGACGAGAGCAAACCACGCCAATTCCGGGTGCGGCTTCTCGAGCGTCTGTGAGTACAGCTCGTTCTGTACTTCGACATACCGTTCCGGATAGTCGATCGCGAGAGTCACACGGTCGATGACGACAGTGCTGTCAGGGGCGAGCAGTTCGGCGATCGCGCGCAACGCGTCGCGAGCAGGTCCACCCACTATGGCTCCAAGGTTCGATTCGGTCATCGGTGCGGTTTCCACAGTCTGACATGCGAGTGCGCCTCGTTCGGACGTGTCCTCTATGTCAGGTCCTGAGGCAGATCCCTCCGGAGATTCCCGCGCGCCGCACATCAACGAGTCGACGAGTTACCGAATCGAACAACCCGGCTATCCCATTCGCCGCACTTGTCCGTTTACCCTTTCACCTGGCCTTACAATCCGGATATAGTAATCGGCGATCCATGAAGCCAACTGGGATGTAGCGAGCCAGCGAACAGTCTGTTACCGTTCAGCTAACTACCCCTTCTGGTCAAACCGGATCGAAGGGGTTCGGGCAATGACCCACGGGGGGTTGACGTGAAGGGGCCATGTTCCGCATGAAACACGATTCACACACGACAACCTCTTGGTGGTCGATCGGCGAATGGCGCCTGGGATGGAAGGTCATCGCCGTTCTCGCATTGCCGATGATCGTCGCCGTCGTCCTCGGCGCACTTCGAGTTCAGACAGAACTCGAAGAAGCCGCACAGCTGAGTTCCTCGTCCGAGCGTGCCCTCGCAGTGCCCGCGGCGATCAACCTCGAATCCGCACTGTACGAACTCGCCGAAGCCGCATCGGCACGCACTGACACCGGCCCGGCAACACAAGCAGTTTCGGACGCAATGGACCAACTGGTAGACGCCGCGCGGGCGTTCCAGTCCGACGGCGACCTCAACGACCAAGTGGCTTCGGCGCTCGCCGAGAGCCGTTCCATCACCGAGGAGATCGCCGCCGGCGCGGTGGCTCCCGCACGCTTGGTTTCGCGGGTCGGCGAAGTCTCGCGCGCACTCTCGAGCACCTTCACCAGCGTCGTCGAGCATTCTCAACGCCCTGTCCTGCGCGAACAAGGTGGTCGACTCTCCGCACTCTGGGAAGCGCGACGAGCGCTGGCCGAACAACGAATCCTCTTCGGCTCCGGTGATCCGGACCAGCAAGCTCGTACGTCGATGGTCAGTGCTGCCGGTGCCGAACTGGTCGCTCTGAACAACATTCTGGCCATCGACGGGAGTAACGACACCGTCCAGACCCTCAGCAACTCTGCTCAGAACCGGATCAACGCCCTCGGATCAACGCCGTCGACCTCTCCTCTGGGGAGTCGCGTCGGCGCCGATCTGAAATCCGGCAACGACCAGTACAACAGCCTGACCGACACCACCGTCACCGAGTTCGGCGACACCGTCACCGCCGAATCCAATGCAGCACGAACCGCAGCACTCCGTGACACTGCAATCGTGCTTGGCGCGGTTCTGCTGGCACTGGCCATCGCCCTCGTCATCAGCCGATCGCTCATCGATCCGATCCGCCGGTTGCGATTTGCCGCATTGCAGGCCGCACGACGCGGACTCCCCGACGCGATCGAACGAATTCGCGCAGGTGCCAGTACCGACGAACTCGACTTCGCCCGTGTCCCGATCCGCACCCACGAGGAAATCGGCGAGCTTGCGCGCGCGGTGGACGACATGCACGGTCAGGCCATCACGCTTGCCGGCGAGCAGGCCACCCTGCGGCGCCAGGTCAACGACATGTTCGAAACGCTGTCGAGGCGCAACAAGTCCCTCGTCGACCAGCAACTCGGTTTGATCGAACAGTTGGAGCAGGACGAAGACGACCCGCGTCGCCTCGAGAATCTGTTCCGGCTCGATCACATCGCCGCGAGAATGCGTCGAAACGGCGACAACTTGCTGGTCCTCGCCGGAACCGATGTACGCCGCGCCAGGACCGCCCCCGTCGCTCTCGGCGATACGCTTCGCGCCGCGGTATCAGGCGTCGAGGAGTATCGACGCGTCGAACTCGGGCAGATCCCGCCCGGAGTCGTCACCGGTCATGCTGCCCCGGACGTCGTTCACCTCATCGCTGAGCTGCTCGACAATTCTCTGCGGTACTCCCCACCGGAGACCACCGTCTCCATCAACGCTGCCCGCACTATCGACGGCTCCATGATCGTCGAGATCGCAGATCTCGGTATCGGCATGTCGCCTGCCGATATCCTCGATGCCAACGAGCGCCTCGCCGCCGGCGGCGAGATGAGCGCGGATACAGCGCGTCGCATGGGTTTGTTCGTCGTGAGCCGAATCAGCCGTCGCTACAACATCTCTGTGCGCCTGCGCCCGACGGCAACGTCATCGACGCACAGCGGCATCACCGCCACGGTGCTCCTACCGACGTCGATACTCGATTCGTCTCGGGGACCCGAGATCCGCACGCCGCGAACCGGACCCGTTCCCACGCTCGATCGGACTCCCCCTCCCACACCGCCCGCACCGTCATGGTCACAGCCCGTCCCGACCGACTCCGCACCCCCGCGGCCTGCGACCAGAAGTTTCGCTGATCTCCCGCGTCGAACGCCCGGTAACAGTACCGATCGGACCGAGACGTTCGCCCCGATCACACCACAATCCACTCCTACGGCAACAGCGCCTTCGGGATTGCCACGTCGCACTCCGGGCACAAGTGGAGTACCGGCAGTCAGCACCTCGACTCCGACCACTGCTGCACCCGCCACCTCGGTGTCGTCCTTCGCTCCTCTGCCCGATCCCGAAGGCACAAGCACATCGACGTCCCTTCCCGTTCGTACTCCGTCGCCGGAATTCACCTCGCCGGCACAGGGTCCCGAGATCCCGGTGGGTCCACAACCGTCGACAACCCCGCCGCCGCGGCACCGGCTCTCAGCCCCGACGCCGACAAATACTGCGGCATTCTTCTCCTCACGCACCCGTGACGGGCTCTCTGCTCGCGCATCGGCGAGGGCTGACGGCGCGGGCGACGGCAACTCGAACGGCGTACCCTCTGCTCCGACCACGATGCCGATTTTCGCCCGGATGGTGTCGGAGTGGCTCGTGGATCCGACGGCGGAGACTTCAGCGGCTTCCACCGGCAGTTCGTGGACCACCGACGCGGATCAAGGCTGGCTGGCCGCTCGGACCTCGTTCGAGATGCCGGTCACCAAGATCGCCGATTCCGGTCTGCCCATTCGAGATCGCGGAGCCCGCCTGGTTCCCGGTGCCGTCGGCGGAGGCGGTACGACACAGCGCCATGCATCCAATCCGGCGGACGTCCAACGTGGTTGGAGCAGTTACCAATCCGGAGTACAACGAGGGCGTCGGCGCGCCGCCGACCATCAGCCCGATGGCGGACAGTCTTTCGAATCGTCCACGATGTTGCACAACGATGAAGGAGAACAGTGAACACTGTCGGAGCCCAAGAGACTCCCCGCGCACTCGACTGGCTGGTTTCGGCTTTTGCCCGAGACGTGCCGGGTGTGAGTCACGCGATCATCGTCTCAGCCGACGGGTTGTTGACCGCCTCGAGCACACACCTTCCGCTTGATCGGGCGGATCAATTGGCCGCTGTCACTTCCGGACTCGCCAGCCTGTCCGCGGGGGCGTCACGCCTCTTCGACGGTGGGGCCGTCATGCAGTCCGTCGTCGAGATGGAGAACGGCTACCTGCTTCTCATGGGCGTCGGTAGCGGCGCTTACCTTGCCGCGCTCGCTGTCGCCGGATGCGACATCGGCCAGATCGGTTACGAAATGGCGACTCTCGTCGATCGCGTCGGGACCACGATGGACATTGCCCCGCGAACGTCGCAGGGTATTTGAGTTCGATGCCTCACCATCAATCCGAGTACGACGACCCCGAACCCAGCTTGGTCCGGCCGTACGCGCTCACCGAAGGTCGGACCCTGCCGTCCATCGACCTCCCGCTCGAAGCGATCATCGCGACGATCGAGGACGTGGTCTCGAACAATCTTGCACCGCAAGATATTCGTGCATCGATCGTCGCACTCTGCGAGCAGCGGATCTCGATTGCCGAGATCGCTGCCCACCTCGGTGTTCCGATCGGAGTCGTGCGGGTACTGGTTGCCGACCTCGTAGTAGCCGGATCACTGGAAATACATGCCACTCTGCGAAGCGACGCATCTCGAGTCGAGCGACGCGAACTGATCGAAAGGACCCTCAGTGGACTTCGGGCACTCTGACTCATCGTCTCGCGTGAAATCGACAAAAATCGTGATCGCCGGGGGTTTCGGTGTTGGCAAGACGACGCTTGTGGGGACCGTCTCCGAAATCGTCCCCCTTCGCACGGAGGCAATGGTCACCGACGCCAGCGACGGTATCGACAATCTCGGTTCCACTCCCGACAAGAGCACCACGACGGTCGCGATGGACTTCGGGCGCATCACTCTCGCCGACGACCTGGTCCTCTATCTGTTCGGAACCCCGGGACAGCGCCGCTTCTGGTTCATGTGGGACGACTTGATCACCGGTGCGATCGGTGCGGTCATTCTGGTCGACACGCGCCGCCTGGAAGACAGCTTCGCTGCAGTCGACTTCTTCGAGGCGCGAGGGCTCCCGTTCATTGTGGCGGTCAACCGTTTCGACGGCGCACCAATCCATTCGGCGAGCGATCTCCGGCAGGCATTGGCGCTACCCAACCGCGTTCCCATGATCGAGATCGACGCCCGAAACCGCGAATCGGCCAAACGCGCGCTGATCGCCGTCACCGAGTACTCCCTCGAACGACTTGCAGCTGAAGCAGTCGTCTAGATGAATCACCAGATGCGAATCGTCGCCGAAAGGAACTGGCATGTCGGATGAAATGCACCATTTCTCGATGGGAATCTGGCTGCTCGGGCTCGCCTACGTCGTGTCCGTGGTCGGGTCGGTAGTCGGCCTGGCGTGCACCAGGCATTCAGCGTCGGCGACGACAACCGCCACACGCATGCGATGGCTCGCCATGGCTGCCCTGTCGATCGGTGGTGTCGCCATCTGGCTGATGCACTTCATCGCCATGCTCGGCTTCGCAGTCCCCGGCAGTCCCATTCGATACAACCTCGGATGGACCGTGATCTCCGCGATCATCTCAGTAGGTGCTGTTTTTGTCGGTCTGCTGATCATCGGGACCGAATTCCGCTGGACGCGGCTTCTGATCGGCGGCGTGGTGACCGGTCTCGCCGTGAACATCATGCATTACACCGGCATGCGCGCCTTGCGCTTTCAGGGTGAGATCCACTACGACCTGCTCTTCGTTGCATTGTCGGTTCTCATCGCAGTCGTCGCCGGAACCGCTGCACTGTGGTTCACCATGGTGCTCGAGTCCACGATTCTGCGTTTTGTCGCCGGAATCATCATGGGCATCGCCGTCGTCGGTATGCACTACACCGGAATGGCCGCAGTCGAGGTTGTTCACGACGCGGCAGCCCCGGCGCCGCAGGGACTCGAAGTGTTCTCATTCCTCTTCCCCGTCTTCGTTCTCGGCCTGCTGGCGTTGGCAGTTCCGATTGTCGCCGTGTTGACAGCACCCAACCGTGCGACGGCACGGATGGAATCCGCCGCCGACGACCTGGCGTTCGAAGCACGAGAGTTCGCGACCTCGAACTGAGAGGAGTACGGGGCGAGTCGATGTGAATCGACGACGCCCCGTTACATTTCGGGGATGGTGGATGCCGGACACAACCCCCAGCCGTCGGCCGACGCGGCACTGGTCGTGATCGGTGGTTTGCCGGCCACCGGCAAATCGACGATCGCGCGGGTGCTTGCTCAGCATCACAAGATCCCCTACGTGCGGATCGATACCATCGAACAGTCGCTGATCCGCAGCGGTATCGCTGATGTATCCGGGACCGCCGGATACATCACCGGGTACGCGCTCGCCGCCGAACAATTGCGACTGGGACTCTCGGTCGTGGTCGAATGCGTCAACCCAGTCGAGGCGACACGAAACGCCTGGTCCGCTACCGCACAACATAATTCGGCGCGCTTGCTCAGTGTCGAAGTCATCTGTTCGGATCCCGACGAGCATCGCAGACGCGCAGAACGGCGAGTCGTCGACATCCCGGATCTTGTACTACCTACGTGGCAGGAAATCCTGGATCGAGACTACGAGCCGTGGACCACGGAACGGCTCGTGCTCGACACCGCAATCATGAACTCCGAGAGCGCAGTACGACGCATCACTGCCAGAATGTTCACCGAGTGAGAGCTGCTCACAGGGTGAGAACGAAGAATGCACTGTTCGGATCTTCGCGGTAGTTCCCGAACGGTGGACACGGGACGAACCCGAATTTCGCGTACAACCGGCGTGCCGGATCGAAGAAGTCCTGTGTGCCGGTCTCCAATTCGAGTTGCCGGTAACCTCGTTGTCTCGACTCGTCCACGACGTGTTGAAGAAGTCGCGTACCCACGCCACGCCCTCGAGCTACCGATGAGGTTCGCATCGACTTGATCTCGCCACCGGTCGACGACCGTTCCTTGAGTGCAACACAACCGAGTAGCTCGTCACCTTCGCTCCACAGCGTCCACATGGTCACGGAGCTATCCGTCAGCCCGGTGATGTCCAGCGCGTGAACGCTGTCCGCGGGCGAGGTCGCATGCATGTCGGCGAGATGTTCGGTCAGTAGAGCACGGACCGCATCCCGACTCAGGTCGTCAATTTCGATTCGCACGGATCCTCACTGTCCTCTTCGCTTCCGGCAGCATCGAATGAAAGTATGACTGGCCATCACTTCGGCGAAGGCTTGGCCCGTACGTGGATGCGTTCTCCTTGGGGGCCGAACAGACTCAGTACCTCGACTGGGCCGCCGCCGTCACTACCGAACCAATGCGGGTTTCGGGTGTCGAATTCAGCAGCTTCACCCGTACCCATCACGATGTCGTGATCGGCCAACACCAACCGCAACCTCCCCGACAACACGTACAGCCATTCGTAGCCGTCGTGCACTTGCGGGTCGGGGTCCGTCTGGGTTGCCGGGATGGTCATCTTGAATGCCTGCAGCCCACCGGGTTGCCGAGTCAGCGGCAATACCGTTCGCCCACTGACGCTTCGAGGCGCACTCTGGATACGTGGATCGGCGACCTGTGGTGCCGCAACCAGTTGGTCCAACGGCACTTGGTGGGCAAGCGCGATCGGAAGCAGCAACTCCAGACTGGGTCGACGCTCCCCCGCTTCGAGCCTCGACAGGGTGCTCTTCGAAATACCGGTGGACTCGGACAGCGCTGTGAGCGTGACGTTCCTCTGTGTACGAATGCGTTTGAGGCGCGCGCCGATCTGCGAGATGGCGGCATCGATGTGCGGGCCGTTGACATTCATGGTGCCGAGTCTGACGATGATTCCCAGAAATGGCAACATTAGTTGCTGACGAACCTCCTCTGCGAGCAATCTGTGCTCATGCGAACACACACTGAAACAGAGATCCTCGACGCCGTGATCGTCGGCGGTGGCGCCGCCGGACTCAGCGCAGCCCTGGTGTTGGGTCGGGCTCGGCGCTCGGTCGCCGTCATCGATTCCGGCAAACCGCGCAACGCACCGGCAGCACACATGCACGGCTTCCTCTCGCGAGACGGCATGGCGCCAGGTGAGTTGCTCGCCGTCGGACGCAGCGAATTACAGACGTACGGAGTCGAATTCAAACGCGACGACGTAGTCGACATCTCGTGGCGCGGTATCGAACCCGGCTTTGTCGTCGAACTGTCGGGAGGCACGACGCTCGAAACTCGCACTGTGCTGGTTGCCACCGGCCTACGGGATTCACTCCCGGAAATACCAGGAATCCAGGAGCTTTGGGGGCAAAGCGTGCTCCATTGCCCGTACTGCCATGCGTACGAGATCAGCGACCAACCGATCGGCGTTCTCGGCGGCGACGCTCGCGAGATGTCACTTCACCAGGCGTTTCTACTCCGACAGTGGTCGTCGGATGTGACGTTCTTCCCCGACAAGATCTCGCTCACCCCCGACGAACGCGCGCGACTGGCTGCCCGAGGAGTGACGGTTGCCGACGGATCGGTATCCGGATTGGTCTGCGAGAAAAGCAAACTGAAAGCCGTCGAACTCGACAACGGCCAACTGGTTGCGCGCTCAGCACTGTTCGTTGCGCCGCGTTTCGTTCCGAACGACGCACATCTGACGCGACTCGGCTGCAAAACCAGCCCCACGGGATTCGTGGCTGTCGATCATTCCGGCGCCACCAGTGTTCCTGGTATCTGGGGCGCCGGCAACGTCGTCGACCCTCGCGCACAGGTAATCAATGCTGCGGCTGCAGGTTCAACCGCGGCGATCGCGATCAACGGATACCTGGTCGAGCAGGACGTCGAATCGGCTCTTCGTTCGACCGAGCCTGAGGGTGGTTTCTCGGCGGCCATGGAGCAGGGCATCTGCGAGATGAACGGTGGCAGCGCCCTTCACGGCATCTGACCGAGGCGTCTAGGTCGCGGGGCCGCCGTGCAATTTCTCGTAGGCGGCCTTCTCGGCGTCGTGGCGCGAGATCTTCTTCGGGTTCTCGAGGTCGGAAGGCAAACCGTGACGCTCGAGGCGACGCGACCTGTTCTGAGCCATGTAGGAGACCGAATAGAACAGCGCCAGAAGCACTCCCAGCAGCACCATCGACGCCCGCAGGGCCCACGGCCCGGGGAACAGCATGAAGGCCGCGAAGACGGGAATGAACGGCACCATGCTGCGGATCAGGTGACGTGGCACAGCCCAGTCACCGATCAGGTCGTTTCGCACCCAGTCCTGCATCGAATCGGGCAACTTGCGCCCCACTGAATAACCCAACCACTGAAGGGGATTCGGGCTCGTGCGTTGCTTTTTGGCAGTCACGGAAGTCACCTGTTCGGTACGCATCGGTCTTGACGCAGTCGTCACGTTTCTTTCAGATGTGGTCATCACATTTCTCTCATTGGTCCAAAGCGCCGGCGCGGAGCGCGGCCTCGTTGACCCGCGTCAGAACGTTGTGGAGTTCTTCGAGTTCGGCGAGGCTGACGCCGAGCTTCGCGACAACCGCCGGCGGGATCTTCTCCGCCTCGTCACGCAGTGCCACACCGGCTTCGGTGAGGTCGACGTCGAGTTGACGTTCGTCGGCGCGGCTACGGGTTCGCGTGATCAACCCGGACGCCTCGAGTCGCTTGAGGAGCGGCGAGAGTGTCGGCGAATCGAGCTGCAATGCCTGCCCGATTTCCTTGACCGCCATCGGCGACTTCCCCCACAGGGCAAGCATCACCAGATACTGGGGATGTGTGAGGCCCATCGGCTCGAGCAGTGGCCGGTAGACGGACAGGACTGCCCGGTTCGCGACCGCAAGTGCAAAACACACCTGCCGGTCGAGAGCCAGCGGATCGTCCATCTGCGTCTGCGGAGCCTTCGTCGTCATGAATCCGATGTTACCAGATTGATTAGTGCAGTAACTATTATCGCACTAATCAATCTGGCGACGATCGTCACTTTTCTCCAACGTCGACGTGGGTTGCCCGGTGAGGCCCACGTGCGCTTCCGCCCTCATTCGCTCCACCATTTGCGGGTAGTGCAGCTCGAAGGCCGGACGCTCGCTGCGGATGCGCGGCAACTCGGTGAAGTTGTGACGCGGCGGCGGGCAAGTTGTCGCCCACTCGAGCGAGTTTCCGTAGCCCCACGGATCGTCGACGGTGACCACTTCGCCGTAGCGGTAACTCTTGAAGACGTTCCAGATGAACGGCAGTGTCGACGCGCCGAGCACGAAGGCGAAGATCGTGGACACCGAGTTCAGCACCGTGAACCCGTCCGAGGGCAGGTAGTCGGCGTAACGACGGGGCATACCTTCGCCACCGAGCCAGTGCTGGACGAGGAAAGTGCCGTGGAAACCGACGAACGTGGTCCAGAAGTGCCACTTGCCGAGGCGCTCGTCCATCATGCGACCGGTCATCTTCGGGAACCAGAAGTAGATACCGGCGTACGTGGCGAACACGACCGTACCGAAGACCACGTAATGGAAGTGGGCGACAACAAAATACGTGTCGGTGACGTGGAAGTCGATCGGCGGACTCGCGAGAATAACGCCCGACAGACCACCGAAGAGGAAGGTGATCAGGAAGCCGATCGAGAACAGCATCGGTGATTCGAAGGTCAACTGCCCCTTCCACATCGTTCCGATCCAGTTGAAGATCTTCACACCTGTCGGCACGGCGATCAGGAACGTCATGAACGAGAAGTAGGGCAGGAGAACAGCACCCGTCGCATACATGTGGTGAGCCCACACCGCGATGGACAGAGCTGAGATCGCCAGTGTCGCGTAGACCAATCCGGTGTATCCGAAGATCGGCTTACGGCTGAAGACCGGGAAGATCTCCGAGACGATGCCGAAGAACGGCAGCGCGATGATGTACACCTCGGGGTGCCCGAAGAACCAGAACAGGTGCTGCCACAACAGAACTCCACCTGACGCTGGGTCGAAGATGTGTCCACCGAGGTGACGGTCGACGAACAAGCCCATGAATGCGGCGGTCAGCAGCGGGAACGCCATCAAGATCAGGATGCTGGTGATGAAGATATTCCAGGTGAAGATCGACATCCGGAACATCGTCATGCCTGGTGCGCGCAAACAGATCACCGTGGTGATCATGTTGACCGCACCGAGAATAGTGCCGAGACCGCCCACTGTCAGTCCGAAGACCCACAGGTCGGCTCCGACGCCGGGGCTGTGCACCGCACCCGACAGCGGGGTGTACGCAGTCCAACCGAAGTCGGCAGCGCCGCCCGGCGTGAGGAATCCGCCGAGTACGATCAAACCACCAAAAGTGAAGAGCCAGAAGCCGAATGCGTTCAAGCGCGGGAAGGCCACGTCCGGGGCACCGATTTGCAGCGGAAGTATGTAGTTCGCGAAGCCGAAAACGACGGGCGTCGCGTACAGCAGCAACATGATCGTGCCGTGCATGGTGAACAACTGATTGAACTGCTCGTTCGAGAGGAACTGCATCCCGGGGACAGCCAGTTCCGCACGCATGAACAGGGCCATCAGGCCGCCGATCAAGAAGAACACGAAAGCCGTGATCATGTACATGATCCCGATCTTCTTGTGATCGGTGGTCTTGATCATGTCGAACATCCACGACCCCTTGGGATCACGACGCTTCGGGTACGGCCGCTCCGGAATCGGCTCCAGCTCTCCGGTCCGCTCGTCCGGCACCGTTGTTGTCATGCTCGCGCGTCCTCTTTCGTGCTCGATACCGCCCTCAAGAACTTTCCGCACGACCATATCGCATGTTAATAGTTAATGCACAAACTAAGTGTGGTCGACGTGGACATCAATCGAAAACCGAACGTACGCAACCTTTTGCAGGTTTCGGTGAGATAAAGTCAGGCGGCGGAATAGGTCGAGGGTCCGCCGCGTTGAACAAACCCGTGACTCTTCCCGACACATCGACAGCACCCGAGGCCTCCGCGTTGCGCGGCCTCTTCGAGCCTTTCGAGGTCAAATCACTCTCGTTGCGCAACCGTTTTGCGATGGCCCCGATGACTCGCGCCTTCTCTCCTGACGGAATCCCCGGCGCCGACGTGGCCGAGTACTACCGTCGTCGCGCAGCGGGCGGGGTCGGCCTGATCATCACGGAAGGCACCTATATCCCGGACCCGGCAGCCGGCCCGCACACCCGCGTACCGCGCATCTACGGTGATTCGAGCCTGGGCGGCTGGAAGTCGGTAGTCGACGCCGTGCACGCCGAGGGTGGATCGATCATTCCTCAGCTGTGGCACCTCGGAGTCGAGCGCGGCGAAAACTCGCGTCTGAACCCCGAGGTCGAAACCGTCAGCCCCTCCGGCCTGGCGCTGGACGGCACCCGTCTGGGACGAGAATTCACCACCTCGGATCTCGACACCGTGAAGCAGTCGTGGGTCGACGCCGCACTCAACGCGAAGAACACCGGTTTCGACGGGCTCGAGTTGCACGGAGCGCACGGCTACCTGCTCGACGAATTCCTGTGGGCCGGAACCAATGTCCGCACCGATGAATACGGCGGATCACTGGAAGCCCGCACCCGTTTCCCGGCCGAGGTCGTCGCCGCAATCCGAGAGGCTGTCGGAAACGAGTTCGCGATCGTCTACCGATTCTCGCAGTGGAAGTCCGGCCACTACGACGCTCGTATCGCCCAGAGCCCGGCTGAACTCGGCCGCATCCTCACTCCCCTGGTCGACGCCGGCGTCGACGTTCTGCATCCGTCGACGAGGCGCCACTGGGAACCGGCGTTCGCTGAATTCGACGGTGAAGACGGCAAGCTCGGCCTCGCCGGCTGGACGAAGAAGCTGACCGGGTTGCCGACCATCACCGTCGGCTCGGTCGGACTCGACTCCGTGTTCACGACGGCATTCACCGGCGACGCCGCATCGGCTGTCACGGGGCTGGAGCGTCTCGAAGCTCAGTACGATAGGGGTGAATTCGACATGGTTGCCATCGGACGCGCGCTGCTCGCCGATCCCGAGTGGGTCGAGAAGCTCCGCACCGGACGCGCGGACGAGCACATCGCATTCACTGCAGAACATCGCACGCACCTGAACTGACCTCGCACGACAGAACGGCACTCCCGCGATTGCGGGAGTGCCGTTCGTGGGTCTACCGGAAGTTCTAGCTGCCGAGCGTGACCGGGTCGGGGCCGATGCGGCCGGCCGGGTCGTCGAGAGCACCGATCGCGTTGATCTGTTCCGGCGTCAGTTCGAATCCGAAGACATCGAAGTTTGCGGCGATACGTTCGGGGGTCACCGACTTCGGAATCACCACGTTTCCGATCTGCAGGTGCCAGCGGATGATCACCTGAGCCGCGGTGACGCCATGAGCGTCGGCGATAGCGGTGATGACGGGGTCACCGAGAACAGTTCCCTGGCCGAGCGGGCTCCACGCTTCCGTCGCAATTCCCTTGCCGGTGTGGAAGGCGCGCAGTTCGGCTTGGTTGAACTTGGGGTGAAGCTCGATCTGGTTGAGGACCGGCACCTCACCGGTTTCACCGATGACACGCTCGAGGTTCTCGATGGTGAAGTTGGAGACGCCGATGGATCGAACCCGTCCGTCGGCCTTGAGCTTCTGGAATGCCTTGAAGGTCTCGACGTACAGGTCCTTGGACGGAACCGGCCAGTGGATCAGGTACAGATCGAGGTAGTCGAGACCCAACTTGTCGAGGCTTGCGTCGAAGGCAGCTAGCGTCGAGTCGTAGCCCTGATCGTCGTTCCACAGTTTTGTCGTGATGTAGAGGTCTTCGCGGGCGATGCCGGATTCGGCGATCGCGCGGCCGACGCCCACCTCGTTGCCGTAGATCTTGGCGGTGTCGATACTGCGGTAGCCGGTCTTCAGGGCGGTGGAGACGGCTTCCTGCGTCTCGTCGTCCGGAACCTGGAACACACCGAATCCCAGTGCGGGGATCGTCTTACCGTCGTTCAGAACAATGGTCGGTACAGAGGTCACATCGTTGGTCTCGGTCATATGTGGATCCAACGCACGGGCGCCAGGAGGCATTCCCCACCGAACCTCCTCTTCGCACCCTTGTCGCACCCGAAATGCCGGTCTACCTTGGAATACAAGTAATCGAATCGCCTCGAGAAAAGAGAGAGCGATGAATCTCGGATATCGTCTCGCCTACAAGGTCGGCGTCACTCCCTGGGAGCACACCGGTCACGGCTTCGACGCTCAACTGTCCGGCCTTCTGGATGCGATTCCCCTCCCGGAAGGTGGCCGTGCACTCGATATCGGTTGCGGCACCGGACGCCATTCCATCGAGCTGGCGCAACGCGGGTGGCACGTCACCGGCGTCGACGCCGAACAGGAACCGCTGGACAAAGCGCGCATTCACGCGCGTGAAGCACACGTCGACGTCCGGTTCCTCCACGAGGACGCGGCAGACCTGCACATTGCTGTCGACGGCGGGCACATGCTGGTGCTCGACATCGGCTGCTTTCACGGGCTCACCGATCATCAACGACGGGACTACGGGAGGTCGGTCAACGCGATCACCGCACCCGGGGCGTCCATGGTGATGTTCGCATTCGGGCCAGGTCACCGTTGGCCGATGCCACACGGCGTCTCCGAGGAGGACGTCATGCGAGTATTCGACGGTTGGTCGATGGCCTCGAGTACGGCTGCCGACGTGAGTGAATCGCCACTTCCGGTCCGTGCGGCACATCCGTGCTGGTACCACCTGGTCCGTGACTGACTGCTGTGCGCCTTTATTAACCGCCCGCGGTTAATAAAGGCGCACAGCACCGATTAACACAGGCGCACAGCTCCGGGGATACTTCTCAGGTGACTGCAACACTGCGCATCAGCGGCCTCTCTGCCTCCCGGGGAGAACGCACTCTGTTCTCCGACCTCGATCTCACCGTCGCGCCCGGCGACGTCATCGGCCTCGTCGGCGCGAACGGCGCCGGCAAGTCGACGCTTCTCACTGCACTGGCGGGAATCGGAACTGCCGACGTCGAAGGTTCGATCATCCTCAGCCCGCCAGACGCTGCGGTGGGCTATCTCGCGCAGGAACCCGACCGCATCGAGGGCGAGACCGTCCTCGAGTTCCTCGGCCGACGCACCGGCGTCGCGCACGCCGAGGCGGTCATGAACGCCGCGGCCGAAACCCTGGCTGAAGCGGAGGAGGATCTGTACTCTCCGGCTCTCGAACGCTGGCTGGCTCTCGGCGGCGCCGATCTGTTCGAGCGCGCTGAGAAGGTGGTCGAAGAACTCGGGCTCGGAGTTCCGCTCGATGCTCACATGACGGCGTTGTCCGGCGGTCAAGCCGCACGCGCCGGGCTCGCGTCGCTGTTGCTCTCGCGCTACGACATTCTCCTGTTGGACGAACCCACCAACGATCTCGACCTGCGGGGTCTCGAGCAGTTGGAGCGATTTGTCGCCGAGACCCGAGCGGCGCTGGTTGTCGTGAGCCACGATCGCGAGTTCCTCTCGCGCACCGTCACGGGGATCGTGGAACTCGATCTGGCACAACAGGACATCGCCGTCTACGACGGCGGCTTCGAGTCGTACCTCGCCGAACGCGAGATCGCCCGCCAGCACGCACGCGAGGCGTTCGAGGAATACGCAGGCACCCGCTCCGATCTCGAAGATCGCGCACAGATGCAGCGCAACTGGATGGAACACGGCGTCCGCAATGCGCGCCGTAAGGCCAAGGACAACGACAAGATCGGACGCGGATTGCGGACCGAGTCGACGGAGAAGCAAGCCGCGAAGGCACGCCAGACCCAACGTCGCATCGAGCGACTCGAAGTGGTCGAGGAACCGCGCAAGGAGTGGGAACTTCGCATGGAGATCGCAGCAGCTCCGCGGTCCGGATCCGTTGTCGCAACCACGAATGGCGCCAAGGTAACTCGCGGTCAGTTCACGTTCGGTCCGGTCACGACACAGATCGACTGGGGCGATCGAATCCTCGTCACAGGCGCGAACGGGGCAGGCAAGACCACCCTCCTGAACGTTTTGCTCGGCAAACTCGTCCCGGACGAGGGCATCGCGTCGCTGGGCTCCGGTGTCGCGATCGGTGAGATCGATCAGGCGCGTGGATTGTTCGAAGGTGATCAACCAGTCGTGGAGGCCTTCGGCGCTCAGGTTCCGGACTGGCCCGATGCCGATGTCCGTACTCTGCTCGCCAAGTTCGGCCTGCGCGGACACCACGTACTCAGATCTGCCGCTTCCCTGTCCCCCGGCGAAAGAACAAGGGCTGCACTTGCTTTGCTCCAAGCTCGCGGCGTGAACCTACTGGTACTGGACGAGCCGACGAACCATCTCGACCTTCCGGCGATCGAACAGCTCGAGCAGGCGATGGAATCCTTCGAAGGGACCCTCCTCCTGGTCACTCACGATCGACGCATGCTGCAGTCCACCCGAAGTACGCGCCGGTGGCGAATGGAGAACGGACAGCTCTTCGAGGAGTAGCCAACCGACTCTGCTTGCGCAGACAACCCGCGTGTGCAACTATTTATCAGGCGCACGCAATAGTTGCATGCGCGGCATAGGTGGGCACGGGCGACACGATCGCCCGTCGAACCGCCACACCCAGTCTTGAAAGGCGCTCTTCAATGTTGTCGATCCCCGACCGCACACTGACTCACGGAACCACCGGCGAACCGATCACCATCCCGCAACTCGGGTACGGCGTTTTCCAGGTACCGGACGCACAGACCGAAGAGGTCACTGCCACCGCTCTCGAGATCGGCTACCGCCACATCGACACGGCCGCAATCTACGGAAACGAAGCCGGTGTCGGCCGCGCCATCGCTAGTTCGGGTGTTCCGAGGTCAGAGCTTTTTGTCACCACCAAGTTGTGGAATGACGATCAGGGCCACGACCGATCGCTCGCCGCGTTCGACACGAGCCTCGACAAGCTCGGCCTCGACTTCGTCGACCTGTATCTGATCCACTGGCCGGCACCGGCAAAGGGCCTGTTCGTGGAGACGTGGACCGCTTTCGAGGAGATCCTCGCCTCCGGCCGTGCCCGTGCGATCGGCGTGTCCAACTTCCTGCCCGAGCACCTCGAACTGCTGGCCGAGCACAGCTCGATCACCCCGGCCGTCAACCAGATCGAATTGCACCCCAGACTGCAACAGCACGCGTCACGGGAGTACGCGCGAAGTCGCGGCATCGAAATCGAGGCATGGAGCCCACTGGGACAGGGAACTATCCTCGACGACCCGACCATCGGGAAAATCGCTGCAGCACACGGAAAGAGCCCAGCGCAGATCATTCTGCGCTGGCATCTCGAACAGGGACACACCGTTCTGTCGAAGTCGGTGACACCTGCCCGCATGCGCGACAACGCCGCAATCTTCGACTTCGCACTCGATACCGACGAGTCAGCTGCCATCGCAGCGCTGAACACCGACAGCCGTGTCGGACCCGATCCAGTCGAATTGAACTGAATCGAAACGGCTTCAGGAATTTTCGTGGGGAGTCAACGTCAGCAGCACGGAATCGACGGACTGCTCGGCCAGGAGCGCGTCCAACGGTAAGTGACGGAACAACGCTCGGTAATAGATCGGCGACGCCAGGGCATCCAGGACGAAGTCCAGGTCGAAGTCGCTCCGAATGTCGCCGCGTAGCCGCGCCGATTCCAGCACTGCCGCAGTGGAATCGCGTCGTGGCTGAAAGAATGCCGACTGGAAATCCCGCGCCAATTCCGGGTCCGCCGCCAGATCCGCGACCAACGCGGGCAGGATCCGCCCAACTACCGTTTCGCTCAGTCCCACAACCAATGTCGTGATGCCGGCGACCAGGTCTGCCCTGAGATCGCCGGTGTCCGGCGTTGGATCAGTGCCGATGTGCGCCACGACGACGTCGACCACCAGATGCCGCTTCGACGGCCATCTCCGGTAGATGGCGGGTCGATGCACGCCGGCTCTCGTCGCCACCGAACCGATCGACAGCTCCGCATAACCGTTCTCCCCCAACAACTCCAGGGTTGCCGCCAGTACGGCGTCGTCGATCCGCTCGTCGCGGGCGCGCACCATCTACAGCACCGGTCGCGGCATGAGCACCAGACGCCAGCCGTCGGGATCTTCGAAAGTCATCCCCGCATTCTCCTCCCAGTACGGATTCTCGGCGCCAACGGGTTCGTGCCCTGCTTCACCCAACCGCTGAACTACCTCGTACATCGCCGACTCGCCGGCGAAGTAGAGCACCAACAGGTTGTCCTGCGTCGGCGCCGGGCACGGGCTTCCGTCTTCGTGGGTCGTGAATTCGAGGTGATAGTTCGAATCCGGCAGCCCCAGCATGATTCCGTCGTACCCGGCATGACCGGAGAACCGGTAGAGCTCGGGCAATCCCAGACAGTCGCGATAGAACGCAATCACGTCGTCGAGCCTGTCGGTGGGTCGCGCTATACGCACTTGCACTACTGCGAGTTCGTTCGGCCAAGTTGCCATTAAACAGTACAGTACGTACCGTAATGTTTCGAGAAGATGGCCGCCAGCCTCCCGACGGCAGCTCGCTGCAACTACAAGCGATCATTCTCCGGAAACGCCGCTTTGGGCATGAACGTCGGCCTGGCGAACAGCACAGAGAGATTGGTGGGCTGCGACTCCACCGGGCGATCGGACCGATACAGCAAGGCCTGCTGCGGGGTACTCACCCATTCGCTGGCGAAAATCTCACCGATACGGCCCACCGGCACGTGCGATCCATCCTCGAGTCGAACGGTGACGTCTGCCCCGGCGTCCGACTGGCCGTACACGACCCACCACGATTCACCCTCAACGTCCCCTGGAGTGCGCTGACCGATACCGATGACGGCACCTTTTTCCATCGCATCGCGCCAGACCACTTCACGCCCTTGCGGTCCCACGCTGTAGCTACCGTCCTCGCGCACCTGCACGACGAGGCAGGACTTCTCGAGCACCAACTTTTCGACCACCATGCGACGCCCCTTCTGTTGCCTGAACCCTATCCGCCGACACCACCCAGAAACGGCATCTTCGCGGTTCATGTTGACAAACTGTTGGGTTTTTACAACACTTTGATGCATGAGCCCAGTCCGACGGGGAGACGCGCTCCCCATCTTCAATCGCATCGGAGTGCTTCGCGCCGAGCGGAAGATGAGTCGGGCCCAGCTTGCACAACTCGTCGACGTCAACCCGCAGACGGTGGGGGCGCTCGAACGCGGCGATCACTACCCCAGCCTGGATCTCGCGTTCAGGATCTGCTGGGTATTCGACCTTCCGGTCGAAGCGGTGTTCTCCCGGACGGAGTTCGGGCCGCTGTCGACGGAGGTCTACCGGAATGCACTGTCGACGGAGGTCTACCGGAATGCACCGTCGACGGAGGTCTACCGATCTGACCGCACTACCGAGGGGAGTGAAAAGCCCAGTGCCTGAATCAAATCTGATCGACCGCTACCAGGCCCACCGCACTCGGCGGTTCCTGCAGAACGAGGAGACGTTCCGACATTGGCTCCCGAATTGGCGAACCCGTCGACGTCGGCGGATGCTCGTCATCGCCCTCGGAGTCCTGTTCGCCACGATGGTTGCCATCGGCATAGCGTGCCTGTTCAACCCACTGTTCGCGGTGGCATGGCCGGTCCTCACCCTGTTGTTCCTACCGACGTGGTCTTCACTTCAAATCGTGTCGGGCAGGCAAGGGGATGCGCCGCGGCATGCTCTGGACGAATGGGAGATCCAGCAACGCAACGACGCCCGTTCCGTCGGGTTGAGCGTGACTCAATCGTTGGTCTTCATTGTCGCCATTTTCCTCATTTTCACCTCGTCGGTGCAGTGGAATGTAGAGAGACTGCCTTACTCGGGAGGTTTATTGGCACTGACTGCAATGCTGATCGGCGCGTGCACGCCCGCGATGATTCTCTCGTGGACCAATCCAGACCCGGATCCGATTGATTCCGAAGAGTTCGACCTCTGACCCGTATTACCGAAGCGCACCACTCGACCGATGGGAAGGACCCATGTCAGCCACCCTCACGATCGACGGCATCTCGAAACGCTACGGCGACGTCGTTGCACTCGACAACCTCAGTTTCGAAGTGCGACCAGGCGAGATCTTCGGATTCGTCGGCAGCAACGGCGCCGGCAAGACGACCACGATGCGCATTGCGCTGGGTGTGCTCGGAGCAGATTCGGGGGAAGTTCGCCTCGGCGGCAAACCCGTCGACCTCGACGTGCGTCGCACTATCGGATACATGCCGGAGGAACGCGGCCTCTACCCCAAGATGAAGGTGGGCGCGCAACTTTCCTATCTGGCCGAGCTACATGGACTCTCGAAAGCCGATGCGCATGCGGCGACAGAGCGCTGGACCGAACGTCTGGGTATCGCCGAACGCGTCAAGGACACCGTCGACTCCCTGTCCCTCGGTAATCAGCAACGTGTGCAGCTCGCGGCCGCGCTGGTTCACGATCCAGCGGTACTCGTTCTGGACGAACCGTTTTCGGGCCTTGACCCCGTAGCGGTCGATGTCATGAGTGACGTGTTGGTCGAGAAGGCTCGCACCGGTGTTCCCGTAATCTTCTCCAGCCATCAGCTGGATCTGGTGGAGCGCTTGTGCGATCGCGTGGGCATCATCAGCCGCGGCAGCATGCGAGAGATCGGAACCGTCGACGAACTACGAGGCAAGGGCGACGGCCGAATCGAAGTCTTCGCCCCTGACGCGCCGGTCGGCTGGGCACACCATCTGATCGGTGTCACCACACTGAGCCACCTCGACGGTCGAACGCTCCTGAGCGTCGACGGAACCGCCGACGATCAGCAGATCCTGCATGCAGCGTTGAAAACCGGACCGGTGCACGAGTTCACGCTACGACGTCCGTCACTGACCGATCTGTTCCGAGAGGTAGTAGCCGCATGAGCAACCAGTTGAGCGGAGGTCGAGCCATCGGGTTGGTCGCCCGACGCGAATTCATGACGCAGATCTCGAAGAAGAGTTTTGTGATCAGCAACGTCATCATCCTGGTCGCGATCGTCGGCGGCATCATCGCCTTCTCACTCTTCTCCGGCGGCGACGAGGACAAGTCGAAGATCGGCTTGGTCGGCAACCAATCACTCAGTGCCACGATGGTGTCCATCGGCGACACCCTCGGAAATCCGGTGACGGTGACGGAGGTTTCCGACGACGGAACCGCACGAAACCAGGTCAAGGACGGCGACTTCGACGTGGCCGTGATCGCTGGATCGGGCGGCGGCGTCACTGTCGTGACCAAGAAGGAAGTGCCCACGAATCTGCGCGCCGTCATCGAGAGTTCCGTTGCACAACAAGCACAATCGAATGCGCTTTCCGCTGCGGGGATCGACCCGGCTCAGCTCGCCGAAGCCACGTCCACCGCAGTGGTCACCATCGATGCCATCGATCCCCCGGATCCCGAACAGGGCCAACGCATAGCGATGTCGATCGCTGCTGTGGTGCTCCTGTACATGCAGATCCTGCTGTTCGGAACGTACGTGGCGATGGGCGTCGTCGAGGAGAAGTCCAGTCGCGTGGTCGAGCTGCTGCTCTCCACTCTTCGTCCGCTGCAGTTGTTGTGGGGCAAGGTTCTCGGAATCGGTGCTGTCGGCCTGATGCAGATGGCTGCCTATGCCGTCGCGGGCGTCGCCACCGGACTGGCGACGGGCGTCCTGACCGTGACGGGCACCGCAATCGGCGTTCTGTTCGGCACTCTCGGGTGGTTCATTCTCGGCTTCCTCTTCTTCGCCGTGCTGTACGCCGCCGCCGGGTCCATGGTCTCGCGGCAGGAGGACGTCAACGCCACCGCGATGCCTCTAGCGCTGCTCGTCATGGCGATGGTCAGCGTGGCTTTCGTTTCGGTGAGCAATCCAGAAGGAACCCTGAGCAACGTGTTGAGTTGGATTCCGCCGTTCTCGGCAATCCTCATGCCCCTGCGTATTTCCGCCGGTGTTGCTTCTCCGTTCCAGATCGTGGGAACGATTCTGCTGATGCTGGTGGTGACCGCTGCGTTGTCGATGATCGCGGCAAAGATCTACCAGCGCTCCATCCTTCGTATCGGCAAGGTCGTGTCATGGAAAGAGGCGTTCGGACGCTGATTCTCCAGCGCACAACTGGCGCCACGCGATCCCGGCGGCACCCCGTCCAGGTAGGTTCATCCTGGACGGGGTGCTGCTTACTTGGAGGACGTTGTGCGAATCTCGGCCGAAGAACTACTCACTGCGGTACTCGATCCCGAGAGCTTCGTCTCTTGGGACTCCCCGCCCGTCGACGTCGGACCTGGCCCGAAATACGCAGAAGACCTGGCGAAGGCCCGCGAGAAGAGCGGAGTGGACGAGTCCGTCGTCACCGGTGTCGGTACGGTTCGGGGCCGTCGGGTCGCGGTAATTGCCTGTGAATTCAGCTTTCTCGCCGGTTCCATCGGAGTCGCCGCGGCCGAGCGGATCGTGACCGCCGTCGAACGTGCTACGGCAGAACAACTCCCGCTGCTCGCCTCGCCCACCTCCGGCGGAACGCGGATGCAGGAGGGCACCGTCGCCTTCGTTCAGATGGTGAAGATCGCTGCGGCAGTGGCTGTTCACAAAGCGGCACACCTGCCCTACCTGGTATACCTGCGCAATCCCACCACCGGCGGGGTCTTTGCCTCGTGGGGATCCCTCGGCCACATCACCGTCGCGGAACCCGGTGCTCTGGTGGGATTCCTCGGACCCCGTGTCTACGAATCGCTGTACGGCGAAAAGTTTCCCGACGGTATCCAGACGTCCGAAAACCTGTATCGCAACGGCGTTATCGACGGCGTCGTACCCGTCGACCGC
This sequence comes from Rhodococcus sp. FW305-130, assembly GCF_058788335.1. NCBI lineage: Bacteria > Bacillati > Actinomycetota > Actinomycetes > Mycobacteriales > Nocardiaceae > Rhodococcus > Rhodococcus sp. FW305-130. The sequence goes on along the minus strand of NZ_JBYTAP010000001.1, from coordinate 833,411 downwards.
CTCCGTCTGCTGGTCAATCGAGCGCTATGCGTGCTCACCGATCCCCCGGCCCCGGCGGCCACGGACCCGATTCCCTCACCCGAGATTCCCGATGTTCCCGCCTGGCAGTCGGTGATGCTCTCGCGCCGGGCCGATCGACCCGGCATCCGGCAGTTGCTCCGCCATGCCGCAACTGAACAGGTACCGCTCAGCGGCACCGGGCAGGGTGAAACCGACAAGACGATCTTGCTCTCGCTCGCCCGCTTCCGAGGCTTTCCGTGCATCCTGCTCGGCCAGGACCGCAGTGGCCAATCCGCGCTCACCACGATGGGACCGGCCGCGCTCAGGGAAGCGCGACGGGGCATGAAACTTGCCGAAGAACTACAACTCCCGCTTGTCCTCGTGATCGACACTTTGGGCGCGTCGCTGTCCAAAGAAGCTGAAGAACGTGGACTGGCCCCTGAGATCGCCCGTTGCATCGCCGACCTCGTGACGCTGAAGACCCCGACAGTGTCGGTGTTGCTCGGTCAGGGAACAGGCGGCGGGGCGCTCGCGCTGCTGCCCGCCGATCGGGTACTCGCGGCACAGAACGGGTGGCTCGCTCCCCTGCCGCCGGAAGGCGCAAGCGCGATCGTACATCGCGACATCAGTCACGCACCGGAGATGGCGGCAGCGCAGGGCATTCGTTCGTTGGATCTGCTTCGAGACGGCGTAATCGACGCGATCATTCCCGAAACGCCTGACGCGGCCGACGAACCCGTGGAATTCTCCAAGAGGGTAGGGGCTGCGATAGCGCACGAACTCTTCGTGCTTGCCGAAGAGTCGGACACCGATCGCCAGTCCTCCCGTATCGCGCGCTATCGAAACCTGGGAGTTCCGCAATGACGACGAAGGACCGGAATGCGCTGACGCTGCCACACAGTTACGACCGCGCGGCACTCGCTCGTTTCGAATTGTTCCTGTTCGCGGGCATCGCCACCGTGTTGATCACCCGCGCTTATCTGGCGGCAACGGGCTATCCCCAGATCGGGGGCGGCGCCCTCCACATCGCACACGTTCTCTGGGGCGGATTGCTGATGGCCGTCGCCATCGTCGCGACCGCCATCACCGAAGGCTCTCGCACGCGTGACCTGGCCACGCTCGTCGGCGGAATCGGGTTCGGTCTCTTCATCGACGAGGTCGGAAAATTCGTCACCGCCGACGTCGATTACTTCTACCAACCTGCCATCGCGATCATGTACGTCGTCTTCGTTCTCTTCTATCTTGCCGCGCGCGAGGTGGTGATTCGGCGCGGAATGAATGATCGTCATCGGCTCGCCATCGGGGCGCGAGCGCTCTCGGACCTCGCTCTCGGTCAGCTAGACGAGATCCAGTACAACCACGCCCTCCGCGTACTCGACGGCGTCGAAGACCGCAGCCTCACCGACCTCGTCGATTCGATCAAAGCCGGCCTGCATTCACAGACTCCGCCGACCGGCGGTATCGAATCGAAGATCACTCGTGGCCGCAACGCGTTCTTCCACCGTGCTGAGGAACTGCTCCGGCACCGTGTCGTCCGCCGACTGGTACTGACCCTGTTCGTACTGCAGGCTCTTCTGGCGATTGTCCAGGTGATCTACGCGTTGGTGTCCGAGAACGTCGTCGAGGCCGACGACGTCTCCGACCTGGTGGTCCAGATCTCCACCGTCGCAACCGGAGTTCTTGTGGTTCTGGGAGTGTGGTTCCTCTTCCGCGGCCCGTACCTGCGAGCCCTGAGACTCCTGCGTGCATCCCTCATCGTGAGTCTCCTGGTGACGCAGGTCTATCTGTTCACGCAGGACCAGTTCGGCGCGCTTTTCGGTTTCGCAGTGTCACTGTTCATGCTCGCGACACTTCGCATCGCGATTCGAAGCGAAGAGGCCGCCGCGGCTGTACCGCAGTAATTCTCTACCGCAGCGAGATCGCCGGCCGACTCGGTAGATCGCGGATCCCGCGGAGCGGGCTGAAGAGCAAGACCAATCCACACGGCGCGATCAGGCAGGCCATGATCCACATCGTCCCACGCGGTCCCACCGCGTCGCCGAGGTAACCTGCCGTCAGCGCACCGAGCGGAATGCTGCTGTGCAGCAGGAACATACTCGTTGCCACTACTCGTCCGAGGCGGTCCGGCGGACAGTAACTTTGACGGAAACTGCCGAGCACCACGTTGCACGACACGACACCCGCAACCATCACCATGCCGCCGATGCAGAACCAGAACAGGCCGGCACCGTACGTCGTCAGAGGCGCCAACAGGATGAACGGTCCCGTCACCAACTGACAGATGAGAACGCTTCGGGCAGTGCCGAATCTGCGGCCGAGCGGGCGCGCGATCATCGATCCGACAATTCCGCCCACCCCGGCAATCGCCAAGAGAAGCCCGAGTCCGAACTCCCCCACACCAACCGTCTTTTCCAAGAACACGATCTGAATCGTGGTGTACCCGGTGAGACCGAAATTGAGCAGAGTGCCGTAGACGACGATCGACCGCAGATACGGATCACCGGCAACGAATCGCAGTCCGAGCGCAATCTGCCGTCGCAACGGTTCCCGCTGATTCTGTCCGCGATGGACGGTCTCCTGCACACGAATCAGCCAGATGCATACGAAGCAGAAGGCGAACGTGAACGCGTCGACAACCAGACCGGCCGCAAGCCCGACAGTTGCAACCACCAGCCCACCGACGCTTGGGCCGATCACCCGAGTTGCGGCCTCGGCGCCCTGAATCTTCGAGTTCCCTTCGACAAGATCCGCTTCGGCGAGCACCGTGGGGAGATACGAGTGATAGGCCGCCTGGAAGAAGACCGTGGCTGTACCGGTGAGCAGCGCGACCAGGAGCAGGTGGCCGTATGTCATCGCCTCCAGGAAGCCGGCGATCGCGAGGCTCGCGAAGAGCAGCGCGCACGCAGCGTTCGCGATCATCATGATCGGACGCCGTGGCAGCCGGTCGATCCAGGCACCGGCAGGTAGTCCGACGATCAACCACGGCAACCACACTGCCGATGCCAGCACACCGATCTGGAAGCTACTCGCGTCCAGTTCGCGAAGCGCGACCAGCGGCAGTACGACGGTCGTGACACCGTTTCCGATACCGCTGACTGCGTCGCCGGTCCACAGCAGTCGGAAGTCACGCAGAGCGAGGACTCCCCAGAAGCCTGCGCGTTGCGCTGCACCTGTCACATCGATCCCCCTTTCCGTCCCTGGCTTACCCCACCCCTACGCGCCACTGGCCGACGGGACAGGCCCGCCCGGCGCAAAGGGACGGTACCCGCACCGCTACTGAGGCGCACCGCACTGACGGTGACCTAAGGTGTTTCAGGTCACCGGTAAGCGAAGTTCACGAGAGGACACACGTCGATGAGCTCTTCCGAGCAGGCGTCCCACACCACGTATGCCGACGCATATCGCGAGAGCATGGATCAGCCGGAGAAGTTCTGGCTCGACGCTGCGCGGGCCGTCGACTGGGATGTCGCCCCCACGAAGGCTCTCGACGATTCTGCCGCGCCGATCTATCGCTGGTTCCCGGATGCTTCGCTCAACACCAGCTTCAATGCCCTCGATCGGCACGTCCGCGACGGCCGCGGCGATCAGACCGCGCTGATCTTCGACTCCGCGATGGTCCCCACCAAGGCCACGTACACCTACACCGAATTGCTCGAGCAGGTCTCACTCTTCGCCGGCGTCTTGAAAGATCAGGGTGTGGTGGCGGGCGACCGCGTGATCATCGACATGCCGATGATTCCCGAGGCCGCGATCGCGATGCTCGCGTGTGCGCGAATCGGCGCGGTGCATTCGGTGGTGTTCGGCGGCTTTGCGGCCAAGGAACTCGCAACCCGTATCGACGACGCCGGTCCAGTGGTGCTCGTGACGGCGTCCGGCGGCCTCGAACCCGGACGAACAATCGAGTACCTGCCGATGGTCGAGAAGGCTCTGCAACTGTCCGCCACGCCCGCGCACACCGTGATCGTGAAGAATCGCGAGCAGATTCCCGGCGCAGCTGCCGACTACAAGTCAAGTGCCGCAGCCTGGTTCGACTGGGACGAGCTGATCGCTGATGCAACTCCTGCCGACCCGGTGTCGGTCGCCGCGACGGATCCGCTCTACATTCTCTACACCTCGGGAACGACCGGTAAGCCCAAGGGCGTCGTCCGGGACAACGGTGGCCATGCCGTTGCCCTGACGTGGACGATGAAGAATCTCTACGACATCAGCCCCGGCCAGGTCTGGTGGACCGCCTCAGACGTCGGTTGGGTGGTCGGCCACTCCTACATCGTCTACGGGCCACTGCTCGCCGGAGCTACGACGGTCATGTACGAAGGCAAGCCCGTCGGGACCCCCGATGCAGGTGCATTCTGGCGCATCATTTCCGAATACAAAGTGTCGGCACTCTTCACCGCTCCGACAGCGATCCGCGCGGTCCGCAAGGCCGACCCGGATGCAAAAGAGCTTGCCAAGTACGACATCTCGTCGCTCGACACACTGTTCGCGGCCGGCGAGCGCTTGGATCCCGACACCTACGAGTGGGCTACTCGGATTCTCGATCGCCCGGTGGTCGATCACTGGTGGCAGACCGAAACCGGTTGGGCCATCTGCGCGAACCTGCGCGGCCTCGAACCGATGGAGATCAAAGCAGGCTCACCCACCGTCGCCTGCCCCGGATACCGCGTCGAAATCGTCGACGGCAAGGGCGAACTCGTGGGTCCGGGCACCGAGGGCAACATCGTGATCGGCCTGCCGCTTCCTCCCGGAACACTCGCCGGACTGTGGCGTGACGAGGACCGGTACGTGAAGTCCTACCTGTCGACTTTCGAAGGCTATTACCTCACCGGCGACTCCGGATACATCGACGAGGACAACTACGTCTTCGTGCTCGGACGAAGTGACGACGTGATCAACGTTGCCGGACATCGCCTTTCGACCGGAAGCATGGAGGCCGTCGTCGCCGGCCACCCGGCTGTCGCCGAATGCGCGGTCATCGGCATTCACGACGAACTCAAGGGGCAACGCCCCAGCGGCTACGTCGTGCTCAAGTCCGGCGTCGACATCGATCCCGAAACACTCCGACAGGAACTGGTCGCCCGGGTGCGAGACCAGATCGGTGCCGTCGCCACGTTCCGGGACGTCACCGTCGTCGCTGCACTACCGAAGACTCGTTCCGGCAAGATCCTCCGCAAGACCATGCGGCAGATTGCCGACAACGAGGAGTACACGGTCCCGTCGACCATCGAGGACGCGAGCGTACTGGACGAGTTGTCCAAACTCCTTCGCGGATAAGGATTCAGAGAATTCCCCTGCCTGGCTCGCATCGAACGTAGCAGTATGAACACGTTCCAGTTTTCAACGATTCAGACGGGCAGGGGAAGTTCGATGGGCAATTTGGACGGTCAGGTCGCATTCATCACCGGAGCGGCGCGCGGTCAAGGGCGCGCACATGCCGTCAAGCTCGCGTCCGAGGGCGCGGACATCATTGCGGTGGATCTGTGCGCGCCGGTCGCAACAGCGGGGTACGACATGGCCACCGAAGCCGACCTCGCCCAGACCGTCGCCCTGGTCGAAGCTCAGGGCCGGCGCATCGTCGCGTCCGTCGCGGACACTCGCGACCTCGATGCCCTGAAATCAGCGGTCGACGCCGGAGTCGAGAAGCTCGGCCGACTGGACATCGTGATCGCCAACGCGGGAATCGCGGCGTCGGCGAAATTGTCCTGGGACCTGAGCGCCGAAGAGTTCCGCGAGCTGATGGACATCAACGTCACCGGCGTTTGGTTGACGACCAAGGTGTCGATTCCGCACATCATGAACGGCAATCGAGGTGGATCCATCGTGTTGATCAGCTCGATGGCCGGGCTTCGAGGCGTGCCGGGTATCGCACACTATTCCGCGTCGAAGCACGCCGTTCGGGGGCTGGCGAAGTCTCTGGCCAACGAACTCGGCTGGGCGGACATTCGGGTCAACTCTGTACACCCGGGCAATGTGCGAACGACGATGATCGACAACGAACCGATGGTTCGTGCGTTCCGTCCAGACTTGGAGAATCCTGTCCTCGCCGATACCGCTCCGATCATGTCGAAGCTGAATCTGCTGCCCCACCCGTGGGTCGACCCCGAAGTGATTGCGGATGCGGTGTTCTATCTGGTGGGGCCGGCCGGGCGCGGGATCACCGGCATTGCGTTGCCGATCGATCTCGGCACCTCGGAAAAATTCGCCGGCGGCTGAAGGCCCGAACTGATGCAGAATTGCCTCTGCCGGATGGGTCTCGAGCACCATCCGGCAGAGGCAATTCCGGCTTGATCAAGCCTTCGTAGCAACAGAACAAGTAGTCGACAACCTCATAGGCGCTCCTCGTCTGGCGTGGGAAAAACCGTTGTGGGATGCGCAACAAACCCAAGACCCAGCGTAGAAGCATTTGGCCGCAAACGCGCGTCATTCGGCACTATTTTTTTGGATTCGGGCATACTGGACAACGCTCCCACCACGTATTATGGACCCGAGTTCACACTTACAGGGGGTAGGCACAGTGACGGTCAAATACGCCGTAATGGACCCGATTCACGGAAAAGTCGAGATCTCGTTCGATGTCGACACGGGGGTCGTCGACGTCCGAAACGGCAACTCACACGCTCTGTTGACGCGTCGAGTCGATGCCCCGCGCCGCGAAGGCACACCCATCGGAACGCGCGCCGCCGCCGACTTGTTCTTCACTGTCGGTGGCGACGAAGTCGAACTCACTGTCGGCAAAGGGTTTCTGTCCCGTCGCTCGTACTCTGTCTCGGCACTCGTCGACGGCGTGAGTTTGAACTTCGCCCCAGTCGACGACGCGAACAGTGCATTCACCCGCGACGGATTGCGGATCGGGCACTTCTCCAAGAACGAGGAATCCGATCCCAGACAGACCGACGCAGTCTGGTCGAGCACGCCGAGCACCGACGAACTTGTCATCGGATACGCCCTGGCCGAAGCCTTCGATTGTGGAGCACTCAACGGGGCTTTTGCGTTGATCGAATCACTGGTACTCGGCGGCGGATAGAGACCACTCAGAGCAGGTGGATTACCAGCAGAACAACGGCAATAGCTGGGAAAAGCACCTGCACGACGGCTGCGCGGGCTTTGTCGGGAGACGAGAGAATCAGCACCAGTCCCGCGGCAACCATCGATCCTGTGCCCGCCAGGACGAGGGCAATTCCGACCGACGCGGAGCCGGTCGCCGCAATCACGATGCCGACCGCTGACACGATCGCCAGGAAAAGGTTGTAAAAGCCCTGGTTGAAGGCGAGCGGCTGCGTGGTGATCGCCTCTTCCTCGGACTTCACGCCGAACGTGGCGCGGGTCTTCGGTGCCGTCCAGAGAATCGATTCGAGGACAAAAATGTATACGTGCACTGCTGCGGCCAGTCCCGCGAAGATGTAGCCGGCGACGTTCATCGGTGAGCTCCTGTTGCTTCGAGTGAATTCTGTATCGTTCGGTCCAATATATACTGGACCGAACGATACAGAAAGAGCGAGGCTTTGATGGGCAGATCACAAGAATTCGACACAACAGCCGTGGTCGCTGCCGCTTTGGACGTTTTCTGGGCACATGGGTACGAAGGCGCCTCTCTCGGCGACCTCGAATCCGCGACGGGGCTGAGTCGGTCAAGTCTCTACAACTCGTTCACCAACAAGCGCGGATTGTTCGACGCCGCCGTGCGGATGTACCTCGAACATGTCATCCGGCCACGTCTGCGCGGCCTCACGACAAATCCCGGGGCAGACGCCGTCGACGACTACCTTTACTCGCTTGAGCACGCGATCGGCACCATGACCGCCGACTCGCCTCGGCGCGGTTGCCTACTTCTCAATACGGCTGCCGGACTCGGCGCGCACGACGATGCGGTGGCAGCCGTGATCCGCGCCTATCGGCAAGAACTTGCCGTTGCAATTCGCAGCGGGCTACAAGCCACATTTCCGACCGAGACAGACGCCACGCTCTCAGACCGCACTCGAATCCTTCTCTCCTGCACAGTAAGTGCACTGGTCCTCGCGCGAGTTGATACCGAAGAGGCGATCGCAACTCTGGAATCCGCGCGCCGCCTGAACGAAGAGTGGCAGAGCCGGAACACGTAGGCCGTAACCGCACTGTCCGAGTGGGCATTCCGCGAAGTAGGGTTTCATCGATTGGAACTCGAGCACTCGATCCACAACCCACGATCGTGCCGAGTTGCCACCAAAGCAGGGTTCAGCGAAGAAGGTGTTCGACGAGGCTCCGCCAGGCACGCCGACGGCTGGCACGACATGCATGTCCACGCCCGACTACGTAGCGATCAGCCTTCGGCACCGACCCGCGCCGCGAGCGCAAGTGTCTGATCCACCAATTCCGCAACTCGCTGCGGCGCGACCGGTTCGAGGTCGAACAGAATTCGGTAGATGATCGGTGCCACCACGTGGTCCACTACCGAATCACCATCCACGTCAGCAGCTTCCGGCCAACGAGCTAGTATCACGTCGATCTGTGTCCGACAGAAAAAGGCGCACTTGAACTTCTTCGTACCGTCCGGTGCGTGCGTCTGGTCGTCGCTCATCAGCACATCTCGCAGCGATGCGCGACCGACGGGCGCAGACATCTCCTCCAGATAGTCCTGCGCCCAGATCGTCAGATCCCCTCGGAGCGAACCCGTTTCACGCGGGTCGGCGTCCGGTCGCAATCTCTCGATCGAGACGTCGGCAAAGACTTCGTTGATGTCGCCCCACCGCCGATAGATGGTCGACGGGGTCACACCCGCATCGGTCGCGATCATCGGCACCGTGATCTCTGCCCGATCACGCTGTTCCAACAACTTGCGCGCCGACGCATGCACTGCCTGTTGGATGCGCGCACTGCGGCCACCGGGGCGCGGACCTGCGGACGGACTCATAAATCAATACTAACGCAAAGATGTTGCATTAGGCTACGGCCAGGCGTAGCGTCCCAAACGCAAAGTATTTGCGTTTGAAGTCTTCACCACCCGCACGGGAAGCGCTACGACAATGACAACGACCATTTCACCACCGACCGAGAGCACTTCACGCCCACGCTTGGGGCGAGGCGTCGCTTTCACACTCATCGCCGTCATCATCGCTACGTTCCTGGGCGCCTCCGCGACCCCGACACCGTTGTACGAGCACTATCAACAGTTGTGGGGATTCTCCTCGCTCGCGTCGACGCTCGTGTTCGGCATCTACGCTCTCGCATTGCTCGCCACGCTCTTGACCGCCGGATCCCTGTCCGATCACATCGGCAGGCGCCCGGTCCTGCTCGGAGCGCTCGCCTTGGAGGCGGTCTCGCTCGCCCTGTTCGCCTCCGCCGATGGTTTGACCATTCTGCTGATTGCCCGGGTCGTGCAGGGTGTTGCCACCGGCGCTGCAATCAGCGCTTTGGGTTCGGCGTTGATCGACCTCGAACGCACTCCGGGACGCGGATCGATTATCAACAGCGTTGCTCCGACAGTGGGGCTTGCCGTCGGAGCCGTGGGTTCGAGTCTCATCAGCGAGCACCTGCCCAGGCCAACCAGCACTGTCTACCTGGTCCTTCTCGTACTCGTCGTCCTCGAGATCCTCGGGGTTTGGGCCGCTCCCGAGACTTCGGGCGGACGCCCCGGAGCCTGGCAGTCGCTACGCCCCACCCTTGCTGTTCCTCGCGAGGCCCGAACCATGATTGCGCTCACCGCACCGTGCCTGATCGCGGTCTGGGCGCTGGGCGGTTTCTACCTCTCGCTCGGACCGGCGCTGGCGCGCAACGCACTTGACGTTCACAGCTCGCTCATCGGTGCCATCATGGTCGCAACACTGACGGGATTCGGAGCCGCAGCGGTGCTCACCTTCCGCAAACTCGGCGGCCGAACCGTGATGCTGATCGGAACCACCGCCTTGGTGCTCGGGGTGGCAGTCACACTCATCGGTGCTGAAACATCCTCTGCAGTATTGATTCTGGTTGGTACGGCTGTTGCCGGGATCGGCTTCGGAGCAGGATTCCAGGGAACCATCCTCACTGTCATGCCGCTGGCCGAGAACCACGAACGCGCGGGGTTGTTGTCCACCGTCTACGTCATCGCATATCTGGCCAACAGCCTTCCGGCATTGCTGGCCGGCTACCTGGTCGGCAAGGTGGGGTTGGTGGATACGACGCGTGGCTACGGAGCACTCGTCATGGTTCTCGCGGCCGCCGCACTGATCGGACTGCTGGTCACCGGCGAGCGAAAGGTCGAAGCTGTCTCCGTGTCGGAGTAGGTGTCCCCCGATCGGTGGACACACCGTTCCTCCTGCACAGGGTCCGGGGAGTGGACATACGACATCGATCCGCTCCGACATAGTTGTCTTCGAGAGAGCCAACCGAACGCTCACCCGGACAAAGGACACCGACGATGACGAACCCACGCTACGTAGTTGCCGCAATCACAGCTCTGGCCGCCGGCGCCCTCACTTTGGGATTGAGCGGAATCGCCAGTGCCGGAACTCTTCCCACGACCGGCAACACCATCACGATGACGATCAGCAACGACACCGAACAGACAATTCATCTCGAAGGCGCCGACAACCCCTACGGACAGTGGATGCAGAGCCCACGCCAGTCGCTCGCGCCCCACGAGACCGAAATCGTCACGGCATACAACCAGGACCCGCGCGGCCTGACGGTCGACGTCGCCTATTCCACTCCCGGCGGCGGACAAGCCGTCTTCATGGCCAACGACTATCCGCAGTTCGACACCGACGGAACTCGCACCACCGACCCTGATCACTACTTCATCTCGAGCTACATCGACGGCTACTACCCGAACCTGAGCGTCGGGTACCACCTCAGTGCGGTGTGACTGCAGCAGTCGTCATAAGTAATCCATCTGCCTCTCAGACGCACTCGTTCTTGGACATTCGTCCGGCGCGCGGGAAGTGTTGAACACGGCCCCGCACGACCAGGCACACGCCCCGCTGCCGGTGGCCCGAACATCAACGGGAGAGGGAAAACCACAGTGCGACTACCCAACCAGTTTCTGATCTACGTCAGCGATGCCGCCTCCGCAGCAGCGTTCTACGGCGAATTGTTCGACGCGAAGCCTGAGGTCCTCAGCCCTCGGTACATGACCTTCGACCTCGGCGGCGGCGTGGTCCTTGCACTGTGGAGCGGCAAGTCCCGCGACCTCGATCCCGCGACTCCGCGCAATTTCGAAGTCGGCATATTGGTCGACGGCGGGAGCAATGAAATTCGGGCGATCTACGACGAGTGGGTGGCCAAGGGTGTCGAGGTCGTCGAAGAGCCAAACGAAGATGTCTTCGGTCTGACATTCGTCATTTCAGATCTGGACGGAAACCGCCTCCGCGTAGCGCCCGCAGATCACTGAGCACTCAGCCCTTGATCTCGCCGTACCGGCGCAAGGCTTCCTCACGCTCATGCGCGTGATCGACGATCGGGTCCGGGTAGTCGACCGGGCGCATCGCCTTCAACGAGTGGACGGCCTTCCCGGGAACATCGCGGAGTTCTGGAACCCACCGACGGACGTATGTGCCGTCGGGATCGAACTTCTCTCCCTGCGTGATGGGGTTGAAGACGCGGAAGAAGGGCGAAGCATCTGTGCCCGACCCTGCAGTCCACTGCCACCCGTGCTGATTGGAGGCCAAGTCACCGTCCACCAGATGCGACATGAAGAACCGTGCGCCACGCCACCACGGAATGTGTAGGTCCTTCACCAGAAAAGAGGCGACGATCATTCGCACCCGATTGTGCATCCAGTTCTCGGCCGCGAGTTGCCGCATGCCGGCATCCACGATCGGGAAGCCGGTCTTGCCCTCACACCAGGCCGTGAAGGCGGCGTCTGCGTCTACTCCACCGTCGTGACGTAAACGGTCGAACTTGTCGTCGTAGTTTTTCCGCGCGCTGTCGGGGCGTTGAAACAGGATGTCTGCGTAGAAGTCTCGCCACGCCAACTGGCGACGGTAAGCCTGAGCGCCGTCGCCCAGTCGCTTGGAGAGATCTGCCAACATCGTTCGCGGATGGATCGTGCCGTACTTGAGCGGAATCGACATCCGGCTCGTGGTGTCGAGGTCAGGCCGATTTCGTTCGTCGTCGTACCGGTCAAGATCGTTCTCACAGTATTCTTTCCACTGTTCGAGGGCGCCGACCTCACCGACGAAATCGCTGACGGAGGCGGATGGCGCGGGGATACTCACCCGGCGCGGGCCACCCTCCTTGTCGCTCGGATCGAACCAACGGACCGTCTGCGCATCGGTCGACGCGGGGCCCCGCCAACCGTGTTCCATCCACTGACGGAAGTACGGCGTGAACACCTTGTACGGATCACCGTCCGCCTTGGTGACGCGTCCGGGCGCCACGGCATACGGAGATCCGGTGGCGATCAACTCCACCTGCTCCGCCACGGCCGCGTCGCGCCGTCGGCCGTAGGGTCCGTAGTCGGCACTGATGTGAACTTCTTCGGCGCCAACGGATTCCGCTACACGGGGCACCACGTCCGCCGGATCACCTCGAACAACCATCAGTTTTCCGTCGAGTTGATGATCGAGCGCCGTCAAGTTGGCGAACAGTTGATCCTGACGGGGTGAGCCTGCCGGTCCGAGCAGGTTCTCGTCGAGAACGAACAAACCCAACGTCTGCCCGCCGGCATCCGACGCTGCACTCAGGGTGGGAAGGTCACCTACCCTCAGATCACGTCGAAACCAGACCACAGAGTTACTCACCCAGTCGAGCCTACCGATCAGATCCCAGAACGCACCCCACCGCACGAGCTGCAAGTTGCGCAGCTCGTTCTGTTGTCGGTTCGGAAGCGAGCCCGAGCAGTCGCTGCCGGTGCTCCTCCCCGAGCAGCAACGTGTACAACTGATCCGCGCACAGCGCAGCCTTCTGGCCGTGCTGATCGATCAATATCTTCTCCAGAAAGGCAATCGACTTGGCCGGGCCGGATTCGTAGAACGCGGCGGCCAGTTCCGGGAACTGCACGGCCTCGCCGATCATCATGCGGTGCAGCGCAATCGAGTTGTCGCTGTGCAGGGCGACGACGATGTCCACTGCAGCGGCGAGCAGGTCCGACTGGTCGCCACCGGCGTTCTCGACATACGCGTGCTGACGCGAAACAGCAGCAGCGAAGACCGCGGATTTGTCGCCGAAATAGCTGTACACGGTGCGCTTGGCGACGCCGGCCGCCGTGGCAATGGCGTCGATGGTCGTTCGAGCGAACCCGACTTCTCGAAACGAGTCGACCGCAACGTCGAGAATCTCGTTGCGTCGATCAGCTCGCTCCGCGTCGCTGGTTCTCCCACGTCTGCGCGGTTGCTCCATCAAGTCCCCTACTACCGTGCCACTCAATTAATGCTACGTTGACGTTTCATTATTTCGAACACTACAGGAGCACTGCATGACCGGACAACGACTCGTCCACGTCGCCATCGCCGACGACTGGGAAGCGTGCAAGCGTTTCGGTGAGTACGAGGTCTCGACGCGCGGAATCAGTTACGACGAGGCGGGATTCATTCGCGCAACCACCCCGAACGCGCTCGCTTCGGTGCTCGATCTGGTGTTCGGCGACCTCACGTTGCCACTGATCGTCGCCGTCATCGACCAGGACGCTCTGACCTCCGCAGGCATCGACGTCGAATGGGAGGCGGGAAAGCCCCGAATCCTCCGGCCTCTACCGATGGACGAGGACACCGTGCTCGTCGAACTGGTCGTGGAACGCGTTGACGGGGCCTGGCCGATTCCCGACCTGACCCCGTACGCAAGCCCCGCCGGCTAGACCAGCGCAGCCTCGGGTTCGACCACGGGGGTCGACGCCTTCTTCCGGCCGGCGGCGACGCACAGCGCGATCCCGACGGCAATCCAGCACACCAGCACCAGAAGTGGCGTGGCGGCGCCATGGCCGTCGAAGAACGCCATCGAACGGACGGATGCTCCTGCGGCGCCAGGTGGGAGCAGCTGCCCCAATGCACCCCAGCCTGCGGGCAACCACGCGGCAGTTGTCGCCATCCCCGAGAGTGGGTTTCCGATGAACATCATCGTGACGGCACCCAACGCGAATCCCTTCATCCCGAGCAGGGATTCGAGTCCCAGAATGGGCAGCGAGATGGCCGACATGCCCATGGTGAGTGCGAGCGCGGTGAGCAGGTAGTTTCCGTCAAGACTGTTGGTGCCGAACTGCAGAATGGCAGTCAGTGCAAAACCCGCGACAACCGCGACGCCGGCAGCGCCCAACACTCGCTTGACAATGCTCCGCGGAAACAGTTGCACGAGAACAACAGCAGGCATGATTCCGCCGAACACCAAGGGCAAGGCCAATGCCGTGAGCCCAGCACCGGTCGGGTCGTCCGCAGTCAGCGGCACAACGTCTTCGACGGGCACCTTTGCCCCCGAGGCCTCCGAGAGGCCGTTGGCCACCCCGGTCAGGGTCTGGGCGATCGGGGTTCCGCCTGCAGTCGCGATCAACACGTGAGGACCGTTGGCATCAACGGCGATTCCGCCGACCAGGTCGCGATTCCGAATCGCGTCACGCAGGGCGTCGGCGTCAGCGAATTCTCGAGTATCGAAGGCGCCTTGCTTACTCGCCTCGAGCGAGGTGCGGATCTGTTCGGTTGCCGGAGCTGGACCGGTGATGCCCAACTTCAGTTCGTGCGGGCCACTGTTGACCGAGGGCAGTACGAAGGCAAGCAGCATCAGCCCGATCACGGCGGACAAGCCCAACACCACAGCCACCAACTTCTTGCGGTCCCGTGCTTCAACTTCGGCGTTCATAACTACCTTCCCTAAGTGGAAGTTTTTCCTCCACTATTTGTGGAAGATATTCCTCCGGTTATGATGAACTGTCAATACCGGAGGTGAATGTGCGAGCCGATGCACGTGAACGCAGAAACGCAATAGTCGACGCCGCACGAGCGGTGTTCACCGAGCGCGGGCACGACGCGCCCCTCGACGCAGTCGCAGAACTCGCGAAAGTGGGCATCGCCACGCTGTATCGGAACTTTCCGACGCGCGAGGACCTCGTGACCGCCGTCGCCGTCGCAACACTGACCGATGTCCGCGAGGCTGCCGACATCGCACTCACGGCAATGTCCACCGATCCCACAAACGCGTGGCACACGCTGGTGGACCGCCTCGTGGAACTGCGCCTGGGTGCGCTCATTCCCGCACTGGTGGAACGCAGTTTCACCGAGCTGGCGCCCGAAGTTCTGGCGGTGCGTGAGGTGACGAAAACGAAGATGACCGCGACGATCGGCGCCGCTCAGAGCGCCGGACTGGTTCGCGCCGATCTGCAACCGCTCGAATTCGTCATGGCTCTGGCCAAACTGACGCGCCCGCAAATCGAATTGTCCGACGAGGCCATGCCGAACCTGGTCCCGCGGTTGGTCGCGGTGTTCATGGCCGGTCTGCGTCCGGACGGTACCGACTTGCCGGTCTGATCGGCGAAACCCGACGTACCAGGCAAGGCACAATGGGGCTGTGACCGAGATACCGAAAATCCTCGTAGTCGACGACGACGCAGACGTCCTGACCTCACTCGAACGCGGATTGCGGCTCTCGGGATTCACCGTACTGACGGCAGTGGACGGCGCCGACGCGCTCCGAGTGATCTCCGACAAGCGACCGGACGCGGTAGTCCTCGACATCAACATGCCGGTGCTCGACGGCACCGGTGTGGTGACGGCGCTTCGTGCCGCCGGCAACGAAATCCCGATCTGCGTGCTCAGCGCACGCAATTCGGTCGACGATCGCATCGCCGGGCTCGAATCCGGCGCAGACGACTACATGGTCAAACCGTTTGTCCTCGCCGAACTGGTTGCCCGGATCCGCGCAATGCTCCGTCGCAGCAACACTCCGGCCGGTGATCACTCCGAGGGAACGAACACCCTGCGGGTCGGCAACCTCGACATCGACCTCTCCGGCCGGCGGGTTCGCGTCGACGGCAAGGAAGTACCGCTCACCAAACGCGAATTCGAGCTACTCGATGTGCTCGCTCACAATTCCGGCATCGTGCTTACTCGCGAACGTCTCCTCGAACTCGTATGGGGCTACGACTTCGTCGCCGACACCAACGTCGTGGACGTCTTCATCGGCTACCTGCGTCGAAAGTTCGAATCCGGCGGTTCACCTCGTCTGCTGCATACCGTTCGCGGCGTCGGGTTCGTGCTTCGGGAGAACCCGTGAAGCGTCGCCGCTTCTCACTACGAACTCGCGTTGCCGCGGCCGCGGCACTGGGGGCGACGTTCATCGTCATCGCACTCGGCGTGGTCGTTGCACTGGCTATCGCACGAAACAATTTGGCGCAGTTGGACCGTCGCTTGGAGACGGCATCGACGGTCATCGTGGCCAATGCGGCAACAGCGGGACCTTTTCTCGGCGCATTCGGAGACGGCGGAGCGTTCTCCGTGACCATCCGCTCCGACACCGACGGAACCGTCAAATCCAGTACCCCGACGCGACTGCCCGAATTACCGGTCGGCTCGGCGACCGTCGACGTGGACGGTACGAAGTACCGGGCTTACACCGCCGAGGCCGACGGAATCAATGCCCTGGTCTCGCTGGCGGTTCCCTATGCCGAGGCGCGGGACATCACGGTCGACCAACAGCGTCAGGTTGCGTTCTTCGGCGTCGGAGCCGTAGCGGCCGCAGCCGCGTTGGGATGGTTGTTCGGTGGCCCGGCGGTGCGCCCACTCGTGGAATTGACCCGCCGGATCGCCAGGCGAGATCCCGATCTCGCCACCGAGGTTTCCGGCATCCGTGAAGCGGACGAGCTTGCCGCAGCAGCAGAATCGATGCTCAGCGACGTCGCCCGGGCACAGGCCGCGACCAACTCGGCCCTTGCTGCCGCTCGGGACTTTGCTTCCGCCTCGGCTCACGAACTCCGAACTCCGTTGACGGCGATGCGAACCGACATCGAAGTGTTGTCCATTCACGATCTCGACCACGAGCAGCGACGTGAGATCCTCACAGATCTGGCCCGCGCACAGGGCCGCGTCGAATCGACTCTCCGCGACCTGGAGCGACTGGCGAAGGGCGAGTTGTCGACGGCTGAGGACTTCAAGGACACCGATTTGACCGAGGTATGCGACATCGCGGCCGACGATGCACGACGCCACCACCCGAGCGTCGATGTCAGTGTCGTCACGGTGGATTCCCCACTCCCCTATTGCATCCGGGCCCTTCCCGGCGGAATCCGGTTGATCCTCGACAACGCGATCACCAATGCAGTCCGCCACGGCGGCGCGAGCACGGTGCGCATCACCCTCGCACGCCCGGTCGATTCACCGGACACCGTCACGATCACGATCGACGACAACGGTTGCGGAATACCGGCCGAGGAACGCTCGAGCGTCTTCGAACGCTTCACTCGGGGATCGACGGCAGGCAAGACGGGTTCCGGTTTGGGCCTGGCACTGGTGGCGCAGCAGGCGGCCCTGCACGGCGGACGTACGACATTTCACGGCAGTCCGCTCGGCGGGGCTCGCCTGCTGGTCGAACTCAGGGATCAGCCCGGACCCGAATAGCCCCTTCAGGTCTCGATCAACTCGCCGATCCCTGACGCTGTCACTTCGATGACCCGAGCCGAGCCGATGTCGAAGAACAGTCCGGCGATACGCAGGCGACCATCCACACGGGCCTGACCGACCAGAGGATGGCGTTCGAGAGTCTGCAATTGGACTGCAACATTGACCATTCCGAGCTGATCGACCTCCGAGAAACCCGCCTCGGCCGCAGCACGCGCCACCGGATGGCCACTCGTATATGCCTGCAAGCTCGTCTCCGCATGCCTCAACCACTCACCGACAACTCCCGCTTCCGACGAACTGTTCGTCAGGAGTGCCTGCATCGCGCCGCAACCCGAGTGTCCGCACACGATCACCGAACTGACACCCAACTCGTCGATCCCGAAGGCCAGTGCCGCTTCCACCGACGTATCGCGGCCGCCGGCAGGAACCAAGTTTCCGACGTTGCGCACAGTGAACAGGTCACCTGGGCCACTGCTCGTGATGATGTTCGGCACCACTCGCGAATCTGCGCAGGTAAGGAAAAGAGAGTCGGGATTCTGGCCGTCGCGCAACTGATCCATGTGTGGCCGTATCGCTTCGGCGCGATGGCGATGATAGTTGGACACCCCGTCGAGAATGGGTCGCAAGGCTGGCGGGCTGCTCAGATTCCTTCCCGAAGCCTGTGGTTGCCAACTACCCCACGGAGCGAGCAATCCGCGCAGGTCGGTGACTGCGGCGCCGCGCTTCGGCGGACCGGTGGTCGCGCTCTCCATACTCACCGAGCCGACTTCGTCGATGATCACCGAACCACCTGCCAACTCGTACTGCCTCGCCCACTCTTCGATGACGTCGAAGACGGCATGGTCGAGGAAGTCGACGGACAACTCGACGGTGACGTCGGACCGCGGCGGGATGCCGGCGAGTACCGAGGTGAGCTTGGGCAGCACCAGGAAGGTGCACGACCCTTCGACCAGCACCCGCCACTTCCCGGAATCCTTGTCAGCCAACTCTTCTGCCGTGACCGACGCGCGGATGACCCGCCACACCAGGAGGGCGATCGCCAACGCCAATCCGATCAGCACGCCCTCGAGCAGGTTCAAGAACACGACACCGACCACTGTGATGCCGTACACCCACAGGTCACCGGTCCGTCGCGCCAACCGAATGTGCGCCAGCTTGACCAGTTGAATACCGATGACGATCAACAGTCCGGCAAGCGCAGACTTCGGAATCTGCTGCACCAACCCGGCCAGCGCGGCCGAGAACAGCAGGATCCACAGGCCGTGCATGATCGACGACGCACGGGATTTCGCCCCGGCTTCGACATTGGTGGCGCTGCGTACGATCACACCCGTGACGGGCAGGCCGCCGATCGCCCCGGACACCATGTTCGCAGTACCTTGGCCGAGCATCTCGCGATCGAAGTTCGAGCGCGGGCCCGAGTGCATCTTGTCCACAGCCACGGCCGAGAGCAGACTCTCGACGCTGGCGATCAGTGCGATGGTCAGGATGCCGGTTGCGACGCCGAGCCACTGGCCGTCCGGCAGAGCGGGAAGTCCGATCGAGTCCAACAAAGATCCGTCGAGAGCAATACGTTCGACGTCGATCGGCAGCAGGAGCGAAGCGAGAGTTGCCAATACGATGCCGACCAATGCCGCAGGCACCTTCCGGACGCCCGCGGGGAGATAGCGCCACCCGAGAAGAGTGACGATGACAACGAGTCCGATCATCAAGTCCTCGACGTGCAGGGCACCGATCTGTGCGGGCAACTGCCGTAGATTGTCCAGCGCCGAACTGGCCGAGCTTCCGCCTAGCAACACGTGAACCTGTTGTAGCGCAATGGTGATGCCGATACCGGCGAGCATCGCATGCACCACCACCGGCGCAATAGCCAGTGCCGCACGGGCAATTCGGCTGAGCCCGAACACGATCTGCAAAATTCCGGCGCCGACGGTGATAAGGCAGGTGACTTTCCACCCGAACTTGCCGATCAGTTCGGCGACCACCACGGTCAGACCGGCTGCGGGACCACTGACTTGCAGCGGTGAACCTCCCACCGCTCCGGCCACTACTCCGCCGACGATGGCGGCGATCAGACCTGCCATGATCGGTGCCCCGGAGGCGATAGCAATTCCCAAGGACAGGGGAAGCGCCACCAGGAAGACGACCAGCGACGCCGGCACGTCGTATCTGATCAGTTGCTCGAGATAACGCCGGCTTCCACCACCCGGCGGAGACGAATCCCCCACGACTGCTTCGTCTGCGGATGATTGTGCGTGCACTACGGACTGCGTCGACATAGATCTCCTCGCCGGACCCCGGATCCGGCTGCTGGGCAACATGTTCGAAGCGAATCGGCGATCGGAATCGCCGATCGACTGTGACCATGGTAACCGCGATTCCTTACCGTTCCCTTAGATGCGAACCCAGACGTGGTCGACGTCACCGCCGCCCGGCACTGTGACTCGAACCTGAACGTCGGTCCAGAAGAGCGATCGAATTGCTTTAACCCGCAAGCATTTTCGTACGGGCCGCCCGAGTGTTCAGCACACCTGAATGCCGTCGGCGATAATGGTCGGGAGTAAATGCTCAACCACAACGATGTGAAGGCAGGCACCATGTCCGATCAGTACGTCGCCGCGCAGGACCGCTACGAAGCCATGCCCTACCGCCGAACCGGTCGGAGCGGTCTCAAACTCCCGGCGATCTCGCTCGGGCTCTGGCACAACTTCGGCGACGACGTACCGATCGAGAACCAGCGCGCAGTCCTGCGGCGGGCATTCGATCTAGGAATCACGCACTTCGATCTGGCCAACAACTACGGGCCGCCGTACGGAAGCGCCGAGACGAACTTCGGCAGGATCCTGCGTGAGGATTTCTCTTCGTACCGCGAGGAATTGGTCATCTCGTCGAAGGCCGGGTGGGACATGTGGCCCGGTCCTTACGGGTTCGGCGGTTCCCGCAAGTACTTGCTGTCATCCCTCGACCAGTCGCTCGGCCGACTCGGAGTCGATTACGTCGACATCTTCTACAGCCATCGCCCCGACGCCGAGACTCCGATCGACGAGACCGCAGGCGCGCTGATCAGTGCCGTCCAGCAGGGCAAGGCGCTGTACGCGGGTATCAGTTCGTATTCGCCGGAGCGCACCCGTGAAATCGCCGCACTGCTCGCCGCTGCGGGGGTCCCCTTGTTGATCCACCAGCCGAGCTATTCGATGCTGAATCGGTGGATCGAACAGGACCTGCTTTCGGCTGTCGACGATCTCGGAGTGGGCGTCATCGCGTTCTCGCCGCTCGCGCAAGGCATGCTCACCGACCGGTATCTGAACGGCGTCCCCGAGAATTCTCGCGCCGCCCAAGGTAAGTCACTCGATCCGTCGTGGTTGACCGACGACGCTCTCACCCACATCCGCGCGCTCAACGACATCGCGGCAGACCGCGGCCAGTCGCTGGCTCAGCTGGCACTGAGCTGGGCACTCCGCGATTCGCGGGTCACCTCGGTATTGATCGGTGCATCCAGCGTCGCCCAACTCGAAGCCAACGTCGGCGCGCTCGACAATCTCGAATTCAGCGCAGCCGAACTGGCCTCCATAGATCAGCACGCAAAGGACAGCGGCATCAATCTGTGGGCAGAGGCCAGTTCGATCTGAGCGATCATCTGCGCTAGAGCTGAGGCAACTCCACGTTCACGTGCTCGCCCTCTTCGAATACGGCCGAAGCAGGCCCGACGATCAAGGGATCCGGAGTACCGACTGCCCGGTGATCCTTGTTGGGATAGTCGAAGCTGGCGAGCACGTGACGCATCGCTTCGAGGCGGGCGCGCTTCTTGTCGTTGCTCTTGATCACCGTCCAGGGCGCATCCCCGGTATCGGTGTAGAAGAACATCGCTTCCTTGGCCTGCGTGTAGTCGTCCCACTTGTCGAGCGAAGCCAGATCAGTCGGTGAGAGCTTCCACTGACGCACCGGGTCTGTTCGACGGGCTGCGAATCGCGCCAACTGCTCTTCCCGGCTGACCGAGAACCACAGCTTGTGCAGATGGATCCCGGAGTTGACGAGCATCCGCTCGAAGTCCGGGGTCTCTCTCATGAACTCGAGGTACTGAGTCGGCGTGCAGTAACCCATCACTCGTTCGACACCGGCGCGGTTGTACCAGGACCGGTCCATCATCACGATCTCGCCGCCGCTGGGTAGGTGTGCGACATACCGCTGGAAGTACCACTGCGTTCGCTCGATGTCTGTGGGCTTCTCGAGCGCGACGACCCGGGCACCACGAGGATTGAGATGCTCGGTGAACCTCTTGATCGACCCGCCCTTACCGGCAGCATCGCGACCTTCGAAGATAATGAGCACTTTCTGCCCGGTTTCCTTGACCCACAGCTGCAGCTTGAGCAACTCGATCTGCAGACGCCGCTTCTTCCGCTCGTACTCGCGGCGCGACATTTTCTTCTCGTACGGATAGCCCTGCTTCCAGGCATCCGCGAACTCTGAGGGCTCGAGTCCGCCGAGCTTGTGCTTGAGACTCGAGAGCTCGTCGATCTCGGCCGCATAGTCCTCGGTGACGGAAATTCTGGTCGACGGGGTCGGCAGGTCAGGAACCCGACCGTCCACACCGCTGGAGTCGGGGCTCATGAATACGCACTCCCTGTCGTCGAAATGAACGAACGTCCGGAAAGTGAATTTTACGCGCCGAAGCCCTCCGCCGCGGGGCCGAAGCGAATGTTGCTTGGCATCGAGGAGGTAACGACAGGTCCGGCTTCCCAGGCGCCGAACCCCCACGCGGTACCTTGATCGAGGTAACTGAGACGGTCGGTAACCCCCGAGAGAAGAGAGTTCTGGCGAGATGCGAGTAGACGGACGGGAGATCCCGGTAACGGGAAGCCTCCTGCCACCACTGCACCGCCGTACGAGCGACATCATGCGGGTCGCGATCGCTGCCGTGCTGCTCGGCGGCGTCATCGCGGGTTCTCTGATCACCCGAAGTCAGTGGGACGCCCTCGAAACGTCGGTGTCCAACATCGTCGGAGTGCTGTCGCCGAGCCTGTCCGACACTGTGTACCTCCTCTACGGCATCGCAATCCTGGCGCTACCGTTTGCCATTCTGATCGGGCTCATCGTGGGGCGCCGATGGAAGTTGCTGGCCGGATACGCCGCTGCCGGCCTGTGCGCCGGACTCGCGCTGTCGTTCACCGGCACAGGACTCGCCGCACCCAAGTGGCACCTCGACGTCCCCGACCGACTCGACGCCACGTTCCTGTCCCAATTTCTCGACGATCCGCGGTGGATTGCGATGCTCGCGGCGGTGCTCACCGTCTCGGGTCCGTGGCTACCGAAAAAGTGGCGACGAGCCTGGTGGACGCTGCTTCTGCTGTTTGCGCCCATTCACCTGATCGTCAGCTCGATCGTTCCCGCCCGATCGATGCTGGGTCTCGCCGTCGGCTATCTGATCGGCGCGGTGATCGTTCTTGCCGTCGGCACACCTGCCCTCGAAGTGCCGTTGGACTCCGCAGTACGCGTCCTCGCGCGGCGTGGTTACCGCGTCACCGCTTTCCGCGTCGTGAGTCCCTCGGGAATCGGCCCGCTGGTCATGTCCGCCGACATCGACAAGGCTCCGGACGACGAACCGTTCGACGAACTCATTGTCGAGTTGTACGGACAGAACCAGCGAAGCAGCGGAGCAATTCGACAGACGTTCCGCTGGATCTCGTTCCGGAACCGTGAAACTCCTCCCCCTTACGGATCGCTTCGGCGCGCCGTCGAACATCGCGCGCTGATGGGTATCGCGTTCGCCGACATCGGTCTGGCCAGTTCCAAAGCCGTCGCCATCTCGGTGCTCGATCGCGGATGGGAGATGTACGCCCGCCCGAGCCCTCGCGGTATCCCACTTGCCGTCGCCGTCGAAAACCAGGCGGACGAGGAAGAATCCTCCAAACTGATCGACGCGTTGTGGCAAACACTGCATACCATTCACGTACATCAGATGGCGCACGGTGACCTGCGCGCTTCCGAGATTCGCGTCGAGGGCGGAACGATCCTCTTCGGCGGCTACGCGTACTCCGAATTCGGCGCCACCGAAGTTCAGATGCAGTCCGACAACGCCCAACTTCTTTTTGCCACCGCATCACTGTTCGGCGTCGACGCAGCGGTGGACGCCGCGATTCGTGCGCAAGGCGCAGACACGATTCTCGCTGCCTCCGGCCGATTGACCACCTCGGCGTTGCCCAACCGAATTCGGCGGACCGCCGAGGATTCCGCAAAATTGATGACCGAGATCCGAGACGAGGTCGGCGCGAAGAACGGGATCGAAAAGGTCGCTCCCGCACAGGTCACCCGATTCAGTCGCAATCAACTGATCCAGCTCGTTCTGCTCATCGGATTGGTCTACGTCGCCTATCCCTTCATCAGCCAGGTACCCGCATTCATCACGGAGTTGAAGACAGCCAACTGGTGGTGGGCACTGCTCGGCCTCGGCGTCTCCGCACTGACGTACGTCGGCGCGGCAGCGGCCCTGTGGGCCTGTGCGTCGTCGATGGTCAGTTACCGCAACCTCCTGATCATGCAGGTGGCCAACACCTTTGCCGCGACGACTACTCCGGCCGGAGTCGGCGGGCTCGCCCTGAGTGTGCGGTTCCTGCAGAAGGGCGGGCTCGGTACCGTCCGTGCAACGGCCGCAGTCGCGCTTCAACAGACGGTTCAGGTGGTCACCCACGTCGGCTTGCTGATCTTCTTCTCGATCGTCGCCGGACGCGATACGAACCTCTCGCACTTCATCCCGGGATCCACTGTTCTGTATCTGGCGGGTGGCGTCGCGCTCGGAGTTCTCGGTGCATTCATGTTCATTCCGAAACTTCGTGTGTGGCTGCGCGACGATCTGCGTCCTCAGATCACCGAGGTGTTGGGTGAACTGAGCCAACTTGCACGAAACCCGACCCGATTCCTCATCATCGTGGGCGGCAGCGCTGCAACAACTCTCGGTGCCGCCCTGGCTCTGTGGGCAAGCGTCGAGGCATTCGGCGGCGGAACCACGTTCATCACCGTCACCATCGTGACGATGATCGGTGGAACCCTCGCCTCGGCAGCTCCGACACCGGGTGGCGTCGGAGCCGTCGAGGCCGCCCTCATCGGTGGCCTGTCCGCGTTCGGATTGCCGGCAAGCATCGCAGTGCCGTCGGTTCTGCTCTACCGAGTCCTGACCTGCTGGCTCCCGGTGTTCTGCGGCTGGCCGACGCTGCGATGGCTGCAGAAGAACGACATGGTCTGAGCGTTCCCGCTACTGCCGGCGAACGATGTGGGCCTGCAACGCTTCACCGTCGTCGTCGACCCAGCCCTTGCTTTGGGCGTAGTCGACCATCGCCGCCACTCCGTCGACGTCAGTGGCGCTCTCGCGAACACGGGCTACCGAGATGAATGCACTACCACCGCTGACGTATCCGTAATTCCGAAGGCGCAAGAGCTCGTCCAGTTCGGAATCGGCGATGTCGCCGGTCACCTCGACGTGAAAGGCCTTCAGGTTGTCCACTTCGCGGACGCTGACGCGGCCGTTGTCCACCAGTACATACATGGCTTTCCTTTCCTGGATCACTCACGACGGTGAGTGCGTACCGAATACACGCCGGTGATAGGTCAGTGGATTCGCCTCGCAGTGCCAGGCGTCGTCCACCGATCCTGTCACGATCTTGTGATCACCACCGTCCACGACGGCGTCCACGGTGCACACGATCCAGATGGGAGCCTGCCCCTCCCTGACGGCATGCGCGTGAGCGCGGACAGCATAAGCACTACTTCAAAAAAACGGACAACTTCGCCGCCTACCAGCACTGTTGATGCCGATAACCGATACTGAGCTTTATGTCGGAACTCGGAAATGAACCAGACTCGAAGCAGAAGGCGGTGCTCGAGCGACACGCGTCATGGATCGAATTGTTCTTCGACCTGGTCGTGGTAGCCGGTATCGGTCAGCTGGCTCACCTGCTCCACGGTTCGCCGTCGTGGTCGGATGTCGCGCTCTACGCCTTGCTCTATCTCGCGTTCTGGACAGCATGGGCGACGTTCACGATGTACGGCAACATTGCCGGTGACCGTGTCCGAATCCCGAGCATGCTGATCGCCATGTTCGGACTGGCCGTCATGATGGCGGCCGTGGCCGGCATCCACGACAACCATGCGCTGGCCTTCGCTGTCGCCTACGTGGCCGTACGCCTGCTGGCGAGTCGGGTGTGGCACAACGGCCAGATAGTAGTGGACTGGCCGATCGCCCAGATGTCTCTCGGTGTGATCCCGTGGATCGTCTCGTTCTGGTTCGAGGGCGAAACTCGGTTCTGGCTCTGGACCGCCGGTGTGACCATCGATCTGCTGATCATGTTCGTCGTCTCCGGCAGCGCGATCATGGAAGACGCGCAGGAAAAGCTCGAGCGAATCATCAAGGTTCGCGGGTTCAAGGACGACCGGATGCCCGAACTCGAAGCCCTGCACTCCGATCGGGCTCATCTTGCCGAGCGACTGGGCCTGTACGTCATCATCGTGCTGGGTGAGGGTGTGATCCTCGTGATCTCGGCGGCCTCGAAGCTCACCTGGGACTCCACGGTGGTCAGCCTCGCCGTCGGATCGTTTGTCCTGCTCTCGGGCATGTGGGCACTCTCGCTTCTCTACGGCCACGCCGGTGTTCCGCACCTGCAGCCCGAGAAGTTTCCCGCTCGCATCGACATGGCACTGCACTGTTTCACCACCGGCGCTATCGCGGTTCTGGTCGCGGGCCTCGGAGCTGCCACCGAACACGGCGCGGAACACACACCCGCGAACCTGCGGTGGTTGTTGTGCGGAAGCATCGCAGTCTATTTCGGAATCAGCACCGTGGCGGGGCTGTTTGCGCGATCGGACCGACGGTGGCTGCTCGGCTGGGCGCTCCCCTGCACCGCCATCCCTATCGTCATGGGCATTGTCGGCACGCACATGAGCGCCACGTGGATCATCTGGGTGCTGGTGGCCACCGTGACCTGGCAGAACGGCTACGAGTACGCGCAGGTGCGGCGTTCGCGCCGCTCTGCTGTGCGCCTTTATTAACCCCCCGCGGTTAATAAAGGCGCACAGCAGGGACGGTCTTTACCCTCACCGCCGGGTCGAAGCGATAGGGCTGAGCCAACAGGATTCCAGCCAATCGCTTACGCAATCTCGACATCTCGGCCCGGACGGTCACCGTCTTGCGCGGATCGCCGAACAACTGTGAGGCGAGCTGCGAGGCCGTGAGGCCCTCGGGCGCCTGTGTCAGAGCCAGGAGGATCTGCGAATGGCGCGGGCTGAGGTCGATACTCCAACCTCCCAAGGCCGAGAAGTACCGCAGTTCCATCGCATTCGAATCTCGCAGGTCCAATTCGACTTCGGCACAAGCATTTCCAGACGCCGGGTTCGCCTGAGGGCGGATGAGCCAGCCGCCCGGAAGTGGCTCGCACATGCACAATCCGAGTGACGGGAGCCAATGCTCGCCGCTGGTCATCGCTTTCGGTAGTGCAATTCGGTAGATCGGCGCCATCGAGTCCACCGCAGCGACCCAGCCGCTACGGTCTACAACCATTGTCGGCTGACTCGCGCGAGCCAGCGTCGACGCCGAGATCATCCGAAGCCGATCCAATCCGATTCGATGCTTCTCCCGCAGTGCGGATTCCGCCAGTCTGGCCACGCTGTCCACCAAAGCGAGAGTCGACGGGTGGACAGTGCCTGCGGCGCCGGCGACGTTGACGACGGCGAGCGCCCGGCGACTACGCGGATCCCGAACCGTCGCCCCGGAGCAAGTCCACGGATGCTGCGAGCGCGAGTAGTGCTCGGCCGAGAACACCTGCACTGCCGAACCTGATGCCAACGAAGTACCGATCCCGTTGGTACCGACAGCTTCCTCGGTCCACGACGCACCCTCGATCATCCCGAGGCGTTCGGCCCGATCCAGCATTCGACCGGGCCCGTGGCGCCAGAGGATGCGACCCTGTCGGTCCGCCACCACTATCAAATTCGCGTCGTCCGGGCCGACGAGCGGTGCCAGACCGCGTACCGCCTCGTCGAAGATCTCCGTCATTCCGGCCGCACCCCGACTCTCTTCGATCTCCGAGGCACGAGTGGTCTTCGTGATCGAACACCGCTCCGGATCGAGTCCGAGGGCGCGCAGACGCGACCACGAATCGGCGATCACGGAGCGCGGGCGCGCGGGCGGTTTGCGCCCGGACATCGTTGCTTCGTACACGGATTCGAGAACACGTGCGTACTGCGCCGGGTCTTCACCACTACCCAGGGCCGGTTCGAGTCGATTCGTTGCGCCGATCACACTCCAGTCCTATGTGATGGGGTCATCGAAAGCGAGCGTTGCACCCGGTTGCAGAGTTGTCCGCGTGCGTGAACGTAGGACGGCGTTCACGCACGCGGACTGTGCTCATGCGTTGAGGGGTCTCCCCAGCGCCGAGAGCACAGACTCGTGCATTGCCTCCGAGAGCGTCGGATGAGCAAACACGACCTCGGCGAGATCATCGCCGGTGGCTTCGAGGGATCGGGCGATACCGAAACCCTGGATCTGCTCGGTCACATCCGGACCGACCATGTGCGCGC
This sequence comes from Rhodococcus sp. FW305-130, assembly GCF_058788335.1. Lineage (NCBI taxonomy): Bacteria > Bacillati > Actinomycetota > Actinomycetes > Mycobacteriales > Nocardiaceae > Rhodococcus > Rhodococcus sp. FW305-130. Next base: position 805,359 of record NZ_JBYTAP010000001.1, on the reverse strand, counting down.
CGAGCAGTTCCCCGGTATCGGCGTCGAAGATCGTCTTGACGAAGCCTTCGGCCTCGCCGATCGCCAATGCCTTGCCGTTCGCCTGCAGGTCGAAGTGTCCGACCCGCAGCGTGCGACCAGTACCGGTGCACTGCTTCTCCGTCAGACCCAGACTCGCCACCTGCGGGCGGGCATACGTGCATCCCGGAACGTAGTCGCGATCGAGCGGATGAACATCGGGCACGCCTGCCAGCTTTTCGACGCACAGGACAGCTTCGTGACTTGCCTTGTGCGCCAAACATGGAGCGCCCGCGACGTCACCGATCGCGTAGATCCCGAAGGCACTGGTACGGCACCACTGGTCGGTGACGATCGCACCACGCTCGATCTCGATGCCCAGAGCCTCCAACCCCAGATCCTCGACGTTGCCGGTGATCCCGGCAGCCACCAATACCCGGTCCACGGTCACCGCCTGGACACCGTCGCTCGTCTGCACGTTCACTTCGACGGTGTCGGCGCCGACGGTCACCGCCGACACCGAGGCTCCGGTGTGAATCGTGATGCCACGCTTCTCGAACTGCCTGCGAACGAACGCCGAAATCTCTTCGTCCTCCACCGGCATGATGTGTGGTGCCATCTCGACAATGGTCACCTCGGTGCCGAGATCGCGGTACAGGCTGGCGAATTCGACTCCGATCGCGCCGGACCCGATCACGAGCAGCGACTTCGGTAGTTCCTTCGGGACGAGTGCGTCGAAATATGTCCACACCCGATCACCGTCGGGGGCAACCCCGGGAATCGAACGCGGCCGGGCGCCGGTTGCAATGATCACGTGGTCGGCTCGATACGTCTGACCTTCCACGGACACGACGCCCTTGTCCACCAACTTCGCGGTGCCTGAGATGACGTCTACGCCGTTCTTCTTCATCAGGTAGGCAACACCGCCGGACAATTTCTCCGAAACCCCTCGGCTGAACGACACCAACTTCGAGATGTCGAACTGGACAGACGCCGAACTGAATCCGTATTTGTCGAGTTCACTCAAGGTATGCGCGACGTCCGCGCCGTGAAGCATCGCTTTGGTGGGGATACAACCCCAGTTGAGGCAGATTCCGCCGAGGCGATCACGTTCTACCAGCGCAACGTTCAACCCCAACTGGGCGGCCCGGATCGCCGCCACGTAACCACCGGGGCCACCACCGATGACAAGAACGTCGTACTTTTTCGACGTATTGCTTTCCACCACAGCCCCTTACACCAACATCAGCGCGGGAGAAGCGACAAAGCGCTGGAGCTCCCGAAGGAAGGTCGCACCCAAGGCTCCGTCGATCACCCGGTGATCGCACGAGAGGGTCACGGTCATCACGGTCCGGACGGAAACACTGTCGCCGACCACCACGGCCCGCTTCTCCCCCGCACCTACGGCCAGGATCGCTCCCTGGGGCGGGTTGATGATCGCGTCGAATGCCTTGATCCCGAACATGCCGAGGTTGGACACCGTGAACGTTCCGCCTTGGAATTCTTCGGGACGGAGTTTGCCGGTCTTCGCCTTGGTGGCCAACGAGAGCACCTCACCGGAGATGTCCGCCAACGACTTGGTGTTCGCGCTACGCACGATGGGCGTGATCAGCCCGGTCGGAAGTGCAACTGCCACCGAGACATCCGCCGACGCGAATCGAAGAACCGATTCGTTCGCGGCATCGAACTGGACGTTCACGTCCGGCACCTTCATCAGCGCAGCCGCGCAGGCCTTCACGATGAAGTCGTTGACCGACAGCTTGACAGCCGGGACAGTCGAATTGATCTCCTTGCGCAGAGCGAGGAGCGCATCGAGCTCGAGATCCGCCGTGAGCCGGAAATGGGGAGCCTGCTGCTTGGACGCCTGCAACCTGCCCGCGATTGCCGATCGCATGGGCGTGAACGGAATTGTGTCGTACTCGGGTTCGACGGCGATGGTTCCCGTCTGAGCCGCCGCTTCTGGCAGGAGCTGCGCGGAACGAGCGGCGTCGTGCACGTCGGCGACGCAGACGCGGCCCCGCGAACCCGTCGGACGACAATCGTGCAGGTTTACGCCCAGCGATCGGGCAGTTCTGCGTGCGACCGGGGTGGCAGGCACGGCACTGTCGTCGGCGGTTGATCGCAGCGGGAGGCCGGATCTCGTGGCCGGCGCTGCTGTCGCAACAGTGCCACCGGCGTCACGAATCGCGTCGTCGATGTCTCGGACACTGATCCGCCCGAGTGGGCCGGTACCCACTACGGCGGCGAGATCGATTCCGAGCGCTTCGGCACGTCGGAGTGCTCGAGGACTCGCAAACACGTCGCTCTGCGTCGTGCCCTGCAGAACACTCGGTACGACGGTGGAACCGGTTGGTGCAGGTTTCGCTGCAACAACCACCTTCGCAGCGGGTGTAGCCGTAGGTGTCGCGGGAGCCTCCGGTTCGGCAGCTGGTGACGGTGCCGGCTCTTCCGCCGGCGCGGTTGCGCCGCGAGCGGCGAGGAACTGCTCGATCTCCGCATCCGTCGTGGACGCATCGGCGGACACACCGATCACGGCACCGACGGGCAGAGTCTGCCCCGGTATGCCGACGATCTTGCGGAGAACACCGTCGAACGGCGCCTCCAGTTCGTTGGTGATCTTGCTGGTCTCGATCTCACAGATCAACTGGCCCTTGGTGAACGAGTCACCTTCCTCGATGAGCCACGCGTTGACCAACCCCTCCTCCATGGAGAGCCCCCATTTGGGGATGTCGATAGCTTTGATGTCAGCCATGATCAGGCTCTCACCAGCTTGCGAACCGACTCTTCAATGCGCGCCGCGTCAGGCAGCCAGGCAGTTTCGAGGGTCGGTGAGAACGGAACCGGAGTATGTGGCGGCGTGATCAGTTCGATCGGCGCTTTCAGGTAGTTGAATCCCTTGGTGGCGATCAGTGCGGCCACGTCGTGCCCGAAACCGCAGCGGGCGGCGGATTCGTCGACGATCACGACGCGTCCGGTCGATGCGACGGATTCGAGGATGCCGTCCTCGTCCAATGGTGAGACGGTACGAGGATCGACAACCTCGACCGAAATACCCTCGGCGGCCAGCTTGTCCGCTACGTCATTGGCGCGGTTCACCATTGCGGACAAAGCGATGATCGTGACGTCGTCGCCCTGCCTGGTGTAGTTGGCGACGCCGAACGGAATCGCGTACGGCTCGTCCGGCACCTCGCCCTTGAGGTCGTAGAGCACCTTGTGCTCGCAGAACACAACAGGATCGTCGTCCCGGATGGCCTGGATGAGAAGGCCTTTGGCGTCGTAGGCGTTGGACGGCGCGACCACTTTCAGGCCAGGCACCGCGGCAAACACGTTGTACGGAGACTGAGAGTGCTGCGCAGCGGCGGAGAAGCCGGCGCCGATCATGCCTCGCACCACCAGCGGAGTTCTGGCTTTGCCACCGAACATGTAGCGGAACTTGGCAGCCTGGTTGTAGAGCGCGTCGTAGGAGACTCCGAAGAAGTCCATGAACATCAGCTCGGCGACCGGCCTCAGTCCGGTCAGTGCGGCTCCGGCAGCCATTCCGATGATCGCGGATTCGGTGATCGGGGTATCGATTACACGCTCCGATCCGAACTCCGTCCACAATCCCTTGGTGACACCCAGGACACCGCCGAATGCCTCGATCTTCTTCGTCTCCAGATCGGGATTGGTACCGGCATGCCCACCGCGTACGTCCTCACCGATCAGGACGACGCTCGGATCTCGTTGCATTTCTTGAGCGATGGCCTCTTTGACGGCCTCGCGGTAGGTCTTCTTCGACACGTTCGTGGCTTCCACGCTTGTCATCTCGGGCTCCTCAGTACGACACGTAGACATCGGTCAGCAGATTTTCGACTGGTGGGTACGCTGCGGCGCGCGCCTTCGCCACCGCCTCGTCCACCAGCACTCGCGACTGCTCGTCCACCGCGTCCAGATCAGCGGTGCTGACCTTCTTCGCATCCACACTGCTACGGAAATTCTTGAGCGGATCCTCGGTTTCCCGCAGTTGCGCAACCTGTTCCGCCGTGCGATACAGCTGCGCGTCACCCTCGAAGTGGCCGTGCCAACGGAATGCGGCCGCCTCGATCGTGGTGGGGCCACCGCCGGTCCTGGCTCGCTCGGATGCTTCCGCCATTGCGTCGTAGACCGCGAAGAAGTCGGTGCCGTCCACCTTGACGGCAGGCATTCCGAAGGATGCAGCGCGGGCGGCGATGTCGGGTGCGCCCACCGCGTAGTCGGTTCCTGTTGCTTCACCGAATCCGTTGTTCTCGATCACGAAGACGATCGGAAGATCCAGCACCACAGCCATGTTCATCGCCTCGAAGACGGTTCCCTGGTTGGATCCACCGTCTCCCGTGAACGACGCTGCGATGACGCCGTTTCGAAGTGTCTTGCCACTCAGTGCAGCGCCGATCGCCAACGACGGTGCTCCGCCGACAATCGCATTGGCACCCAGCATTCCCACGGACAGGTCGGCGATGTGCATCGACCCACCCTTACCGCGGCACAAGCCGTCGTCCTTGCCGAAGATCTCGGCCATCATGCCGTTCAGATCGCAGCCCTTGGCGATGCAGTGCCCGTGACCGCGGTGAGTGGATCCGATGTAGTCGGCGTCGCTCAGGTTCTCGCACACTCCCACCGCGATGGCTTCCTGGCCCGAGTAGAGGTGAATGAAGCCGGGGATGTCACCGGTTGCATTCTCTTCGTGCAATCGATCCTCGAACGCGCGGATGCGCGACATCTTCTCGTACGCCTTCAGCAATGCATCCCGGTCCAGCCCTGAATGAGGCTTGGCCCCGGTCTTTTTCGATCCTGACGTTGCCGGCTTCTGCGCCGTCCGTTGAACCACCGTCACACTCCTCGTTCTCGATCACTCGTCGCCATGCAGTGTCGTGTAGGTCACGGGCGAAGAGAAAGAGTTGCGTGAGGTTGCCGGGAGTTGCGAAGGGTTGCAGCTGTTGACTTTCGAGCGTTGACTCAGGCGCCGCTGAGGCTGCCGCGTCTGATCTTGGACAGAGCGCGGTGTTGTACGAGTTCGACGGCGCTCGTTGTTGTTCTCAGTGACAGCGCCGTCTCGCGCACGTCGAAACCGACAACGATGCGAGCTACCAAGACATTGCGTTCGACGGCCGACAGATCGCCGAACGGCAGAGTGAGTCGACTGGATGCGGGTAGCGAATCGATTTCGCGACTGATCGCGTCGTACAGATGCGCGAGGAACGCTTCTCCGGCGCGTCGTCGTCGCTGGATATCGGCCAGGACGGAACGGCAGATGCCGACGGCAATACGGTCAGCGTCGACCGGTCGCAATTCGGCACGACAGCGCCGCGTCACCAGAGGCACGATGCGTTGAAGGAGTTCCGCAATCGCGTCACGATCCCCTCGGGACGCATCGTCGGCAACACCGTCGATCGAACGTCCACCTGCCCTGCTTGTCATTCCGATCTCCCCCTGGTTCCACCCTTGGTCGAATTCCCGACTACTGCTCAGGTTTCGAACTCGCTAGGGGCGTATCGGCTCGGGGCAGATCCCGGTTTGTTCCCCGATGATGTTGATCTCGGCGTTGGAACGAGGGTCAGCGCCGTAGTTGATCTGGTCAGTGCACTTCTCGGGGGGTTCGACGGCACCGGATGGGAGCGGGGCCGGGCATGAACCCATCTGCTCTCCGATGCTGTTGATCTCTGCATTCGAACGAGGATCGCCCGCATAGTTGATCTGATCGGTGCACTTGGTCGACCCGGTAGCCGGACCAGGGGCCGCAGGGGCAACTGCGCTGGCCGAGACCGGCGTCCAGGCCGGTGCTGCTCCACCCGCCGGGACTCCCGGGGTGGATTCGTCCACACTGCCGGCCGAACTCGAATTTTCGACTGTCTCCGACGTAGGTGCCACCGTGGTCAGCGGGGGTGTGGTCGCGGACGCCGCGACCACTGACGTAGCCGTCGAACCGCTTTCAGGTGCAGTGGTGTCTTCACTCGAACACGCGGTCATGGCGCACGCGCTTCCGATCGTCAGTACGGCAAGCAACACTCGCAGGCGCCGAGACTTGTTGGTCAGCAGAACATCAGGCATGTGCTCTCACGCTCCTCGATACAGAAATTCGGGTCCGTTCACCTCAAATGGCGAACATCGACGTGAATCACTCTAAAAGCCTGATTCCATCGGTTTCGTAACAGAATTCCGGCGGTCGCGTACCAACTCCCGACATTCATACGATTACGTAACGGTGAGTGGTGAAACGCCGATATCGAGATCACGTGTGATCGTATGAAAGTGCGCATGCCGATGAGACAGTTCGCACCGGCCGGGGAGGGGAAAGTGTTGTATCGGAATGAGATCTGCGAGGGCCGAACAGGCCGCACTCGCAGGCTGTTCGGTACGGCACTCGCGACAGCGGCCGTCGGAGCGTCCGTGATCACCGGATGCGGGTCCACCCAGGGTGTTGTGATCGAAGGCGATGTCGCTTCCACCGGATTGTCCGTCACACAGCCCGCCGACCTGGCCAGACGGGTTGCCGAGAATTCGAGGCTGGGCCGTGCGCTTCTCGACGACCCCGGGGTGTCGGAAGGCGTGAAGACAGAACTCCGATCGTGCCCTGATTGGTATCCGATCTCTGTCGGATCCATCCTTCTCGATCCAGGCGCACCTCGTATCGTGCCGGAGACCGAACTGGTCGTCATGAATGTGTATCCGTGCCAACCGGCCCACCAACCCGGGACCGGAGTATCGATTTCGGTCAACCTCGCCGGCTACGTCTACCGCAGCGGCAAGGCCGGTTCGAGTGAAGACAATCCCGAACTGGGTGAGCGCCTGTTCTCCGTCGAAGAGCGCGGAAAGTTCATCGTCAGCGGTCAACGCGCCGCGAGTTTGTCTGTCCTGGAAACGGATCCGCGGTCACCGGAGTTCGAATGTTGCCCCCGTCCACCGCTTCGGACCGAGTTCCACTGGGATGGAACGGAGTTCATCCGTGATTGATCGCCGTCGCCGCGCGATGCTCGCCGGTGTTTGCCTGCCGGTCGCGTTTGCTCTCGCCTCCTGTTCCACCGAGCCTGAATCAGAACCCACTCCGAATATCGCAGCATCACTCGACCCCTCGGATCTCTCACAGGGCTTGAGCATCGATCCTGTTGCCCTCCTCAGAGCAGACCCGGAAGTGTCCGATGCGGTCAAGGACAGTCTCCGACTGTGCGGTGATGCGAACTTCCCCTTCGAAATCCGGTACTCCCACGTGACGGACGCCGTTTGGCAAGATGCCGTCGTCAATGTCTTCACCTGCGAGTCTGTCGGCATCTGGAGACGACCGGCCCCACCGGTCAGCTTCATGGTCGCCGGATTCGTCTACCAGATCGACGAATCGGGCGCTCACAAAGTCTTCGGAGTGCAAGACCCAGGACGCTACGTCGTCGGCTCAACCGGAGGATTGTCAGTCATGGTCGACCTGTGCAAAGACCCCGGCATTCCGGAGTTCTGTCAATCGTCGACTGCATACAAGTGGACCGGTGAAGGGTTTGAGAGTGTTCCGTTCCCATGAAAGCGAAGGCCGATGACCGATCCGTTGATTTTGCTGGTCGAAGACGACGCTGTCATCCGCGAAGCAACGCAATTGAATCTCGAACGCAACGGGTTTCGGGTGATCACCGCATCGGGTGGGTTGACCGGAATGGATTTGGCGGTCGACGCCAAGCCGGATATCGCCGTCCTCGACGTGATGCTTCCCGACCTGAACGGAATCAGCCTGTGCCGACGCATTCGTGAGGAACTGTCGGTGCCGGTCATCATGCTGTCCGCGCGCGACGACCCGGTCGACATCGTTCTCGGATTGGAAGCCGGTGCCGACGACTACGTCACCAAGCCCTTCGACAGCGGTGTCTTGGTGGCCCGTATCCGAAGTGTGCTCCGGCGGGTCGAATCCCATTCCGGTACGGAGAAAGACATCGTGACTCTCGGCGATCTGGAGATCGATCGCGAGTTGGTGACCGTCACGCGTTCGGGCGCCGAAGTGGCACTCACCCCCACTGAAATGAAGCTGCTCCTGATCATGGTGAGTGTGCCGCGCAAAGTCTGGTCTCGCTCCGAACTGCTCTCGGACGTCTGGGATTACGACTGGGGCGGCGATACGCGCATCGTCGACGTTCACATTCAGCGATTGCGCACGAAGATCGGCTCCGAACAGATCCGAACCGTCCGGGGGTTCGGCTACACGATGGACAACCATCGGTGAGATCGCGGGATCTCGCCGCCAAGCTCCCGTCCACCGGGAGGCGGTTGTCGTTTCAGTGGAAGATCGCTGCAGCGATCACGTTCGTGATTGCCGTCGCCTCGATCACGCTCAGTACCGTGATGCATCAAACCTTTTCACACAACCAAGAGGATGCAGCGCGGGCGGCAGCTGATCGCAATCTCCAACTGGTGCTGCAGGACGAAACGGGCAGCATGCGTGCGCTGTTCCGCGCCACCACAGATGGTCTCGACGTTCCGGAAGAGTTGCGTCAGGCCGTGACGGGCGGCAAACGTGCCACCTACCTTGTCAACAGCGGGGACCAGCCATTTGTCTGGGCTGCTGCCGACGTCAACACTCAAGTGGTGGCGATTCGCGTCCCGTACACCGCGCAGCGGGAATCGATCGCCAGCGTCGATCGGACACTTCGCAATGCCACCATCGCAGTGATCGCAGCGGGTGCCGTCCTGGGTGTGCTGCTTGGACTCGCGATGTCGTATCGATTGCGCTCGGCCGCCCGTGCGGCTCGCAAAGTGTCCACCGGAGCGAACATCCGCGTCCGCTCGGTCACCTGGTCGCTTTTCGACGACGAGATCACCGAGCTGGCGGATGCGGTCGACGCAATGTCGGATGCGCTGCGGGGACAATTGGACGCCGAGAAGCGCGTGACAGCCAACATCGCGCATGACCTCAGAACACCCATCTCCGGACTGGTCGGCGCCGCAGAGCTTCTGCCGCCAGGTAGGCCTACCGAATTAGTGCGCGACGGCGTCCATAAACTCAGAAGGCTTGCCGAGGACGTCATCGAAGTGGCCCGCCTCGACACCACGTCCGAGCACGCTGACATCCAATCGGTGGAACTGGCACCGGTGGTTCACCACGCGATTTCCACCACCGGGGTGGAGTGCGAAGTGAGAGTTCACGGGACGCCTGTGTCGTACACCGACGCACGTCGGCTCGAGCGGATCATCGCCAACCTGATCTTGAATGCTCGAAATCACGGAAAGCCGCCGATCAATGTCGACGTCGACCACTCCCGCATCACGGTGCGGGATCGGGGCAGCGGGTTCACTGAAGAGTGGCTTCGTCAGGGGCCGAAGAGATTTCAGACCGATTGCGTCGAACGCGGCCCGAACTCGGGCCTGGGCCTCGGCTTGACGATCGTAGTCGGGCAAGCGGCGGTCATCGGCGCTCGTATCAACTTCTCGAACCATCCGAACGGCGGCACTGTGGTGACGATCGACCTCCCCGAATGCCCGCCAGACGAGTTCGCTTGACACCGAGCCAGTTCGGCCGATCGGCCGGGACGCAGTGCCCCGGCCGATCAGTGGTGTCTCAGGTTCAAACCTGTCCGACAGTGACTCCGGTGCGAACGTCCGGTGCACCAAGGCGCGCCGCATCAGCGGTCAGGTCATCGGGCTGCTCCTGCGATTCCCGCTCGGCTGCAACACGCAACCGGTAGTGTTCGATCTCCTCGGCAATGTGCTCGGGAGTCCAACCCAGCACCGGCGCAACCAGTTCGGCTACTTCCGCGGCTGCCGCGTCGCCGCGGTCGGTCACCTCGATGGAGATGCGGGTACGACGGGTGAGGATGTCGTCGAGATGCTGCGCACCCTCGTGACTCGCGGCGTAGTGAATCTCCGCCTTGAGGTACTCAGTGGCGGAGTCCAACGGCTGCCCCAGTTCAGGCCTCGCCTCGATGAGTTCGAACAACTCGTCAGCCAAAGTGCCGTACCGCCCGAGTAGGTGCTCGATGGTCGAAACGTGGAGCCCGGTGCGCTCAGCGGTGAGATGCCGATTGTTGTGTGCGGCAAAATAGCCATCGGCACCCACCAGCTGGATACGCTCGGTGCAGGACTTCGGCACCTTCTGTTCGAGTCCGTGTACCGCGGAATCGACTGCGTCCTTGGCCATCACGCGGTAGGTCGTGTACTTGCCACCGGCGACCACCGTCAACCCTCGAACCGGACTCGACACCGCGTGCTCACGCGAGAGAGTGCTGGTCGAGTCCGATTCGCCGAACAACAACGGACGCAGTCCCGCGTACACACCGACAACATCCTCGTGCGTCAACTCGTCCTGGAGCAGCTTGTTGACATGTCCGAGGATGTAGTCGATATCGCTTCGGCTCGCTGCCGGATGCGCGAGGTCGAGGTTCCAGTCGGTGTCCGTCGTACCGATGATCCAGTGGCTTCCCCACGGGATCACGAACAGCAGACTCTTCTCGGTCCGCGTAATGATTCCGGTAGAGGAGTTGATGCGGTTTCGCGGGACGACCAGGTGCACACCTTTCGAAGCGCGAACCTGGAATTGCCCTCGCCCACCGACCATTTCCTGGATCTCGTCGGTCCAGACCCCGGCGGCGTTGATGACCTGACGAGCACGGATCTCGAACGCGCGACCCGTTTCCAGATCCACTGCCTTCACTCCGACAACGCGGTCCTCCTCACGGAGAAAACCGATTACGCGGGTGCTGTTCACGCACAGTGCGCCGTATTCGGCTGCTGTGCGCGCCAGCATCATCGTGTGGCGGGCGTCGTCTACCTGGCCCTCGTAGAACTTGACCGAACCCCTGATAGCAGAGCGCTTTCCGGAAGGGAACGACTCGAGAGTCTTCTTCTTTCCCACATGCTTGTGGTGTGAGGGAACCCCGCGGCCTGCGCCCATCACGTCGTAGACGCCGATGCCCAGACCGACGTACGGCCGGTCGATCAGCTTCTCGAGCGGGTAGATGAACGGCACCGGCTTCGCGAGATGCGGGCACAGCGAGTTCAGAACGAGCGACCGCTCACGCAGTGCCTCGAACACGAGCGCAAAATTGAACTGCTCCAGGTAACGCAGTCCTCCGTGGAACAACTTGCTGGACCTGCTCGAGGTTCCGGACGCGAAGTCACGAGCCTCCACCAAGCCCACCTTCAGACCACGAGTTGCGGCATCGAGCGCGCTACCCGCGCCGACCACGCCACCGCCGATGACCAGGACGTCGAGTTCGGTTTCTTCCAACTTCTTCAGCGACTCCGCCCGCGAGGACGGACTCAATGCTTGTGCTGTGCTCATGAAAAGGGTTCCTTCACTTGAAAATAGGTAGAAATTCGGGCGCCGCTATCAGTCTGCGTCGACCCAGTCGAGTGTCCGAGTGACGGCTTTCTGCCAGCCTGCGTACAGCCGCTCACGCTCGGCCGAATCCATCGACGGCGTCCAGCTCTTGTCCTTCGCCCAGTTGCTGCGAATGTCGTCCTCGCTCTCCCAGTACCCGACCGCGAGACCAGCGGCGTACGCAGCGCCCAATGCCGTGGTCTCCGCAACGACAGGGCGGATCACCTCGACGTCGAGCAGATCGGCCTGGAATTGCATGAGGAGTTCGTTCGCGACCATTCCGCCGTCGACCTTGAGTACCTTCAAGTCGACACCCGAGTCGAGGTTCATCGCCTCGATCACCTCACGGCTCTGGTACGCAGTCGCTTCGAGTACCGCCCGGGCAAGGTGCCCCTTGTTCACGAACCGGGTCAGACCGACGATGGCACCGCGGGCATCCGCGCGCCAGTGCGGTGCGAACAGACCCGAGAACGCAGGCACGAAGTACGCGCCACCGTTGTCGTCCACAGAGCGCGCGTTGACCTCGATGTCGGCCGCGTTGTCGATCATGCCGAGGTTGTCCCGAAGCCACTGGACCAGCGAACCGGTCACGGCGATCGATCCTTCCAGCGCGTAAACCGTTGGCTGCTCACCGATCTTGTAACAGACCGTAGTCAACAAACCGTTCTTGCTCATCACCTTTTCGGTGCCGGTGTTGAGGAGCACGAAGTTGCCGGTTCCGTAGGTGTTCTTCGCTTCTCCGGGTGAGAGGCAGGCCTGACCGAAAGTCGCTGCTTGCTGATCGCCGAGGATTCCGGCGATCGGGACGCCGGACAACGTTCCGCGTTCGCGTACGAATCCGAAGGTTTCGGACGAGCTGCGAATCTCGGGGAGCATCGATTCGGGGATGCCCATGTCGGCGCAGATCGCCGAATCCCAAGCGAGAGTGTCGAGATCCATCAACAGGGTGCGCGACGCATTGGTGGGGTCGGTTGCGTGCACTCCGCCGTCGACGCCGCCGGTCATGTTCCACAGCACCCAGGTGTCCATCGTGCCGAAGCACAACTCTCCTGCGTCGGCCTTCTCACGCGCACCCTCGACGTTGTCGAGAATCCACTTGACCTTGGGACCCGAGAAGTACGTGGCCAACGGCAATCCGGTGACTTCGGTGTACTTCTTCGGCCCGTCCTCGCCGGCGAGTGCAGTACAGATTCGATCGGTGCGTGTGTCCTGCCAGACAATTGCGTTGGAGACGGGTTTTCCGGTGGCGCGTTCCCACACCACCGCTGTCTCACGCTGATTGGTGATGCCGACGGACGCGATATCGGCCGCGGTCAGGTCTGCGTTTGCCAAAGCGCCCGCGGTGACGTTGCGGACGTTGTCCCAAATTTCGATCGGATCGTGTTCGACCCAGCCTGCCTGCGGAAAGATCTGTGTGTGCTCGTGCTGTTCGACAGCGACTACGTGCCCACTGTGATCGAAGATCATGCAACGTGTGGAGGTGGTTCCCTGGTCTATCGCGGCTACGAACTGCGTCATCGTGCTACCCCTTTGGTATCGAAAGAAAGTACGAGAGATTGACTGTCAGAGATAATGTTTCGCGGTCACGCCGGTATCGACGCCGGCTCTTCGGTCGCTTCCTCCGCCGACTCGTCGTCAGGCAGGAATCTTCCAACCAGCTTGTCGTAGAGAAACACTCCGATCGGAGCGCCGATCAGGGGTCCCACGATGGGCACCCAGAAATACAAGCTCCCGTACTGATCTCGCCAGGCGCTGCCGTAGCCGGTGATGAAGGACGCCAGTCGTGGCCCGAAGTCGCGCGCCGGGTTGATGGCGTACCCCGCGTTGGTCGCCCAGGCGAATCCGATTCCCACCACGATCAATCCGACGACAAACGGCGCGAGATTCGCGAGCGGCGGAGTTCCACGAGAATCGGTGACTGCAACGATGAGGAACAACAGGATGGCGGTGCCGATGATCTGATCGATCAGAGCCGAGCCGAGACTGACCGGAAGCGTTCCGTTTCCGGGCATCGTCGAGAAGATCGTCTGGGTGGCGGTTGTGTGTCCGGGATCGATCGCATTGAGCATGTCGTTGTAATTCCACCGGACTATCAACGCGGCGACAAAGGCTCCAGCGGTCTGCGCCAGGGTGTACGGCAGCACCTTGCGCCAGGAGAATCCCCGGAAGATCGCGAAGGCGAAGGTCACTGCGGGGTTCAGATGAGCACCCGTCACCCGGCCTGCGACATAGATGCCGAACATGACGCCGAGTCCCCAGGCCCACGCAATACTGTCGTGTCCGCCGAGACCCCCACCGCTCCCGCCGGACACAACCTGCGCCACAACTCCGACGCCGAACAAGATCAAGATCATCGTTCCGGCGAACTCGGCTGCCAACTCGCCTGGAAGCCCCAATCGCTTGGCTTTCTCCATCCCCACCCTCACTTCGTTGTGATGCATGTCATAGTTTGGATTGCTGCACCCGTAGCGTAAAGCCCATTGCACATTCACACATAGCTCGTGCACATATGTGCAAATGCGTCATTTGCGCACCGTAACGCGGGTAACAGACACACTTCTGGGACTTTGCGTGATCGAGCGGCTCAACCTGGTCCGACTCGGATAAGATTCGGTTCAGTGCTCTTGCACGTACGTGCAGACAGGACGAACCCATGGAAACTCCCACTTCCGACTCCGCTACCTCCGATCCGGCGGACCCTCGCATCGCCGACGCCGTTCAGGCCGCACGCCTCTATTACTTCCAGGACCAGACCATGGCTGCCATCGGCCGCGACATGGGGGTGTCCCGATCCACCGTCTCCCGATTGATCACCTACGCGCGCACCTCAGGCCTCGTCGAGATCAAGATCAGCACCCCGCACGGCCAGGCTCCTCGCATCGAACGCGAGTTCTCGGAACGATACGGAGTGCGTGCCCACGTGGTGACGGTGCCGGAACTGGTGGGCGATCTCGAGCGACTCGAGAAGGTCGCAACCTTTGCCGGACGCCTGCTCGCGTCGTTCTTCGACAGCGACATGGTGATGGGGATCGCCTGGGGAACCACTCTCAGTGAAGTCAGCAAGCACCTTGCCCCCAAACGCACGTACAACTCGTACGTCGTGCAACTCAACGGCGCAGCGAACACTCGCACCACCGGAATCTCGTACGCCAGCGACATCATCAGAACCATCGCCGACGCCTACGGCGCTCTCCCCCAAGGATTTCCGGTCCCCGCATTCTTCGACTACCCGGAGACCCGGGAGCAGTTGTGGCGCGAACGAAGTATCAAACGCGTACTGGACATGCAAAAGCGAATGGACCTGGCAGTCTTCAGCATCGGCGTACCGGGCGGTAACGTCCCGAGTCACGTCTACACCGCCGGATACCTCGAACCCGATGAAGCAGAAGCACTTCGACGCGACGGAGTAGTCGGCGACATCGCAACCGTGTTCTTCCGGTCAGACGGAAGCTACCGCGGAATCGAACTCAACGAGCGCGCGAGCGGCCCACGACTGGACCTTTTCGAGAAGGTCGCCAGGCGCGTGTGCATCGTCGCCGGAACAGCAAAACTGCCCGCGCTGGAGGGCGCACTACGGGGCGGGCTGATCACCGACCTGATCATCGACGACGTCAGTGCCACCGCGCTGGTGTCCTGACCGCTGCACCAGCTTCTCGATTCCGTCGAGCAGTAAGCCAAGCGAGAAACTGAAATCGAAGGCATCGTCGCCGGCGGCCTCACCCTCCGGGCTGCCGTCCTCGAAGCCGCCCTCCTCGATTGCGGCACTCAGGTGGGGGAATTCCTCCCGATTGATGACACGAGCAATGAGAGCACCGTATGCGACGTCGTCATCTGCCGACTGCGCTGAACGAGTAGCCAGGTCGGCCGAGAACCGGGCGCGGCCGATGACGAACAACGACACGTTGGTCACCACCTGGAACTTCGACGCGGCACTCAGGGCGACACCGTCGAGGGCGCTCAGACCCGCGTCGAGCCACGCCATGTTGTTGGGCCCGGTCGGTGGAGCCGTGATGGGCAGCTTGAGCCACCACGGTCGACTCAGCATCGTGGCGTACTCCTGATTCGCCCACGCCTCGAGCTTGACGCGCCAGGTCACGCCGTCGGGAATCACCGGCGGTGGCCCGATCACCCGATCCGAAATCAGTTCGATCAGTTCGTCTTTGCTTGCCACGTAGCGGTAGAGCGACATGGTCGTGAACCCGAGCGCTTTGGCCACGCGGC
Organism: Rhodococcus sp. FW305-130; assembly: GCF_058788335.1. Lineage (NCBI taxonomy): Bacteria > Bacillati > Actinomycetota > Actinomycetes > Mycobacteriales > Nocardiaceae > Rhodococcus > Rhodococcus sp. FW305-130. The sequence goes on along the minus strand of NZ_JBYTAP010000001.1, from coordinate 789,833 downwards.
CCATCGACAGAGCCGTGACACCTTCCGCGTCGGCCAACTCGATCGCGGTGTCGAGAATTTGCTCGAGACTGAGCCCCTTCTTGGGACCCCGCGTTCCCGGCTGGTCCAGTCCCCAGGCCAGTTCAACTGCTCTCGGTAGCGCTCCGCGATCCATAAGCTCCCACTCTTCACTCTTGCCATCATCCTAGAACTGTGTACGCTATAAACACGAGTTTATGACATACACAGTTCTTACTTGGAGGTCTCGATGTCAGGAACGATCCCCGCAATCTCGGTCCACGGACTCCGTAAGCGCTACGGCGATCAACAGGTACTGGCTGGACTCGACCTGTCGGTCCCGGCCGGTTCGGTGTATGCCCTCCTCGGCGCGAACGGCGCCGGAAAGACCACGGCCGTAAGAATTCTCACCACCCTCATCCCCTTCGACGGAGGCGAGGTCACGGTCGCGGGGCATTCACTGCCCGGAGATCCACAGAATGTTCGGCGGCGCATCAGCGTGACCGGGCAGTACGCAGCCGTCGACACCTTGCTGACCGGATTCGAGAACCTGACCCTACTGGGCGAACTGAATCACCTGGGCCGGAAGAACTCCCGTCGCCGTGCCGAGGAATTGCTCGACCAGTTCGATTTGACGGACTTCGGCGACAAACGCGCCGGCGACTACTCAGGCGGCATGCTCAGACGACTCGACATCGCAATGAGCCTCGTCGCCCGACCGGACGTCGTCTTTCTCGACGAACCCACCACCGGCCTGGACCCTCGAAGCCGCCACGAAATGTGGTCGATCGTTCGAGGACTCACAGCGTCAGGCGTCACCATCTTCCTCACCACCCAATACCTCGACGAGGCAGACGAATTGGCCGATACAGTCGGCGTGCTGAGCGGCGGTCGCCTCGTCGCCGAGGGAACACCGGACGAACTCAAACGCCTTGTTCCCGGCGGCCATGTCGCTCTGCAATTCGAGAACCTGGCTCAACTCGAACTCGCCGCGGCATCACTGCCGCAGGCGCATTCGAATACCGAGACCTTGACCCTGCACATCCCTTCCGACGGGGCGGTTCCGTCGATCAAAGCCATCCTCGACTCGATCGACGATCCGTCGATCACCGTCGAGAAGTTCTCCGTTCACACTCCGGATCTGGACGACGTGTTCTTCGCGCTCACCGGATCAGGCCAACCCGAGATTGCGAGCGTTCGATGACCTCCACCATTGCAATCGATTCCGCGGTGATGCTCCGCCGGAATCTCAAACACGTTCTGCGCAGTCCGGATTCGATGATCACCGCGATAGCCCTTCCGGTCCTGCTCATGTTGCTGTTCGTCTACGTCTTCGGCGGCGCCATCAACACCGGTAGCGAGTACATCGACTACGTCGTGCCAGGAATCATCCTTCTGTGCGCCGGTTTCGGTGCCTCGACCACCGCGGTCAGCGTCTCGAGCGACATGAAGGACGGGATCATCGACCGTTTCCGGACCCTGGCGATCTCTCCGTCGTCGGTCCTGACCGGTCATGTACTGGCCAGCGTCGTCCGCAACGTCCTGACTACGGCGATCGTGGTCGTCGTTGCGCTGATCATGGGATTTCGCCCGACAAGCGATCCGTTGCGCTGGCTCGGCGTCGCCGCTGTGATCGTCGCCTTCGTCTTTGCCATGTCGTACCTCTCGACAGCTTTGGGGCTCTTGGCCAAGAACCCGGAGGCTGCAAGCGGATTCACCTTCGCCATCATGTTCCTGCCCTACGTCAGCACTGCTTTCGTACCGGCTGAGACCATGCCGTCCTGGCTGCAGGGATTTGCCCGGCACCAACCGGTAACCCCGATCATCGAGACGGTGCGCGGACTCCTGATGGGCACGCCGATCGGGAACAGCGCGGCCATCGCCCTCGCGTGGTGCCTGGGCATCGCCGCCGCGGGATTCGTGTGGTCGAACTGGCTCTACCGACGAAAGACCGCGAGCTGACCACACAAGAAAGCCCCACACCTGACGGTGCGGGGCTGCTTGTGCTGTGCGCCTTTATTAACCGCGGGGGGTTAATAAAGGCGCACAGTGAATTACTTGGCTTCCAGCAGATCGATCACGAAGACCAAGGTCTTGCCGGAAAGCTGGTGCCCTGCACCGGCGGGGCCGTATGCCAGCTCCGGCGGAATGGTGAGCTGGCGACGTCCGCCGACCTTCATGCCCGGGATGCCGTCCTGCCAACCCTTGATCAGGCCACGAAGCGGGAACTGAATGGACTCGCCACGGCTCCAGGAAGAGTCGAACTCTTCACCGGACTCGAACTCGACTCCGACGTAGTGAACGTCGACGGTGCCACCGGGAACGGCTTCGGCGCCTTCTCCGACAACCAGATCCTTGATGACCAGATCGGTCGGCGCGGGGCCTTCCTGGAACTCGATTACGGGCTTGCTACTCATGGGTCCTCCTCGTTGAGGCGAATATAGGGGCAGAAAGCTAGCGGGTTGTAATATCGCTAGGTCCGCGTCAGCGGGACGTAATGTCTCTGTAGTCACGCTCGGTGTAGCCGGTGTAGATCTGGCGCGGGCGGCCGATCTTCGTAGCCGGATCCTCGTGCATTTCACGCCAGTGCGCAATCCAGCCGGGCAGACGGCCCATGGCGAACAGCACCGTGAACATGCGCGGCGGGAAGCCCATCGCGCGGTAGATGAGGCCGGTGTAGAAGTCGACGTTCGGGTAGAGCTTGCGCTCGATGAAGTAGTCGTCCGTGAGGGCGGCCTCTTCGAGTTGCATTGCGATGTTGAGCAGTTCGTCGTCGCCGCCGAGCTTGGCGAGGATGGTGTGCGCGGTTTCGCGGACCAGCGCAGCGCGCGGATCGTAGTTGCGGTAGACGCGGTGCCCGAAGCCCATGAGCTTCACGCCGTCTTCCTTGTTCTTGACCTTGCGGACGAACTCGGCTGCGGTGCTGCCGCTGGCCTTGATCTCGTCGAGCATCTCGAGCACTGCCTGGTTCGCGCCACCGTGCAGCGGGCCCCACAGTGCGTTGATGCCGGCAGAGACGGAGGTGAACAGGTTGGCGTCCGACGAGCCGACCATGCGCACGGTCGACGTGGAGCAGTTCTGCTCGTGGTCCGCGTGCAGGATCAGCAGCATGTCGAGTGCCTTGGCGACCTCGGGATCACCCTGGTACGGCTCGGCCGGGAAGCCGAACGTCATACGCATGAAGTTCTCGACCAGGTTCAACGAGTTGTCCGGGTACAGGAACGGCTGTCCGACGGACTTCTTGTACGCGTACGCAGCGATGGTCGGCAGCTTCGCAAGAAGACGGATGGTGGACAGTTCCACCTGCTCCGGATCCTCGGGATCGAGCGAATCCTGGTAGTACGCCGACAGTGCGTTCACTGCGGACGAGAGAACCGGCATCGGGTGAGCGTTGCGCGGGAATCCGTCGAAGAACCGCTTGAGGTCCTCGTGGAGCAGGGTGTGTCGACGAATGCGGTCCGTGAAGGACTCGAGCTGGGCGTCGGTCGGCAGTTCGCCGTAGATCAGCAGGTAGCTGACCTCGATGAACGTCGACTTACCTGCCAACTGCTCGATGGGATATCCGCGGTAACGCAGGATTCCCTTCTCACCGTCGATGTAGGTGATTGCAGAACTGGTGGATGCAGTGTTCACAAAACCGGGGTCAAGGGTGGTGTACCCCGTTGTGGCCAGCAGCTTTCCCAGCTCGATGCCGTCATTGCCCTCTGTTGCCCTGGCAATGGACATCGTGTACTCACCACCGGGGTAAGTAAGCGTGGGCTTTGTGTCATTGTCAGCGGGCACGAAGGATCCCTCTCAAGCTCGAACCAACGAGTAACTACATGCGATCAACTAGAAACTAGTCGCACGGGAGAGATCGTGCCGAAGGAGGGTCGCTCCACGGCTATTTTTCGGGTACTCACGAACCCGACATACCCACCGAAACTGAAACACGTTCCAGGCTGGGTTTTCCCACTCGCGTGACCGGTACTCCAGTCTACGGAATCGCGCATTTACCCACACTGATCTGCAAATCTCGGCAGCAATCCGAGAATGGGACCAATGTCGGACCGTCCGGAGCACTGACACGAGGTACCGAAAACCGATTGTTATCGGCCGATGCCTACTCGGCGTTACACGATCCCACGGTATGAGAGCCGGATCACAGAGCCTTGATGCCCCAGCTACCCGTCCACGTCTGCCCCGGGTGAAGCACCAGGAGGTCGATGCCCGAATTGAAGGCGTCAGGCGGGCAGGTCATCGGTTCCAAAGCCAATGCGCGGCCGCGATCGGGATACCCCTTGTCGTTGGCGGGATCTGCGATGAAGGCCTGAATCCACGGGAACTCGCGGTTGGTCCACAGGGCAGTGCCCGTTCCATCCGGAGCCAGCAGCTCATGTTGCGTCCGACCACTGCCGTCGACGACGTCCAATGCGCTGTACGGCGTGTCCAACTGAACCCCGTCGAGCAGTCTCGGTGCCCGGAAGTCGTAATCCGTACCGGCGACTGCCTGCGAATACGCGTTCGGCAGCATCCTCGCCGGATCGATCGGCAACCGCGTGCCTGCGGCCAGATGCAGCGCACATTCGTCGAGCGGAAAGTCGCCGGCGCGAATGAAAGTGTGCATTCCGAGCCCGAACGGAGACGAGGTCGCACCCTTGTTCGTGGCCGTATGCGTGACGGTCAACCCGTCGGCACCGACCTCATAGGCGATCGTCAGCTGCAACGGATACGGCCAACCCTTGTGCAGTCCGACGTCCACCGACAGTTCGACGCGCTCGTAGGTGTGGTCCACGAGGCTCCAATTGCGACGACGGACGAACCCGTGGCTCGCGTTCCCCAGCGCAGGTTCGGTGATCTCGAGTTGATGCTCGATGCCGTCGAACATGAAGTGCCCGTCGCGAATTCGGTTGGGCCACGGCGCGAGAACCAATCCGGCCGACAGCGGTGGCTTCGATCCGAGCGCCCAGGTCTCGGTCAGCGCGCGCTGACCGTTCGGACCTTCGTGGTCGAGAAGCCGCAACCCGGCACCGGCCGCGGCGATCTCGGCTCGATAGCCGCCACCACGGATCTCGAACCCTCCCCTACCCGTGCTGTGCGGCGCAGTCATACGTACCAGTTTCCACCACGAGCGACCGGTTAACCAGGACGTCAGACGGCGCGTCCCACCTTGTAGCGAACGAACGCCGGAAATGCGAGGGCAGAAAGGACAACACCGACAATCACCAGGAAGCCGCCGCCCGCTGCCGCGACACCGGTCCCGAACAGGAAGGCCGCACCGCCGTGCAGGACGTCACCGATGCGCGGACCACCTGCCACGACCACGATGAACACGCCCTGCAGTCGTCCGCGCATGTCATCGGTTGCCACTTGCTGAAGCATCGTGCTGCGGAATGCGGCCGAGACCATGTCGACGGCGCCGCCGAATGCCAGGAATGCAACCGCCACCCAGAGCAGAATCACACTGGAACCGGGACTCGCGAAGTACACCGCTACGCCGAAGCCGACCATGGACAGCCCCCACAGCGCGATGCAGACCAGCACGGCCCGCCCCTGGTACTGAACCCGTGGCAACCAACCCGAGAACACTCCGCCCAGAACGGCTCCCACCGACATCGCTGCGAACAGCAGTCCGAGCGCAAAACCGCCGCTGGCGGGGTCACCGAAGGATTCGTGTGCGATTTCCGGGAACAGCGCTCGCGACATCCCGAACACCATCGCGATGATGTCCACCACGAACGACGCGAGCAGAACCTTCTGCGTCGCGAGATACGTGAAACCGCCGAGGACCTCGCTCAGCCCGGCCCGCCGAGACGTGCCGGTCGGCGGAATCGCCGGGAGCTTCCATACTGCCCACAACGTGGCGATCAGAAAGATCGAGTCGAGCAGGTACAGCAGTTGCAGACCGGCCGACGGTATGAGGACACCCGCCAGTAGCGGGCCGGCTATTGCACCGAACTGCACGACAGTCATGTTCAGCGAGTTCGCGGCAGGTAACTGCCTGCCCGGAATCAACCGAGGGATGATCGCCGCTCGCGTCGGTTGGTTCACCGCGAAGAACGCCTGTTGAACCGAGAACAATCCGAGCACCAACCACACGTTGTTCACGTTCAGAGCAGCCTGGATCCAGAACAGCACCGACGTGACACCGAGTCCGATCGAGGTGATCATCAACAGCCGTCGTCGATCCATGACGTCGGCCAGTGCGCCGCCCCACAGACCGAAAACGACCAGCGGGACCAGACCGAAGATTCCCGTCAGACCGACGTAGGCCGAGCTTCGGGTGATCTCGTACACCTGTTGCGGTACGGCGACCACACTGAGCTGAGCGCCGATGACGGTGACGATGCCGGCCGTCCACAGCCGTCGATAGTCGCGATTCTCGAGCGGAGTCGTGTCCGCGAGTAACCGACTCACGGCTGGAGACGGACGGCGGACCACTGTCCGTCGACCAGGCTCGTGCGAACTCGATTGTGCATGCGGTTGGCGCGTCCTTGCCAGAACTCGACGGACTCGGGCCGAATCAGAATCCCGCCCCAGTTCGGTGGCACCGGAATTTCACCGTCCACGCCGAATCGGGCGGCGACCTCACGCAGTTGCTCGTCGAGATCGGCACGCGAGTCGATCGGACGAGACTGCGACGACGCCCACGCGCCGAGCTGCGATCCACGAGGCCTGGTTCGCCAATACTCCTGCGTCAGTTGAGCACTCACGCGCTCGGTGGTGCCGCGGACGATCACCTGCCTGGCAAGGGTCAGCCACGTGAAGTTGGCCGACGCGTACGGGTGGGCGGCGAGGTGACGAGCCTTGTCGGATCCGTAGTTGGTGAAGAAGAGGACACCGTCTTCGCTGAGCCCTTTGCAGAGCACGGTGCGCGACGCCGGATGCCCACCGTCGTCCACCGTCGACAGAGTCATGGCGTTGGGCTCCGGCGCGTCGGCTTCGACGGCGTCCACGAGCCATTGACGCATGAGGGGCAGCCAACCGGTCTCGACGACCGAGGTATCCAATTCCGCACTCATGCGGTCCTCGACGGACTCCGATTCGCTGCCTGCTTGCGGATAGCCCACACGCATGGCCGCGAGTTCGTTGTCCACCGCCTGCGGGTCCTGACGTTCATTCGACACAGCCGAGAACGCTACTCCCGGGTACTCACTGGCCAACGGCTACGCGGCACGCGCTAAAGTTTGCCGTGGCTAGACCCGACCCGGACCGCGAGCCGCACCAGCGACAGCAACCGAATCGGGACGAGACGATTGCGCAGTACAAAACACGGTGCGTGCTCATCCCTGCGAGCACCGAGGCGCAGTCACTGAAGCTGAGGCAGTGCGACTGTAGACCTGGCGCACTCGAACGAGGAGAGTCCACGAGAATGGCAGCGAGCGCAGCAATACCGGACGATTTTGTGAGCGGACTCGAAGGCGTCGTCGCCTTCACCAGCGATATCGCAGAACCCGACAAGGACGGCGGCGCACTGCGCTACCGCGGTGTCGACATCGAAGACCTGGTCGGCCAGAGGGTCACCTTCGGCAACGTATGGGCCCTTCTCGTCGACGGCCGCTTCGGCCCCGGCCTCCCGCCGGCCGAGCCCTTCCCCCTCCCCATTCACACCGGCGACGTCCGTGTCGACGTCCAGGCCGGACTGGCGATGCTGGCTCCCATCTGGGGATACCAGCCGCTCCTCGACATCGATGACGAGACCGCCCGCGACCAGCTCGCCCGCGCATCCGTCATGGCACTGTCGTACGTCGCGCAGTCCGCTCGCGGCATCTACCAGCCTGCAGTCCCCCAGAGCCGCATCGACGAGGCCAAGACGGTCACCGAGCGCTTCATGGTTCGCTGGAAAGGTGAGCCCGATCCGGCACACGTCGAGGCAATCGACGCGTACTGGGTCTCGGCAGCCGAGCACGGCATGAACGCCTCCACCTTCACGGCCCGCGTCATCGCCTCCACCGGCGCCGACGTCGCTGCCTCGCTTTCCGGCGCCATCGGCGCGATGTCCGGCCCACTGCACGGCGGCGCACCGGCCCGCGTTCTTCCGATGATCGAAGAGACCGAGAAGACCGGCGACGCCCGCGCACTGGTCAAGGGAATCCTCGACCGCAAGGAAAAGCTCATGGGCTTCGGACACCGCGTCTACCGCGCCGAAGATCCCCGTGCACGCGTGCTCCGCGCTACCGCGAAGCGCCTCAACGCTCCCCGCTACGAAGCTGCCGCAGCTCTCGAGCAGGCTGCACTGGCAGAACTGCGTGAGCGTCGTCCCGATCGCGCGATCGAGACCAACGTCGAGTTCTGGGCCGCCGTCATCCTCGACTTCGCCGAGGTTCCCGCGCACATGATGCCTGCCATGTTCACCTGTGGCCGCACCGCCGGCTGGTGTGCACACATCCTCGAGCAGAAGCGCCTCGGTAAACTGGTACGCCCGGCCGCCATCTACACCGGCCCGGCGCCCCGTACTCCGGAGTCGGTCGAGGGCTGGGACCAGATCAGCCACGCGTAGTACCCCGCTCGAATTCGCCAATCACGGTAGTACAGAACACAAGTGAAGGAACAGAAAGAAGCGATGACCTCCACACCGATCATCCCCGCCGACCTCAAGCCCGCCGACGGACGCTTCGGCTGCGGTCCTTCCAAGGTTCGCCCCGAGCAGCTGCAGTCCCTGGTCGAGGTGGGCGCTTCGGTGTTCGGCACCAGCCATCGCCAGAAGCCGGTCAAGAACGTTGTGGCCAGCATTCGTTCCGGCCTCGCCGATCTGTTCTCACTGCCCGAGGGCTACGAGGTCGTCCTCGGCAACGGCGGAACCACTGCGTTCTGGGATGCGGCCGCATTCGGCCTCATCCGCGAGAAGTCGCTGCACCTGACCAACGGCGAATTCAGCTCCAAGTTCGCTTCGGTCGCCAAGGCCAACCCGTTCATCGGTGACCCGATCGTCGTTTCCGCCGATCCGGGCAGCGCACCGGTGCCGGTCTCCGACCCGTCCGTCGATCTCATCGGCTGGGCGCACAACGAGACCTCCACCGGTGTGTCGATCCCCGTCTCGCGCCCCGCGGGTTCGGAGAACGCACTGATCGCCATCGACGCCACCTCGGGCGCCGGTGGACTTCCGGTCAACGTCGCCGATTCCGACGTCTACTACTTCGCTCCGCAGAAGTGCTTCGCCGCAGACGGCGGACTGTGGATCGCGCTGATGAGCCCGGCCGCCCTCGAGCGCGTCGCGGAGATCAAGGATTCGGGCCGCTGGACGCCTGACTTCCTCTCACTGCCCATCGCCGTGGACAACAGCTCCAAGGATCAGACGTACAACACCCCGGCCCTGGCCACCCTCCTGCTCTTCGCCAACCAGATCGAGTGGATGAACAGCAACGGCGGCCTCGACTGGACCACCGCTCGCACCGCGGATTCGTCCTCGCGCCTGTACAACTGGGCCGAGGCCAGCGAGTTCGCAACGCCGTTCGTCGCTGATCCGGCACACCGCTCGCAGGTTGTCGGCACCATCGACTTCAACGACGACGTCGACGCTGCCGAGGTGGCAAAGATCCTGCGCGCCAACGGAATCGTCGATACCGAGCCGTACCGCAAGCTCGGCCGCAACCAGCTGCGCGTCGGCATGTTCCCGGCCATCGACCCCGATGACGTCACCGCTCTCACCAAGAGCATCGACTGGGTCGTTTCTCAGCTCGGCTGATTTTCATAATGCTTCACCGCTCGGCCCCCGACATGATGTCGGGGGCCGAGCGTCGTTTGCGCCAGGCCTTGTGAGCTACCACACCGGTGGTCGGATCCGAGGTCATCTCGCCCTGCGTGTCCTGCCGAGTCCATGGTCACGAATGAATTACAGTTGAGCGCGGCGCAAAGTCGCGAGCCGGCGCGATAAGGAGGTCAATGTGCGAGAGCTTCGAGTGATCGGACTTGAACCCGATGGATCGCATGTGGTGTGCGCAGATGCTGAAACCGGCCAGAAATTCCGGCTTCCCGCCGATGACAAACTTCGTGCAGCTTCCCGCGGAGACGTGGCTCGACTCGGCCAGATTGAGATCGAAATGGAAAGCCAACTCCGTCCCCGCGAAATTCAGGCGCGCATTCGTTCCGGTGCTTCCGTAGAGCAGGTCGCCGAAGAAGCGAAGATCCCCATCAGCAAGGTCGAGCGCTTTGCGTACCCCGTTCTGCTCGAGCGTTCCCGCGCCGCGGAAATGGCGCAGGGCGGACACCCGGTGCGCGACAACGGTCCGACGGTTCCCACCCTCTCCGAAATCGTGACCCACGCATTCCGCGCCCGCGGCCACAGCATCGACGAGGCCACCTGGGATGCCTGGCGTGACGAGGACAATCAGTGGGTCGCCCAGTTGCAGTGGCAGGCCGGCCGCACCACCAACGCCGCACACTGGCGCTACCAGCCCGACGCGCACGGCGGAACGATCGTCGCACTCGACGACGCGGCATTCGACTTGATCGATCCCGACTTCGGTCGCCCGCTCCGCGGCCTGGTACCGGTGGTTTCGAACGAGCCGCAGCAGCTTGAACTGTCCCGATTCGACGTCGAACCGGTGGCGGAGATCGAGCCGGAGCCCGCAGCAGTTTCCGAGCGGACAGCAGTTTCCGAGCGGACAGCAGCTTCCGAGCGAACGGTGGTGGCGGAACGAATCGTGACGCCCGAGCCGATTGCTGTCGAGCCGGAGACAGTCGTCGCCGAAGAGGTTCCCGAGCCTGCACCGGACGTGACCCCGAAAACCGCTCCGCAGCAGACGCAGACCAAGGACAAGCGCGGACGGCCTGCTCTTCCCTCGTGGGACGACGTACTCCTCGGGGTCCGCAGCAGCGGTCGCTGACCCGAAGGAAAGTATTCTTCTTTCGAGCGAGGCTGAGGAGAGAGGGCTGCCGGTGGCTGCACGGGTATCGACGATCTGGTTTCTGGGCGGCGCAGACGCTCGCACCGAATTGAGCAAGTACCCACAGCCGGATCAGACCGAGGCGCTGAAAATCGCCATGTCGCTGTACCCGGACAAGGAGTTCGAGTCTCTCGGTCCTCAGCCGCTGTCGATGGCCGCGACGGTGAGCCCCGGCTACGTCTTCGTCGGCGCGTACGGCCGAGTGAGCGTCGTCTGCAGCTCCGAACTCAGCACATTTGTCCCCTCGAAACTGCCTGAGTCCTGGCACCTTTCGGCCGAGGGTGGCTCGACGCTGTTGATCAGCTCCGTCCCCGAAACCGCGCAGGGTTCGTTTGCACTGTGGGAGAACGGCGAGCTACGACGCTCGTTCAGTGCCATCCCGATCGACATCGTCGAAAATCTGGGGATCCCGCAGACGTGGGAACTGGAATTCTGGGCCGGCAACCATCCCCTGCGTTACCCGCCCGGGATCCTGCCCGATCCGCAGTCACTTCCGTTCCACCCGCAGCAGTTCGCGGAGTCCGCCAACCTCGAGTGGCTGGGATTCCGATACACCGGCGCGCCGCGAGAACACGAACTCGACACAACGCAGATTCTCCTGTGGGGCTTCAAGATTCACCGCCCCGGCGAGGCACCCAAACCTGCGCCCCCAGCCCCCGTACCGGTACCCGAGCAGGCGCCGACAGAGATACCCATGCCCGAAAACATGCCGCCGATCCACGACGCACCCGTGGCCAAGCCGCGCGGTCGCCTCGCCCGGTACTTCGGGTTCAAGTAGCGCGAACAAGCATCACACAGTCACGCGGCTATCGCTGCGATCCACCCGAGCGGAACGCCGACTACCGCGCCGTAGACCACCCATCGCCACACGGAGACGGCTCGCCAGCGCCAGACGGTCGGCGCAAGTCCGCCTACCGCAATGATATTGACGACAACTGCCAGGAGCACGTTCACGTTACCCAGCGCGACGCAGAACGTCGCGACAGCGCTGGTCGAGAGCATCGCGGCGAATACCGACACCGCGATTCCGGTGAACCAGGGCGTGCGGTCCAGAGTCACCGGCCGGTCCTGACACGTTCGTAGAAGGCCATAGCCGCTGCGGTTGCGACGTTGAGCGAATCGGTGCCGGGTGCCATCGGTATCTTGGCACGAATGTCGGTGGCCCGCATCGCATGTTCGGTCAGACCTGGCCCCTCGGCTCCCAGCAGTAGCGCCACCTTCTCCCCGGTCATCGCTTCGGCCAAAGTGACCGCTTCCGGATTCGGAGTCAAGGATATGAGCTGAAAACCGTTGCCACGCAGCTCATCCAAGTCGTGTGGCCACTTTGCCACATGCGCGAAGGGCACTCGCAGCACGTGCCCCATCGACACACGGACCGACCGCCGGTACAGCGGGTCAGCACAACCCTTCCCGAACAGAACGGCGTCCACGCCGAGCCCTGCAGCGTTGCGGAACATCGAGCCGAGGTTCTCGTGATCGTTGACGCCTTCGAGGACCACGACGGTCTTTGCGTCCTTCAGCACGTCCGAGACCGCGAGTGGTGCCGGGCGCGCTGCTGCAGCGAGGACGCCACGGTTCAGGTGGAATCCGACGACCTCGGCCATCACTTCGGCGCTCGTACGGTAGAACGGCACGTCCACACCGTCGAGATCGTCAGCGAGCTCCAGGAGCCGTCGTTCAACGCCGAGAAGACTGATCGGCTGGAACCGCGACGTCAGCAGTCGCTGAGTGACGAACACTCCTTCGGCGATGACCAGTCCCTTGCCCTCCGGCAGGTCGGGGCGCCGATCCGAGGAGTTGAGATCGCGAAAGTCATCCAACCGGGGGTCGGCGGGATCTGAGATGTCGATGACGTGAACCACGGGTCTATCGTGCCGTACGCACCGCGGGCCCCCGTCACTACTCCCGACCTAGCGCAGCAGCGTAGCGAAATGCGCGTCGAGCACCTGGCCGATCACCTGCGGATTGGTTCGCTCGGGATTGTCGACGCCGTGCGACGCGAGCCCGTCGGCGAGCGCATGCAACCTCATCGCCTCGATGTCGACCGAAGCGTCCGGCTGCAGGAATCCTGCATCATGTACGGCCTCGACAAATGTTCGATAGTGCTCGAACAGCGTCCGGTCCGTCTCGTCACGCACTGCCGTCAACGTCGAATCGGTCTGGGCAGCAGCAGCAAACGCCTCCCAGACCTGCATTTCTTCACGCCGATCTTCGTCGAGGGGAACGAACTGATCGGTGAACTGGCGGATCGCGCGGCGGATGTCGGGATCGAAGTCGATGCCGGCGATTCTCTTCTCCACTCGGACGGTCACGAGCGTCATCGCGAACAGCAAGAGTTCGGACTGCGTCGCGAAGAAGTGCCTTAGCGACCCCGTCGACATCTTCGCCTCGTCCGCGACGGCCCGGACGCTCGCGCTCGCCACACCATCACGACGGATCACACGCCAGACAGCCTCGGCGATCTCTTCCCGTCGCTCATCGGGGCTGCTTCGTTTCACCACTTCACAAAGCTAACACAGTTGTGCTAGTTTTCGATCACTAACACAGTCGTACTAGAAATGAGCTGATGTCATGATCGTCCATCTGATCATCGCGTGCGAAATCATGTTCTGGGTGTTCATCGCCGCCGGTCTCGCCGCCCGCTATCTGCTGCGCCGCAAGACGCTGGGTGCCGCACTGCTCATCTGCGCACCCCTGGTCGACGTCGTCCTGCTCGTCGCCACAGCCCTCGATCTTCGGGACGGCGGCGAGGCGAACTTCACCCACGGGCTCGCTGCGGCCTACATCGGCTTCTCCGTTGCGTTCGGGCACAGTCTCATCTCCTGGGCCGACGCCAGGTTCGCCTACCGATTCGCCGGCGGCCCGGCTCCCGTCGCGCCACCCAAGTACGGGAGTGCGCGAGCACTGCGCGAATGGCGCGAGTTCGGCAAAGCCGCGATCGCCTGGGCCATCGCGTGCGGACTTCTCGGCGCAGCCATCTTCCTCGTCGACGACCCTGCACGTACGGGTGCCCTCGACGGATGGATCAGCAAGCTGACAGTGGTGCTGGGAATCTGGGGAGCAATCGCCCTGAGCTACACGGTGTTTCCCAAGCGCGAGAAGGTCACGGCGCGCGGCTAGCCTCGACTGCCTGTTCGGTCGCGTCGCACACGATCACCGGACGCAGGACGAACACCGGCAACCTTCCACCGTCTTCCGGCCTCGCAAGACGAAGTTTCAGCCCTTCGCTACGTAGCAGGTACACCCCGGCCACTGTGCCTGAGACGAGCGAGATCACTCCGCCCACGATCAGGGGCGCACGGGGGTCCACGGAGTCGGCGAGCCAACCCAGCAGCGGACTTCCCAGCGGTGTGCCACCGAGGAAACTGAGCATGTAGATGCCCATCACCCGCCCACGCATCTCGGAGGGGACCGACATCTGCAGGATGTTCATCGCGGACGTCGTGAACGTCAACGTCAGTGCGCCCGTGGGAATCAACATCAGCGCCACCAACGCGTAGGTAGGCATCAATCCCACCGCGACCTCGAACACGCCGAAAGCCACTGCGGCACCGAGGAACGTCCGCAACCGCGGCGCTTCCTTGCGCCTTGCGGCATACGCAGCGCCTGCAAGGGTTCCCACAGCAAGCGTCGTGGACAGCAGTCCGTAACCGTCGGCTTCGAGACCGAACGTGTTGCGCGCCATCACCGCCAGGCTGATCGCGAAGTTCAGGCCGAACGTCGAGACCATGAAGACGGACACCATGATCACCCGAAGGTCCTTGCGACCCCACACATATCGGAACCCGTCGCGCACCTGCCCCTTGGTACGCGGCGCCGGTTCGGACGGGATCAGCTCCTTCTTGTTCATCAGGTACAGCGCGATGAGGACCCCACCGAACGTCGCGACGTTGAGCAGGAACACCCATCCAGTTCCGATCAGGTTGATCAAAACACCCGAGATGGCCGGACCGACGATGCGGGCCGTGTTGAACGTCATCGAGTTGAGCGCGATGGCATTGGACAGGTGTTCCTTGCCCACCATCTCGATAGTGAACGACTGACGCACCGGTGCGTCGAGCGCCGAGACACAGCCGAGGGCAAAGGCGATCAGGAAGACGTGCCACAACGCAACGAGCCCACCGACGTCCAACAGACCCAACACCAGTGCGCATACCGCACTCGCCCACTGCGTGAAGATCAGGATCCGACGCTTGTCGTACCGATCGGCCAGCACCCCACCCCACACCGACAGAAACAGCGTCGGACCGAACTGCAAGGCCATGACGATGCCCACCGCCAACGCGTTGCCGTCCGAGAGCGTCAGTACCAGCCAGTCCTGGGCAATACGTTGCATCCACGTGCCGACCAGAGAAACAATCTGTCCGGAAGCCCAAAGGCGGTAGTTGCGGTTGTGGAGCGCGGCAAACATGCCGGAATCGGGGTCTCGGGGCACTCCACCATCTTGCCCCTCGAGTAATTCGTTTGGGCAACGACCTCTATGTAGCGGAGCTACGCGACCTCTGCGTAGCGGAGCTACGCGACCGCATAACTCGCGGAACTACTCCGTCTTGTTGACCATCTCCGTGATGATCCCGACGGCACCGCGCAGCGTCGCGAGTTCTTCGCCACCCAGCCCGGCCAGCTGCTCGTTCATCCACGCCTCACGCGCATGGGTCTCGTCCGCGAGCAACGCCTGCCCGGCGTCGGAGAGATTCACGATGATCTGACGACCGTCCGTGGGATGCGGCGAGCGCTCGACCAGACCGAGCTCGGCGAGAGAAGCAACAACGCGCGTCATCGACGGCGGCTGAACTTTCTCACGTGCTGCGAGTACGCCAGGGGTCATCGGGCCGTACTGATCCAGGCTCGCCAAAGCGGACAGTTGCGTCAGCGATACCTGAGCGTCGACTCTGCGGCCGCGCAGATGCCTGGTGAGACGCACTACAGCCAGGGAAAGATCGCTGGCCAGCGCACGAGTTTCGGTGGTCACGCGTCAGACAATACGTCAAGAGCTGGCCGGTAGCTCACGTAATCGAATACCGGTCAACCCTGATTTCACGTAAGGGCGTCGGTAATGGGTCCGACAGTGAAGTAGGCCACAAAAAGTGCCGCCACGATCCAGAGCAACGGGTGGATCTTCTTGATACCACCGCTGGCAGCGTGCAGGACCACCCATGAAATGAAGCCGACACCGATGCCGTTGGCGATCGAGTAGGTGAACGGCATGACGATCATGGTCAGGAACGCCGGGAGTGCCACCGAGAACTTGGTGAAATCGATGTCTCGGACCTGTCCGATCATCAGCGCACCGACGACGACGAGGGCAGGCGCAGCTGCCTCGATCGGCACGACGGAGTAGAGCGGCGTCAGGAACATCGCGACGAGGAAGAGCAGTCCGGTCACGACATTTGCCAGGCCCGTGCGGGCGCCTTCGGCGATACCCGACGCGGATTCCACGAACACGGTGTTCGACGACGCCGAAGCGCCACCGCCCACGATCGCGCCCGCGCCTTCGACGACAAGCGCGCGACCGACGTTGGGGAGGTTTCCGTCCTTGTCGGTCAGGCCGGCTTCCTTACCGAGACCCGTCATCGTGCCCATGGCGTCGAAGAAATTCGCGAGCACGAGGGTGAAGACAAGCAGGCTGGCGGCCAGAACACCGATGCGGGTGAACGCGCCGAAGATGCTGACGTCGCCGACCAGGCTCAGATCAGGCATACCACCGAGCATCTCCGGGATCGCGGGGATGCTGAGGTTCCAGCCCTTGGGGTTGGTTCCGAGCGAGGGTCCGACATCGGCAACTGCCTCGATGATCGCGGCGAGGATCGTCGTGACGACGATGCCGATCAGCAGTCCACCACGAACCTTGCGCACGACCAGAACACCCATGAGCAGGACACCGAAGATGAACACCACGGTCGGCCACGAAGCGATCGAGCCGTTGATTCCGAGTCCGACGGGAACCGTCGTACCGGCGGCATCGGGGATGCGGCGGACGAATCCGGCGTCGACCAGTCCGATGAAAGCGATGAACATGCCGATACCGGCCGCGATCGCGGACTTCAATGCCGAGGGAATCGCATTGAACACCGCAGTTCGGAAACCGGTGAGTGCCAACAGAACGATGATCACACCGTCGATGACCACCAGTCCCATCGCCTCGGGCCAGGTGACCTGAGGTGCGATGGTGACGGCGAGCAGGCTGTTGATGCCGAGACCCGCGGCGATGGCAAACGGATAGTTGGCAACGAGACCGAAGACGATGCTCATCAGGCCGGCAACCAGAGCGGTGACCGCAGCCACCTGGTTGACCGGAAGGATGTTGCCGAGAACGTCGGTCTTCGCTGCAGCGTCGTCAGCCGAGAAACTGCCGAGGATCAGGGGGTTGAGGACCACGATGTAGGCCATCGCCACGAAGGTGACGACACCGCCGCGAACCTCGGTCGAGATCGTCGACCCTCGTTCGCTGATCTTGAAATAGGTGTCGAGGATCTTGCCGGGTGCCGCCATGTTTGTTCTTTCCCCATCGCTGTAGGTCGCCGTGTGCCGGCGCACATGAAGCCGGTCGCACTAGGGAGAGTAGGCCACCGGGGTACGGGTAGCGTTAATTTTGTGACGGAGACTCGCAACACAACCAGCCTGATCGGCAAATTGTCCGCACCCGCGCCGGCACTGATCATCGGCACCGCGTTGTGGGTGGTCGCCACGATCGTGGTCGCGGTGAGCGGCGATCGTTGGTCGGATGCACTCCCGATCTGTTACGCGGGTATCGGAGTCGGCTTCCTCGGCCTCGCTCTGTTCTCCATTCAACGACGCGCAGCTGTGCGCGGTGACAAGGGCGCACAACAGGGCGCCGGTCTGGTCGACTGAGCAGGTCGATTCACCCTTTCAGTGTGGTAAGCCTACCCTGCACCCTAGTGTCGGTCTTAGCTCGTCAATGCTGAAAGGAACCACGTAACCGTGAAGATCTCCCACCGAAATCGTTGGAAAAGCCGAGGACGTTGGATGAGACTGACATCGGTTGCTCTGGTCGCCCTGGTCGGCACAGCACTCGTCTCCTGCAGTTCGAACGATGACGCAGCAAGTAGTTCGTCGAGTTCCGGTGGCGGCGCCTTCCCCGTCACGATCGATCACGCTTTCGGCAGCACCACGATCGATTCCGAACCACAACGGATCGTCACCGTCGGTTACAACGACGAGCAGGCTCTGCTGGCCTTGGGCATCAAGCCCGTCGGAATGGTCAATCAGTACCCGGGCGAGCCGGACGTCAACCGCACGTGGCCGTGGGTCACCGGCCCTTGGGGCGGAACCGAACCGACCGTCGTCGGCAGCAATCCCGAAACCACGATCAGCGTCGAAAAGATCGCTGCGCTCGAGCCTGACTTGATCCTCGCGCTCTACTCGAGCATCGACAAAGACCTGTACAGCACACTTTCCGCGATCGCCCCGACCGTCGCGAAGGATCCGGCCTACGGCGACTACGCAACTCCGTGGCAGATCACGACGAAGACCGCAGCGAAGGCAGTGGGTCGCGAAGCCGACGGCGAGAAGTTGGTCGCCGATATCGACAAGCAGTTCGCCGACGCCAGAAGCGCTCACCCGGAATTTGCAGACCAGACCGCGGTGATCATCAGCGTCGACACGACCCCGGAGTTCTACGCCTTCTCCTCCGAGGACGCCCGCGGACGGGTCCTCGGCAGTCTCGGATTCAAACCTGCTCCCGCGGTCGAGGCATTGATGAACGGTGAGTTCTACGCGCCCATCTCCACCGAGCGACTAGATCTCCTCGACGTGGACCGTCTCGTTGTCATCGGCAATCCCGATGCCGCCCAGGCGGTCCGAAACAATCCGGGCTTCCAGCAACTCGACGTGGTCAAGAACAATCGCGTCGTCTACGTCAACGACGATCAGGCCCCGCAGGTCGGTGCGGCCCTGACCGCGAGTTCAGCACTGAGCTTGCCGTGGGCGACAAGCCAACTACTCGCCGAACTCACGAAGTAACCAGCGCCCGGCGCTTCCTGATCTGCGCAGTTCCCCAGATCCACACTCCGGCCCACACCATCCCGAACGCCCAACCTGCCAGCACATCGGTCATCCAATGGGCAGCCAGGTAGACGCGGGAGAATCCGACAGCGATCGTGTACAGGCCGAGGCTCGCGAGCATTGCCATCTTCGCGAGCCTCGGCAAAGCAAGCCGAAGAATCACTGCGGCAACCGAAGTCGCGAGTATCGCGCTCATCATCGCGTGGCCCGACGGGAACGAATACGAATCGATTTCGATCAAACGCTCCGGCAGGGGTGGACGGGTTCGCGTGAAGATGCGCTTCAATCCGCTCATCACGAGCAGACCGGTCAACATCGATCCGGCGATCAGCAGAGCGTCCGTTCGGAGCCCCCGAACCAGAAGCACGATCGTGAGCAGCGTCGCGATCAGCCACGACGCGAGGGTTCCGCCGCTGTCGGTGATGACGTCGACCACGTCCACGAGCCACGCCGTCCGCTGGCTCACTGCACTGTCGAGTACCCACTGATCAAAAGACATCTGCCCTCACATCCCTTGCGGCAGAGTCCACGTGCGCATCACGTGATGAACGCCGTCCGAGTCCACCCACCACGGCACGGTCACTGTCGCCTCCACCGCTCCTGTCAGTTCCACCGACAGTTCGTGATGGATCACTACCTCGCCGCCGGGAACCTCACGGCCGAGGGCTGCGAAGCCGAGAACTGCCTGTGGTTCGTTCGCCCACGTCGTCACAACGCCGGTGCTGCTCACTCGTCCGTGAACGGATGTGGACGCCGTAGCGACGTCGAGCAGATCTGCCAGTGCGTCAGCTGTCTCGAAACTGCCGAGCACCACTCGTTGTGCAGGCAGTGCCGCTCCCAGCCACGGTCGGTCGAGAACAAGGGCGTCGCCGGGATCGACCAGATCGCCGGAAAGGCCTCGCACGAACGGCGGCAGGTGCAGTTCCTCCAGGTCGAGAACCCGTCGCTGCGCTGCCTCACCCAGCAGTCGGTGCGTCCGCGCGACGACGGCGGAGGCCGGCATCCGTAGTGGGTCGGCAAGCCGATCGAGCAGCAGCTGAGCTAGTTCCGGATCGTCGACGGTATCGGATGCCAGTAATCCGGCGAAGAATCCGGCGTCGGGGTGTTCGGCAGCATCGAGTAATCCCTCGAAGGTGCGATCGCCTGGAGCGCGCAGCAAGCCAAGCACCTCACCGCCGAGTTCGGCATTCGAACGCAACCACCACGCCGTGTATCCACGACGGTCGGTGAGCAGCGCCCGCGTCGCCGGCGACTCGACCAGCAGCGACAGCGCCTGCGGCCAGCGGTCTTCGTCCACGAGATCGAGATCGCGCACGGCTTCGATGTATTCGGGGTCCTCGTCGAGGGTGTCCCACCATGCGTCTTCGGCGTCGAGATCGTGATCGGGGCCGGACGGCAATTCCTCACGGACCACCGTGAAACCCCACCCGACACCGACTACCCGTAGCGCCTGCTCCCCCACCCGCTGAACAAAATCAGCGTCGACGATGCCGAAGGGAGAATCCTCGACCAGGACGCTTGCGAGGGGAGCTCCCGGAAGCAGAAGCTGGTCGGCGGACCGCAATTCGCCCTCCGAATCGGGAAGCAGCACTTCACCGATCCACGACGGCAGCGCCCCTGGCGCCACGTGGGCCGCCAATCCGAGCACCACTTGCGCCAACTCCGTCGCTACCGAATCATCCTGATCCGCAGCATCTTCGATCAATGCTCGCAGTGCCGGATCGGACAGCAGGTCGGTGGCACTCGCGGTCTGTGCTCCCAATCGAGACAGCAACGGGTGCGCCGCGACAGGATGAACCAACCTCGTCCACTGCACAGACGGTGCGTCTTCGCCCAGTTCGACGCCGACGACGACGGTCCGCGGTCCGGTCACCGTTCGTCCGTCGGAGAGCGGAACCGGCAGTGTTCCAAGCTCTTCCACCGCAAGAGTGTCGATCACCAAGGGCTCGAGAGCCGAATAGAGTCGATTCCACCACTTCGGTTCACGTTCCAAGCCGCTGAGCAGTTCGGCGATGCGCGCGAGCCCGATGCGGTGCGTCGACACCGCCGCGAGTGCTCGCTCGTGCTTGGGGCCGGAGAGCTCGGGGACAACCAGGCCGCCGATGATGTCGGTGAGCAACTCGGCAAGGTCATCACTGAGCCCGGGCACCACGGATGCTCGCTGCGGCGCGCGGTCGGGTTCACCGACCACCGGAAGCCACTCGTTTTCCTGCAGCTCCTTCAGAAGCGCTTCGCGCAGAAGCGAATCGGTTTCGCTGCGGGCAAAGGCAGGAATCGGGACGAGTGCCGTTCGCTGCCGAGGAGGTAGTGCAGCAAGGAACTTCGCATACCCCTCGGCAAGCGGAGCGATCGGTGCAGCGGGCATGAGGCGTCGCCGATCGGGTTGCATTGCAATGTCGGCAATGATGATCGCCGGGATCGACAGTTCCTCGTCGGATCGGGTCGGCGCCCGCAGCACGTCGTCTGCGACCGGCTCGACGACCCCGTCGCGGACCGGCACCAACCACCGTGCATTCGGCGCCGAGTACTGCCACCACGTGCGATCTCCGATGACCACCTCGACGAGACCGGAATCCAGCACTCGTTCCGATCGCCGAAAAGTCTTCTCACCCAAACGAATTGATCCGAGAGCCGGGAGTTCGAGCAGCAGATCGACTGCCTCACCTGTCATCTGCGAAAGCAGCGCCGCGGCATCGACGTCCGGCCGAAGCGTCAGCACCACTTCCGAATCGGCACCGTCGCTCGGCAATTCGCCAGACGGCCACACCAAACGAAGTACGGGGACACCGGTTTCCGGCACGGGGAGTTCGCGAGACTCGATCTCGCGCAGAGTTTGCGAGGCAGAGAATCGAATCGATCCCGTCGACGAGCGCAGTTCAACCTCGTCACCGACCGAGAGAACTGCCGAGAATCCGACTCCGAACCGCCCCGTCACGCCTTCGTCGGCGTCGACCTTGTTCGACGCACGCAGCGCCGTGAGTGCGTGAACGCCGGATTCGTCCAGCGGACGGCCGGTGTTCGCGACGGTCAGCGTCCGACCGTCCACGTCCACCCACAAAGAGCCCTCGACGCCCTCGCGTGCAGCTGCATCGGCAGCGTTCTGCGCCAGTTCGGTGAGCAGACGGTCGCGGTACCCGGCCTTCGCGAGGTCGGATTCCGCAGCCGCGTCTTCACGCAATCGCGTCGGAGATTCCGACCACGCGCGCAGCGTCGCCTCGCGGAGTGCGTCCGTGCCGAACGGATCTTCTACTCGGTGGATACCGAATCCTCAACTGCAACAACGCTCGACGGGCGAGCGGGCACCGCAATCAGCTCGACTGCTCCGTCGTCGAATGCGTCGAACTGCGGCGAGCCCGCACCGAGCGGCAAGCTGGTGTCCGAATGCGCGCCACAGCCGTAGGACACGCTGACCACCCGGCCGTCTGCGGAGAGTTCGTTGCCGCACACGCCGAACGCTGCGTGCAGCGAACCTGCGAGTGGAAGGAAGAATCCACACAGCCCACACGTCGACGGGGCAGCCTTGGCCATCTCCGACTCCGGGCCGAAGTCACCGTCGAACCAACGCTGCGCGGCATCGAGTCGGCCCTCGAGGCTCATGACCTGTTTGCGGCCTAGCCCGATTTCGAGAGCTACCTCGTCGACTTCCGGGTCACCGGTGGCGACGTAGCCGGGAACCAGCCGAGGATCCTCGGCCGGCGGGGCGAGTAGGTCACCGACGGAGAGATCGCCGGGACGAATCCGCTGATCCCATGGCAGCCATTCCGGCGCAACCAACGCGTCGGGACCCGGCAGCAGCGCCAACTCACTGACAGTTGCGCGGGTGTCCTCCGGTCCGGCAGCGACGACAACCGCCCACTGCCAACCGCGGTATCCGGGAATGTCTGCTGCAAATCGATGGGTGGCGGCAAATTCGTCCTCCGACGTCACGCCGAGGTATGCCCCCACACCGCCTTCATGCAGGTCGACGACTGCCGTTCGGGCAAGCTCGACCGCATCGGCCAGTACTGGGCGCGGCACTGCACGCTCTGGAGAAGTAGCAACACTCACTCCTCCAGTTTGCCGCACCACCGCAAGTCCGCAACGCACTGGGCTGCCATGCTGGGCAGATGAGTAGGTCACACGCCAATTCCGTGCGCACTTTTGCAGTGGTCGCCGTGATCGCGTCAGCCCTGGCGGGGTGCTCCGATTCCCCCGGTGCTCCCGACAGCCTCACGTCCGAAACCGGCTCCGTCGAGATCGTTCGAGTGTCCGCGCACGATCCCGACGCGTTCACGCAGGGCCTCGAGATCGACGGAAACCGGTTGTACGAAAGCACCGGACGCGTCGGGCAGTCCTGGGTGCGCTCGAGCGAGATCTCCGACGAGCAGTCCCCCGCTTCGGGACCGGAAGTTGCGCGTGCCGATCTCGACCCGCCGTTGTTCGGTGAGGGCATCACTGTCGCCGGAGACACACTGTGGCAACTCACCTGGAAAGACGGCGTCGCCATCGCCCGTGACAAGGACACCTTGACCGAACGTGGGCGGTTCCCACTCGACACCGAGGGATGGGGAATCTGTTCGCTCGGGGATCGGCTGGTCTCCAGCGACGGTTCGGCCACGTTGACCTTTCGCGATCCCGAAACCTTTGCGCCGATCTCGACAGTCGACGTCACCAGATCTTCGGAGTCCGTCGGCAAGCTGAACGAATTGGAATGCGCCGAAGACGGCTCCGTCTACGCCAATGTCTGGACCACCGACACCGTCGTCCGAATCGACCCGTCGGACGGCACCGTCACGAACGTGTACGACGCATCGGCGCTACGCGAAGAACTCGTCACGGATGGATCGACCAGCACCGTCGACGTTCTCAACGGCATCGCGCAGATTCCCGGTACCGATCGATTCCTGCTCACCGGCAAGTATTGGCCGCAGATGTTCGAAGTCCGTTTTGTTAACTGAGTCCGACATGACACAGGACTCGCAGGGGTGTGCGTGGTAGCCGCGCCGACACTAGGACAGAATTGAGTGGTGACCGGACCGCGCGAACCCTACGACCCCGAAACTCGGCGAATCCACGACGAGCCGGAGGGGCAACAGGTGCACCCCGGTTACGACAATTACCCACCCGCGGCCCGCCCGGACAACTACCCGCCTTCCGCTCGCCCCGCCGCGCGGCGCACGCCGTTGCCGCCGCTGCACCCGATCCCCGAATCACGGGGAGACTCGGATTCTGCGTCCGGTTCCAAGGCACCGGGTGCGGACGCCCCCAAGGCTCCCCCGATGCCCCGCAAGCTCACCGTCACCCGCGTCGCAGCGATGCGCAGCCGCGAACTGACGAACAAGGGCATCGCGACCTTCCAGCGCGCAGCGAAGGCCGACGGCGCGGACAAGTCCGGTCTGACCGCTCTCACCTACGCAGTGATGACGAACAACGCCACCGACGCCGCGATCTCCGTCGCCCTTGCGAACACGCTGTTCTTCTCGGCGGCGACGGGCGAGGACAAGACCAAGGTCGCGCTCTATCTCCTGATCACAATCGCACCGTTCGCGGTCATCGCACCGCTCATCGGTCCGATGCTCGACCGGTTGCAGCGCGGCCGCCGCATCGCACTCGCGTCGTCGTTCGGAATCCGGACGCTCCTCGCAGTGATCCTGGTCTTCAACTTCGACAGTTGGATCCTCTATCCGGCCGCGCTCGGCATGATGGTGCTCAGTAAATCGTTCTCGGTACTCAAGAGTGCGGTGACACCACGCGTCCTACCACCGGAAATAGACCTGGTGCGCGTCAATTCGCGTCTGACGGTCTTCGGGTTGATCGGCGGAACGATCGGCGCCGGCGCCGTCGCGGGTGCGCTCGCGCTCGCTTTCGGTTCCACCGGAGCCTTATGGTTCGCCGTCGCCGTCACCGTCTTCGGCGCATATCTGAGCATGCGAATCCCGTCGTGGGTCGAAGTCACCGAGGGTGAGGTTCCCGCGACCATCACCTACCACCCGGACGAGGCGCACCACGCCGGCAGCGCCCCACCACAGCCGAACGCGAAACCGGCCAAGGTCCGACAGCCTCTCGGACGCGCCGTGATCATCGGACTCTGGGGCAACGGCACTATTCGCGTGCTCACCGGCTTCCTGACGCTCTACATCGCGTTCGTCGCCAAATCACGCACCGATCACGAGCCGCTCCAGCAAGCCATGATGCTCGGCCTGGTCGGCGCAGCGGCCGGTCTGGGAAACTTCGCCGGAAATGCCACGGGTGCGCGCCTCAAGCTCGGCCGGCCCGCACTGATCGTGCTCCGGTGCACTGCGTCGGTCTGGATCATCGCGGTGATCGCAGCGCTGACGGACAACCTGATGACCGCTGCGCTGGCCACACTCGTAGCCTCCGCAGCCAGCGCACTCGCCAAGGTCTCACTCGACGCGTCACTCCAGCACGACCTGCCCGAGGAATCGATCGCGTCCGGATTCGGCAGATCCGAGACGGTTCTGCAGTTGAGCTGGGTACTCGGCGGCGCATTGGGGGTTCTGCTTCCGACCGAATACTGGATCGGGTTCACTGTTGTATCGGTGTTCCTGACGATCGGGCTTCTGCAGACCTTCCTGAGCTACCGAGGAAGCAGCCTCCTGCCCGGCCTCGGCGGGAAGCGACCCGATCTGGCCGAACAAGAAGTGACCGAAGTGATTTACACCGGTAAATCCAACCGAGGACAAGGAAGTACTCCGCAGTGATGATGCGCTCGAGAACAAAGAAGATCGTGGCAGCGATCAGTGTCCTGATGGTGGTGGCACTAGTTGCTTACGTCTCCGTTCTTTTCGTGATCATCAAGAACATCAACGACGACCCCGAAAAGCTGCCGGTCATCACTGCATACGCACACGGCAAGACGATCGAGACGAACCCTGCCGGGTTCTGCACCATCGATCTGTCCCAGTGCGCCCAGGTGGGCGACATCTATGCCCTCGACGTTCCCGCGGGCTACCCGCTGCAGCTGTCGTTGTCGACGGACGTCTCCGATGCGCAGTGGGCCCTGCTGGCGGTCTACGAGGATGCCGACGGCAACCAGACCGGCGAACCCCGAGTCTTCGAGCCCGGCGAGGCCCTGGCAGTGACGGTCGAATCTTCGAGCGATCCCGTCAAGCAACTCGTCGGCGTCGAAATCCACCTCGCCGTCGGTGAGGGAAGCGAACAGGGACTACTGATCTGGTCGATCAAGACCGCCTGATCCCCGGAAGAACGAAAATGCCCTGCACACCGATTGGTGTGCAGGGCATTTTGTTTCGAAGCCGTGTACGGCAGCTCGAATCGAGCGATCAGGTATCGAGCTCGCGAGCGACGGCTCGGACGACCTCGGAGATCCGCTGAGCGGTCTTGCGGTCCGGGTACTTGCCGTTGCGCAGATCCGGCTGGACCTTCGCCTCGAGCAACGTGATCATGTCCTCGACCATGCCGTGCAGCTGGTCAGGGGTGTGCTTACGCTCGACGGGCTCACGACGCGTCGCCGTAGCGCCCCGCAACGACGGCGCCGGCTCCAGCACCTTCAGGCTCAGCGCCTGCGGACCGCGGCGGCCCGCAGCCATGCCGAACTCGACGCGCTGGCCGGCCTTCAAGCCTTCGACGCCCTCGGGGAGAGCGGAAGCACGGACGTAGACGTCCTCGCCCTCTTCCTGCGACAGAAAGCCGAAACCCTTTTCGACGTCGTACCACTTCACCTTGCCGGTCGGCACCGCGTTCACCTGCTCATCACTCGACTGGGGCATCTGCCCCAATGTGCTCGGGAGGCTCTCGGAAGAGCCTCATGGCCTTGCTCGCATCGCTTCCGGTGGAAGAATGCAAAAGAACGCGCCCCACACTTGCTTCAGCGGGGCGCGCAGTCTGTTAACAGTCTACCTGTGACGAACCCGGGTCGGCACCCAGGTTTACAGGCACTATCCTCGTAGGTGTGGACCCTCAACCGAACCCGCGCACTTCCGGCACCGGAAACGGTCTGTTCCGTACGGCGATGGCACTGTTCATCGTCGGATTCCTGGCGATCGTGGCCATCTTCGCAGTCCACATCTTCAGCGACACCCCGCCCGGCCTGGCGTTGTACCTGGTGGCACTCGCGTGCCCGATCGGCTTCCTTCTGGCCATCGTCTACACACTCAGATCCGGCCGACGCGTGCGCTGATCACCCCCGCCTTCAACCGAAAGGTCACTGACCATGAGAATCCTCCTGAACGTGATCTGGCTGGTGTTCGGCGGCTTCTGGCTGGCGTTGGGCTACTTCGCCGCAGGCATCATCTGCTGCATCCTCATCATCACGATTCCCTTCGGAATCGCGGCATTCCGCATCGGCATCTACGCACTGTGGCCGTTCGGTAAGACCGTCGTCGACAAGCCGACCGCTGGCGTCGGTTCGATGATCGGCAATGTCATCTGGGTGATCATCGCCGGTATCTGGTTGGCGATCGGACACATCGTCACCGCCGTCGCGATGGCGATCACGATCATCGGAATTCCGCTCGCGGTCGCGAACCTGAAGATGATTCCGATCTCGCTGATGCCGCTCGGCAAGGAGATCGTCGACGTGGACCGCGTCAATTATGCATAGCCGTGGACCGCGTCAATTACGCATAGCCGTGGACCGCGTCAATTACGCGTAAGCGGGCCCGGAGACAGAAGAACCCGACCACTGCAGGTGCTGTGGTCGGGTTCTCTCGTATCAGGTCGGATCAGCGGCCGAGGCTACCGAGTCCGGGGAGGTTACCGAGCGAACCGGTACCCGTTCCCGGGTTGCCCGGATCAACGGGGCCGACCGGACCCTCGGAGACCACGATGGTCACACTCGAAGCGCGCGAAAGCACGCTCTTCGCAGTGATCTCGACGGTGACGCTGCCGACGGCCGTGGGGGTTCCCGAGATGGTGCCGTCCTGTGCGAGGGTCAGTCCGCCGGGCAGAGCACCGTTGGTGAGCGCAAAGGTTGCCCGGGTATCAGCGGCAGTGAGCTTCTGCGAATACGCCTTACCGACCTGAGCGGCAGGCAGTTCAACGGTCGCGGGTAGCGGGTACGCAGCAACGACGGTCACCTTGCCCCCGTTGGTCGTCGACGCGATGGCGCCGGTCGAGGTGTCGAGCGCGAGGTTTTTGACCTTCTCCAGTGCCGGAACCTTGGTATCGGTCAGAGCGGTGGTGGCGCGGGTCGTCAGATCGACCGACCACAGGTGTCCGTTCATGACGTCCGCGACATATGCAATGCCTGCAGCAGCGTCGACGACCACGCCGTTGGGAATCGCGGTCGGAGACAGCGTGGTCTTCGACAGAACCGCGCCGGCCGGGGTGATCGCCCACAGGTTGGTTGCCCGGGTGTCGGTCATGTAGATGTTGCCGGTGTTCGTGTCGACATCGACGTCGACCGGGTAGAGGTTGTCGGCACGCACGATCGACTTGAGTGCTCCGCCCTTGCGTACGTCCGCCTGCCACAGCGTGCGGCCGTAATTCTCGTCGAAGAAGTTGGTGTCCGCGATGTAGAGAAAGCCGCGGACACTGTCGAAGGCGAGCTTGGTCGGCGTTGCCGACTTGTCGACCAGAATGCTCGACACGGCGTCGGCGGCGTTGGGGTCGACGACTCGGATGTTGCCGGACTTGTAGTCCGAGAAGTACGCGCGGTGTGTTGTGGGGTCGACGACGACATCGTTGATCTGCGGCCGCGAGCCGTCGGGGTTCTTCTCGCTCAGCGTGACCGTCTTTTCGACCTTGCCGGTCTTCGTGTCGACAATCGAGATCGCGCCGCCGTAGGAGGAGGACACGTATGCGCGTCCGAGGTCCGAGTCCACGGCAAGTGCCGACGGGTAACCGACGACACCGTCGATGGTGCCGACGGACTTGCCGGTGTTCGTGTCGACGACGGACAACGAGCTGGTCGGTCCGCCGTACTGCGTGATGTATCCGCGGTGGGTTGCCGAGTCGACGACGATGTCGCCGGGCTGGGTTGCGGAATAGCTTCCGACAACACCGTGTGTCGGATCCTCGGGTGAGGCGTGTGCAGCGGGAGCAGTGACGGCCAGGCCGACAGCAGCAGCGGCGACGGCGAGTGACGCGGTGACCGCACGCCGACGGTATTGCAGTTTCATGAGGGGTGCCCTACTTCTTTGGAAGACTCTGCGAACCCTGCCCATTCGGGGCAAGTCAGGCAAACCTAACCTAAGTTTCAATCTCGATGTTGAGACACAGGACACATCTTCGACCTGGATCGGCGCACCTCTCACTCGGCCGGAATTCCATTTCCACATAACGTGTGACCTTGCTCACATTACGGGTGGATAACGGAACGGACACAACCGGACATTCACTCAGGCACCCCCACCTACCTGGGAAGAGTCTCCTGCGCTTTGTGTGACGCGTTGTACGTCCTTCGCCACGCCGCGTTATCAAATGGTGACACGAGAGACTCGAGCCGTTACCGTCGTTTTCGGCCGGGAAACTCGGCCACCTCCGGCCCGCCGCGCCAAGCCTTGTCCCGCGGGTACCGGACTTCCGACAGAGCATTCCAGGGACGAGGACGGGGGACCCAAAGTCCTCTGTGAGAACAGAAAAGTTCTCCAGTGGACACCGGTTCGATCGCAAGACCGAATCTTGGGGTGAAGCCAGACCCTTTCCAGCCAGGAAAGGCGAGGCCGGGCGACCTCTCAGCCCGAACCCGACAGCTGACCTCGCAGGCGCGTGTGGAGAGGATTTCGACCATCATGAGCGGACGCCATCGCAAGCCCACCACCACCGGTCGCACTGTCGCCAAGGTCGCCGTCACCGGCGCCATCATGGGCGTAGCAGGAATTGCAGCCACCGGAACCGCAAGCGCTGCCCCCGACTCCGACTGGGATCGTCTCGCCCAGTGTGAGGCCGGCGGAAACTGGGCCATCAACACCGGCAACGGTTACCAGGGCGGACTGCAGTTCTCCCCCAGCACGTGGAACGCACACGGCGGCGGACAGTACGCAGCCACCGCAAACCAGGCCACCCGCGAGCAGCAGATCGTTGTTGCCGAGCGTGTTCTCGCAAACCAGGGTTGGGGCGCATGGCCGTCCTGCTCCTCCAGCCTCGGACTGAGCAGCGGCGCCACCGAGCGTTCCGCTCCGGCCACCACGGCTCCTCAGGCAGCTCCGGCTCCGGCACAGCAGGTCGCTCAGACCGTTGCACACCCGGTCGCTGACGCCATCGATCAGGCAATCGCGTTCGCCAAGGCCAACGGCATCCCGGTCGACCCGCAGATCCTCGCAGTCGCCGACACCGCGAAGACGTTCCTCAAGTAACACCGGTAAGACTGTCCGCTCGGACGCTCGAACATCAAGAAGGCCCGCACCGAATCGGTGCGGGCCTTCTTCGTGTCGAGTTGTTATCGGTTGATGACGGTGTGCGGGTGTACGTAAGGAAGTGACTCCACCGGAACCGGAAAGGTGGTGTCCTCGCCGAAGGGTGAAAGTCCACCTGCGCGGGTCGATGACAATTCGGTCACTGCGTGATCTCCGTCTGCAGTTTCCGGCCATCCTGGATCTACATAGTGTTGCTTCGAATTGTTGGCCACGAAGTCATTTTGACAGGACGCCGTTACGCCGTACAGACCAGGTCTCTAATCTGATACCTGATGACCGAAACACGTGGCACCCCGGCGGGCAGTTCCGCAGCCGAAAGTCTGACCGATTGGCTCTCGGCGCGCAGTGACGCCGAGTTGACGGAGTTGCTGCGTCTGCGCCCCGATCTGGCCGTACCGCCGCCGAGCACGATGGTGGTTCTCAGTGGTCGGGCGCAGCAACGCGCGTCGGTCAGCCGAGCGGCGGACGAACTCGACACCCTCGATTTCGGTCTTCTCGAATTGTTGGCACTGGCTGGCGCCGAGGAAACTCCGATGACGCGGGCGGAGCTCAACAGTGCAATCGCCGAACGCGCCCTGACCGGCAAGGGCAAGGTCACCAAGAAGGCCGTCGACAAGTCACTGTCGAAGATGCGTGCGTCCGCCCTCGTCTGGGGTGTCGATTCCATCAGCGTCGTCCCGGCAGTCATCGGGATGATTCCGTGGCGTGTGGGGCGAGCCCTCGAACCTGCCGAGGCGATGACCGAGACCGAGATCTCGGCAGCCCTCGACGCTCTGGACACCCGCGAGCGGGATCTCCTCGAGACTCTCGCCAACTCCAGCCCGATCGGTCGCACCCGCGACGCCGCCCCCGGAACGCCGCCTGAGCGCCCGGTTCAGCGACTGCTGGCGGCCGGCCTGCTGCGGTGGCTCGACGAGCAGACCGTCGAGCTTCCGGCGACGGTTCGTCAGGTCATCCGCGGCGAGCCGGTTTTCGATCCGACGACGCTGACCGCACCCGTCATCGGGGGCGACAAACTCAAACCCGCGGACGTGAACGCCTCAGCGGCCGGCGAGGCGCTCGAGTTGGTACGCCAATGCGAGAGCGTGATCGCTGTTCTGGGCGCAGCACCGGCCCCAGCACTGCGAGCCGGTGGACTCGGTGTTCGAGAACTACGACGCGTGGCCAAGACGGCCGATCTCGACGAAGCGCGAGTGAGCCTGCTCGTCGAATTGCTCTCGGCAGCCGGACTCATCGCCAGTGGAACGCCCGACCCGGCGCCGGTCTCGGACAACGCGGACGAATACTGGACGCCCACACTCGCCGTCGACGGCTGGCTCAACGCGTCCACAGCTCGTCGGTGGGAGGTGCTGGCGTCCGCCTGGGTCGACGTACCGCGAGTTCCGTGGATGATCGGGCTGAGGGATTCCACCGACAAGCCCATCGCGGCGCTGTCCGAGGAAGGCCGGGCCCCGGCGGCTCCGCGCGATCGCCAGGCCATTCTGGGACTACTCTCCGAACTCGACAGTGGCCAGACTGCATCGGCCGTCGAGGTAAGTCGACTACTGGCGTGGCGACGCCCGCGATGGAGCGGGCGCCTACGGACGTTCGCAATCGAGCGGACTCTGGACGAGGCCGCCGCGCTCGGACTGGTGGCCCGCGGCGCGTTGTCGTCACCTGGACGAGCTTTGCTGCACGGCGGGCACGCCGAAGCCGAAATGCAGTCCGCGCTACCCGAGCCCATCGACTACATCCTGGTCCAGGCAGATCTGACTCTGGTTGCGCCCGGCCCGCTCGTACCGGACCTGCTCGAGCAGGTGAGCCTGGTCGCGGACATCGAGTCGGCAGGATCGGCGTCCATGTACCGCATCAGCGAGGACAGCGTGCGTCGTGCGCTCGACGCCGGTCTGACGGCCACCGAACTGCATGCGATGTTCGCCTCGAAATCGAAGACGCCTGTTCCCCAATCACTTTCGTATCTGATCGACGATGTCGCCCGTCGACACGGGCGACTGCGTGCCGGAGTGGCGGCGTCGTTCATTCGATGTGAGGACGCATCACTGCTGGCGGAGGTCCTCGCTTCGGCGGTGGCGGAGCCCCTGGCATTGCGCGCCTTGGCTCCCACAGTCGCGATTTCGCAGGCCCCACTGCGCGAGGTCCTGGCCGAGCTGCGCGCAGCCGGATTCGCGCCGGCAGGTGAGGACTCCTCGGGCACGTTGGTCGATCTCCGCCCACGCGGGGCGCGTGTACCGAACCGTCGCAGCCGACCGGCGTCGCGAATGCCCGCGAGCCCGTCGGCGGATCAATTGGCGTCGTTGGTACGCACGATGCGAGCAGGTGACCGCGCGTCCGCCCCGGGCCGTGGTGGTGTCCGGACGGACGGTTCGAGGGAGAACAATGCCGCCACCATCGCGTTACTGGCCACAGCGGCCCGGGACAATTCGAGCGTCAACATCGGCTATGTCGACGCTCAGGGGGTAGCGACTCATCGCATCGTCGACCCCGTCAGCGTGGGCGGCGGACAGCTGGACGCCTTCGACCCGGCAAGTGGTGCCGTACGCCGTTTCACGTTGCACCGCATTACTTCCGTCAGCCCCGTCGACTCCGGAAAAAAGTAGCAGAAAAGAAGCAACTGGCTTTTTTCTGTAAATGAAGTATGGTCGAGGTCAGTTTGTGATTGCCACTTCGAAAAATGAGGAGCGACAATGGCTGACAAGGCGCCGGGAAAGAACATGAAGAAACCCGCTCAGTCGATCAAGGAACGCCGCGCGGAAAAGCGGGCGAAAAATACGGAGTCTTCCGAGTTCATTCGTAAGCGGAAGCGGAGCTGACAGCACAGTCCAGAGGAAGACGAGCTGACTGCGAAGCTGACCAATGCCTGCCTCCACCGACACCCTCGTGCACCTGCACGAAACATTCAACCTGTTCAAGTCACGTAGTCGAGGAACTGATGCACGCTCGCGCGGCTACGCAGCGGGCATGACCCTTGCATCACTGTGTGTCCTCGACGAACACGCTCGGCAATCCGGAATACTTCTTTCGGATTTACCGCAGAAAGAGAATCAACCATCGTGAAAAGAACAATCCACACCCTGGACCGTATTCAAACGAGACTCGAATCGGAGCTTGATTCCACTCCGGGTGATTCCGAAAAGAATATCGGTTATAGATCCGGAATTTCCGAAGCTATTACTCATGTAATGGAAATGCGGAAGTCAGTGGTCGCGCAGAAATAGGAGGCGCATCAATTAGGCGCTCATCCCAATAACTGTCGCACTCCACCCACCAGAAAGACGACCTGGTCCTCGTAGAAGTCGGCAAGTCGCTCCGGCGCGAGCGGCTTGCTGCTTCCGCTCCAATCGTCCGCCCGGCTCAACGCCTGGAGGAAGCCCATCAAGGCAACCGCCCAGCGAGTCTCGAGCCTTTCGGGATCGGTAGCAGGAAAGCTACGACGGACCTGGTCGAGAAGATGATCGCGAAGGTGCAGCTCGGTCGCCTCGAGGGCTGGATGGCCCGGCCGTGACATCTGCGGCTGCGAAATCTGCGTGACGATTCTGATCCATCGCATTCCCCGCGTGCGATGGCGAAGAAGCAGTGTCTTGTATGGCGCCGTGACGGCCCGCACCAACGCTTCGACCGTCGGCGGCTCCTTGTCGGCGGCTAGGGCGTCCACGTTCGCGCTGATCTGATCTCGCACCGACGTTCCCATGTCCAACAGCACCGCGGCGACCAGATCCTCCTTGGTGCCGAAATGGTAGTGGACGGACGACGGTCCGAGACCGGCCGCCGCGTTGACCGCGCGCAGCGAAACTGCATCCAATCCCTCTGTCGCGAAAAGCCGTTCAGCAGTTTTGAGCAAACGCAGACGTGTCACGTCGCCTTGACGGTTCTGCCGGGAGTCGGTCATACGAACGAGCTTCGCACGGGCTCGCCGAACTTCTCCGAAGCGCTGACCGCGGAGTCAGAGTGATTCACGGTGTGCTCGCACCCTGTTGTCGCGATCGACCCAGCCGTGGGCGCGTGCGTAGTCCACCATCGCGGAGAACTTCTGCCTCCACTGCGCGTTTCCGACCTGGGCCGCGATGGCTTGTTCCAGGTGAGCAATGTCGAGCCAGACATGATCGTCCTCGAGTTCCCCCCACGGTTCCAATGCCCGACTCAGAGTCTCGGATTGATCGTCGCCGCCTACGACGACCGAGAGACTGGTGAAGTCGTCGACCCCGTTCAGTTCGACGGTCGAGGAGGTGGGGGTGATTGTGACGTCCAGTTGCATGACCTCTTTCAACGCTCCTTCTCAAAATGCCTGGTTCAGTTGATCGACTTGGAACAACCTTAGACGACATGATTACGCCAGATAGCGTTGAGCTACAAGTGATTACCAACCTCCCACTGTGCGGGAGATTCAACTTATTGGATCAGTTGATCCATGTTAGACATCTCCATCAGAGCGAGTGATCCAAATCACTCCCCTGTCGACAGGAGATGTCATCGTGTGGTCCGCATCGTCCATCCGCTTCGGAGCCTTCCTCGCCCCGTACCATCCGCTCGACGCCGATCCCGCCCTGCAACTCAGACGCGACATCGACCTCATGACACACCTCGACCACCTCGGATTCGAAGAAGCGTGGATGGGTGAGCATCATTCGACCGGCGCCGAGATCGTGCCTGCCCCGGACATGTTCATCGCGGCCGCCGCAGAGCGAACCGAGCGCATCCAGTTCGGCACAGGCGTGACGTCCCTGCCCTATCACCACCCGCTGATCACGGCCGACCGCATCACTCAGCTCGATCTGCAGACGCGCGGACGGCTCATCTTCGGCACCGGCCCCGGCAAGATTCCCCTCGATGCACACATGATGGGCATCAACCCGTCGGACCAGCGTCGCCGCCAGGGCGAAGCGCTCGAGGCCATTCTCGCGTTGCTCCGCGGCGAGGTCGTCAACATGGAAACCGACTGGTTCACGTTGCGTGACGCACGCGCACAGCTGCCCACATACCGTGCGGACGGCATCGAGACCGTGACAGCGTCGACGATTTCCCCCAACGGTTCGGTGCTCGCCGGCAAGAACGGGCTCTCCCTGCTCTCACTCGCGGCGAGTTCACCCAGCGGATTCGACGCACTGGATCGCAACTGGGATGTGTACGAGAAGGTCTCGGCCGAGCACGGCCACCACGCCGACCGGGCGACGTGGCGTGTGGTCAATCCGATGTTCATCGCCGAGACCCGAGCCGAGGCCGAGCGCGCCGTGAGCCGACGGATCGGATCGATGGCCTCCTACGTGAATCGACAGACCGGCCAGAACCCGGCCTGGGCAGATACACCTGCCGGAATCATCGACCAGTGGCGCAACGACACGCTCGGCGAGTTCGGTCAGGCGATCATCGGTACGCCCGAAGATGCGATTGCTCAGATCGAGCGTCTGATCGAGAAGACAGGAGGGTTCGGCACGTTCCTGATCCTTCACGTGGACATGGCGAGCTGGGAGGACACCAAACGCAGCTACGAATTGTTCGCCTCCGAGGTGGTCCCGCACTTCCGGAAGCGGAATGTCGGACGTCAGGCGAGCATGCAGTTCGCCGAGGACAACCGCGAATACCTGATCGGCGGGCTGGTCGGAGCGATCACCAAAGCCCATACCGACTACTACGGCCAACCGGCCGAGACGGGAGCCGTGCGCGCATGAGGGCCGTCCGATTCCACCAGGGAGAATTCGCCGTCGCCGAGATGGCCGACGCGCCGCCGTTGGCACCCCATCAGATCCGCATCGACGTCGTCGCCTGCGGAATCTGCGGCAGCGACCTGAGCATGTCGAAGGACCCGTGCCGATTCGTCGAGGTCGCACACAACGGTGGCTACCCGCTCGCCACCTTCGATCCAGACGCACCCGTGGTGCTGGGTCACGAATACGCGGGCATCGTCGCCGAGACCGGTTCTGCAGTAGACGATTTCATGATCGGTGATCGGGTGGCCGGCATCGGCTTGGCCACCGACACGGCTACCGGGATCCCGACGATCATCGGTTACTCGAACGAATACCACGGTGCGTTCGGCGATCACATCGTTGTCGACGCATTCTGGGTCCGCAAGGTTCCCGACCATCTGTCACTCGAGCACGCCACACTGGCCGAACCTCTACACGTCGGCGAGATGCATCTCCAGCAGTCCGGCCTCACCTCGGCCGATTCAGCGCTCGTCGTCGGTTGCGGGACGATCGGACTGGGTGCCATCGTCGCTGCGAAAGCGAGAGGGGCACAGATCGTCATCGCGTCCGAACCCTCCCCCAAACGCCGCGAGCTCGCCAAGAAGATGGGCGCGGACATCGTCGTCGACCCCTTCACACAGGATCCGATCGAACTGTGGAATCAGATGGTCGCCGAAGGCAACCCGCTCGTGGGCCAGGCCGCGAACGGCATCCTGATCGCCTACGAATGCAGCGGCCGGGCGGGGGTCATCGGCGAACTGATGCGCACCCTGCCGTTCAACTCGCGAATTCAGGTCCTGGCTGCGCCGTTCGGCGACGAGACCATCGTTCCCGTCATCGGGCAGTTCCGAAGGATCTCGATCAACTTCGGTCATGGCCCCTACGAGAACGCGTACGACATCACCCTTGCTCGGTTGGCCGCCGGCGAGATCGACGCCGAAGCGATCATTACCGGCCGTGTCGGGCTCGATGGAGTTTCGGACGCTTTTGCGGCTCTTCGCGCACCCGACGAGCACGTGAAGATCCTCGTCCTGCCCGCTGCAGGTCGTCCGGAATAGCGGTTGGTCCTGCTCTGTTGACGTAGGGGTGCCCGAACTCGGGCACCTCTACTTCTGGCTGTGCGAGCGTCGCCTGTTGGCGTATGCGCTCCGATACCAGGACAATGGCAGGGTTGGCGTCAGCCGACAACGCGGTGCAACGCTCTGTGGCTGCTGCGTTTGTTTCACTAGGAGGCTTCCGTGACCGACGGACCGTTGATCGTCCAATCCGACAAGACGCTGCTGTTGGAGGTCGACCACGAGCGCGCCGGCGATGCCAGGCAGGCAATCGCCCCCTTCGCGGAACTCGAACGCGCCCCCGAGCACGTCCACACGTATCGCATCACTCCCCTGGCCTTGTGGAATGCCCGCGCCGCCGGACACGACGCCGAGCAGGTTGTCGACGCTCTGGTTTCGTTCTCACGATTCGCTGTTCCGCAACCGCTGCTGGTCGACATCGTCGACACGATGGCCAGGTACGGACGCTTGCAGCTGGTCAAGAGCCCGGTGCACGGCCTCATCCTGGTCAGCCTCGACCGGGCAGTCCTCACCGAGGTGATGCGACACAAGAAGATCTCACCGATGCTCGGTGAGAAGGTCGACGACGACACGGTGATCGTCCACCCGAGCGAACGCGGCCGCCTCAAGCAGATGTTGCTCAAGGTGGGCTGGCCGGCCGAGGACCTCGCCGGCTATGTGGACGGCGAAGCGCACCCGATCGATCTCGCTTTCGAAGAGGGCCACTGGGAACTGCGCGACTACCAGCAGATGGCAGCGGATTCGTTCTGGGCCGGCGGCTCGGGCGTCGTCGTGCTGCCATGTGGCGCCGGCAAGACGATGGTGGGCGCAGCAGCCATGGCAAAGGCCAAAGCCACCACACTCATCCTCGTCACCAATACCGTCGCCGGTCGTCAGTGGAAGCGTGAGCTCATCGCCCGCACGTCGTTGACCGAGGAAGAAATCGGCGAATACTCCGGCGAGCGCAAGGAGATTCGGCCGGTCACGATCGCGACCTACCAGGTGATCACGCGTCGTACGAAGGGCGAGTACAAGCATCTCGAACTCTTCGACTCCCGCGACTGGGGACTGGTGATCTACGACGAGGTCCACTTGCTGCCCGCGCCCGTCTTCCGGATGACGGCAGACCTGCAGTCGCGCCGCCGTCTCGGCCTGACCGCAACGCTGGTTCGTGAGGACGGCCGCGAAGGCGACGTCTTCTCGCTCATCGGCCCCAAGCGCTACGACGCTCCGTGGAAGGACATCGAAGCGCAGGGCTGGATCGCGCCGGCAGACTGCGTCGAGGTGCGAGTGACGATGACGGACGCCGAGCGCATGTCCTATGCCGTCGCCGAACCGGAGGAGCGCTACAAACTGTGCTCGACGGCGCACACCAAAATTGCTGTCGTGAAGTCGATTCTGGCGAAGCACCCGGATTCACCGACCTTGGTGATCGGTGCGTATCTCGATCAGCTCGACGAACTCGGCGAAGCCCTGAACGCGCCGGTGATCAAGGGATCCACCAAGAACAAGGAACGTGAGATCCTGTTCGATCAGTTCCGCAACGGTGAGATCCAGACGCTGGTGGTGAGTAAGGTCGCGAACTTCTCGATCGACCTTCCGGAGGCGTCTGTCGCCGTGCAGGTTTCGGGAACCTTCGGATCGAGGCAGGAAGAAGCTCAGCGACTCGGGCGACTGTTGCGCCCCAAGCACGACGGCGGTCAGGCCCACTTCTATTCGGTGGTTTCCCGCGACACTCTCGATGCGGAATATGCGGCACATCGTCAGCGATTCCTCGCCGAACAGGGCTACGCCTACCGGATCACCGACGCCGATGACCTGCTCGGACCTGCAATCGGCTGAGCATTTCTGCAACACGTTGCAGAATCAAATGGACATACGTCCAGTTATCTGTAGAGTGTCCCCTGTCACAGTCGTGTCAATCGGCCGGGGGTCACCAGCACCATGCGCTCAGTTCCACGTCTACGGGGTCGGCTCGCCGGAACCATCTCGCTGCTGACTGCCGCCGTCGTCGTCGCCACGACCGGCGTCAGCGCCGCGGCACCGAGTCCTGCTCCTACCGCGCAGAACTCGGTGTACGCACTTGCGAACGGTTGCTTCGCGCTGCGCACCGAGTCTGGTGATTTCGTCCGTCGTGACGGGTCGGCGTACCTCACCGACGTAACGAAAGCCGCAGACGCCGAACCGTTCCGGCTACATGCGGCCCAGTTGGGTCGTTTCATGCTGTACGGCCCGGACGGGTCGATGCTCTCGCACGACGGCGCGGACTCGGTACTCGCCACTTCCGAAGCAACTCCCTCCACCGACTGGACCGTGATGTCCACCGGTGAATCGTTCGTTCTGACCGCGACCTCGAACGGCCGTCAACTGATCTCGCGCGACTTGACGCTCACGATGTCCGATCCCGGTGACGTTCCCGAATCTGCGTTCACGCTGATCCCGCGCGACGGCTGCGCCGACTTCCCCGAAGCGGAGGTGGGCGCAAACGGCGTTCCAGGAGAAATCGGACCGAACGGTGAAGTCACGGGATTCATCGACACACACGTGCACATGAACGCTTCCGAGTTCATGGGCGGAAACCTGCACTGCGGCCGACCTTTCGACCCTCAGGGCGTCACCGCAGCGCTCGTCGACTGCCCGGACCATCAACCCGACGGGATACCTGCGCTCCTCGAAAACGTTCTGTCGTACGGCAATCCCTTCGAAACTCACGACACCACCGGCTGGCCGAGTTTCGCCGACTGGCCGGCGCACGATTCACTGACGCACGAGCAGACGTACTACAAGTGGGTCGAGCGCGCCTGGCGTGGTGGTCTGCGAATCTTCACCAATCTCTTTGTCGCCAACCGTGTGCTGTGTGAGCTGTATCCGAGCAAGCGAAATCCCTGTGACGAGATGGAGACCGTCCGGATCCAGGCGCAGCAGACACGCGAACTCCAGGACTACATCGACGCCCAGTACGGCGGTCCCGGCCGGGGTTGGTTCCGCATCGTGAGCTCCCCTGAACAGGCCAGGCAGGTGGCCGCCGACGGAAAGCTGGCCGTCACCCTCGGGGTGGAGGTGTCCGAACCCTTCGGTTGCTCTGTGCGCAACGGTATTCCGCAGTGCACCGAGGACGACATCGACCGCGGCCTGGACGAGTTGTACGACCTCGGTGTTCGGCAGATGATCGTCACGCACAAGTTCGACAACGCCCTCGGCGGTGCCCGTTTCGACGGCGGCGTCACCGGAGTGGCCGTCAATATCGGCAACTACCTGGGCACCGGGGAGTTCTGGCAATCGGAACCATGCACCGGCGTTGCCGAGGACAATGTGCTGCCCACCAAGGTCGACGGCGCACAGAATCTTCTCGCGGTACTCCCACCCGGAGTGACGCTTCCGGTGTACCCCTCTGGTCCGCAATGCAATTCGCACGGCCTGACCGACCTCGGCGCATACACGATCCGAGGTTTGATGGACCGAGGGATGATCGTGGACATCGATCACATGAGCGTCAAGACCGCCGAAGAAGCCCTCGACATTCTCGAAGCAGCGAACTATTCCGGTGTTGTTTCCAGTCACAGCTGGAGCGACCCGAGCCTCTACAAGCGGATCTACGCGCTCGGCGGATTTGTCGCCCTGTACGCCGGGCAACTGGACGCATCGGACGACAAGCCCGAGGAGCGTGGGTTCATCGACCAGTGGCGCGACGCACGGACAATGCGAAGCGAGAACTACTACTTCGGTTTCGGCTACGGCGCAGACACCAACGGCTTCGGGCCGCAGGCCGCACCGCGCGGTGACGCCGCCGAAAATCCGCTCCAATATCCGTACACCGCCTTCGACGGCACCGTAATGGACCAGCAGCGCGCCGGCACCAGGGTTTTCGACGTGAACACCGACGGCGTTGCCCAGTACGGGATGATTCCCGACTGGATCGCGGACATGCGTATTGCTGCGGGCGCCGACGGTGACACGATCATCGAGGACATGAGCCGTGGCGCCGAGGCTTACCTGCAGATGTGGGAGCGCGCGCGAAACTAGCTACGCTGGTGGACGGCTCCCGGGAGATCGGGGGCCGGTCCTAGATCGTCCGGCACCACCCGAAGGATTTTTTCGTGGCTGACTTCCAGTTCACCGTCGACAAGGCCCACGCCAAGTCGGTCAACGACACACTGGCCGACGTACGCCGCCTGCAGATTTCTGCGGTGATCTTCGCGATCGTCCTCGCCGCGGTCGGAGCCTGGCTGATCAGCATGGGTGAGGTGTGGTCCATCATCATCGGCGCGGTCCTCGCCATCGGTGCGGCCAGTTCACTGTGGGTCGCCTTGTGGGCACCTCGCAAGGTGGGAAGCGTCGAATCTCTGTATGCGGACAACCCACTGGTTCCCGCGATCGTCACCGAGGTTCACCCTCGAGCGGCGACCCTGACGGCACTGATCGACATCGCGAAGCCGGCGGCCGGAGCACCGAAGTACGCGCTCGTCAGCCGCAATGTTCGACTCAATCCGAAGTGGCGAGTCGGCGACCGCATTCCGTCGGTGGCACTGCGTTCGGATCGTTCCACCCGCAGCAAGGCTGACACGTGGCAGATGGTCAGCCCCATGCCGATCGAGTGGGGAACCAAGGACTCGGCAGTGCTGGCACGCGCGATCGCAGCTGTCAGTGCGAGCGAGTGGAACTTCCTGCAGAGCCGGATCCCCGACTCCGAAGAAGTTCGCACCCACCCCGATCGCCGGGTTCTGATCAACCCGGCCGATCTTCCTGACTCCCTGCGCTAGCCCTAACGGTTACGCAAGCGCGGGCAGCACTTCCTTCTCGAACATCTCGATTCCCGACGTGTCGTACGCGGCCTCGGGGAAGTAGAAGATTCCGTACTCGAGTCCCTGCGCCTTGAGCGCCGACAGGTTCTCGATGATCTGCTCGGGTGTACCGACGGCAGGCATTCCGCGGAACGCATCGAGCGACGCATCGGCGGCAGCTTCGCCGACCAACGGCGTCAGTCTGTCCTTCAGTGTCTCCAACCGCTGAGCCACCTCGGCTTCCGTCGCGCCGATGGCCACGTTGTAGTTGGCCGAACGGACGATGGCATCGAAATCGGTACCGACGGTGTCGCAGTGCTTCTTCAGGATCTCGGACTTGTGCGCGAAGCCGGCCGGGGTGCCGTCGAAGTTTGTGTACTGCGCGTACTTGGCCGCGATCTTGAGTGTGACCTTCTCGCCGCCACCGGCAACCCAGATGGGAATTCCGCCCTCTTGCAATGGAAGTGGACGGCACAGCGCTCCCTCGACCTGGTAGTACTTGCCGTCGAGCGTCGAGCTGCCGGTCGACCACGCCTGCTGCATGATCTGGATTCCTTCGTCGAGGCGGCCCAGACGCTCACCGGCAGAGGGGAAACCGTAGCCGTACGCGCGCCACTCCTGCTCGTACCAACCGCCGCCGATGCCCATCTCGACGCGTCCACCCGTGATCAGGTCGGTGGTCGCGGCGACCTTGGCGAGGTACGCCGGGTTTCGGTAGCTCATGGCGGTACACATCTGGCCGAGTCGGATACGCGAGGTCGACGCACCGAGTGCGGCCATCAACGTCCACGCCTCGTGAGTCGCTTCTTCCGTCGGCTGGGGAACGGTGTGAAAGTGGTCGTAGACCCACACCGACTCCCACGGCCCTGCCTCCGCGCGCAGCGTGAAGTCTCGCATCACCTCCCACTGCTTCGCGGGGTCGATGCCGACCAGGTCCAGACGCCAGCCTTGAGGTACGAACAGTCCGAATCGCATGTAGCGAGCCTACCTACAGTTTCCCGACGCGCGACCGGGGTGACACCCGCGGAGAATAGACCGGAATGAAGCGGAACATCATCGCCGCGCCGGCGAACGAAGTCGCGCCCAGTGCGGCAAATGCCCACCCGAGCGGGAACACCGCGGCGAGAAGACCGATCGCGAGCGGCCCACCGAACATGCCCGTGTCGTGCGTCAATCGCCATGCAGCGAGGAACTCGGCGCGCTCTTCGGGCGGGGCGATATCAGCGCCGAGAGTCATGATCACGCCGTTGCCCAGTCCGTTGCCGATCCCCATCACGACAGCGACCACGGTCAATCCCACTGCGCCCGTCGAAAACGGCAACATCAGGTACGACACACCGATCACCGTCAGCGAAGGCACCGCGACCAACCTACGTCCGTATCGGTCCATGATGTGTCCGGCCGGATACGAGCACAGCAGGTCCACGGCCGCACCGATACCGAAGATCACACTCACCTGGGCTGCATCCAACCCGAGGTGCAATGCCCACAATGGAAGAACGGCCTCACGCGAAGCTCGGGCGGCGCCCATCAGAAGGGAGCCTGTCCCGAGCGTCGACAGAGCGGCACGATGACGGCGAAGGATCTCCGGGAGGGTGACGTGCCCGTGATCACTGTTGCCCGCCTGCACCTTTCGTGGCGGGTCGGGAACGCGGGCCATCAGCGCCCCGGCGAGCACGACGCCCACCAACTGGACGAGGAATCCTCCGCGCGCTCCCACCAGGAGAATCACGCCGGCACCGATGAGCGGTCCCAGGAAGAAACCCAACCGCCACATCGCGGCGAACGACGACATTGCTCGGGCCCGAAGACCGAGTGGCACGGTCTCGGCGAGGTAGCTCTGCCGCGCAAGGCCCCACACCGCATTCGCCAGTCCGGTCAACAGTGCGCCGATACCGAGCATCCACGGAGTCTGTGCAAGCAGACAGATCACCACTCCTGTTGCACCCAAAGAACTTCCGCCGATGATCGACCTGCGCTCACCGAAACGCGACACTATCCGGCCGGCAGGGAGGTCACCGAGTACGGCACCCAAGCCACCGAGCGCAACGATCAGGCCGGCGACGGCGACCGATGCACCCAGGTCGCGCGCGGTGACGGCCATGATGGGGGCAGCCGCACCCTGACCGATCCCGAAGATGGCCGCCGGCACGAAAACCGTTGTGACCAGTGGCTTGAGTCCGGCAATCGCCGGCTGTTCCTTGGGCAGTGTTTCC
Source organism: Rhodococcus sp. FW305-130 (assembly GCF_058788335.1). NCBI lineage: Bacteria > Bacillati > Actinomycetota > Actinomycetes > Mycobacteriales > Nocardiaceae > Rhodococcus > Rhodococcus sp. FW305-130. The sequence goes on along the minus strand of NZ_JBYTAP010000001.1, from coordinate 745,895 downwards.
GTCACGCGCTCACTTCTGCCGCGTCAGCGGCCCGCGAGAACCGGTTCGCCGGACGATCGAGGCCGTAGTGGCCCCGCAGGGTCGATTCGGTGTACTCGGTTCGGAAGAGCCCACGCGCCTGCAGAATCGGCACGACCCGGTCGACGAACACCTCGAGCCCTCCGGGCAGATAGGGCGGCATGATGTTGAAGCCGTCCGCTGCGCCCTTGTCGAACCATTCGGTCAACTCGTCCGCGACCTGCTCCGGTGTCCCGGCAAAAGTCCGATGCCCACGGCCACCGCCGAGTTTGCCGATCAATTCACGGACGGTGAGGTTTTCGCTCTCTGCAAGATCTTTGACGAGCTGGTATCGACTCTTGTTCCCTTGGATGCGATCGATGTCCGGCAACGGTGGCAGCGGGGCATCCAGAGAATGCTCGGTGAGATCGACACCCACCATGTTCGAGAGCTGGCGCAGCGAATACTCCGGAGAGATCAGGTCCGTGAATGACTGCTCCAGAGCCTTCGCTTCTTCTTCCGTATCCGCGATGAAGGGCACGATGCCCGGCAGCACCTTGATCTCGTCGGGACTACGCCCGTACTTGATCAGCCGCGCTTTGAGATCGTTGTAGAAATCCTGCCCCTGCTCGAGTGTTCGTTGAGCGGTGAACACGGCTTCGGCATACCTCGCCGCGAAATCCTTACCGCTCTCGGAGGAACCGGCCTGTACAAGCAGCGGACGTCCCTGTGGAGACCTCGGCGAATTGAGCGGGCCAGCCACCGTGAATCGTTGACCGTCATGGTCGATGCGATGGACACGATCAGGATCGGCGAAGATTCCGGTCTCTTCGTCCAGGACAACTGCCCCCTCTTCCCAGCTGTCCCAGAGTCCGAGCGTCACGTCGAGAAACTCCTCGGCGCGCTCGTAACGACCGCTGTGCGTCGGTACCGCATCGAGGCCGAAGTTCGCGGCCTCGTCGGCGCCGGCCGACGTCACGATGTTCCACCCGCCTCGTCCGCCACTGATGTGATCGAGGGAAGCGAACTTCCTTGCAAGAGTGTACGGATCGCTGTAACTGGTCGACGCGGTTGCAATCAACCCCACCTTCTCGGTGGCCGCAGCGATCGCCGACAGCAAGGTGACGGGTTCGAAGATCGCCTGAGTGTTGTATTTGACCCGCGGGCCGACTGCTAGACCGTCGGCGAAGAACACCGAGTCCAGCTTGCCACGCTCGGCGATTCTCCCCAGTTCCTGGAAGTGCTTGACGTCCAGAAGGTTGGCCGCATTTGTAAGTGGGTGGCGCCACGCCGCCTCATGATGGCCGACGCCCATCAGGAAGGCGTTCAGATGAAATTGTCGTTCGGACATGAGTTCGCAGAATCTTTCCGTGAAAGTGTGGTCAGGTGGTGACGCGCCAGCGCGAGAGCCGACGTTCGATCAGGACCAGAATCGCGTTGATTGTCAGACCCAACAACGAGATCGCGACGATGCCCGCATACATGTTCGGGATCTGGAAGTTGAGTTGGGAAGCGGTGATCAGATACCCGAGACCGGCTTTGGCCCCGACCATTTCGGCGGCGATCAGCACGAGAATCGACGACGCGGCGGCCATGCGGATACCCGTGAAGATCGTGGGAACTGCGGCGGGCAGAACCACCTTCTGGAACAGCCGAATCGAGGAGAACCCCAGCGAGGCAGCGGACTTGATCAGCAGGGGGTCCACTGTTCGCACACCGGAGATCGTGTTGAGCAGAATCGGGAAGGTGCAGGCGTAGATCACCAGGGCGATCTTCGATTCCTCACCGATTCCGAGAATCAGCACGAAGACGGGAAGCAGAGCCAAGGCTGCTGTGTTGCGGAACAATTCGAGAATCGGGTTGAGGAAGTCGGAGACCGGGCGGTACCAGGCGATCGCGATTCCCAACGGAATCGCGATCGCAATGGCCACGAAGAATCCGGTCAGCGCACGCGTCAGACTGGCCGAAACATGCTCTTGCAATTGTCCGTTCTCGGCGAGAGTGAAGAATGCGGACACAACTTCGGTGAAGGGCGGGAGGAAGACCTTGTCCACCAGCCCGAGCCGAGGTGCCGCTTCCCAGATCCCGAGGAAGATCGCGATCGCAATCGACGGCTTGGCAATCCGCCAGGCGGTGGAACCAATGTAGCGCGCCGCCTTGCCGCCGGCCTGGCTCCGCTGCGCAATGTCAGGTGTTTTGTCGGGCAACGGTTTCGGGTCGACGACCACCTCCGGCGTCGCCAATGCGCTAGACATGTGCAACCTCCTTGGCAGGATCGAGTTCGCCGGCCCGAGCGCGCTCGACTTCACCGTGCAGCAGCGTCCAGATCCGGTGCCGGAACACACGGAACTCCTCACCTGATCGCACGTCGTCGCCGGACCGGTCGATGTCGATGTCGACGATCGTCTTGACGCGCCCCGGGCGCGAAGTCAGTACTGCAACACGTTGCCCGAGGTAGATGGCCTCGTCGATTCCGTGGGTGATGAACAGGATGGTCTTGCCGGTGGCCTTCCAGATGCGCAGAAGCTCGTCCTGCAGCGACTCTCGCGTCTGTGCGTCCAGCGCAGCAAATGGTTCGTCCATCAGCAACACTTCGGGATCGAAGGCCAAGCTGCGGGCGATCGCGACTCGCTGCTTCATTCCACCGGACAACTCGTGCGGATAGCGATCCGCGAAACCTTGCAGACCGACCAGTTCGAGGTAATGCTCGGCGAGTTCGCGTCGCTCACTCTTCTTCACGCCCTTCGCCTCGAGTCCGAACTCGATATTGTGACGTGCAGTTCGCCATGGAAGTAGCGCGTATTGCTGGAAGACGATTCCCCGATCCAAGCCTGGGCCCGTGATCTGCTTGCCGTCCAGAAGGATTCGACCGGAAGTGGGCGAACTGAGTCCTCCGAGGAGGTCCAGCAGAGTCGACTTGCCGCAACCACTCGGCCCGACGAGGACCAGGAACTCCCCCGGCGCCACGTCGATGTTGATGTCCTCGACCGCGGTGAAAACTTCGTCGGTCCCACGAATGTCGAACTGTTTGGTGACGTGCTCGAGCCGTAGTTTCGGTTCTGTGCTCATTTTGCTGCCTCCAGTGCCTGTCCGTCAGCGCCGCTGTCGGGTGAATACGTTCCGTTGGCGTACGGGTTGAATTCGTTGGTGTAGATGTCCGACGGCTTCAACTTTCCTTCTTCGAGTTCACCGTTACGGGTGAGCCAGTCGATCCACGTGCTGATCTCGGTATCGGTGATGGTTCCGCCGGGACCGGCAACTCCTGGGCTCTTCCAGTAGCTGATGAGCTTGGTGTCCTCGTTGCGTCCGCGGCTGTTGATGATCGACGTCAGCTTCGCGATCACTTCTTCTCGTGGGTGCGTCTGGGTCCAGCGAATGGCCCGCGCTGTTCCCTGTACGAAATCGGCGACCGCCTCCTTGTTCTGCGCGATGTAGTCGTCACGGAACACCAACGTGCCGTAGGTGAACGAGCCGAACAGCGATTCGTCGGTGAACAGCTCGCGAAGACCACCGCGTTCGAGCGCTGAGTCACGGAAGACCGAGCCGAGGGTGGCGACATCGATCTGTCCCTGCCGCAGCGCCTGTTCCGTGTTGACCGGCGGAACGACGATCAATTCAACCTGCTTGATCTCGTCAGGCGTAAGTCCCTGCCGCGCAAGCCATTCACGGACGACGAACTCGTGGTGCGCACCAAGGGTGTTCATCCCGACCTTCTTGCCGATCAAGTCCTTCGCCGACTTGATCGGACTGTCGTCGAGTACGTAGTACCCGTTGAAGCTCTCCTTGTCGGAGCCGTAGTACCCGATGACCGAGGTGATCGGTGAACCCGCGGAAGCCAACTTCACCACCGCACCGTTGAACGCTCCGCCGAACTCGGTTTGACCAGTCGCTGCGTTCTGAATGCTCTGAGGGCCGCTGGTCGTATCGCCGATCCAGTTGAGCTCCACGTCGTTGAAGTAACCGAGGTCAGCGGCCAGTTCGGGGTAGATGACCTGTCCGGTGCTGCCCTCGTACCGCAGGACGGTCTTGCCGTCGGCGGTCTTGACGACTTCGTCGGAGGAGCCCGAGCAGGCAACGGCAAGGCTGGACAGAGTGGCAAAGGCGACGGCCGCGGCTACCGAGCGCGCGAAACGAGGGCGAATCATGAAGTTGCTTCCTGTAGAAGATGATTGGTTCAGTTCTCGGCTACACCTGTCCGGAGCGCCGTGTGCGGCGCTCGGCACAGGCAGGTGTGGGGAATGTCAGTTCAACGACAACAGTTGAGCGACATGAGCGGGAAAGACCGAAACACGTGAGACTCCAATGAATGTGAAGACAGAATCGAGCCGTTAGCAGTGCCGAAACCATACGTCGGCACCCACTACCTGGGTCAACGGTTACATTCATGCCGGATTTAATGTGTGAGGTCCGTATCATGAGGGCATGCTTTCGCCGACGACTGCGCAGGACTTCGAGCAACACCGTGGCCACCTGACGTCGGTGGCCTACCGTCTCACCGGAAGTTTCAGCGACGCTCAGGATGCGGTGCAGGAGGCATGGATACGCTTGCAAGTCGCACAATCGAGACAAGGAAGCGACCTCGAGATCCGGGAGCTGCGCGGATGGCTCACCACTGTTGTCGGTCGGATCTGCCTCGATCATCTCAAATCGGCCGCAGTCAGAAGAGAAAGCTATGTCGGACAGTGGCTTCCGGAGCCGATCGTCACGCCCGTCGACGCCACCGCGGGCACACCCTCAGCGATACCCGATCCGCTGGAGTACGTCGTGACGCAGGAACAGAATCGTTTTGCGGCCCTCGTCGTCCTGGACACCCTTACTCCCGCTCAGCGCGTTGCCTTCGTCCTGCATGACGGCTTCGACGTGCCCTTCGCCGAGGTTGCGCGCATCCTCGACATCGAAGTAGCCACTGCCCGTCAGTTGGCCTCGCGGGCCCGTAAAGCCGCAGCGTCGGCGCCGGTCCCGGTCAGTAGCGAGGAGCATGCTGCCGCCGTCGAGCGATTGGTGACGGCTATCGCGAGTGGAGATCTGAACGCCGTGATCGATGCACTCGATCCCGATGCCGTCCTGATCGGTGACGCAGGCGGAACGACCCGCACGGCTGTCAACATTGTGCGCGGCAGCGATCGTGTGGCGCGGTTCTACCTGGGATTGGCCCGCAAGTACGGACCGGCAGCGGTGTTCTCGATGTCACCGGTTCTCGTCAACGGACGGCTCGGCGGTGTATTCGCCGGCTCACCAGGGGATGACCAGTACCCGCAGTTCGCCGCTCGCGTTGCCGGCTTCACTGTCCGCGACGGAGTTGTGTGCGCAGCCTACGATATTGCGAATCCAGCCAAGTTCAGCGCTGTGCCGATGCTCGATCACACCGAACCCGAACGCAAGTAACGAGACTCCCATTCCTCGAGGTGTGATCTGGACACCTGCGTTCCGAACCACAGTCGGTGCAGTACATCCGATCCCAGATGATGCAATTCGGTGTGCGTCCTCCACTGCTGCGACGCCCACTCGGGTTCGTTGTGGGCGGCGTCGATCCCGGCCATCGCGCTACCTCGCAGTTCGAAGTCCAGGTCCCGTCGAAGCTCCGAAAGCTCCGACCAATTCGCCTGTGGTGCATAGTGCCTCGCGCGAATTTCGGTCAGTAGCTTGAACAGGACGCTACTCGCCCGTTCGTCGACCCAGATCAGAGTGCGTCGATGCGCACCGCGCCCCACCGTCCACAGGACCACCAACGCCACGACGACGCCGATTGCCGTCTCGAGCATGCGGCTGAGGATCAGATGTTGGACGGTGCCGTGCGCACCACCGGCCGCGCCGAGGAGAATCGCGAGGGCGGTGATGAAGATGACGGCTATCCCGTAATTCCGCACCAGGAACAGCTCGATCCCGGCCATCAGGACGGCAAGTACCGCCACCAACCACAGACCGGTCGGACTCCAGGCGTAGATGGCACCCAACAGAATCAACCCGAGGACGGTTCCGCCGATGCGGTGAATTCCGCGATAGGTGCCCAGTATTCGATCCGGTCCTTGATGAAGGACCATCGCCGCGGCGATCACCGCCCAGTCCGGGCGATCGATGCCGAGCAGGACGGTGAGGGTTCCCGCGGCCATGCAGGCAATGGACAGCCGAAGTGCCGTGACCGACGCTCGGCTGGACGGATTGCAGGCGCGGAGGAACCGATATCGGATCGTCGGATCGGGCAGAGGCGGGTGAGCCCCGACCTCGTCGACGTCGAACGCGGGGTCCGCCCTGAGCTCCGGATCGTGGTCGTCGGAGATCGCTCTGGCCATCGAGATCTGCGCTCGTTCGAGTTCACGGGTCAACGGGTGGTCTTTCCCGACGATTGCGCCGCGGTAAAGGCACTGCCACGCGTCGTGCAGCCGAAGTGCTGCAGCGTGGCGTTTGTCTCGCGTGAGTTCGGGTGGGGCGTACGCCGCCTGAGCGTCCGTGTACTCCGCAACGGCCGATACGGCTGCCTGTACAGCGCTGCGTTCGACAGCTCTCGGTGCCCACACGATTCCCGTCATCGAGACGACCACCGCGCTGATCCCACCGATTGCCGTCCACATCGCGACCTCGACCGGCGGCTGGCCGGGAGTGGCGATCACGGAGCTGATCTCGGTGGTGAGCAACAGAAAGAACGCGCCCGGAGGACCCAATCGAAGCGCGTCGACGGTGAAGGCGCAGGTCGACACCACGACGGCCATGATCAGCACGACAAAGACGAGCAGCACCGTCGGCGCTCCCTCGGCGATGGCTCGGTGGACGGGCTCACCCACTGATGCCCCGATGAAGGACAGGATCGTCAGCGCCGTCGCGGCGATACCGACTGCCTTCCACCTGCTCCGGTACGGACGACCCTCACCGTAGATCGATGCAAATGCGCCGAGGCCGACCAGGAGCGACGCAGACCCGAATCCGAGCAGTGTGGCGATGGCCGCCGGAATCGCCAGGGCGAGGGCGACGCGAACTGCTCCGGGGTACCGGTTTCCCACCGGTGGCAATCCGAACAGGACGCTGCGCGCCGGCCGCGGAGCCGGGAGGTTGGACTCGTGACCCGCTGATGTTTCTTCGGGGTCCACTGCCCATCCTTCGCGCCGGCCTGTTCGTGTCTGTGTCGTCCCATTCTTGCGGGCGGCCGACGTGGAATTCGAGGCGGGTCCGGAGGTCGATTCGACCACCCCGTTATTGACACTCTGTCAACAGTGTGGATGATAGGTGGAGTCGGATCCGCTCGCGGGTCGCACTTCATCGATCGGGAGAATCACGATGACGCAAGGATCTACCGCAACCCGAACCACCGAACGCCGGTCCCCGTGGATGGACGACGAATTGGAGGCCGTGGCCGACCTGGCAAGGAACTTCTTCGCCAAACACGTCACACCGCATCAGAAACGCTTCGCGTCCCAGGGTTTTCCCGACAAATCCGCCTATCGGGAACTCGGGACGCTCGGGCTCGCCGGCATGTCGATCCCCACCGAGTACGGCGGCGGAGGAGGAACGTTTGCGCACGACGCCGTGCTGTTCCACGAGCAGGTCATGGCGGGTGATCATTCACTCCAACTCGGCGTGCACTCGGGAATCGTGCCGCACTACCTCAATGCCTACGCCGATCACGAGCACAAACTGCGCTGGCTACCGAAGCTGGTGAGTGGCGAGTGGGTGGGCGCAATCGCCATGACCGAGCCCGGCACCGGATCCGACTTGCAGAACATCACCACCCGCGCCGTCCGCGACGGTGACGACTATCTGATCAGCGGCGCAAAGACATTCATCTCGAACGGTCGCAATTGTGATCTGGTGATCATTGCCGCCAAGACCGATCCCGGCCTCGGAGCGCGTGGAGTGTCGCTCATCGTGGCCGAGGTCGATGACAACACACCGGGTTTCGAGCGCGGGCGAATCCTCGAGAAGGTCGGACAGAAGGGCCAGGACACCACCGAGCTGTTCTTCGACCGCTTGCGGGTGCCTGCAACAAACCTGCTCGGGGACCGCGAAGGCACAGGGTTTGCCCAGCTGATGCAGCAGCTACTGCCCGAACGATTGATCTGTGGGGTTGCAGCCACTGCGGCAATGGAGCGTGCCGTCGCCCTCACCGTCGAGTACACCAAATCCCGAAACATGTTCGGGCAAACGCTCTTCGATCTGCAGAACACCCGCTTCGAACTTGCCGAGTGTGCGTCCATCGCTCGTATCTCACGAACGTTCATCGACGACTGCATCGTCAAATATCTTGCCGGGCAGCTCGATGCGACTACCGCCGCGATGGCCAAGTACTGGCTCACCGATCAGCAGTGCGCCGTGATCGACCGCTGCGTGCAACTACACGGCGGGTACGGCTACATACTCGAATATCCCATCGCTCAGATGTACGCCGACGCTCGTATTCAGCGAATCTACGCCGGATCGAACGAAGTCATGAAGGACCTCGTGGCGAGATCACTCTGAGCAATCAGGAATCCGCCTCGCACGCCGGCAGAACGTCACGCACGATGGCGAGCAAACTGCGTACCAGCAGAAGGTGCACCTGTTCGCGGTCGAGCGCTCCCGTCACCAACCACTGCTTACTGGCGGCCTTCGCCAATCCTCCGTACGTCACGATCATCGAATGAACAGCAGCCTCGCTGCCTTCACTCGGTCGAATCTCGAGCGCATCCATCATCCGTCGCGCAGCAACGTCGTCAGCGTCCTGCAGGATCCGATCCATCTCGGGATCACGGCGGAGGTCGTCGGACATGACTGTCGAGATCCACATGTCTCGATGACGCCAGGCGACGTCGAGCCACCGATCGATCACGGCGCCGATCCGCTTCTCCTGGCTCGCCGATCGCGGAATGCGGTCCACCGCCACTTCGGGAATGAAGACGAATCGCCGCACGACGTCGAGGTACAACTCCCGCTTGGAGCCGAAGTAATGATTGAGCAGCGGACGACCGACCCCGGCCGCCTTGGCCAACTCGGTCATCGAGACGTCGGCAAAAGACTTCTCCTCGAAAACCTTTGCCGCGCTGACAATGATCTGCTCACGTCGGTCTTCGGGACCGAGACGCTTTCCGCCTGTGGCCGACGCGGACGTCATTCTTTTCTCGCGGGCGTGCTGTTGACCGTCGCCTGCGCTTCGACCATGAGCGAAATGTGTTCCACCAAACGCTTACGAGAGATCTTGGAGGACGGGGTGTGCGCCTGATAGATGAACGCGAGGGCACCGAACAGCCCCACCGAATTGAGTTCGGAGTTCGCGGAGTCGGTTGCCTCGCCGCCGTACATCAGCTCGAGCGACGCGGAGATCGGATTGGTGAACTCCGCCATCAATTCTCGCCCTCGATCCCACAGCGCAGGTTCCGCCTGGGATTCGACGAACATGATGCGTCCACGGCGCGGATCCCTGAATACGTAGGTGGTGAAGGCCTTCACCACGTGACGGATCAGGGCCGACGGTTCGGAAGGCGCCGCCTCGAGAGCGTCCAGAATAGTGTCGCGCGCCCCGAGAACGACCTCGTCGAGCACGGCGACCAGCAGTTCGTCACGATTGGCGAAGCTCTCGTAGAAGTACCGTTCGGTGAGCGCAGCCTCGCGGCAGGTCGCACGCATGGTCGCGGCGGCCGCACCCTCGGTGCCCATGATCTGCAGCCCGGCTTCGATCAGCTGTGCCCGGCGCGCGGCGCGGCGATCTTCTGGTTCCTGCCCACGCCACCTGCGCGGGCCGGTGCGCCGAGCCTCGGTATCCGTCATGTCCCCATGTTCTCACTGACCGGCAGTGCTCTCGACCTCAGGTTATCGCGGCGACCTCGGCAAGCGAACTGACATCGCACGATGTCAATCAATTCAATTCTGACATCAATCGCTGTTGACATCACTTGATGTCAGACTTACTCTTCGTTCAGTTGTTCACGCACCAATCAGGAGGCGTCACACATGGTCGACATCGACCCAACCTCGGGGCCATCGGCCGGTGACGAGGAAACTCGAACTCGCCGAACACGAGTCGTCGTCATCGGAGCCGGTTTCGGCGGCATCGGAACGGCTGTCCGCTTGAAGCAGTCCGGGATCGACGACTTCGTCGTTCTGGAACGTGCCGCGGAGCCCGGGGGGACCTGGCAGGTCAATACCTACCCCGGTGCACAGTGCGACATCCCGTCGATTCTGTACTCGTTCTCGTTTGCGCCCAATCCGAACTGGACGCGGCTGTATCCGCTACAGCCCGAGATCTACGACTATCTCCGGGATTGCGTCCATCGCTTCGGACTGGCCGGTCATTTCCACTGCAACCAGGACGTGACAGAAGCTTCGTGGGACGAGCAAGCCCAGATCTGGCGAGTACACACTGCGGAAACCGTCTGGGAGGCACAGTTCCTGGTCGCGGCCACCGGCCCGTTCAGTGCCCCCGCCACACCCGACCTTCCCGGGCTCGAATCGTTTCGTGGTCAGATGTTCCACACCGCGGACTGGAACCACGACCACGACCTTCGCGGTGAGCGGATAGCCGTGGTCGGCACCGGCGCCTCTGCGGTGCAGATCATCCCCAGACTGCAACCGCTCGCGGACACGTTGACCGTGTTCCAACGGACACCGACGTGGATCCTGCCGCATCCGGATCAGCCGATGACCGGCTGGCCAAGCGCTCTCTTCGAGCGGGTGCCGCTCACCCAACGACTGGCACGCAAGGGACTCGACCTGCTTCAAGAAGCCCTGGTACCCGGATTCGTGTACAAGCCGTCACTTCTCAAAGGGCTGGCCGCACTCGGCCGAGCACACCTTCGCCGGCAGGTGCGGGACCCGGAGCTTCGCGCAAAGCTGCTCCCCCACTACGCATTCGGATGCAAGCGTCCGACGTTCTCGAACACCTACTATCCCGCGCTGGCGTCACCCAATGTGGAGGTGGTGACGGACGGAATCGTCGAGGTGCAGGAGCGCGGAGTTCTCACCGCGGACGGAACCTTCCGGGAAGTCGACACCATAGTCATGGGAACCGGCTTTCGGATGGGAGACAACCCGTCTTTCGACATCATCCGAGGCCAGGACGGCCGCAGCCTCGCACAGACGTGGAACGGCAGTGCCGAGGCCTTCCTCGGCACCACTATCAGCGGTTTTCCGAACTTCTTCATGATCCTCGGCCCCAATTCCGTGGTCTACACCTCACAGGTCGTCACGATCGAAGCCCAGGTCGAGTACATCGTGAGCTGCATTCTTCAAATGGACGAGCGCGGCATCGGCAGCATCGACGTCCGCGCAGACGTGCAACGCGAGTTCGTACGCGCGACAGACCGCCGACTCGCCACCAGCGTGTGGAACGCCGGGGGGTGCAGTAGTTACTACCTCGTCGACGGCGGCCGCAACTACACCTTCTATCCCGGATTCAACCGATCATTCCGCGCCAGGACCAAACGAGCCGACCTCGCTCACTACGCGCAGGTACAACCCGTCTCGTCCGCAGCACTCACCACTGCTCGAGAAACCGTGAGGAGCCGATAATGCTCGGCATCAACGCCTTCCGAGGCACACCCGTCGTCGCACCGTCCGGCGCTCGCCGCTACACCGACGAAGCACATGCGATCGCCGCCCGTGACGTCGATTTCGACTGGGACGGCGTACCACTGCATTACGTGCCGAACGAACCGATGGTCACCCACGTCATCAACTTCATGCATCTCGTGTTACCCGAGGGAGAGCGGGCCATGTCCGCAACGCTCGCCGAAGCACTCCCGCTCATCGAGGACACCCGCCTGCACGAAGAGGTGGTGGGATTCGTCGGCCAGGAAGCAACACACGCGTCGTCGCACAAAGGTGCACGCGAGCATCTTGCGGACCTCGGCATGGACATGAAACCGATGTCACGCCGGATGGACTGGCTCGTGGACAAGATATTGGGCGACAAAGGATTGACCGGAAAAGCCAAGCACGCCTGGCTCTGTGAACGTCTCGGCTTGTTTGCCGCCATGGAGCACTACACGGCAGTGGTCGGGGAATGGCTGCTCACCGATCCCGCCCTCGAAGATGCCGGCATGCACCCGATGATGCTCGACATGGTCAAGTGGCACGGCGCCGAGGAAGTCGAACACCGCAACGTAGCCTTCGACGCCTACATGTACGTGGACGGCAGCTACGCCAGACGCGTTCGCACGGCGCTGCTGGCCAGCTTCACATTGTTCGTGCTGTTCATCGCCTCGATGAACTACCTGTTCCGACAGGACCCGTCCACGACGAAGGGCCGACTGTGGCCTCTCCAACTGATAAGCGCCACCCGTCGTGGCCTGGTACCCAACATGAAATTCCTGATCACCGAGATTCCTCCATATCTGCGGCCGAGCTTCCATCCTTCCCAGATCGGGGACATGGACGTCGCCATGCGTTACCTCGCTCGCTCGCCTGCTGCCAATCGTTCTTCCGAAGCGAGCGCAGGATGAACAAGACGACTGCCGACAGTTCCCACGACGCACCCGACTTCACACCGACCCGGTCGTTGAGGTTTGCCGCGCAAGCCACCGGCGCTTACCGCCGAATCTTTGCAGCAAGTCCAGCAGCGCACATACTTTCGCGCCCCAGCCCGGTCCGCTACAGCGGGTTCGACATGACTCTGGACGTGAAGTCCGTCCGGTCAGAGTGCGACGACGTCCTGAGTGTCACCTTGACCCCGAGGGAAGGAATCACCCTTCCGTCGTGGATTCCCGGCGCCCACCTCGACATCTTTCTCCCCTCGGGAAGGCAACGACAGTATTCGCTGTGCGGCGACCCCGACGACTTGTCCTCGTATCGGATCGCCGTCCGGAGGATCGACGAGGGTGGGGGCGGCTCGCGCGAGATACACGAGTCGCTGAAACCCGGCATGGTTGTGGACGTCCGAGGGCCACGCAATGCATTTCCGTTTGTCGCTGCTCCGTCGTACCTCTTTGTTGCGGGCGGAATCGGGATCACTCCGCTACTTCCCATGGTGCAACGTTGTCACCGCCGCGGAATCCCTTGGCGTTTGGATTATCTCGGACGAACTCGGACGGCCATGCCATTTCTCGACGAGATCGAGGAATACTCCAGCGGCCGGGTAACCATCCGACCGGACGACGAGTTGGGCCCGACGGATATCGAAACACTGGTCGCTGCTGCGGATCCCGGTGCCGCGGTGTACACGTGCGGACCGGCGCCGCTGATGAACATGGTGCGCGCGGCGACCTTCGCCGGCAATCCGACCGGATCGGTGCACAGCGAGAGGTTCTCCCCACTCCCGGTAGTCGACGGCAAGGAGTTCACGGTGCATCTGGCGCGCACCGGTCTCACCGTCGATGTGGGCGAGTCCGAAAGTGCTTTGGCTGCGATACGACGTGCACTTCCCGGAGTCGCGTATTCCTGCCAACAGGGCTTCTGCGGTACGTGCAAGGTTCGGGTGCTCTCAGGGAGCGTCGATCATCGAGACACCTTGCTCACCGAATCCGAACGTGCCGATTCGATGTTGACCTGTCGATCACGTTCCACCGGTGCTTCTTTGGTGGTGGACCTGTGAGGGGAAAATTCTCTCTTGCGGCAGCCGACGCAGACTTCGTCCGATCCGCGCCGCTGGTGATCACTCACCGGATCGAATCCGAAGCGACGTGCGAAAGCTTGTGGCAGACGTTGACCGCGGACGGAGCGCTCACGTCGTGGGCGCGCGGGATCACCGGAGCCGACTGGACCTCGGCCAGACCATTCGGCATCGGGACTACCCGAACCGTGCGCGCCGGCGCTTTTGCTGCACTGAACGAGAGATTCTTCCGCTGGGACGAGGGGCACCGAATGACGTTCTACGTGGAGTCGGCGTCACTGCCGGGGTTCAAACGCTTCGCCGAAGATCTGGTGCTGGAACCGACTTCGACTGGCAGCCGCCTCACCTGGACGTTCGCTGTCCAAGCGCAGCCGTTGTTCGCCCCGATTCTGTCGCTCTCCCGACCGATCCTCGAACGCGTCACTCGCAGCTGGGCCGACGGCGCCGTCCACCACACACTTCAAGGAACTCCACGATGACGGCGACCGAGATCGACACGACTACGCAGGCGTCCGACGACACGGTGACACAGGCAGTGCGCGACGCCCGAACTGCTTCCGAGTGGTGGGCAGAACTGACATTCGAGCAACGCGCTCGTCGACTGGATCGGTGGCGTGGAATCATCGCTCGTCGAGCATCCGAATTCGCCGACGTCGTGCACCGGGACATGGGCAAGCCGCACCCTGACGCGATGCTCGAAATCGCCATGGCACTCGAACATCTCGCGTGGGCGTCGAAGAATGCCCGAAAAGTATTGGGCAGGCGCAGCGTCCGCTCCAGTTTGTTGACGGTCAATCAGGCCGCCTCGGTGGAGTATCGACCTCTCGGGGTGATCGGTGTGATCGGTCCGTGGAACTATCCGGTCTTCACCCCGCTCGGTTCGCTCTCGTTCTCGCTGGCTGCAGGCAATGCCGTGGTCTACAAGCCGAGTGAGTTCGCCCCGGCAGTCGGGCAATGGTTGGTCCGAGCGTTTGCCGAGGTCGTCCCTGAACATCCTGTGCTGCAAGTTGTCACAGGCGACGGTTCGGTCGGCGCGGCACTGTGCCTGGCCGGTGTCGACAAGATCGGGTTCACCGGATCGACCGCGACGGGCAAGAAAGTCATGGCAGCGTGCGCCGGGACCCTCACACCGGTGTTGATGGAATGTGGCGGTAAGGACGCGCTCATCCTTGATGCCGACGGAAATGTTGGTGCCGCCGCGGATGCTGCGGTGTGGGGCGCATTGTCCAACTCCGGTCAAACCTGTCTGGGCGTCGAGCGTGTATACGTGCACGAACAGGTCTACGACGAGTTTATCGACAAGACAATCACTTTGGCTGCCCGAGTTCATGCCGGTCCGGGTGCCGAGGACAAGATCGGTCCGATCACCATGCCCGCGCAAGTGGCTGTAATCCGGCGCCACATCGACGACGCGATGTCGCGGGGTGGACGTGTCGTTCTCGGAGGGCTCGGCTCGATCTCCGGCCAGTACGTGCAACCGACCATCATGGTCGACGTCCCCGAAGACAGCCTCGCCGTCACGGAGGAAACTTTCGGCCCGACGATGACGATCACCAAGGTCGCCTCGATGGACGAGGCGGTGGAGTTGGTCAATGCGTCGCCATATGCATTGGGAGCAAGCGTGTTCGGCAAGGATGGAGTGGCTGTTGCCGATCGGCTCCGATCCGGAGGAGCGTCGGTGAACTCTTACGTGATGTATGCCGCGGTTCCCAACCTGCCACTGGGTGGGGTCGGAGCATCTGGTTTCGGACGCGTTCACGGCCCAGATGGTCTGAAGGAGTTCACCTATGCCCGGTCGATGACCAGGCAACGATTCCGTTCGCCCCTACCACTGACGACGTTTCGACGGACCGCCCGAATCGACTGGCTGGTCAAGGTTCTCATCCGCGCGCTACACGGAAGGCACTGAAGCAATGACGGGACGCATGTCCGCAATTGCGGGAACAGTCCGCGATCTGGGCATTCCACTGCCCGGACGCCGAATCGACTACGACGTTGCCGGAAAGGTCGTGCTGATCACCGGCGGAGGCGACGGTATCGGTTCCGCGCTGGCGCGCACTCTCCACCGGCGTGGGGCCACCGTGGCGCTGGTCGACGTCAACGAAAGTTCATTGGCAACGGCCGAGCGCTCATTCGAGTCACAGCGAGTCGTGACGGTGACGGCCGATGTCCGAGATCGGGACGGCATGACCGCAGCCGTGCAAACGATCATCGAGCAGCTGGGCAGAATCGACGTCGTGGTGGCCAACGCCGGAATCACCCCTCCCCCGGCAACATTGCGCCAGATCGATCCCGACGCATTCGATCGCGTGCTCGACGTCAATCTCACCGGCGTCTTCAACACAGTGCATCCGACCATCGACGAGGTGATCCGCAACAGTGGGCACATCGTCGTCGTGTCATCGGCGGCGTCGTTCGCCCCCGGTTTGGGCGGCGCTTCGTACATGATCAGTAAGGCTGGGGTCGAAGCGCTCGGCCGGGCGCTGCGTCTCGAGGTTGCCGGCTACGGCGCCACTGCCGGCATCGCGTACTTCGGGATGGTGGATACACAACTTGCACGCGCCACACTCGACGACGACGAGATCGGGCGCAAACTCGACGCTCGACTACCCGGTCCCCTCCGTCATCGAATCTCCCCGGACCGTGCCGCCACGGTGATCGCAGACGCGATCGCGCGCCGCGCCGCGCGGACCCTTGCCCCCGCTGCCTGGGAACCCTGGGCGTGGGGACGCGGATTCATCAATGTCCTGGCCGACGGCTATCTGGCCAGGGACAAACAGGCACACGACCTGATCCGCGAACTCGAAGACAGAACCACCGCTGCGGCCCCGACGAATGTATCAGCCCTGACAAAGGCATCCAGGAGATCATCATGACCACGTTGTGTGCAGCCTTCCAGCGAGTGTCGGCGGTAGCGCCCGACGCGGTGGCCCTGCGAGACATCGGCGATGCGCGAACACTGACGTGGCGCGAGTACGCCGAACAGGTCCGCGAGGTTGCCGCGGGATTGGCCGGAATCGGCGTGGGACACGGCGATACGGTTGCCCTGATGATGAGTAACCGCATCGAGTTCTATCCGATCGACGTCGGTGCCCAACATCTCGGCGCGACGTCCTTCTCCATCTACAACACGTCGGCACCCGAAGCCATCCGTTACATCCTCGCCAATTCCGGTGCACGGGTTCTCGTCTGCGAAGACCGGTACGTGGATACGGTCCGCCGCTCGGGCGCCACACTCGAGACGATCGTCGTCGTCGACGCGCAATCGCATGTCCACCAGCCCGGCACTGTGACCCTGCAGCAGATGAAGAATTCTGCCGCATCGGATTTCGATTTCGAGGGCACCTGGCGTGCGGTGAAACCGAACGACGTCGCCACGTTGATCTACACCTCCGGCACGACCGGCAACCCCAAGGGCGTCGAGACGACTCATGCATGCCTGTTGTTCGAAACCAACGCCGTAAGCGCTGTACTCCCCGTCGAATTCGGTGACCGCATCACCTCGTACATGCCGTCGGCGCACATCGCCGATCGGCTCACCTGCCTGTACATGCAAATGGTGTTCGGCACCCAGATCACTGTCGTGCCGGATCCGCGCCAGGTAGCGGCCGCGCTTCCGGACTGTCGCCCCACGATCTGGGGCAGCGTCCCCCGTGTGTGGGAAAAGCTGAAAGTTGCAGTCGAATCGGCTGTCGCCAACGAACCGGACGACGCGCGGCGAGCGGCGTTGCAGTGGGCACTCGACGTCGGTCGCACTCGTCTCGCACACTTACGAGCCGGTGAAACAGTCCCCGCCGAACTGGAAGCGGACTACGCCCGAGCCGATACGATGGTCCTGTCCGCTCTGCGTGCGAAACTCGGCTTTGCCGAACTGAAGTGGGCCATCTCTGGCGCCGCACCGATTCCGCCGGACACGTTGGCATTCTTTGCAGCCCTGGGAGTTCCGATCTCGGAGATCTGGGGAATGTCCGAGCTGACATGCATCGCGAGCACCGCGCCGGCCGAGCCGACCAAGCTCGGAACGGTCGGAAAGTTACTCCCAGGCATGGAAATGCGCATCGAGGCGGACGGCGAGCTACTGGTTCGAGGCCCGTTGGTCATGAAGGGGTACCGCGGCGAACCGGCAAAAACGGCCGAAGCGATCAGTGCAGACGGGTGGCTCTCGACCGGAGATGTCGTCACCGCCGACGCGGACGGCTACCTCACGGTGATCGATCGCAAGAAGGAGCTGATCATCAACGCGTCGGGAAAGAACATGTCACCGGCTGCCATCGAGACGGCAGTGAAGACGTCGTCGTCGTTGATCGGTGAGGTCGTGACGATCGGAGACGGCCGAAAGTTCAACACAGCGTTGATCACTCTCAGCGCCGACGCCGCGGTCGGAGCGGCACGCTCACTGGGACTTGCGGCCGAGGCCGCGGTACTCGCCAAGGACGCTCGGATCGTCGACGTCGTTGCAACTGCTGTCGCCGAGGGAAACTCGCGTCTGTCGAGGGCCGAGCAGATCAAGCGGTTTCACGTACTCACCATGTTCTGGGAGCCAGGCGGCGACGAGCTGACACCGACGATGAAGCTCAGGCGCAAGCCGATAGCCGAGAAGTACGCGTCCGAAATTGCAGCCCTCTATGCGGATTCGGTCGTTGAGGACGTCTACGAGCCTGCACCCTGCGCATAGATCAGCGTCTCGGTGGCCTTGACCACAAACGTAGCGGCCGATCCCGGAACCAGATCGAGTTCGGCCGCTGCGCTCGCCGTGATGTCGGCAGACAAGCCCGGCTGGCCGGCTTCGTCCTCCGCTCGCACTCGGACGACATCGCCTCGATTTTCGATCTCCGCGATCGTGACCGCAAACGCATTTCGTGGGCTGCCGTGCGGCGGATCCAGGAAGACCGACACTGCTCGCGGCTCGAAGACCGCCACGGCGGCACTGCCGGCCGGTAGGTCGGTCTCCGTCTGGCCCGCGATATCCACCCCGACCGGACTTCTGAGCACTCCGTCTCCGGCCATCGTGCCGCTGCGCAAGTTGATTCCGGCGATGCGTGCTGCGAATGCACTACGCGGGCGGGTCAGAACTGTTCGTACGTCACCACGTTCGACGACCCGGCCACCGTCCATGACGACAACCGTGTCGGCCAGCGCCAGTGCGTCCAGAGCGTCGTGCGTGACGAGTACGGCAGTGCGATCGCCGGTCCTGAGCACTCGGCGCAGTAACGACCGCAGCGCGGGGGCGGAGGCGACATCGAGCGCGGACATCGGTTCGTCGAGTAGAAGCAGTTCGGGTTCAGCAGCCAATGCCCTCGCCACTGCAACCCGTTGCGCTTGTCCACCGGAGAGTTGTGAAGGCTTGCGGTCAGCCAAATCGCCGGCGTCGACTGCGTCCAGCCAATGGCGCGCGGACTCGGCGGAATCGCGACGCGACCGCCCTGCACTGCGCGGCGCGAACGCCACGTTCGCAGCCGCACTGAGATGGGGAAAGAGAAGTGCCTCTTGCGCGAGTAGGGCAGTGCCGCGCCGATGGGGTGCCAACACGACTCCCCTACGGGTATCGGTGAGAACGCGGGAATTGAGTTCGATCAACCCGCGCCGCGGATGATGCAGTCCGGCAACCGCCGCCAGTACCGTCGACTTGCCGGCGCCGTTCGGCCCGAGGATGGCGGTCACCTCGCCCGCCGCTACGTCGAACGTCGCAACGACGTCGCGCTCCGGAATCTCGATGTCGACGTGGAGGCCACTCACAACGAACCCGCCGATCCGCGTCCACGCACCGCAACCACGATGACCACCGCGACTACAACCAGCACCAGCGAAAGCGCCACCGCTGCATCCGGATCGGTCTCACGCTGGAGATAGATTTCCAGCGGCAGGGTACGCGTCACCCCTTGCAGACTTCCCGCGAAGGTCAGCGTCGCACCGAATTCCCCCAGCGCGCGAGCGAAAGCCAGAACTGCCCCTGACACCAGACCGGGAAGCACCAGCGGCAGAGTCACCCGGCGAAGCACGGTGGTCGGGCGGGCTCCGAGCGTCGAGGCAACGGCCTCGTATCTTGTACCCGCAGTGCGTAGTGCACCTTCGAGGCTGACGACGAGGAACGGTAGCGCAACAAACGTCTGCGCCAGGACCACCGCGGTTGTCGAGAATGCTATCTGGATGCCGAGCACTTCCAACTGCTCACCGATCAACCCTTTGCGCCCGAACGTGTACAGCAACGCGATACCGCCCACCACTGGCGGCAGAACCAGCGGGAGCAGAATCAACGATCGAAGAACGGACAGTCCCCGAAAATGACTGCGCGCCAACACCGCGGCCATCGGTACCCCGAACAGGATGCACAGCAGCGTGCTCATTGCCGCTGTCTTCAAACTCAGTTTCAACGCGGCAACCGACGATTCGGAAGTCACGAGTTCCCAGAACTGCGACCACTGCACGGTGGCCAGCATCGCCGCCAAGGGCGCGATGACAAACGCTCCGCCGATCAGCGCCGGAAGGTAAATCCATACCGGCAACCCGAGCGGAGCCCGGACTGCCGGTCTTAGGTGTGTCACGGGGCAGCGAATCCCGCGTCACTCAGAACTGCCAGACCCTTAGGCCCCTTCACGAGATCGACGAATTTGGTTGCCGTTCCCGAATTCTTCGAATCC
The DNA here is from genome assembly GCF_058788335.1 of Rhodococcus sp. FW305-130. Lineage (NCBI taxonomy): Bacteria > Bacillati > Actinomycetota > Actinomycetes > Mycobacteriales > Nocardiaceae > Rhodococcus > Rhodococcus sp. FW305-130. Next base: position 725,750 of record NZ_JBYTAP010000001.1, on the reverse strand, counting down.
TTCAGCACCGCAATCCGGTACAGGTTGACCACCGTGGTGGCTTCCGGGAACGCGACCGACTGCACCTTGTCACCCGCGGACTTCGCGTCGGTGACGTAAACGATGCCGGCATCGGCCTGCCCGGACGTCACCTTGTTGAGAACGTCCGTCACCGACGATTCCTCACTGACGGGCGAGAGGGTCTCACCTGTGGCCGTCTCGACCTTCTTCGTAGCCGCGCCGCACGGGACCTGCGGAGCGCAGATCACCAGTTGTGTCCCCTCCTTTGCCAGATCCGCGAAGGACGCGATGCCCTTCGGATTGCCAGGCGGTACAACGATCGTCAAGGTATTGCTCGCGAAATCCGAGGGCGACCCCGCAACGACACCGGCATCGGTGGCCTTGGTCATGTTGGCGGCGTCAGCCGAGGCGAACACGTCAGCCGGTGCGCCCTGGGTGATCTGGGCGACGAGATCCGATGACCCGGCAAAGCTGAATGTGACCGATGAACCGGGGTTCTCGGACTCGAACTCCTTGCCGAGTTCGGTGAAGCTGTTCTTGAGTGACGCCGCCGCGAAGACGGTGATGCTTCCCGTGGCACTGTCACTGGAAGTGGTCGTGGTCGGAGCGGCCGACGACGTCTCCGACGACGAATTGTCGGAGGAACTACAACCGGTCACCAGGGCAAGCGAAAAGGCACCTGCTGCAACAAGTCCGACTACACGCTTCACGAATTTCCTCCAGTATGTTCAGAACTACGGCGTTTCCACGATGACCGTGGTGGCCTTCACGATTGCGACTCCGATACTCCCGACCTCGAGTCCGAGCTCCCGAACCGCGTCGCTACTCATCAACGAGACGACAGTGAAGGGCCCACACTGCATTTCGACCTGGGCCATCACCTTGTCGGTGACGACCTTGGTGACGAGGCCGGCGAACCGGTTGCGGGCCGAACTCGCACCCGTGAGCGGATCGGCCGGTGCGGGTCCGGCGTTGGACCGGGCGAAGCCCGCCAACTCGGCACCGTCGATGACCTTGCGGCCGGAGTCGTCCGTCGTCGCGGTGAGAAGCCCACCGTCGACCCACCGTCGAACGGTGTCGTCACTGACACCGAGCAGACCGGCAGCTTCGCGGATTCGAATGTTGGGCACCAGGTGATCGTAGGTCGCAAGTGCGGACCTAACAAGCCGAAATACTCCGCAGATGCGTGAACTAGTCAATCATGATCACGTATCTGCGGAGCATTGTCGATAGTTGCCGTAGACGAGTCAGCGCATCATTCTTCGGCCCAGGGCACGCGGCAGGAGTCGGTGCTGAACCCTTGCTCGGTGATCCCCAACGCCGAATACATCCGGGCGCGCATGTTTTCGAGCCCGATCTGATAGGTCAGTTCCACGACGCCCGCACGCCCGAACCTGCGCTCGAGATCCGCGACCTGCTCGTCCGTCACCCCGTTCTCCCCGTGCGGGTCACCGGTCATGGCATCGGCGTAGGCGATCGCGGCCCGCTCGTCCTCGCTGTACTTCGGTGAATCCCGGTAATTCGCGATCCCTTTCAGCTTGTCGATGTCCAAACCGTCCAAGCGCGAGAGCATCGTCCCGAAGTCGACACACCACGAGCAGCCGACAGTCCAGGCGACGCGATAGACGGCCAGTTCACGAATGTTCGACGGCAGCACCTTCGACGCCTTCTGCACGGCCATCTCGTGACGGGCAGCCGCGACGAACAATTTCCGATGGTTGGCCAGGACGGCAAAGGGCTCGGGGACTTCGTCGTACTGCCTGGCGGCGAATTTGTATGCCACTTTGATCAACGGACTGGCTTCCGACGGTGTCACTGCGGGAATGCGAGTCATGGCAAGCCTCCGTATGTTCTGGGGCACCGGATTCGATGCTCTCTACAGAGTTGGACGATGGCGGCGATTCAAACGTGACAAGCACCGCGTCCGAGCGGATGTGAGGATGCGGTGTCAGCCGACTAAGCTGCAAAGATGCCTTCGACGCCCCGCAACCGCACCGTCTCGCGTCTGCAGCCGTTCGCATCCACGATCTTCGCCGAGATGACAGCGTTGGCCACACTTCACGACGCGGTCAACCTCGGTCAGGGCTTTCCGGATACCGACGGTCCTGCGGCCATGCTCGAAGTAGCGCGCCGAGCCATCGCCGAAGGCGTCAATCAATACCCGCCCGGTCCGGGCATGCCCGTCTTGCGCCAAGCCATCGCGGAGGATCGGCGCATCCGCTACGGACTCGTCAGTGATCCCGACTCCGAAGTTCTGGTCACCGTCGGCGCCACCGAGGCGATCAGTGCTGCAATTCTCGGACTGGTCGAACCCGGCGAAGAAGTAGTGCTGATCGAGCCGTACTACGACTCCTACGCTGCATCCGTCGCATTGGCAGGCGCTGTGCGTCGGACTGTTCCGCTGGTCGCCGCGGGAGACGGATTCGCGGTCGATCTCGATGCATTGCGCGGCGCGATCACCGCCAAGACGAAGATGCTGATCGTCAACAGTCCTCACAACCCCACCGGCACCGTATTCACCGATCACGAACTTCGAGCGATCGCCGAACTCGCGTGCGAACGCGACCTGATCGTGTTGAGTGACGAGGTCTACGAGCACTTGGTCTTCGACGGCCTCGCCCACACACCGATGGCGTCGCTCCCGGGCATGCGTGAGCGCACCGTCACTGTGTCCAGTGCCGCAAAGACTTTCAATGTCACCGGCTGGAAGACCGGCTGGGCGATCGGCCCCCGAGAACTCATCGACGGAGTCCGTGCCGCCAAGCAGTTCATGTCATTTGTTGCCGGTGCACCATTCCAACCGGCCGTTGCGTACGCGCTGACCAACGAACAGCCGTGGGTCGTCGAACTTCGACAGAGCTTGCAGGGCAAACGGGACGTACTCGGAAAGGCTCTGACCGAGGCCGGTTTCACGGTGCATTCCGGCGGCGGCACGTACTTCCTCCTTGCCGACATCAGACCGTTGGGTGAAACCGACGCGGGAGATTTCTGTCGCGCACTGCCCGAGCGTATCGGCGTCGCGGCCGTACCGGTCGACGTGTTCGCGGACAACCGCGACGATTGGAAGCACCTGGTGCGCTTCGCCTTCTGCAAGCAGGACCACATTCTTTCCGAAGCTGCACGCCGTCTCCACCTGCTCCAAGGAGCAGCGCACCCATGACAGCGCGGACCATCCCGACCGCATTCGTCCACCGCTACCTCGCGTTCTCGCCGGACAACGACGTCGATTTGTCTGGTGCACTGCGAGCTGCTGGGATCGACCTGGAGACATTGTCGGACGCTCGCGCGCGGCTGACCCCAACTCAGGTCACCACCTTCATTCAAACCACCTGGCAGATCACCGACGACGAATTGTTCGGCCTCGGATCCGCCCCGGTCCCCCGTGGCACTTTCCGATTGATCTGCCTGACGTTGATCCATTGCCCTGACCTCGGATCAGCGTTCGCTCGAATGTCCGACGTGATCCGTGCGCTACCGGCTCTGGCCCCACTGGCGATCGAAAAGGGCGAGGAAAGCACGCGGGTGAGCTTCGCAGTCCGAGCTCGCGAAGGCGTCGCCGAACCTGATGTCGCAGAACGTGTCACAACCGATTTTGTCCTGATCTTGCTGCACCGATTTTCCGCGTGGTTGATCGGAAAGCGCGTCCGACTTCGGGCAGTCGAATTTCCGTACTCGGCACCGGATGCGCGGTTGGCGCAGGACTACGACTACATCTTCGGAGCGCCGGTCACCTTCGGCGCGCAGCGAGCGGCACTGGAGTTCGACAACTCGGCCATGCGCGCACCGATCATCCAAACCGAGGAGACGTTGGAGGAGTACCTCCGAGAATCTCCGATTCAGCTCATGTCCGAACGCGATTACGACAGCACTGCGTCGGCGCAGGTGCGACGGGTCCTCGAACTCGGGGTGAAGGGGCGAACCTCCACGGCCGAGGAGATCGCGGAGATGCTCTCGATCAGCGTTCCCCATCTGCGTCGACTGCTGCGGCGTGACGGAACATCACTGAATCAACTGCGCGAGGAAGTGCTCCGCGACGTAGCCATCGCTGGTTTGCGGCGCGGAGAATCCGTCGAAGTACTCTCGGCGCGATTGGGGTTCTCCGAGCCCAGCGCGTTCCGTCGGGCCTTCAAACGATGGACCGGCGACACTCCGAGTTCGTACCGCTAGCTGACGCAGAACTCGTTTCCTTCGGGATCGGTCATCGTGATCCACACGCTCGGCCCCTGCGCTCCACGGTGCAGGATCGTCGCCCCCACCGTCTCGAGGTGCGCTGCGACATCCTCGCGCTTGTCGCCCACTCGTATGTCGAAATGGAGCCGGTTCTTCACCGTCTTCGATTCCGGAACCAGTTGGAACAGAACGCGGGGACGTTCGGGATGCTCCGGATCGCTGATGGCTGCACCTTCGCGCCAGACGAGAACTCCCTCGAAGGTCGTGGTGTCAGATTCCTTGGCGTGACCAGCAGCGACGAGGCCCCTGATGAAGTCTTCGTCGCTGGGCTCCGCTGCCCACCCGAGTGCTGCGGCCCACCACTTCGCCTGTTCGTGCGGGTGTGCCGAATCTACTGTGACTTGAAATTCGTATCCCATGTTCCGACGTTAACGCCGACCACCGACACCTAGTGAAGGTTCAGCCGAGCCCGGGCATCAGTCGACACTCTTGATGGTCTTCATGGTGATCAGCGATGTCACCCGCGAGACAGCCGGAAGCCCGCTGAGCTTGGTGACCATGAAGTTCTCGTACGTCGCGAGATCTTTCACCGCGACCCGAATGAAGTAGTCGGGAATTCCGAACAACCGCCGACATTCGATCACTTCGTCGAAGGCGGCGACCTGGGATTCGAAGTCCTCGATGGTCGCCTGGTCGTTGACTCCGATCTCGGCGGTGACGATCACTTGAAATCCTCGGCCAAGCGCTTCCTGACTGACGATCGCGCGGTACCCGGTGATGATTCCGTCGGCTTCGAGCTTTTTCACGCGGCGCAGGCAAGGGGACGGTGTCAGACCCACCAGATCCGCCAATTCCGTGTTCGTCAGACTCGAGTCCTGACGGAGGTGAAACAAAATTGCGTCATCCATGGCATCCATCGCACTATTATTGCGCACTGTTCAATATGTGGGCATTCTGAGCAATCGATCACCTCGATCTTTGTTATAGATTTGCGTCGTGATCGAACCAGCATCGTCGACGGCCGCGCCTGCCGTCGAACTCTCGCCGCGAACCCCGGCGTGGCGGCACGCCTTCCAACTGTCGCTGCCGGTCGGATTCGGCCTGCTCCCACTCGGGATAGCCCTGGGCGTTCTTGTGGTCCAACAGGGCCTCAACCCTTGGTGGGCAGTCGCTTTCACCTCGCTGATCTACGCCGGATCGCTGGAGTTTCTCGCCGTCGGAATGGTCGCGGCCATGACACCACTGCCGTACGTCGCTCTGACCGCACTGCTGGTCAACTTTCGACATGTGTTCTACGCCTTGAGTTTTCCGCTGGAAAAGATTCGCAACCCCTTCGCCCGCTTCTACAGCATGTTCGCGCTGACCGACGAGGCCTATGCGATGTCGGTAACTGCCGATCCCAAGGCACTCACCGGACGCGTCATCGTCTACTCCCAGCTGTACCTCCACGGCTACTGGATCGGTGGCGCGATCCTGGGCGCGACGGCAGGACAGTGGATTCCAGATTCGATAGTCGGTCTCGACTTCGCTCTGACCGCACTGTTCGTCGTCCTCTCGATCGAGGCAATTCGCGCACAAAACGGATTCGCGGTGCCGGTCGCTGCGGTCACCTGCGCTCTGGTCGCCCGGCTCGCAGCCCCGGATCACATGCTGCCAATTGCAATGGGCGCCTTCGTGCTCTTCCTGATCGGCCGCTTTGTCTACGACTCACGAAAGGCGAAGATCGATGCCTGACACCTCGTACATCTTTGCGGCGGTCGCAGTCATGGCCGTGGTCACCTTCGCGCTGCGCGCAATCCCCTTCGCCGCGCTCATGCCGCTGCGCTCCTCCGCCCTGGTCGGCTACCTCGGCATCTACATGCCGGCCGGCGTCATGCTGATCCTCGTGATGTATTCACTCAAAGGGGTGTCGATCACCGCCCCGTCTCACGGCCTCCCCGAACTGATTGCAGTGTGTGCCACAATCGCCGCGCACCTGTGGCGAAAGAATGCCGTCCTGAGCATCGTTGTCGGAACGACGATCTACGTCGCACTGGTCAATACCGTGTTTGCCTGAGCAATTCCCATCCGGGAGCAAAGCATCTTTACTCCCGGATGGGTGATTTGTAACCTCCAGGCGCTTATCTGAACAGTTGAACACTTATACGATTTCAGTAGGGTGGCCGCCGGCCGCGACTGAAAGATCGGTGAGGTTCGATGTCCACGACAATGACCACGACGGGCACCCGAATCGCCGGCGCTTGGCACAGTCTGGATCGAGGCCAGCGTCGAAGCATCATCGGAATGACCGTCACCGTCGTTGCACTCAACGTCGTCGGGTGGGCAGTTCTGCTCGGTCTGGTTGTCCCCGGCCACTACACGATCGAAGGCAGTGTCTTCGGCATCGGACTCGGTGTCACGGCGTACACGCTCGGCATGCGCCATGCTTTCGACGCCGATCACATCGCCGCCATCGACAACACCACTCGGAAGTTGGTGGCGGACGGCAAGAAACCGATGTCCGTCGGTTTCTGGTTTTCACTCGGACACTCCACCATCGTCTTTGTTCTCGTCGCACTTCTGGCGTTGGGTGTGCGGCAACTTGCCACCAGCCTTTCCGACGACAACTCCGATCTGGAAAAGTGGACCGGCTTGTTCGGCACCACCATTTCCGGAACGTTCCTGATCTTGATCGGCCTCCTGAATCTTTTCTCTCTCATCGGGATTCATCGGGTGTACACGAAGTACAAGGCCGGAACCTTCGACGAGGAACAACTCGAGAAGGAACTCGACAGCCGCGGCGCCCTCAACAAGATCCTGGGCCCGGTGATGAAGATGGTTCGCAAGCCCTGGCACATGTACCCGGTCGGCCTACTGTTCGGACTGGGATTCGACACCGTCACCGAAGTGGGACTGTTGGTGATCGCCGGCGGCGCGGCAGCGACAGGGCTCCCGTGGTATTCGATCCTCGTTCTACCGATACTCTTCTGCGCCGGGATGTCTCTGTTCGACTCGATCGACGGATCGTTCATGAACTTCGCTTACGGTTGGGCATTTGCCCAGCCGGTACGAAAGATCTACTACAACATGGTGATCACCGGACTCTCGGTGGCAGTGGCACTGCTGATCGGGACCCAGGAAATCATCTCGATCTTCACCGACAAACTCGACATCCACGACGGGATTCTCGGCGCCATCGGGAACTTGGATCTCGGCGCGATGGGCTTCATCATCGTCGGACTCTTCGTTGCCACCTGGATGATCGCCCTCCTCGTGTGGCGGTACGGCCGCATCGAAGAACGGTGGCAAGCGCAGTCCGGTGCAGCAGTAGCACGACGAGCGACAGCAGACGAAGCGATGTGAGTTCGACTCGGCCTACGCAGAATCATGGGCCACCCGAAAGCGAATAGCTGATGTACGTCTCGCCCCATTTCAGGTACGCGCTCGACGTCGCCTGGCCGCGGATCTGGTCGTTCTGCCACTGGTAGACAGCGCGCCACGGAAATACGGAACTCACTTGTTCCAAGGTGTACTGCTCACGGTGGCCTTGCGCGTATCGCTGTTCGAGGTCTTCACGAGTGCGCGGCGGGAAATTACTGATCAGATAGGTCCGGCCGAGAGACTCGATGCGTCCTGGCGGCGCAAAGACATCAGCGCTGCGATAAGTGAAGGCCGCATACAGGTAGGCCGCCACCACAATCGTTGCCAGCGCTACCGCGCCGATCTTGAATGCACGTCGAAGCAGGGTCGGCATGGCTCACAGTACAACGACTGCGTCCCGATCTGATGCGGGTCGGCGGCAGCTGCACCTCCCGATTTCCTCGAGCCCAGACCACCTTCCGACTAGTACGGTGAGATCACCGGCAACCGATCTACGGCAACGATGGCGGACTCGCTCGACAACCCAGCGCCCTCTGCCACAGGTGAGGGCACATCGCGGCCAATCATTGCGGGCACCACGCACCAGTGCGGTCCATACGAGGGTCCCCCATGGGAAATCAGTTTCCGTCGCACAGCCTCCACGACCGAAGCCTTCCGCCCCTGCGTCTGGTCGCTATGAGCCAACCCGCTGCGAAAGCTCGACGAGCCGGTTCGAGAATCCCCATTCGTTGTCGTACCAGGCGAAAACCTTCACTTGTTCGCCGACGACCTGTGTGAGGGGCGCATCGAAGATTGCCGAGTGGGGATTGCCGACTATGTCGGCAGAGACAAGTGGCGCCTCCGAATAGGCAAGGTAAGACGAGAGTTCGGGAGTCTGCGATGCGACGCGAAACGCTTCGTTGATCTCCACGACAGTCGCCGGTCGTGAGAGATGGGCAGTGAGGTCGGTGATAGAACCGACTGGCACGGGGACGCGCAGCGAGAGTCCGGTCAATTTTCCGTCCAGCTCTGGGATGATCCGCCCGATGGTGGCGGCGGCGCCGGAGGAAGTCGGGATCGTAGACAATGCCGCGGCGCGGGCGCGCCGGAGATCGCTGTGAGGAGCATCGTGGAGGCGCTGGTCGCTGGTGTAGGCGTGGATCGTCGTCATCAGTCCGGACTCGATGCCGAACGCCTCGTGCAGCACCTTAACCATCGGTGCGAGGCAGTTGGTCGTGCAGGATCCGTTCGAGAATACGTCCTCCGACATGTCGAGGACGTCGTCGTTTACTCCGAGTACAACTGCAGGGACATCACTGTCGGCGGGAGCCGAAATGATCACCTTTCGCGCTCCCGCTGTCAGGTGTTGGCGAGCGTTGACCGAGTCCGTGAATCGGCCGGTCGACTCTATGACGACATCGACGCGTTCGGCTCTCCAGGGGATGAGGGACGGCTCGCGCTCAGAGGTGACGCGAATGCGCTTTCCTGCAACGAGAATCGCGTCCCCGTCGACCTCGACGCCGTCCAGATGACCGGACACCGAGTCCCACTCCAGGAGCGAAGCGAGGGTTGCGGCGTCGGCGATGTCGTTGATCGCGACGATCTCGACATCCGCATCGCTGCGTAGCGCAGCCCGCAGGTAGCTGCGACCGATACGGCCGAAGCCGTTGATTCCGATACGAACGGACATTGATTTCTCTTTCTCGAGTTGGTCAGTGATCGGTGCGCAGAGCGGACTGGGCGGCGTCGAGCAGGGAAATGGCTCCACGAACCGCCGCGTCCATCGGGCCCTGTTCACCCTGCGCGCGGGCAAGTACATAGCCGCCCTGCAGGACGGCTGCCAGCGTTCGCGCGAGATCCGCCGGGACGATGCTCGTCGGAAGTTCTCCTGCAGCAATCGCGGCAGTGATCGCCCGCTCCCAATGGTTCAGCATGGTGTCGAAGGCATTCGCAACGACTGCGATCAGTTCTGCATCCGTGACCACTTCCGGGTCCTGGGTCATCCGACCCACCCGGCACCCCCGAGTACCCGGCCGCGGCAACGAAAGGTAGCGCTTCATCTGTTCGAGGGGCGAGCCTTCTCCACCCAACGGAGATGACTCGCCCGTCATTTCTCGGGTAACTGCAGACAGCGCCTCTACCGCGAGTTCGTGCTTTCCACTGAAATGGTGATACATGCTGCCCTGGCCAACCCCGGCACGTGTCATCACGTCGCGTGGGCTCGTCGCTGCATAGCCGCGCTCCCACAACAGCTCTGCCATCGCACCCGTCAGCTGGTCCTTTGAGTTCACCAATCGACTGTAACAACTAGTATGTACAACCTCAACGTAGGTTCGACCAACAGGCCGGCCGGGCGATTGTGCGGTGATCGACCAGAGCATCGTTGCCGTTCTGGACGTGGCATCTGCAAGACTCCTGAAATGAAGCACGTCGGGCGCGAGGCAGCGGCACTGCTCAACGGGGCCGGGATCGAACTCAGCGAGGGCCTGACCGACGCAGAGTTCGATTCCGTCCACGAACGCTTTGGATTTCACTTCAACCCAGACCACCGCAGCCTTCTTGCCACTGCGTTACCACTTGGCGACCGTTGGCCGAACTGGCGTAGCGCCGACGACCTCGAGTTGGGTACTTGGCTAGATACAGTCACCGAAGGTTTCATTTGGGATGCACTGCATCAACAACCACCGTTCTGGCCGGCATCGTGGGGCAGAATGCCCGCCTCACCCGAGGACGTCACCACAATCGTGCGTCAACAGATCGGAGCGTGGCCGCGCCTTGTCCCGATCTTCGGACACCGCTTCACGCCCGCCGCACCCTCCCCCTCGGGATCGCCGGTGATCTCCGTGTGGCAGACCGATATCGTCTACTACGGGGCAAACCTCCTCGAATATCTCGCCAATGAGTTCCCCCTCGGACAGGGCCGAAAGACACTCTCTCCCATTAGCGTCCGCGTACCGTTCTGGTCCCGATTCATCGAGGCGGCCAACCGCGCGGAATCGATCTGACCGGCCAAAGGTCCTGTTCTGCCTGCCAATAGTTTCGCAGACGAATTTCGCGGGTATTGATCACTTGCGGCGGCGATTTCCAGAGCGAGGGGTCAGCCGCGCAAGGTCTGCCCCCGGCTGTCACTCGCCGGGTGGCGGGCCGCCAAAACCAGCGGGCCGCCGAAAACAATCTGTGCCAGGCGATGATTTCGATGCAAACGACACGACTCGACACCATCCTGATTCTGATCGTCGGGACGGCAATCGGACTGAGCGTCTGGCTGGCCACGCAGGAACCATTCGCGTCGATCGGACTCGGAATCGCAACGGTGGTGATCTGCTGGATCTCTTGCTCGATGATCCACGGCTTCCCACACCGATCGACGAAGGACATGCGTCCGCGCGAGAACCAGGATCGCGAGTCACCGAAACGGCGCTGACGCCGCGTAGGGATGAGGCCAACCGTGGAGGCCCGGACACAGCGAAGTGAGTGGTTCACCTGTCGCAGGTGAACCACTCACTTCGGTCAGAGGATCACACCTCGTCAGGTCGCCAGGTCGCGACGGCCCAGATCACGGCGACGTCGAGGGCGATGATCACGATCGACCACAGCGGGTAGTACGGCATCCACAGGAAATTCGCCACGATCGAGAGCGCCGCGATCACGAAGGCCATGCCGCGGGCCCACGTCATGCCGACGAACAATCCCAGCGACACCGCGATGCCGATGATTCCGAGCACGATGTGGATCCAACCCCATGTCGTGACATCGAATTCGAAGGTGTAGTTGACTCCGACGATCAGCAGGTCGTTGTCTGCGAGAGCCGCGATGCCCTGGAGCAACGCGACGATTCCCGCGACGAAGAGCAGGCAGGCTGCCGCCACCGTGGTCCCGATGGCAAAGCCCTGTCGGACAGGATGGTTCGCATGAGATTGGTGCGGAGCAGTCATGACGTCCCCTTCTTCGGCGAAATAGCGTGAGAACAGTATTCAAAGGTTCACGCCGACGGACATCACCCAGCAAGGATGAACAGCCGTCCAGCACTGCAATCAAGATTCATGGGAACATATGTTCGATTTCGGTGTACGGTGGAGCCTATGACCGCCACGATGCAACCGTCTCTGTTCGACAACGGTGACCTCGGCGTTTCTTTGGCCGATCTCGACGGCACGGTGCAGCGACGTATTCTCACCGCCGGCGCATGGGTCGACCATCGCCCGGCCTGGCTGACCGGATCGGAGGCCGTGTTCGACAATCTGGAAGCCTCGGTGCCGTGGCGTTCCGAACGGCGTCAGATGTACGACCGCGTTGTCGACGTCCCTCGTCTGGTGTGTTTCTACGCAGAGAATCAACCACTGCCGGACGCGCTTCTCACCGAAGCCAAAGACGCGCTGAGCAGTCACTACTTCGACGAACTCGGTGAACCATTCGCCACGTCGGGTCTGTGTTTCTATCGCGACGGTTCCGACAGCGTTGCCTGGCACGGGGACGACACGGGACGAAGTCGCACCGAGGACACGATGGTGGCCATCCTGTCTCTCGGTGCGGCTCGCCCGCTCCTATTGCGCCCTCGTGGGGGCGGCGAATCCATCCGCTTCAATCTCGGACACGGAGATCTACTCGTCATGGGCGGATCCTGCCAACGCACGTGGGAACACTGTGTCCCGAAGAGTGCGCGGGCCCTCGGGCCGAGAATCAGCGTTCAATTCCGCACTCGCGGAGTTAGATAGCGTCGCGGAGTTCGTCTCGCAGCGCCTTCCGATTGAGCTTGCCGACGGCCGTCTTCGGTATGGATTCTGCGAAAACAACCCGACGCGGTTTCTTGTACGACGCCAGTCGTTCGCCAACGTGCGCGACCAATGATGCTTGCAGTGCGTCGTTTTCGACGGTCCCGTCCTCGAGTACCACCACAGCCGTGACCGCCTCCACCCACTTGGCGTCGGCGGTACCCACCACGGCGACCTCACGGACAGACGGATGCGTCAGGAGTGCATCCTCGACTTCACGGGGGTAGACGTTGTATCCGCCGCTGATGATCATGTCCGAAGCTCGGTCCTTCAAGAACAAGAATCCTTCGGCGTCGAACTGACCGATGTCACGGGTGTGAACCCAGCCGTCTTCGGTGAAGGTGTCCGCATTCAGTTCCGGTGCATTGAAGTATCCGGCGATCGCCGATGGCGAGCGGATCACGATTTCACCCGGTTCTCCCTGGGGCACTTCGTTTCCCTCGCCGTCGAGCAGCCTGATCTCGACGTCGATGGCGGGCTGACCACAGGACAGCAGGCGATCTTCCGTGTGATCTTCGGGCCGTAGGACTGCGATACACAGCGGTGCCTCGGTCTGCCCGTAGTACTGGAGAAAACGGTGTTGCCCCCACGCCTGCATTGCACGTTCGATGGTGGCCAGCGGCATCGGCGACGCACCGTAGATCACGGATTTCAGACTCGAGATGTCTGCGCTCGCAAAATCAGGGCGTTCGAGGAGCATCTGAATCATCGTCGGCACCAGATTGATTGCCGTAGCCCGATGCTCGGTTATCGAGCCCAAGAAGGTCGACGGGTCGAATCCGGGAAGGATGACGGTCTTGCCGCCACGCAGCCAGAACGGAAGCACGAAGACACCGCTGGCATGAATCAGTGATGCCGCGTGCAGCATCGTATCGTCCTGAGTCGCCGGAAGCAGATTGAGCAGAACATTGCGGCAGATGCCGGCGTAGCTGCGCTGAGTGTGCTGCGCGGCCTTCAATGTTCCCGTGGTCCCGGAGGTGAACAGCGTCAGGATCACATCGTCGGGAGCTAACTCGACGTCCGGTGTGTCCGAAGGCATGCTCTGTGCTTGGTCGAGCAGCGAACGCTGCCGCGCCGAACCTGTTTCCAGCCCGATGAACGTACGTTCGGGGAACCTGGCGGACAGTTCAGCGGCGCGGTCGGCGAGGTCACTACCGAAGACGACGTGCGAGGTGTCGGTGTCCTCGAGCATTCTCGCGTGCTCGTCGAGCGAGAGACGCGAGTTGAGCGGAACCCTGTTGATGCCGGCTTTGACACAGGCAAAATCGACGGGGACGCTGGCAAGAGAGTTGTTGACCAGCAATGCAACCCGTGCACCACGCCCGATACCGAGGGCGATGAATGTGTGCGCCAATCGGCTGCTGAGTTCGTCCACTTCCGTGAACGTCATCGATCGATCGCCGAAAACGACGGCTGTTCGCGATCCGTGCTGTCGCGCACCACGGGCGATCAGGTCTCTGGTTATGGGCATCATGGTTCAGTTTCCTCGTTCGAATTCGGGTTGTTCTCGAACCGGCCGTGCCGGCCGGCGCCCGCGGCGAACGCAGCAGCGCCGCGCACACCTTCAGCGATGACAATGGGATTTCCCGCGACGCCCTCGGCCTGCAGTGCTTCGGCAAGTGGTAGATCAAAAGATCGGTAGGCCGACGCGCGATCCGCGAGCATGCAGAGTTGAGGGAAAGCGGACAACTGGTGCGCAAGCTCCTTGGCTGCCTGGAGTGACTGCCCCACTGGAACAACACGATTGGCCAGCCCGAAGGCCAGCGCCTCCGGAGCGTCGACCGGGCGACCGGTCAAGATCATGTCGAGCGCTCGCCCCTGCCCGACGATTCGCGGCAGTCGCACGGTCCCGCCATCGATGAGAGGAACTCCCCAGCGCCGGCAGAAGACTCCGAACACGGAATTCTCCTCGCAGATCCTCAGGTCCGCGAGCAATGAAAGCTCGAGCCCTCCTGCAACCGCGTATCCGCTGACGGCGGCGATCAATGGCTTGGACAACACCAACCGACTCGGCCCCATCGGGCCGGTGCCGCCGCCTTCCGGATGCAACTCGTGCACGCGGGCGGGGTCGGAGACTGCGGTCAAATCCGCACCGGCACAAAATGTGCCGCCCGCGCCCCACAGAATCGCCACCTTCTGACTCTCGTCCGATTCGAACTCCAGGAAGGCATCACGCAACTGCGCCGCCATCGGCCCGTCCACCGCATTCTTGCGATCAGGGCGATTCATCACGATGACGGTGACGCCACCGTCACGCTCCACATAGACATCGCCACCTGGTCGATCGGAGTCGGTCACGATATTTCCTCACTGCTCGCGGATAAGGTTTCCCGGTACCCACCATGCCACTTGTAACAGAATTTGTCAGGAGTTGTTCAAAAGTTGTTACAAACTGATCGAGGAATGTCCGCAACCCGAGTTGTGCTGGACCTCGCAACGGCGAGTCCGGACACCGAGTTCAGCACTGCAGTGCTGACCCGGGCCGGCGAGATCGTCGGTGTCAGCGCATCGAGCGTTCGCGTGGCAACGGGCCGCCTGTGCCGCGAGAACAAACTGCGTCGCACCGCTCGTGGAACGTACGTCCTCAACCCGGACGGCATCCCCACCTACAGCGAGGTCGAGGGGTGGCGAACTCGTACCGATCGCATACGCCCCTGGGACGGCACGTGGATAGCCGTCGAGCACTCAGCGCTCAAACGAAGCGACCGCACCGCCGCACGAAGACACGATCAGGCGCTGCGCCTGGCGGGCTACGAGGAGTGGAAGCCCACACTCGCCGTCCGCCCGAACAATCTGCTCGGCGGCACGGACAGCGCCCGCCGCACTCTCCGCCGACTCGGCGCCGCCCCCGAATCGGCTGTCATGGAAATCGCTCACCTTGCCCCCGAGGATGATTCGACAATCCGCACACTCTGGAACTCGGAAGCACTGTTGGTCGACATCGCCGAGGCCCGTGAAGCACTCACACAGGCGCAAACACGCCTGGCGACAATCAGTCGCGAGGAGGCTGCCCGTGAATCACTTGCCTTGGGCAGCGCGGTGATCGCGGTCATCGTGCGCAATCCGCTCCTTCCGGAAGAACTCGAACCGACGCAGCCACTACGTGAACTGATCTCGCACATGCTCGAGTACCAGGACGCATCTCGCGAACTGTGGCAGTCACTGCTCCAGTTCTGATCGACTTCTTCCAGAAGGTAATTCAGTACGTTGCGCGGCCACCGCTGGCGTCGTACACAGCACCCGTCGAGTAACTCACCGCCGACGACGACAGCCAGGAGATCAATTCGGCGATCTCGTCGGCCCGCCCCATCCGTGCCATCGGCGTCAAAGACTGCGAACGAGCGAGGATGGCCGGATCGGTGCCGGCATTCATAGGACTTTCCACGGCCGCGGGAGCAATCGCGTTGACCAGCACACCGGTGGTGGCGACCTCTTTGCCGAGCGACTTCGTCAGCGCGACGACTGCCGCTTTGGACGCGGAATATGCACTCTGATTCGGGTTTCCGTCCTTGGCAGCAATACTCGCGAGATTGACGACCCGCCCCCACCCGGACGCAACCATCCCCGGCACGAACGCCCGGCACATCAGGAATGTCCCTTCGACGTTGATGCGGAACGTACGCCGCCAAGCCGCGAGGTCGACGTCGACGAGTGGCGCTGATGGTCCTACGATTCCCGCACTGTTGATCAAGATGTCGACTCTGCCGAGTCTGGTTCGAAGCGCATCGACTGCTGTCGGATCACTCACGTCGAGTTGTTCGTCCGCACCCTCGGCAAGATCTGCCGTTACCACCCGAACTCCCCTCTCCGTCAACATCTTTGCACTGGCGGCGCCGATTCCGCTCGCACCGCCGGTAACGAGCGCGGTGACACCCTCTGGATAGCCCTGCATCATCTTCACTCCCGAGTTTCTGTGCGCTACGCACTCAATTTATGTTGCAAACAGGCATAATTGCCGTCACACTGTGTAGAAATTCTGAATATATGGCGTTTGCTGTCGACGTCAAATACCTGGAGGCCTTGCCGATGGAAACCCGCTGGTTGCACGCGTTTGTCGCGGTTGCGGAAGAACTTCACTTCGGGCGGGCCGCATCACGGCTCCAGATGGCTCAGTCGCCGCTCAGCCAGATGATCCGAAAGCTCGAAAAGGACATCGGCGTCAAGTTGTTCGAACGAAGCACTCGCAGCGTCGCACTCACGTCCGGCGGACATGCCTTTCTCCCCCACGCCTATCGCGTCATCGAGAACATGGAGACGGCACGACACGCTACGCGTGCGTCGTCGGGAGGCGTATACGGACGAGTCACGATCGGGTTCACCGGAGTGCTCAACTATCAAGCACTTCCGCCGCTCACCCGCGCGTTGCGTCAGCGCTATCCGGAAGTCGAACTGACACTCCTCGGCCGAATCATGACGCGCGACGCGATCATTCAACTCGAGAGCGGCGCCCTCGACCTCGCCTTCGTCGGACTACCGGTGGAATCCGCATCACTGTCTACCCGGCTGATCCGACGGGAGGCGTTCGGCGCCGTACTTCCGATCGACCATCCCCTTGCCGAGAGGGACGCGATCGATCTCCGCGAATTGGCCGACGACGGATTCGTGACCACCCCGCTCTCGGCCGGCTCGGCCCTCCAGGAAACCGCGATGCGCGCCTGCATGAACGCAGACTTCAGGCCTCGCGTCGTCCAGGAAATCACCGATCCGTACATGATCCTGATGCTCGTTGCCGCCGGCGTCGGTGTAGCGCTGATGACGTCCGGCATGGCTGCTATCACCCCACCTGGCAGTGTGTTCGTCCCACTCACCGGCGAGCCGACGTTCATGAATCACGGAATTGCCTGGTCACCCCGGCATATGACCGATGCACTCGCCGTCGCACTGGAGACGTCCGAGGAGATTCTGCCGACGGCGGAGATTGAGACCAAAAACGTCATTATCTGAGACTCATTTAGTGTTGGACGCGCCATAGTCCTTCGTGGCACTGTCGTCTCAGCCGCCGAAAGGTGAGGGACGTCACCGATGCGTGGTGCATCACCAAACGTGCCGCCACGGTCGGCCCATCGGGACGAAAGGACTTCACATGGCACCACCGATCAACTCCACCGGGTCCACGCACTCCACTGCGGAGCACCCGAATTCGAATGCGCGCCGCGCCGCCGTTTCGGGCTTCCTCGGCAGCACCCTCGAGTACTACGACTTCTTCATCTACGGCTCCGCAGCCGCGCTCGTGTTCCCCAAGATCTTCTTTCCTGGCGGCGGCTCGACGGCAACGCTGCTCTCGATCAGCACCCTGGGCGTGGCCTACGTCGCCCGCCCACTCGGCGCAGTGCTGTGGGGACACCTCGGCGATCGGTACGGACGCAAGAACGCGCTTCTCGCCTGCCTGCTCCTCATGGGTGTTGCGACGGTCATCGTCGGTTGCCTGCCGACCTACGACCAGATCGGCATCGCCGCGCCGATCATTCTCGTCTTGCTTCGCCTTCTTCAAGGGCTCTCTGCGGGCGGTGAATCACCCGGCTCTTCGGCACTGACGCTCGAACACGCGCCGGATCACCGTCGTTCGTTCTTCACCTCGTTCACCATGAGCGGGATCATGTTCGGCATCGTCGTCTCCAGCCTGGTATTCATCCCTGTGGCGAGCCTGCCCGACGAAGACCTCTACTCGTGGGGTTGGCGAGTTCCCTTCTGGCTCAGCATCATCGTGACCGTCGTTGCGCTGTGGCTACGTCGCGCCTTGGATGAGCCCGAGGTATTCGAAGAACTCAAGGAACAGGACGAGACGGCCGGAATTCCCGTCGTCGAGATGTTCCGCTCGCACTGGCGCACCGTGATCCGTATCAGCATGAGCTCGACCTTCGCGATGATCAACACCATCGTCAACGTCTTCGCCCTGGCGTACGCCGTCGAATCCGGCTTCGAACGCTCCACGATGCTGTGGGCCATCGCGACCGCCAATTTTGTTGCCGTACTGACTCAGCCGCTGTTCGGCATTCTCTCGGATCGCTACGGACGTAAGCCCATCTTCGTCGTCGGCGCCATCGGAGCCGGCTTGATGATCTTCGTCTTCTTCCATTCGATCGGAACCCAAAGCGTCCCCATGGTCTTCGCTTCGGGAATCGTCATGATCGGAATCTTCTACGCGATGCCCAACGGCACGTACCCGGCATACTTCCCGGAGCAGTTCCCCGCGAAGGTCCGATACACCGGAATGGCCGTCAGCCTCATGCTCGGACTCCTTGTTGCCGGCTTCACACCGGCTATCGCCCAGGCGATTTCGGCCGGAGACAAGAGCAACTGGACACCGGTTGCATGGATGTGCCTGGGCTTCGCCGTCATCTCCGCCATCGCGGCAATGACCGGACCGGAAACGTACCGCACGCCCACAGCAGAACTGGGCCAACCGAAGCCGAGCCTGCCGATCAAGCAGGACTCAGAGCTCACCAGCAACAACGCTTGACCGGACCGGCCCCTCGCGCTGAATTGCCGCGAGGGGCCGTCCCCACTTATGCAGGAGAATGTCATGACTTCCGAATACACACGTCACCGTATCGGCCTTGTCGGGTCGGGTATCGCCACCTCACTCTCGCCCGCGTTGCACGCACACGAAGCAGCAGCACTCGGATTCGACGATTACAGCTACGAACTGATCGATCTCGAGAACCTGAACATCTCGGTCGAGAAAACCGGTGAGGTGGTGCGTGGCGCCGTCGCGGGCGATTTCACCGGACTGAACATCACCCACCCGTGCAAGCAGGTTGTCGTGGACGCGCTCGACGAGCTGTCCGGCAACGCGCGGTTGCTCGGTGCCGTCAACACGGTGGTGGTCGACAACGGCCGTTTGATCGGCCACAACACAGACCACAGCGGATTCCTCACAGCACTGCAGCGCGGTTTGCCCGACGCCGCCTTGGACCGAGTGGTGCTTGCCGGGGCAGGAGGGGCGGGTTCCGCTGTGGCATACGCACTCGCCGCCGCCGGTACCACGGATCTTCGCATCGCAGATATTGATCCCGATCGCGCTGTCGATGTGTGTTCTCGCGTCACCTCGGCCTTCCCTGGCACGCGCACAACGGCTTTGGCGATCGATGAGATCGCCGTCAACCTGACGACGTGCGACGGCGTCGTCAACGCATCTCCGATCGGCATGGTGGGTCACCCCGGAACTCCCTTCGACCCTGCGGCGTTGCATTCCGGATTGTGGTTCGCTGACATCGTTTATCGACCGATGCGCACCGAATTGCTCGACGCTGCAGCTGCTCTCGGATGCGCGGTTCTCGACGGTGGGCAGATGCTGGTGGCTCAAGCCTCTGACACCTTCACACTCCTGACCGGTGTCGAAGCCGATACGGATCGCATGCGCAGCCATCTGAGCGAGCTGCTCTCCGAGACGGCATGCGCATGAGCACAACCGAACACCTACTTTCTCGCGAAGTACCAGGAGCACTGATGAAGGTGACTGCGCCTTTCGCCGAACCTCTCGACATGGGCAGCGTCCGCCTCCGGAACCGGTTCGTGTCCGCCCCGATGGAACGCAACTACTGCGAAGTCGACGGCACCATGACGGACGAGTACATCGCGTACCTCGCCCGCCGCGCCGAAGGTGGTGCTGCACTGATCTTCACCGAAGCCAGCTACGTGCGTGCCGACGGCAAGGGACGCATCCGGCAGATGGGCGTCGACGTCGACGAACGGATTCCCGGCATCAAGAAGATGGCCGACGCGATCCACGCACACGGCGCCCTCGTCGGAGTCGAACTCAACCACGGTGGACGTACGGCGCAAGGTTCTGTCAGCGGGTTTGTTCCCGTTGCCCCGACACCGATTCCGTGTTTGGTTGTCGGCGGCGAGATGCCAGAACAACTCGACGCCGACGACATCGAGCACATCATCGAATGTTTCGGTGAAGCCGCAGCGCGCTGCCAGCAGGCGGGCGTCGACGTCATCTCCCTGCACGGTGGCCACGGGTATCTGATCCACCAGTTCCTCTCCCCTGCTTACAATCACCGCGACGACGAATGGGCCGACCCCACCTTGTTCGTCAACAAGGTCATCGCCTCCGTCCACGAGCATGCTCCGGGAATCACTCTGGGACTTCGATTCTCAGCCTTCGAAGGCATTGACGGCGGACTCGACGCCGAGACGACCCGCGTGCGCATCGACGCCATCGATACCGACCGACTCGATTTCCTCGACGTCTCGGCCGGCAACTACGAAGCGGGACAGTGGATCATCCAGCCCGGTGAATGGTCCCGTGGACTCCTCGCGCCGTACTCCGAGCAGTACCAGCGCGACTTCGACATCCCGGTTGGTGTGGCCGGACGCATCACGTCGCCGGAGATCGCCGCGCAGATCATCGAATCCGGGCAGGCGAACTTCGTCAGCATGGCCCGTACGTTGCACGCCGATCCGGACTTCCCGAATCGCGCTGTCGACGGTGGCCGGTACCGCCCGTGCATCGCCTGCAACTACTGCATCGACAGCCTGGCTGCCGGTCCCATTCCCTGCTCCGTCAACCCGTGGGTCGGACGTGAACTGGATCAGCCTACAAAGCCGGCTGATGCCACCGTGCGGGTCGCCGTCATCGGTGCCGGTCCGTCCGGAATGGCCACTGCCCGCGACCTGGCACTTGCCGGTCACCGCGTCGACCTGTACGACGAACGCCCCAGTCTCGGTGGCGACTTCGCTCTGGCATCGAAGCTGCACGAATATCCCGAATACGGGCGGATCGTGGACTGGTACCTCGCGGAACTGGCCGAACTCGGGGTGCAGTGCCACACTTCGACCAGAGCTGACGCAGCATTGCTCGCAAACAGTGACTTCGACGCGATCGTCCTTGCTGCCGGTGGGCACGGTCCCGTGACTGACCTCCCCGGAGCAGCAACCCGTACCGTCCGTGATGTCCGCGAGTTCCTCGCCTCCGGAGATCCGGCCCCCGAAGCAATCACCATTTTCGGCGCCGACCGCGAGGCTGCCGCTGTTGCCGACGATCTGCTCCAGAAGGGCACCCAGGTCGTCATGATCGGGCCGCAGGAAACCATCGCGCACGACGTCGGCCGACGCGGCAAGATCGTACTGCTGCCGCGCCTGGCCTCAAGTGAGAACCTCACGACCTACCTGAGCTCGATCGTCACCAAAGTCGACGCCGATCGGGTCACGATCTCGACAGGCGGTGTACTGAGCGAAGTCGACGCCCCCGGCGAGCTGCTGATCTCACAGGGCGTCGAGCCGCGCTCGGAGCTTTTGACCGAACTACGTTCACTGGCACCACGACTCGGGGTCCATGCCGTCGGCGACGCGAGCGGTGACGGCGGATCCATCCATGCCGCACTCGTGACCGCAGCCGACGTTGCCGTCGCCATCACCGCCGCCGCTGCGGCCCGTCAGGAGGTTCACGCATGAGCGCACACACAGCCGCACCGGTGGCAACTGCGTTGCCACCCATCGGACTCGGAACCTGGCCACTGGTCGGTGCCGACGCCACGAAGTCGGTACTCTCCGGAATCGAGGCCGGGTACCGCCTCATCGACACCGCCGCGATCTACGGCAACGAGGACGCCGTCGGCGTAGCGTTGGCGGAGTCGGGCCTACCGCGAGAAGAACTGTTTGTCACCACCAAACTTCGTGGAAACGACCAGGTTTCCGGTGACATCCGCGGAGCGCTCGAGCAGAGCCTGGAACGACTGGGACTGGATCAACTCGATCTGTTCCTGATCCACTGGCCGCTCCCGCGAATCGATCGTTACGTTGCGTCGTTCGAGGCGATGCTGGCCTGCCGCGACGCCGGACTGGTTCGGTACGTGGGTGTGTCGAACTTCCTGGAGCACCACCTGCGCCGCGTCGTCGCCGAAACCGGCGAGGCACCGGCAGTCAACCAGATTCAGATGGACCCGTCGCTCGCGCGAATTCCGGTGCGCCGCGCCAACGACGAACTCGGAATCTTCACGCAGTCGTGGAGCCCGCTCGGCCGCGGCGATGTGCTCGACAACGCCGTGGTCGGGGAGATCGCCGGCCGAATCGGTTGCACCCCAGCTCAAGTGGTCCTCGCTTGGCACGTCGCGCAGGGTGTGGTTCCGGTCGCGCGATCAGCGAACCCGACGCGTCAGGCCGAGAACCTGGCAGCACTCGACGTGACCCTCTCCGGCGAAGACATCGAAGCACTGAACAGTCTCGACCGCGGCGAGTCTGCGGCGCGGGACGTCGAAGCAGAGGAACATTTCTGATGACATTGAAAGTCGGAATCGTCGGCTGCGGCAAGATCGCCGGCAACCATGCCCGAGCTCTACAACAAGTCCCCGGCGTCGAGGTAATCGGCTGCTGCGATCCCGATCTCGGACGCGCCCAGGAGTTCGCGGCAGCGCACGGCATTCCCGCAGCCGTGAGTTCAGTGGAGCAACTTCTTGCCCTCGGACTCGACGCCTGCACCGTCTGCACGCCGCACCCGGTACATGAAGAAGTAGTTGTGGCCGCTGCCGAAGCGGGTGTACATGTGTTGTGCGAGAAGCCCATCGCGGTCGATGTTGCTGCCGCCGACCACATGATCGAGGCCGCCGACCGCGCCGGTATCACGTTCGGGGTGCTCTTCCAACGTCGCTTCTGGCCGGCCGCGCGTCGGATCCGGGACGCCATCGACGACGGCCGGATCGGACTGCCCACGCTCGGCGAGGCGTCGGTGATCCTGCACCGCCCGTCGAGTTACTACTCGGCCGACGCGTGGCGCGGACGCTGGGACACCGACGGCGGTGGCGTGCTCATGACGCAGGCGGTGCACCAGATCGACATGCTGGCCTGGTTCATGGGCGAGGCCGTCTCGGTCAGCGGCTTCATACGCACCCACACCCACGGTGAGCACATCGAGACCGAGGACAGTGCGTCAGCTGTAATTTCCTTTGCTTCGGGCGGCACCGCCACCGTCACCGCGACTACCGGTGCCAATCACAATCTGGGCAACCGCGTGACAGTGATCGGGCGCACCGGCGCCATCGCCAGCGTCCTCGAATTTCCTGAAGGGCACGAGGGTGTCAACGAAATCTGGACCGTGCCCGGCGAAGTGGAGTTCCAGTCGCCGTACTCTGCCGACATCGACGCCAATCTCGATGTGGGAGCGGTCAATGCGGCACTGACCGACTTCCACACTCTGCAGGTTCAGGACTTCGCCGACGCGGTCCTGACCGGGCGCGAACCCGCCGTCACCGGACGAGACGCCCGCGCGTCACTTGCCATCATCGCCGCAATCTACGAATCGTCACGAACCGGGAAGGTTGTCGATCTGACATCGACACCGACCCTCGCAACAACTGCCAAGGAGCAGAAATGAGTAGCAGTACCCCCCTCACCTACGACGTAGTTGTCGTGGGCTCCGGCGCAGGCGGGCTTTCCACAGCAATTGCCGCAGCACATGGCGGCGCGTCGGTACTCGTTGTCGAGAAGGCCCACACCTGCGGCGGCGCAACGGCCTGGTCGGGCGGGTGGATGTGGACCCCGCGCAACATGTTTGCCATCGCCGACGGGGTTGTCGAGGATCGTTCGGCGCCGCGGACATATCTGGAGAACCGACTCGGCGACAACTTCGACGCTGCCAAGGTGGATGCACTCCTCGACGGCGCACCGGAGATGGTCGAGTTCTTCGAACGCAAGACTGCACTGAAGTTCGTTCCCGGAGCCAAGATCGCCGACATTCACGGCGACACACCGGGAGCCGGCACGGGTCATCGTTCCGTCGGACCGAAACCGGTGAGCTTGCGAAAGCTCGGACCCGACGTCGCGGCGCTACTACGTCGACAACTGTACGAGACGTCGTTCCTCGGCATGGGCATCATGGCTGGTCCTGATCTGCAGGCATTCCTGCATTCGACTCGATCGCCGAAAGCATTTGTGCACTGTGGTGTTCGCGTGACAAAGCACATGTTCGATCTCGCCACCAAGCGTCGTGGCCAGCAACTCGTCAACGGCACTGCGCTTGTCGGCATGATGCTTCGCTCAGCGCTCGATCTCGGCGTCGAGATTCAGGTGAAAACGTCGGCAACATCGCTGCAGACTGACGATGGCGGTCGCGTTGTCGGTGTCCGCCTCGAAGGCCCGGATGGTGCGTACTCGGTAACTGCCACGCGCGGCGTCGTACTGGCCACCGGCGGCTTCGCCCAGGACATCGACCGCCGACGTGAACTGTTCCCCCGTACCCCCACCGGAAACGAACACTGGTCACTCACTCCGAAGACAACCACCGGCGACGGCATCACCCTCGGCGAATCCGTGGGTGGTCGCCTCGACCGCACTCTTGCCTCCCCCGTCGCGTACTGCCCCGTCTCCATCGTTCGTTACCGCAACGGCAAGGAAGGTGTGTTCCCGCACATCCTCGACCGCGGAAAGCCCGGTGTCATCGGAGTTCTCGCGAACGGCAAGCGTTTTGTCAACGAAGCACTCGGCTACCACGACTACACCCTCGCCATGGTCGAGCAGGTTCCCGAGGAAGACGAGGTGTGCTCGTGGTTGATCGCGGATCAGCAGTACGTGCGCTACCTCCCGCTGGGCATGGCCAAGCCCCTGCCGATCCCGATCCAGCCGTACCTGCGCTCGGGATACCTGACACGGGGTCGCACTGTTCGCGAACTGGCGGAGAAGATCGGCGTTGATCCGACGCAGTTGGAAAAGACAATCGAGGCATTCAATGTCGGGGCCGTGGCCGGTGAAGACCCCGAGTTCGGTCGCGGCACAACGCCGTTCAACCGGGGATCCGGCGATACCGCCAACCCCTGGCCGAACCCGTCGCTTGCACCCTTACAGAAGGGTCCGTACTACGCGGTGAAGGTGGTGCCGGGCAGTTTCGGTACCTTCGCCGGGCTTGTCACCGACTCGTCGTCGCAGGTTCTCGATGACAACGACCGCCCCATCGAGGGATTGCTCGCCGTCGGCGTCGATCAGGCCAGCGTGAT
The DNA here is from genome assembly GCF_058788335.1 of Rhodococcus sp. FW305-130. Lineage (NCBI taxonomy): Bacteria > Bacillati > Actinomycetota > Actinomycetes > Mycobacteriales > Nocardiaceae > Rhodococcus > Rhodococcus sp. FW305-130. The sequence goes on along the minus strand of NZ_JBYTAP010000001.1, from coordinate 700,537 downwards.
GGGCGGGCACTACCCGTCCGGCGGCATCAACCTCGGCCCGGCTATGACGTTCGGGTATCTAGCAGGTCGGGAACTGGCCGGAGCCAAGACAGTTGGAGCGCACGCATGACACTCACACTCGGGCTGGCAGCCCTCACGGTGCTCGATACCGCACCGATGCAGCACGTCGACTTGGCCGAAAAGCACGGCTTCGACACCATCGGTATCCGCCTGATGCCCGCGGCACCGGGCACTACGGCTTACCCCCTGCACGAGGACAAACAGGGGTTGAACGAACTGGTGCGTCGACTGGGCGATTCACCGGTCGAGGTATTCGACCTCGAAATCATCCGTCTTGCAGCCGACTTCGACCCCACCGACTACGTTCCGCTGCTCGAAGCCGGCGCACAGCTCGGAGCCAAAGCCGTTCTGGTGGGCGGCGACGATCGCGACCGCGCTCGGCTCACGGACTCCTATGCCCGCCTCGCTGAACTGTGCGCGAACTACGGCATCGTCGCCTCGCTCGAATTCATGCCGTGGACTGCGGTGCCCGATGCGCGTGCGGCCATCGAGATCGTCTCGGCGGCAGACGGTCCGGCTCGTAGTGTCCTGGTCGACGCACTCCACACCGACCGCTCGGCGACAACACTGGAGGATCTTGCGTCCATCCCGCGCGAGTGGCTTCACTACGCCCAGATGTGTGACGGTTCGATCCCCGCTCCCACCGATGACGCAGAGCTGATCCGTCACGCCCGCGAGGAGCGTCTGGTGCCCGGCACCGGCGGCATCGCCCTGGCCGACATCTGGTCGACCCTGCCTGCCGGACTGCCGGTCAGCATCGAATTGCCCAACGAGCCGCTGCGTCAGGCCGTCGGCACGGACGCCTGGCTGAAGCGCCTGGTCGAGGCCACGCGAGCAGTGTTGGCCTAGCGGCCCTGTGCGCGTTTAGCGAGTCCAGGCACTCCCTAAACGCGCACGGGGGCGTCAGCCCCTCCGAGCCGCAACGGCCTGCGCCAGACGGTCCAACTGCGCTGCGGTGGTGGACCAGTCGATGCACGCGTCGGTGATCGACTGACCGTAGGTGAGCTCGTCCGCCTTACCCAAGGTCAGGTCCTGACGGCCGGCCTCGATGAAACTCTCCAACATGACGCCGGCGATTCCCTGCTCGCCCTCGGTCAGACGTCGGGCAATGTCGTCCAGCACGACGACCTGACGCTCGTGGTCCTTGCTGCTGTTACCGTGGCTCGCGTCGATGACCACGCGCTCGGGCAGGTTCGACTTACGCAGGCGAGCAAGGGTATCCGCGACGGTCTCGGCATCGTAGTTCGGTCCGTCGCTGCCGCCACGAAGAATCACATGGCAGTCCGGGTTGCCCGCGGTCCGAATCAAGGCAGCCTGGCCGTCGAGATCCGTTCCGGGGAACACATGGCTCGCCGCCGCAGCGCGGGTACCGTCGACGGCTACCTGCACATCACCTTCGGTGGAATTCTTGATGCCGACGGGCATGGACAGCGCGCTGCACAGCTGACGGTGAACCTGACTGGCGGCGGTCCGGGCGCCGATTGCACCGTAGCTGACCAGGTCGGCGATGTACTGCGGCATGATCGGATCAAGGAACTCGCAGCCGACAGGCAGGCCCAGACTCGACACGTCGAGAAGCAACTTGCGGCCGATACCGAGCCCGGTGTTGATGTCGAACGTGCCGTCGAGGTGGGGGTCGTTGAGCAGGCCCTTCCACCCGAGAGTGGTGCGCGGCTTTTCGAAGTAGACGCGCATGACGATGTGCAGATCGTCCCGCAGTTCTTCGGCCTTGGCGGCCAACCGGCGGGCGTAGTCCATCGCCGCTTCCGGATCGTGCACGGAGCACGGACCGACAACGACGATCAAACGATCGTCGTCACCGTTGAGGATGTTGATCGTGTCGGCCCGACCGGTGCGCACGGTTGCGGCCGCGACCTCGTCCGGAGCGTGCTGAGCACGAACAGTCGCCGGTGACACGAGCGGACTGATACTCACAGTGCGCTGATCGTCGAGGCTGTCCGAAGCTGCGGTGGTGTCGATGGTGACAGTCATGGGGTTTTCGGTTTCCTGTTCTCAGGCCGACCCCAGAGATGAAGAGAAACTCCAGCGAGCCGGTCTGTAGTCCGGCTCTTGGGTGGAGGTTGTCAGCGCGTGGTTACGCCGGCAGGCCCACCCGGGGCCGGCCTGCTAAACCAGAAATAGACGCGCTGCATGACGGCCACGATACCTCGAGTTCGGATCAGATGGGCGCGCCCCTCCACAACAAGCCGAATCCGAGGGGCGAGTCCCGTGGCACGAGTCCGTGAAGAATGGCCAAATCCGCTGAGCGGTTGGCGCTTTCGAGTAAGGCTCCGGCTGCGAAGTTCGAATACGTTGGTTAGGCACCTGCCAATGCCCGGAACATCAGATGGAGCTGCGCCTTCTCATGCCTGTGATCGAATCGACCAAAACCTTCCACCCGACGGTGTCCCCTTCTGCGACCGAAACCCCCTTGCAGTCGACAAAAGATGTGGACGACGAATTCAGCCGTCTGATCGATTCCTTGACACGACGCGGGTTCCTGAGCGGTGCGGCGGCGCTCGGTGCACTGGGCGCACTGTCTGCATGTTCGAGCGAATCCAGCGGCACCGAAGCCTCGGACGAGTGGGTCGACATCGTCGTCGCAGACCAGACCTACCGTCTCCCGCGGGACCCCAAGCGTGTCGTGGTGCTCGAAGCCCGAGGCGCCCTCGATTTTGCACTACTGGCCGAGTACCCGATCGTCGCGACCAATTGGGATCCGAAGTCTCAGCTCATGCAACAGGTACCCGCCGGCGCAGCTCGCCTCGGTGGGACGAACAACGAACCGAATGCCGAATCGATACTGAGCTACGACCCCGATCTGTTGGTTGTCGGGAAAGGCTGGTGGGATTACTACCAGGACAGGGGCCTGCTCGGCACTGACATCGCCCCGGTGCTCGTCGTTGACGAGGGCACGACGGGCTCGTCCTGGAAACAGGCCATGACCGCGCAGCTCACGGCGCTCGATCGCCGCGAAGTCGCCGAACGCGTCATCGCCCGATACAACGCCGAACTTGCTCAAGCGCGGGCCAAGATCGGTGGTCTCCTCGAAGGCAAGTCGATTGCGATCGCCGGTGCAGACAGCGGTCAGATCTGGCTGCAGAACAACACGTTCGCCGTGTCGGTTGCACAGGACCTCGGCCTGAACGTCTTGACTGACGCCGCCCATGCCGCACCCGATCGGAAGGATTCGACTTTCTACAGCCTCGAGGAGCTCGCGATCTTCGACCAGGCCGACTTCGTACTGCTACAGAACCCCGACGCCGTCGAAGCCGAGTCGCCCACGTGGAGACGAGTCCGCGCTGTCCAGGACGGACATGTCGGACAACTGCGATACGACCTCAACAACGGCCTCGCGCTGACTGCGATGGCCCTGGCCGCTGATATCGCCGAACAGGTACAGGTCATGCGCTGACATCCGTGCGGGCATTGGATCGGTACTGGAGTGACCCCACCACACCTGGTGGGGTCACTCACGCCTCCAAGCGGAATTCGCCTCGCACCTGGCGTACACCGTTGATCTGCACTTCGACGGCATGGTCGCCGGCGTAGTACTTCCGGGTACTGATCGGTTTGAAGGAATGCCTCTTCGCGATGCGGGCCGGCACCCCAGGCTCGAGCGTTCGTGTTGTCAGTTTGAAGACCTTCGGCGTCGTGGTCCCGTTGGCCTTCACGTGGTGGACGATGTAATCGATCACGACGGTGACGGACTCGCTGCCGTTGTTCGTGACAGCGAAGTCGAAAGTGAGTTCTCCACCCGCATCGACTATTTCGCGGTCGATGACGAACCCTTCGACCACGACGTCGGTGGGCGGCGAGAACCCCAGAAGAGACAGAGCATCTGGGTCGCCGGCCTTGATCAACGTCCGCAATGCATGTTTGACGATTTTCAGTGTGTTGGAATCCGGTGTCTGTAACCAACGCTTCGCAGTCGACACGGCGAGCGCTGCGTCAGCACGACTGAGATCGTTGAGATGGTTTGCGACCGAGCGTCGTACATACTCCGAATCATCCCGATACAGCTCGTCGAGAATGGCGATTGTCGACTCGGGACACGCCGTCAATTCTTTCACTCGTCTTCCCCAGGGCAAACGAGTACGAGTGCCTTCGGTCGCCAAGCGCCGGACGTGTTCGTCTTCATGGCCGGTCCAGGTGAGTGCGATCGCCAGCGAACGGTCAAGGTCCGTCTCGAGAAATGTGCGAATTGCGAATTCGGCCGTCAGACGCGACGTCAGCTCGGCAAGCAGAGCCATTCCCTCGTCGGACTCGGAGCCACTTCGTGTCGCCGTGACGGCGACGGCTTCGGTCACCGGCCAGATCATCCAACCAGTGAAGGTCTCCTCTGAAAGCGCACGGCGGATGATCTCGGCGAAGGCCGGAAGATCCTGAGGCAGTTCGGCAGTCATCGCGTCCCGCACAACGCGGGTACGTTCGCCGAGACTCATACCGTCGAATTCGGATGTACTACCCCGAACGAGGGCGAGGCGTGTGTGACCGGAGGCTCGCTCGAGACAGCCTGCCAGATCGGCGACGACGGATTTCCCGAGCAGTTCGTCAGCGGTGGGCATCAGGGGCACACCGTGAGAGCGGAAATCCGATCACCGTCGAGAGTGAAATGGTGATGTAACTGGACGGGGCTTCCGGGAAAATCACCCTCGACCTTCACCGACACGACAACGGCCGAGCCTGGGGTGTTGACCGACTCGATCTTCTGGGTGAAGGTGAACGCCGTCGACACAGCGGACTTCCACGCCACGATTTCTTCGATGCCGACATACGTCCGGCCGTCGTCACGCACCACGGCGTCTTCGGTGAACACGTCACGGACGTCTCCGCCGTCGAAATACGCGCGCGCTGCGCCTGGCACCTTCGCTGAGTCGATCATTCGCGAAGAGTACTGCTGGGGTCCGACAGGTTCGGCGAACTCACTGCGCGAGCGGACGCCGCCAACTGAATCTCCATCAACAGCCTCGTCGAGGGCTCGGACAGGTCGGTATCTGTTATCTCCTCGACCCTTTTGATCCGATACCTGAGTGTGTTCGGGTGAATGCGAAGCTGCTCGGACGCGCGTCGGACATCGCCCGAATGCGCGAGGTAAACGGAGACACTTTCACGCATGTTCGACCCGTTACGCCTGTCGTAGACGTCGAGCGCGTCGATTCTCGGATCGTGCAGTTGCTCGTCGGCCGCAATCGCGTCCATGATTTCGCCCAGCAGCACCGGAGTGCGCGAGTCCGCGAGGGTGGTCACACGAACATCCCCCGACGTTCCGTCCAAGACCCGATCCACTTCGGCGCGAGCCCTAGCCACCTCAGTGAGCGTCGAAACCGGCGACGAGACTGCGGCCCGTAAACCCGAGGGCGACACCTTGTCCAAACGCGCGACAACTTCACGGGTCCACGAGACTGTGGATTTCACGGATTGGGTTCGCGGAAACAGCACATAGATCCGGGCGCCGAATGCACTCACCAGCGATTCACGGTGAAAGGCACTGGCGTGCAGGCGCAACGACGACACGAGCTCACCCGAAGCCGACAACACGCTGCTCCCGACACTCGCCACGCCGATCACCATCGCGGGTCCGGACATCGGGATGGACAACGAGGCCGCCAGAGAAGGAACATCGACGCCGCCGCCGAGAACCCCAAGCAAGCGCTGAACCTGTATCGCCTCGTTACTCGGCGCGTCTCGGATGCGCGAAATCAGCCGAGCTGCAATGGCCGCGGCACCGCGGAGCACTCTCTCGGCATCGCCGGCGATAGGAAGCGGGCCTTCCTGAACCCAGATCGTGCCGAGCAGATCAGAACTGAAACCGCTCTCCCCCTTGATGTTCTCGGAAATTCTGCGAATCGGAACCACCAACCTTCGCCTGATCGCGAGGTCTTCGTGCGCGGGCACCTCGACCACGTCGTCGCTTCGCCGCAAGCTTTCGAAGACGCCCCACTCCTGCAGCTTCCGGAGGTATTCCCGAGGTCCTTCACGGCCGAGGATCGACTGCCGGCGGAGCTCGTCCGCAGCATCTCCTGATGCCGAATAAGCCATGACGTGGGAACGCTCGTCCTCGATGCTGACCATCCCCCGGGTGAGTGACGCGACGTTCTGCGCCAGCTCGAACAAGTCTGTGTCACTGCCGAATACAACGTCCTCCGAATCCTGACGGGATACCGAATGATCGAGCACGCCCCGGATCGTGGTGAACAATCGATCCCAACGAGCGTCCGGATGGACTGCCATCAAGGCGATCCCGGCGCGCTGTGCCGCCGCGCGCACCGACGTGTCCGAGGCCTCCTTCGACATGACGGCCCGAGGCGCTGATCCCTTCTGATCGACGCGGTTCAGCCAGGCTGCCAATTCGGCTGCGCCGATACCGACAGCGAGCCAGAGTTCAGAGGATTCGACGTCCGCGGTTCCGGGGCGTGTGAGGTCCCCGACCTCCGCGAACACCACGGAGTCGACGAAGACGTCATCACCTGACGGCGCGAAGACGAGCTCGACAAAGGCTCCGCCCAGCGCCCGAAGGACCGCGTCGAGCCTGACCTCACGGATAGCCACGTACCACCCACTTTCCGGACCGTTCCAACGCCTCAATTTCGAGAATAGTGCATTTTCCTGCGGAAACGGTTCAGCCGATCGAACAAACAGCGTCCGAGAAGTTTGGCCGATCAGCGGATTACTCGCCGACTCCTTTCGGCTTGACTGATGACGACACGACAACTGCCCCACCCATCAGTCTGCCGAAGGATCGTCATGGACGCCGTCACCAATGTCCCCCACCCCTCCAACGAGCCGGTCAACAATTACGGGCCGGGAAGCCCGGAACGATCACGCCTACGCACCAAACTGACCGAACTGGCCGAGGCACCCACCGACATCCGACAGGTCATCGGGGGCGTCCACCGAACTGCGGAGGGCAAGCGGGAGAACGTAGTTCAACCACACCGTCACAGCTCGGTCATCGGATCGTTTGCGGGCGCAACGCACTCGGATGTTCGTGATGCCATCGACGCCGCTACACTCGCCGCCCCGGCCTGGCGCGACCTCTCGTTCGACGATCGAGCTGCGGTCTTCCTCCGCGCCGCCGATCTACTCTCCGGCCCGTGGCGCGAAACCATCGCCGCCGCAACAATGCTCGGTCAGTCGAAGACCGCATATCAGGCCGAGATCGATGCCCCGTGCGAACTGATCGATTTCTGGCGTTTCAACGTCGCGTTCGCTCGTCAGATACTCGCCGACCAACCCGTTTCCGCTCCGGGAGTGTGGAATCGCGTCGAATATCGACCACTCGAAGGTTTTGTCTACGCGATCACTCCCTTCAATTTCACCGCCATCGCCGGAAATCTCCCTACCGCACCGGCCCTGATGGGCAACACCGTGATCTGGAAGCCGTCACCGACGCAGGCCGTCGCGGCATACCTCACGATGCAACTACTCGAAGCCGCCGGCCTCCCGCCCGGGGTGATCAATCTTGTTCTCGGCGACGGACCCACGGTGTCCGAAGTCGCGCTGGCCGACCCCCGCCTGGCGGGCATCCACTTCACCGGATCGACCGCAACGTTCCAGCGTTTGTGGCGTGAGGTCGGAGCCAACATCTCGAACTACCGGACGTATCCGCGTCTCGTCGGCGAAACCGGCGGCAAAGATTTTGTACTCGCACACAGTTCAGCAGACCCCGACGTACTCACGACGGCATTGATCCGCGGGGCCTTCGACTATCAGGGACAGAAATGCTCGGCCGCGTCACGGGCATTCGTCCCGAAATCGGTGTGGGCCAAGATGGGCGACACGTTCATCGACACAGTGTCGTCACTGAAGTACGGCGACGTCACGGACCTGACGAACTTCGGCGGCGCCGTCATCGACCAGCGTTCCTTCGACCGCAACGCCGCCGCGATCGTCCGAGCCAAGTCGACCGGCAGCCTCACCATCGCAGCAGGCGGCGACTACGACGACCGCGAAGGATTCTTCATCTCGCCGACGGTCCTGCTCGGTGACGACCCCAGTGACGAGGCCTTCAGCACCGAGTACTTCGGCCCCATACTCTCCCTGCACGTCTACGACGACTCCGCACCGAATGCCTACGCCGACATCCTCGCTCGTATCGACAGCGGATCCGCGTACGCCCTGACCGGTGCCGTGATCGCCACCGACCGTGCGGCCGTCGATCAAGCTCACCACGGTCTGCGGTTCGCCGCCGGAAACTTCTACGTCAACGACAAGCCGACGGGCGCGGTAGTCGGACAACAGCCCTTCGGCGGCGCTCGAGCTTCCGGTACCAACGACAAGGCCGGTTCACCGCAGAACCTGCTCCGTTGGGCGTCGACACGCACCGTCAAGGAAACCTTCGTTCCTCCCACCGATCATCGCTACCCCCACCAGGACGTCGATCCAGCCGAGAGCGAGAACCGTTGATGAGTGCCGTCTCGCTGAGCAACCCGCTGCGCCCGGTACTCCTCGCTGCGGCACGCTCGTCGCGGCTGGAGAAGACAGTCTCCGGGATGACCGTGACTCGCAAGCTGGTAGACAGGTTTGTCGCCGGGGACGCGGAACCCGCAGCGGTCTCTGCCGTACGCGACATCCTCACCAGTGGCCGGTTCGTGACGGTCGACTACCTCGGCGAGGACACTACCGATCCAGCTCAGGCAACAGCTACCGTCGACGCCTATCTCTCCCTTCTCCGCTCGTACGCAACGCTTTCCGAAGCGGCTGGGACGCAACACACCCTCGAGGTTTCGCTCAAGCTCTCCGCGTTAGGGCAGTCACTTCCCGGTGACGGCGAGAAGATCGCCCTGGCGAACGCTCACCGAATCGTCACAGCGGCAGACGAAGTGGGCGCGTGGGTCACCGTCGACGCGGAGGATCACACCACCACCGACTCGACACTGTCCATCGTCGAAGAGTTGCGCCGCGACTTCCCGACGCTCGGCACGGTCCTGCAGGCGTATCTGCACCGCACCGAGGCCGACTGCCGGCACTTCTCCGGATCAGGTTCACGAATTCGACTGTGCAAGGGTGCATACAAGGAACCGGCCGACGTTGCGTTCCAAAAGCCCGGCGAAGTCGACGCGTCGTACCTGCGTTGCCTGAAGGTCTTGATGGAAGGTGACGGGTACCCGATGGTCGCCTCCCACGATCCCACCATGATCGACGCCGCCCTCGAACTCGCCACATTGACCGAACGGACAGCCGAGGATTTCGAGTTTCAGATGCTCTACGGCATCCGCGACGGCGAACAACGCAGATTGGTAGCCGAAGGCAATCACCTGCGGGTCTACGTTCCCTACGGCAGCCAGTGGTACGGCTACTTCATGCGTCGCCTGGCGGAACGGCCGGCCAACCTCATGTTCTTCATGCGCTCACTCGCCTCCAACAACTAGGTGCTGGAAACCGGTGGCAGCGGTGGCAACTCGAGGTTCTCACGGAAGGTACCCCCGACGTAATCTGTTCCCACGATTCTGCGCTTGCGTAGTTCCGGCAGCAGTCCGTTCGTGACGAAATCGCGTGTACGCGGATCGGCAAGGTCACCGAGCGTGATGACGTCGAGTACGCCCGCGTCGTATCGTTCCTCGATCGCGTCCGCGAGCTGTTCCGGGGTGCCCGCCGCTGCCCAGTGGCCGGTGTCCTTGGACGCGATGATCAACTCACGCAGAGTCTTTCCTTGTGATGCGAGCTTGCCGAAGATCTCGACCCGGCCCCGTCGTCGATTCACCGACGACGGGTCCGGCAACAACGACTCCGGGATCGGCCGATCCAGCGGCAATTCCGAGAAATCCACGTCACCGCCGAACATGTCGGCAAGCCTCGTGCGACCGGCGTCGAAGTCCGTCGATTCCTCGGCTTCTCTGACCAATCGTTCGACTTCGGTTTCGGTAGCGCCGTACGTTGCGTGGAACGAGCTGAAAATCAGTGGCAGTTCGTCCCCACGCCCCAACTCTGCCGCCCGGGCGCGGATCGTCTTCGTGTAGGTGACCGCGTCCTCGAAGGTTGCGAGAGAAGTGAATACGACCTCCGCGAAGCGAGCACCCAGTTCGATACCTCCGGCAGATTGGCCGGCCTGGAATTGGACCGGACGACGCTGCGGCAGGGAGGGGATGTTCAGCGGCCCCTGCACCGTGAAGTACTTGCCTCGATGCTCGATGGGGACCACCCTCGACGGATCGAGCACCGCTGAGCCCTCTCCCCGGGTCAGGGCGCCGGGCTTCCAACTGTCGAAGAGCGCGTTGACCACCTCGAGCGATTCGGCCGCTCGGGCGTACCGCTCCTCCGGACTCGGCAGGTCCAGGTCGCTGTAGTTCTCTTCTCCGAGTGAGGAAGTGACGGCATTCCATGCGGCTCGACCATTGCTGACGTGGTCCAGGGTGCCGAACAACCGTGCCAGGTTGAAAGGGTGATGAAACGTCGTCGTGACGGTGGCGATCAGCCCCACATGGGTGGTGACCGCACTCAGCGCGGCAAGGAAGATCAACGGCTCCTGCGCGCCGATCGCGCCCTGCGCGCCGAAACTCAGCAGGTCGGCGGCAAACAGTCCGTCGATCTTGTTCGCCTCGGCCGTCTTTGCGACGTCGATCGCGGACGCGACCGTCGACGTCGTCGGATCGATCGCTGCGTCGTAGATACTCACCGCCCCGCTGACACCGGTCACCGTCTTGAGTGGACGCCTACGATCGGCCACCGACCATCCTCCTGGCTTCGCGAAATCTGTTCCGAATTCACAACGCTAGACCGATCCTGGCTCCCGACAAGGTATTCACTCAGCCTGGTTCTATCCCTCCGAACACCGCTTGGTCACGCACCGGATTTACGGGCACGATAGGCGGCGACGTGCGCCCTGTTCCCACAGTTTCCGGTGTCGCAGTATCGCTTCGAACGATTGCGCGACAAATCCACGAAGACCGCTTCGCAGTCCGGGGCCTCGCACCATCGCAACCGCGAGAATTCGTCGGTTCGGATCAGATCGAGCACACCCATCGCCGCTTCTGCGGCCATCCGGTCCACCAGTGGCGAATCGTCAGCGGTGACGTGCAGATGCCAGCCGAGGTCGTCGTGCCTGGTGAGCCGCGGCCTCGCGCCGGATTCGAGTAGCAGCGTGTTCACCACCTCGACGGCGTCGTCCACTCCCGCGGCTTCCCAGAACTTTCGCAGTCGTGGACGCAGCGCACGAACCGCCGTCAATTCCTCCCGCGTGCCGTCCCGCCTGCCGGTCCAATGATCCGCGTCGAGAAACCGTGTCAGCTCCTCTTGATCCGGAAGCAGTTCAGCCCCGCCGCGGGCCGTGTTGACCAACGACGCGGCGAAGACGAGCGCCGATTCCGTGTCACCAGCAAAATGCACTTTGACTCCTGAGCTCTATCAACCTAATGTCAGCATCGTAATCGCTTTTACTCCTGACGGGTGACGACGTGAACTCTCGCAACGGCTTGATCTTCGCTCTGCTGTCCGCGGCAACGTTCGGCGTCTCGGGCCCGTTCGCGAAGTCTCTCATCGAATCGGGGTGGTCCCCCGGCGGCGCAGTGTTCGCGCGCGTTGCCGGCGGCGCACTGGTGATGATGGTGATCGCCGTAGCCACCCAAGGGCCTCGCCTACGACAGGTGAGCGCCCACACGCGAACGGTACTGCTGTACGGGGTGTTCGCGATCTCGGGCGTTCAACTGTGCTTCTTCAATGCCGTGCAACATCTTTCGGTCGGCGTCGCATTGCTTCTCGAGTACCTTGCACCCATCATCGTCATCGGATGGGTGTGGATAACCAAGGGCGCGCGTCCGAGCGTGCAGACGCTTCTCGGTGCGGCGGTTGCCATGATCGGCGCCGCCGTGGTGATCGACGTCTTCGGATCGGCAGAGATCAGTGCCGTCGGAGTCGCCTGGGGACTGGCCGCCGCGGCATGCCTTGCAGTCTATTTCGTCATTTCCGAACGTGCGGACGGTGATCTCCATCCTGTTGTGCTCGCGGCATCGGGGCTCACGGTCAGTGCAATGGTCATCGGCGCGCTCGGACTCGTCGGCGTCCTCCCCCTCCAGTTCTCGGCCTCGAACGCCGTCGTGGCAGACCATTCGGTGAACGTATGGCTGCCGGTGGTGGTCCTGGTCCTGGTCAGCACTGTCATTGCCTATCTCACCGGCATCGCCGCAATCACGCTGCTGGGGCCGACAATCGGATCTCTCGTAGCGCTGACCGAAGTGCTGTGCGCGGTCCTCGCCGCGTGGATCCTGGTCGGGGAATCCGTCACTGCACTCCAAGCTGTGGGTGGCGCAGCAATCATCGCGGGGTTGGTCCTCGCGCGCCTCGGCCAGGTTGCACCGAAACAGATACCGGCCGACCCGATGACAAATGTCATGGCAGAAGAATGACGGACGGACGAGGGATCACGACCTCGAAGCGAGCAGATTCTATGTATGACCTCAGCACAGGCACGGCATTCACCACAGGCACTGCACACACTCAGTGAAGGATCGGCACACGACGCCGTCCGGTTGACCGGACTTCGCAAGAGTTTCGGAACCGTCGACGCCGTCAAGGGTATCGACCTGAGCATCCGCCCCGGCGAGATCGTCGCGTTCCTCGGCCCGAACGGCGCAGGCAAGACGACAACCATCGACATGATCCTCGGCCTGTCCCGGCCGACGTCGGGCGACGTGAGCGTCTTCGGAATGTCACCCCGATCGGCGATCGCCCGCGGACTCGTTTCCGCAGTCATGCAGACCGGCGGACTACTGAAAGAGCTGACGGTTGCCGAGACGGTGCAGCTGACCGCCAGCCTGTACGCCCAATCCCGTCCGGTCGACGAAGTGCTGGGGAGAGCCGGAATCCTCGACATCTCCGATCGCCTGGTCAGCAAATGCTCAGGCGGACAACAACAGCGGTTGCGATTTGCGATGGCGTTGCTGTCGAACCCGCAATTGCTCATTCTCGACGAGCCCACCACCGGCATGGACGTCGAAGGGCGTCGGGACTTTTGGTCCGCCATCCGCGCCGACGCAGATCACGGTCGCACTGTGCTTTTTGCGACGCACTACCTCGAAGAGGCCGATGTCTACGCCGACCGCATCATCCTGGTCAGGCAAGGCACCGTGGTCGCAGACGGGACCACCGCCGAGGTCAAGGCGATGGCGTCCGGGCGCACCCTGCGCGCGACTGTTCCAGGCATCACCGACGAACTCCTGCGAGCCATACCGAACTCCGACGCCGTCGAGGTGCGCGGTGAGTCACTGCTCGTGCACTCGGGTGACACCGATGCCGTTGCACGGTTCCTGTTGACCAATACCCAGGCTCGCGATCTCGAAATCGTCTCGCGTGGCCTCGAAGACGCATTCATCGCACTCACGTCGAACAACTCCGAAGGACAGAAGTGATGACCACTGCAACCGAAGCGAACACCTACGGAGCCGAGCGAACCGTCGTACCTCTCGGCGGATTCAACACGACGCTACTGCGATTGGAATTTCGTCGCCTGACTCGCAATCGGCGCACGATGATCTTCACGCTCGTCATGCCGGTTGTCTTCTTCCTCGTCTTCGGGCTCGGTCAAGGCGACGACGACCACGGGATCGGGCACGGCAATGTCGCCGCGTACATCATGATCAGCATGGCTCTCTACGGCGCGATGCTGGCCACCACCAGCGGCGGAGCGATGGTCTCGATCGAACGAGCGTCCGGATGGAGCCGACAACTTCGGCTGACTCCCCTGACCCCGGTCGCCTACATCGCCGTCAAACTGATCATGGCGATGCTGCTCGGTCTCGTCTCGATCCTTGTCGTCTACGTCGTCGGAGCGTTCACCTCGGCGCAGATGGACGGATCACTCTGGTTCACAACGGCATTGATCGCCTGGTTGGGATCGTCGATCTTCGCGGCCTTCGGCCTGTTCATGGGGTATCTACTCCCCAGTGAGAACGTCATGCAGCTGCTCGGACCGGGACTGGCTCTGCTCGCCTTCGGCGGCGGACTCTTCGTACCGCTCACCGACGGTTCCGTTTGGGCGACCATCGCACAGTTCACCCCGATGTTCGGCATCAACGCCCTCGCCCACGCACCGTTGACGGGCAATAGCATTCACTGGACCTGGATCGTCAATATCCTGGTGTGGTTCGCCATCTTCGCCGGCGGAGCGATCTGGCGGTTCCAACGAGATACGGAGCGTGTGTAGTTGTCGCAAACGACTGACCGAGAAGATTCCGTCGCGCTCCCGCGGCGGAATCGTTTCGGCGTTCTCTTCGCGGCGGTCTGGATGGTATTTCTCGGCGGGCCGCTGATCGAGGGATGGAATCTGCGCGACGAACTGCGCGGCTGGACAGGGATTCTCGCGACGGTCGCCTTCGGTGCGCTCTATCTCTACACGTTCGCCACAACGCAGCAGCGGCGTCGAATGACAATGACTCGGCCGACGATTCGCGAAGCTGCACTGGCTTTGGCCGCCTTGACCGCGTTGGCCGCCGTGATGATCGTCAGCGTCGGGCCGACTGGTTTGGCAGCCGCACCGTATCTCGCGGTGACAGCGGTGACGCTGCTGCCGACCGTCGCGGGCGGCATTCTCGCCTTGGTGTTCGCGGCCTCCGTGGAGATAGTCAGCCTCTCGTCCGGGTGGGGGAACTACTCCGGACTCTCGCTCGGAGTCTGCGCGGCCGCATTCGCGACCTGGGGCATCATGTCCCTGATCAGCCGCAACTTCGCCATGCTCCATGAACGCGAAGAGCAGGAGCAGCGGGCAATCATGGAGGAGCGAACGAGGATGGCGCGCGATCTGCACGACATCCTCGGGCACTCGCTGACCGTCATCACGATCAAAGCCGAACTGGCCAATCGCCTACTCGATGTCGATATCGAACGTGCGCGCAACGAACTCGACGACCTCGAAAGACTTTCGCGTGACGCGTTGGCAGACGTGCGTTCAGCCGTCGAAGGATTTCGTGGGATTTCTCTTCCCGTCGAGATAGCCCGAGCACGAGAGGCATTGCGTGCGGCTGGTATCGAGGACGAGGTGCCGAGCAGTACCGACATGGTTCCCACGCGTCTTCGCGAACTCTTTGCATGGACGATCCGTGAGGGCGTCACCAACGTCGTTCGACACAGCGGTGCGACCCACTGCCGGATCACGGTCGACGAAAATAGTGCGTCGGTCGTCGACGACGGGCAAGGGGCCGGGTCGACGTCTTCCGGCAACGGTCTGATCGGATTACGCGAGCGCGCCGGAGCGTCGGGCGCACGAGTGATCATCACTCATCCCCAGCCGCAGGGGTTTGCACTTCAGGTAGTCGAACAGGAGACAGAGTGAACAGCCAGGGCGATCGAGCAACCATACGGCTGCTCTTGGCGGACGACCAGGCGCTCGTGCGAGGAGCGTTGGCCGCACTACTCGATCTGGAATCCGACCTCTCCGTGGTGGCCGAGGTCGGTCGCGGCGACGAGGTTGTGGCCGCTGTTCTCGAACACCGCCCAGATGTCGCGCTTCTGGACGTCGAGATGCCCGGCATGGACGGAATCGCCGCGACGGCGGCCCTTCGCGAGGCAGCACCCGACACCCGAGTCCTGATCGTCACCACGTTCGGACGTCCCGGATTTCTTCGCAAAGCCCTGCACGCCGGGGCCGGCGGGTTCGTCGTCAAGGACACACCCGCCAGGCAGTTGGCCGACGCAGTCAGGCGTGTCCACGCCGGACTGCGCGTCGTCGATCCCACCCTTGCGGCCGACAGCCTCGTCAGCGGCGAGTCGCCCCTGACGGAGCGTGAGACCCAAGTACTGCGCGCCGCTCACGACGGCGCACCCGTGGCAGCCATCGCAGGGGCGCTCTTCTTGTCCGCAGGGACAGTTCGAAATCATCTGTCATCCGCGATGGGCAAGACAGGTGCGTCGACGCGCGCGGAAGCCGTCAGAATCGCCGAGTCGAACGGCTGGCTCTGATCCGCGTGGCCGGAATCCGCTTCCCCGGCAAATAGTTCGCCGTTCGATTCTTGACGGCGATTTGTCCAGATCACTCAAAGTAGGGACCTTCTACCCTAGGGATTTTCCCTGCAAACAACCCCCTCCGCGAGAATCCAAAACAGCTAATCGTTCGATAACTGGCTATGATGCAGTTAATTGAATCGACGGAGCCTGTGCGTAACGGGGGAAGGGACGTCTCATGTCGAACCAGTTCAACGATCGCTTGAACTCGCTGTTCGAGACTGCCGACTTTCACGTCACCAACGCGATGGTCGTTCGCGGCATGACCGAGTTCGGCTGCCGCATCTCGACGCCGTACCTGTCCCAACTGCGCACCGGCGTCCGAACCAACCCGTCACCCGAAGTGGTTGCCGCCCTCGCCCACTTCTTCAACGTCCATCCGGACTACTTCTACGCCCCGTCCGATCAAACTCCGCCCGCGATCTCGGGCGGCGAGGCGGACCTCTCTCTCCTCGAACAGCTGCACAACGTGCGCCTGCGAAACCTCACCTCTCGCGTCGTCGATCTATCGCCGTCTTCGCAGGATCTGCTTGTCGAAATGGCGGAGAATCTACGTTCCTCCGAGAATCTTCCGCGCGTACCACCGGACTCGAATTCCTACATGTCACGCGCGTAGCGCCCTTCGCCGACTCTCCTTGACTGCTCAGGGAGGGTTGGCCTTATGCTGGTCGATGCAGCTGGTTCGCCCGGCGCGGTCATGAGGAGCCCCGAAGACCGTTCCCGGCGTCGAAGCCCCGTCAGCGCAAGCTGTCGGAGTGAGAGGGAACCCGGTGAAAATCCGGGACTGTCCCGCAGCGGTAAGCAGGAACGACCGCCGTTTATGTGCACTGGGCATCCGCCTGGGAAGCGACGGCCAGTAGGTTCGATCCAACTCGATCGAGTGCCCGCGAGTCCGAAGACCTGCCGACTGTGTCGGGCACGCCGTGCCCGACGGTCCACCGCCTCGTGGAATGGGCGTGTAGATCTCCATCGGACCTCGTGTGCGGTGCGGGCAGTACTGTCCGCCGAAACTCGAGGTCTCGTGAGGTGTACCCGTCTGCCGGCAGTGGCCATCAATGCATTGGCAATCTGGAGAAACTCCGTGACAACAACATTCACTTCGACCGTGCTGGGCTCACCGCGCATCGGTCCTCATCGAGAACTCAAGCGGGCAACCGAAAGCTACTGGGCAGGGCGCATCGACGCCGACGCCCTGCAGGCTGTCGCCCGTGACCTCCGTCGGCAGGGCTTGGCCGACCTCCGTGACCTGGGCCTCGACTCCATCCCGGTCAATACCTTCTCCTTCTACGACCAGATGCTCGACACCGCAGTTCTTCTCGGCGCGCTGCCCGACCGCGTCGCGTCGGTCGCCGATCCGTTGGACCGCTACTTTGCCGCTGCCCGTGGGACGGACACCATCGCGCCACTCGAAATGACGAAGTGGTTCGACACCAACTACCACTACCTGGTGCCGGAGATTTCACCGTCCACCACGTTCGCACTCGACCCGTCCAAGGTCTTGTCCGAACTGGCAGAAGCACTTTCCGACGGCATTGCAGCCCGCCCGGTCGTCATCGGACCGGCCACCTTCCTGCTGCTCTCGAAGGCTGTCGGCACAGACGAGCCGCTGCTCTCGCGGCTCGACGAACTACTCCCCCTCTACGCGGATCTACTCGGTCGGCTCGCGAAGGCCGGTGCGAGCTGGGTTCAGCTCGACGAACCCGCCCTCGTGGGCGATCGCACCGATGAGGAAATCGAAGCGGCACGCGCTGCGTACGAACAGCTTTCAGCGCTGTCCAAGCGGCCGTCGATCCTGTTGGCGTCGTACTTCGGTTCGCTGCGTGACGCGTTGCCCGCGCTTGCGTCCACCGGCGTCGAAGGATTTGCCGTCGACCTGGTGGCCGGTCAGGATTCGATCGGCTCCGTACCTGAACTCGCCCGCAAACTAATCGTCGCCGGAGTGGTCGACGGACGAAACATCTGGCGGTCCGATCTGGACTCGGCACTGAGCACTTTGGGTGCCTTGCTCGGCAGCGTGGACACGCTTGCCGTCTCCACGTCGTGCTCCCTGCTGCACGTTCCGTACACACTCGACGCTGAGTCCGATGTCGACAAGGCCCTGCGCTCCTGGCTCTCGTTCGGCACCGAGAAGGTCAAGGAAGTAGTAACTCTCGCAACCGCTCTCACACAGGGCCGAGAGTCGGTGGAGGACGAGTTCGCTCTGGCACGAGCGGCCGCGTCGACCCGCAAGGACGATCGCAGACTCAATGATGCGAGTGTTCGAGGCCGTCTGGACGCGGTGCTGAACTCGGCAACCGGTCGCGCGCCCGCCGCCGAACGTCGCGCTGCCCAGGACGAGCTGCTTTCTCTGCCGCCGCTGCCCACGACGACCATCGGTTCGTACCCGCAAACCTCGAAGATCCGCATCGCTCGCGCAGCACTGCGCAAAGGTGAGATCGACGAAGCCGAGTACGTCAACCGTATGCGCGCCGAGATCGCCGAAGTTGTTGCGCTCCAGGAAAAGCTGGACCTGGACGTGCTTGTTCACGGTGAGCCGGAACGCAACGACATGGTCCAGTACTTCGCGGAGCAGTTGGACGGATTCTTCGCCACCGCCAACGGTTGGGTCCAGTCGTACGGCACCCGCTGCGTGCGTCCGCCGATTCTGTACGGCGACGTCTCGCGCGCGAAGCAGATGACCGTCGACTGGATCACGTACGCACAGTCCCTGACCGACAAGCCGGTCAAGGGCATGCTCACCGGACCCGTCACCATTCTGGCCTGGTCGTTCGTCCGCGACGACCAACCCCTCGCCGACTCGGCAAATCAAGTCGCACTGGCCATTCGAGACGAGACCGTCGATCTGCAGGCCGCCGGAATCGGAATCATCCAGGTCGACGAACCGGCTCTGCGAGAACTACTCCCACTGCGTGCCGAGGATCAGCGCGCCTACCTGGACTGGTCGGTCGGCGCCTTCCGGTTGGCCACCTCGGGCGTCGCGGATTCCACCGCGATCCACACGCACCTGTGCTACTCCGAGTTCGGAGCGGTGATCGGCGCCATCGCCGGCCTCGACGCGGACGTCACGTCCATCGAGGCGGCACGCTCACACATGGAGGTCCTCGACGATCTCAGTTCGGTCGGGTTCGACCTCGGCGTCGGCCCCGGTGTCTACGACATCCACTCGCCGCGGGTGCCGAGCGTCGACGAGATCGCGGAGTCGCTACGCGAAGCACTCAAAGCTGTTCCGGTCGAACGATTGTGGGTCAACCCCGACTGCGGATTGAAGACTCGCGGTTCCGTCGCGGTCGAAGCGTCACTGCGTAACCTCGTCGAAGCCGCGAAGGTGGTACGAGCGGAGCTTTAGGGGCGAAGCCCCGGTGCGCCTTTTTGGTGGTGGGCACTACCAAAAAGGCGCACGGGGGGTCAGCTCAACCACGTGTTGCCGAAGAGCAGAATCCCGTCCGCACTCGGCATCACTCCGTGCACGTTCTCGCGCCACGGGATGAAAACCTTGCCGGAGTTGACCACGGCCATCGGCGCCGTCTCGTTGACCACGGTCTGAATATCGTCGATGACGGCTCGCCGCTCATCCTCGCCCGACGCTGTTTGCAACTTGCCGAGCAACTCGTCCATCCGAGCGTTCTTGTAGCCGAGAATGTTCGACGGCGATTCGCTGAACAGGTTGCCGTACATACGCACGAACGGTGACTCTTCCAGCACGTTGAACGCGAAGTAGGACACGTCGTAGTCATGCTTCGCGTACAGCATGGAAATCAGATCGTTGATGCTGGTTGCGTAGGTGATGTCGACCGTGAAACCCACTGCCTGCAAGAGCGACTGAAACGTCAGTGCGCTGCGCTGCGTCGCCGGATCGTTCATACCGACGTACGTCAGTTTTCCGTCGTAACCGTCGGCCTTCGCCTCGGCGAGATACTTCTTCGCCGCCTCGGGGTCGAAGCCGTTCCCGGCCACCGATCCGTGCCACTGCGACCACGACGCGAACATGTCGGTGCCGGGTTCGCCGAAGCCGCCCTGAACTCGCTCGTTGAACGTAGTCGGGTCCACCGCAGCGACAATCGCCTTACGCACGCGCTCGTCCTTCGCTGCCCGATCGTCGCGCTGATTGATTGCCAGAACGCCGGCCATGCTGGCCGAGTACACAAATCCTGGATCACCGGCTTCGAAAGCCTCGTGTATGAAATCGGGAGACTTCAGATAGGCGACCTGAATTCCGTCGGTGTGCAATCCCTCGAGTTTGCTCTTCTCGTTGACGATTGCCGGAAAGCGCAACTTCTCGAGGTACGGTGCCCCGTCCCAGTACGTCGGACGGGCAGCGAGCACCAATTCGTCCTGGGAGGCGAACTTCTCGACGGTGAACGGACCTGCCCCGATCGGGGTGAACGTGCCGGTAGCCATCGACGAGGGCGCGACGATCATGCCGGGACCGGTGGTGAACATGATCGGGAACTCGTCCCACGGCTGCGCCAATGTGAAGACGACCGTACTCGGATCCGGTGAATTCGTCTCGCGCACAGTGGTCTTCCACACCAGCGCGTGAGTTCCCTTCTTCTGCAGATAGTGATCGATACTCCACAGGACTGCCGCACTGTCCATCGGAGTGCCGTCGCTGAAGGTGACGCCGTCGCGCAATTTCAGTGTCCACACCGTGTTGTCGCCGTTGGCCGACAAAGACTGCGCCAAGTGGGGAACGTATTCGCCCGCCGCCGTATCGAAGCGAATCAGAAGGTCGTAGATGGCCGCCATTTCGCTACCACCGGTAGCGCCGCCGTCCTGACGGTCAGCCGGATCGAGACTGCTGATCCCGTTGTAGGTGGCAAACGACACGGTGCCACCCGAGCGCGGCTCTCCCCCGTTGTTCTGGTCACCGACAACTCCGACCGTCACGTCCGATGCATCCGTGGTCGTACCTTGGCTGCTACCGGCGCACCCCGTCACCACCAGTGTCGCCGACGCCAGGACAACCATCCAGATTCGAGAGCGAGCTCGGTACGAGCGCTTCATTGCGACTCACTTTCACAGTTCACGGACACGTCGATCCTTGGATCGGACATCCCGGCAGTTTTGTAAGTGAATTCTAGGTAAGGACGCTCCCTGCGTCTTCGTTTTCACAAAGCTGCAGCGATGATTCGCATTCACAGCGAGAGAAACAAGAACTGAATTCTAGAGTGACATCGTTCAGCGAAGTACCAGTCCGATGACGTCTTCGACGTTCCGCTGGGCCTCTGCGAACCCGATCCGGCCACTGGTCCACAGTGCAAGGGCCGTCAACATCGTGCCGCCCATTGCCACGGCCGCAACCCGCGCCGTCTCGGCCGGAATACCGTCCATCAATTCGAACAGCATTCTCCGATGGGCAGCCGCGCGCTGATCCAACGACTCGATCACGAACTGATCCGAGGACGAATGGAGTTCGATCTCGAGTCGAGCGAAGTGAGGCCTACGCTCGAATGCCTTCATCTCGCGGCGATGAAGTGCCAGAACCCGTTCGTACGCGTTGCTCTCTTCGCCGCCTGTTCGCGACTCCTCAGGACGACGAGCCGATTCGAGCCCGCTCCACGCCGTCATCGCCGCAGCAAGAAGTTGCTGTTTGGTCGGAAAGTAGCGATAGAGAGTGCCTAGCGCCACGCCTGAACGCTCCGACACTTCTTTCATCTGGATTCGATCCGACGGCATCTCTGCAAGCATCTCGACCACCGCCGTGGTCAATCGTCGTCTCCGCTCGAGTTGCCCCACCGACATGAGGTCGGTATCCAGGGGAAACTCGTCGCTGCGCACAGTCACGCGCGTCACGATAGTTCAGAACCTCGACCGCAGTGCCAGGTTGCGAAGTTTCATCAGAACCCCGAAATCTAGTACATAGATTAATCACCTGCCGATCGCGCTAGGGTTAGTCCATGAATGACCGGACAACCGATGACCAGTCAACCGTCGGCGAACTCAATTTCTGGTCGTTCATCGAACTGGCCAACAAAAAGCTGGCCACCGAACACGGCTTTCGCGATCAGCTCGCCACCGAGGTTCTCCTGACGCTCAACCGAGCCTCCAACGTCGTCACGTACGATCTCGAGTCGTCGATCCACCGCCCTCGAGGCTGGTCATGGTCCTCCTTCCGACTGTTGTTCGTCACCTGGCTGGCCGGTCCGATCGAGCCGAAGGCAGCCGCCGAGCTCACCGGAATGAGTAGGGCAGCGGTCTCCAATCTGTCCAAGTCGCTGCTGGCAGACGGATTGATCGATCGTCGGCCCACCGAGAACGACGGCCGTTCGGTCCAGCTGTACCTGACCGACAAAGGCCGAGAAGCCATGGTCGAAGCGTTTCGCGAGCAGAACGAACGCGAACACGCCTGGGTCAGCGTCCTGAGCGAGGCCGAACAGCGAATTCTTGTCATGCTCCTGGACAAACTGATCACCAACCGCAGCCAGTTCGACGTACGCGGACGTAACTGACATAGACCCGAACCCCCTTGAAGGGTTGCGCCCATCACATCATTTTAGTTAATGTATTTACTATCTGGTGGAGGTGAGCCAGGCAGAACAGCACAGAAGGAGCCCCGTCATGGCGTTCTATCGACAACTCGGCAACATCCCACCGAAGCGTCACACCCAACACCGTGACGAGTCCGGCAACCTCTACTACGAAGAACTGATGGGAGAGGAAGGTTTCTCCTCGGATTCTTCGTTGCTCTACCACCGCGAGATCCCGTCGGCCATCGTCGACGCAACGGTCTGGGAACTGCGCGATCAGAGCACAACCCCCAACCATCCCCTCAAACCGCGCCATCTGAAACTCCACACGCTGTTTCCCGAAAGCACCTGGAACGAGACCGACGTGGTAACCGGCCGTCGTCTCATCCTCGGAAATGCCGACGTGCGACTGTCCTACGTCGTTGCGGCGGCGCCATCTCCCCTGTACCGCAATGCAATCGGCGACGAGATGGTCTACATCGAATCTGGCGAGGCGACCGTCGAGACTGTCTTCGGCACACTCGAGGCCTGTGAAGGTGACTACGTCCTGATCCCGATGTCCACAACGCATCGATGGATCCCCAAGGGTGACAAACCACTTCGTGCCTACGCCATCGAAGCGAACAGTCACATCGTCCCGCCCAAGCGCTATCTTTCCCGCTTCGGCCAGCTACTCGAGAACGCACCGTTCTGTGAACGAGACCTGCACGGACCGACCGCGCCCATGATCGCCGAAGGCACCGACATCGAGGTACTGGTCAAGCACCGCACGTCGGCGGGCATCGTCGGCACCCGAATGGTTTATCCCACGCACCCTTTCGATGTCGTCGGTTGGGACGGATGCCTGTACCCGTACACCTTCAACATCTCCGACTACGAGCCGATCACGGGCCGTGTTCACCAGCCGCCGCCCGCGCATCAGGCATTCGAGGGGAACAACTTCGTGATCTGCAACTTCGTGCCCCGCAAGGTCGACTACCACCCCCTGTCGATCCCCGTGCCGTACTACCACTCGAACGTCGACTCGGACGAGATCATGTTCTACTGCGGCGGAGACTACGAGGCACGCAAGGGTTCCGGCATCGGGCAGGGTTCGATATCGATTCATCCCGGCGGCCACGCCCACGGCCCACAACCCGGCGCATACGAGCGAAGCATCGGCGCCGAGTTCTTCGACGAGCTGGCCGTGATGGTCGATACGTTCCGGCCCCTCGAATTGGGTGAGGGAGCCTTGGCCTGTGAAGACGAAGCGTACGCCTGGAGTTGGGCAGGGCGGGGGCCTCAGCAATGACGATCATCTCCGCACTCCTGCGCGGCCTGTGCGACGACGCAGCACTCTTCCCACCCGGCAATGCTCCTCTCGCCGAGGCAGTTCCGGCCCACGCGGCCTACCAGCAGGCGGACTATGACGCACTGGTCGGGCCCTTCGTCTTTCCCGCGCCGCGATTGAGCGAACTGGCCGCGTACGTTTCAGCTGACAACCCGGTGACGCTGAGTCTGACTGTGCCGGCCGGTCCAGCCGATACGGCGGCGGCACTGTCGAACGCGCTCGCTATCCCCGGTGTCAGCGTCGCCGCCGTCGAAGTGGGAATTCCTGACGGGTTGGACGCCGAAGCCGCCTTCGAGGAACTCGCTCCCGTCCATGCCGCTCATCCCGACCTGGACATTTTTGTCGAGGTACCCCGCGGTGATCGACGCATGGACTTTCTGACGGCGCTCGAAACCGCCGGGTATTCCGCGAAGTTTCGCACCGGAGGAATTGTCGCCGAAGCGTACCCGGACGAGGACGAGCTCGCCGACGCCGTGATATCCGTTGTCCGAGCGGGTATCCCGTTCAAGGCGACCGCGGGACTGCATCACGGCGTGCGCAATACCGATCCGGAGACAGGTTTCGAGCAGCACGGCTTCCTCAACATCATGGTGGCCGTCAACGCTGTGAGGCGGGGCGCCGACCGCTCGGAAGTTGTTGCTGCTCTGGCGCAACGCGATGGCGAATCGATCGCGCAAGCCCTGGCCGAACTGACCGCGGACGAGGCCGGCGAGGTGCGTCGCCGCTTCCTCTCGTTCGGGACTTGTAGCATTTCGGACCCTCTCACCGAGCTCGAAGGTCTCGGATTGATCGTCCGCTCCGACAAAACCGAAGGAACACTCGTATGACCGTCACGACCATCGACATTCCCGCCGACTCGTTGTTCGGGATCGACAATCTGCCATACGGCATCTTCTCCCCCGCCGGAGGATCACCGCGTGTTGGTGTTCGGGTCGCCGACTCGGTGGTCGATCTCGCAGCGACACTGGGAGATTCCGTCTTCGCCGAACCGACTCTGAATGCGTTCATGGCGCTGGGCCGAGATCAGTGGGTATCGGTGCGTAATCGGATCACGGATCTAGTGAACGGCGAAATAGACTCGGACGCAGTGTTTCCCGTCGACTCAGTCACAATGCACTTGCCGATCGCGGTGGCCGACTACGTGGATTTCTACGCGTCGGAAAATCATGCGACCAACCTCGGACGCCTGTTCCGACCCGACGCTGCCCCCTTGATGCCGAACTGGAAGCACCTTCCGGTCGGATACCACGGGCGCTCGAGCACCATCGTCGTCTCCGGCACCGATATCGTTCGCCCCTGCGGACAGCGCAAGTCACCCGATCAGGAAAACCCGGATTTCGGACCGTCCCGCCGCCTCGACATCGAGGCCGAAATGGGCTTCATCGTCGGAACTCCCTCGAAGATGGGCGATTCCATCACCCCGGACGACTTTGCCGAGCACGTCTTCGGCGCCGTCGTCGTGAACGACTGGTCCGCCCGGGACATCCAGGCGTGGGAATACGTCCCTCTCGGCCCGAATCTCGGGAAGAGCTTCGCGACGTCCATCTCTGCGTGGGTTGTCCCGTTACTCGCGCTCGAAGCTGCCCGAATCGATACGCCGGTGCAGGACCCCGAACCTCTCTCTTACCTGCGCGGCGAGGAGAAGTGGGGGTTGGACATCGACCTGGCCGTCGAATGGAACGGTCACGTCGTCTCCCGGCCGCCCTACGCCCAAATGTACTGGTCGCCGGCGCAGATGCTCGCGCACACCACTATCAACGGCGCAGCAGCGAGCACCGGCGATCTCTTTGCATCCGGAACCATTTCCGGACCGGACAAGGATCAGCGCGGCGCCTTCATCGAACTGACCTGGGGTGGCAAGGAACCCGTGACCGTGGGCTCCGAGACTCGAACCTTTCTCGAAGACGGCGACACCATCGCCATCTCGGCCACCGCTCCCGGCGTCGGGGGATCACGAATCGGCTTCGGGGATGTTCACGCTCGGATCCTGCCGGCAACGCAAACCGAAAGATAACGATTGACAACTGTTTGATTCACGCTGATCTGATGTCCGGAATTCCTTGCCTCACGATTCTCCGAAGATAAGCTGGACTAACCATCCAGAGCGATCGAGAGTCCTGGCTCCGTGACGTCGCAGCAACCCCCTCTGCTGAGGTGCGGGTGCTTTCTGCCAGGTCCGATGGAGGACTCGTGCCAGGCGATCGACCCCGTACCTCAGTGGGGACAGCAGCTGTCGTCGTGATCGTGGGCGGTGGCCCCCGCGGGACCGGCGTACTCGAGCGAATCCTCGCTCACGAATCGGTGAACGCCGATCCCGTACCGATCGACATTCACGTCGTGGACCCGTATCCGGCAGGCGCCGGCCGCATTTGGCGAGGCAGCCAGGCGCCGCTTCTGTGGATGAATTCGACAACCGCGGACGTCACGATGTTCACCGACGAGACCACCGCCGTGACCGGCCCGGTGCTGCCGGGTCCGACCCTCGCGGAATGGGTCGCCGAGCACTCGACTGAACTTGCCGAATTTCCCGAAATCGCGGCAGAAGTTCCGATGATCACCCCGTCGTCGTTTGCATCGAGGTCACTACAGAGCCGATACCTGAACTGGGTGTTCCAGACCGCGGTCGACTCTGCACCAGCGCACGTCGACGTTCGGGTTCATCGACGATCCGTGGTCGACATCGTGAACGTCGGCGAGATACAGACGGTTCATCTGGACGACGGAGTTGTCATCGAAGCGACGGCCGTCCTTCTCGCGCAAGGGCACCCCGATGCGTTGGCTGCCCCGCGTGAAACCGCGCTGACCAGCTTCGCGTCCGAGCACGGGTTGACCTACGTAGGTCCGGGATACACCGCCGACCTCGACGCCGATGTCATTCCCGAACGCGAACCGGTTCTGATCGCCGGGCTCGGGCTGGCTTTCATCGACTGGATGGTTCTCCTCGCCGAGAGCCGCGGCGGCGTCTTCGAACGCGGTGAGGACGGCACCCTCACTTACACTCCCTCGGGTCGGGAACCTCTGTTGTACGCCGGATCTCGTCGAGGCGTGCCGTACCACTCCAAGATTTCGTACTCGATCGCCGACGCGCGGCCACCGCTACCCCGGTTCTTCACCGCTGATCTTGTGCCCGGCGACGGGCCGTTGGATTTCCGAAACGACATCTGGCCGCTGGCGTCGAAAGAATTGGCAGGCGCCCACTATCACGAACTGTTCGCGTCGCACCCGGATCGGACGGTGGGCACCTGGGAGGAGTTCGACGCCGAATTCGCCTCGCTGGCTTGGGGATCGTCTCGATTGCAGGAACTGGTCGAGAACGCAGTTCCGAAGCCGGAAGACCGTATCGATCTCGAGCGACTGAACCGCCCACTCGGCGGTGAGCGCTACGACGGACTTGCCGAGGTCCAATCCCGGATCAACGAATACATCTCGGCAGACGTCGCGCGGAGGTCGGACCCGTATTTCAGCGCCGACGCCGCTGTCTTCTCAGCGCTGCTGTCGACGTACATGACTGTCGGAGAATTGCTGCGGCGCGGCAGAATCCCGGCCGAATCCGTCGCCAAGGACGTCGAGGGTTGGCTTCATTCGTTCTTCAGCTTCATCGCCAGTGGTCCGCCACCCGAGCGACTGGAACAGTTGATCGCGCTCAACGAGGCCGGCATCGTCCAGTTCCTCGGGCCGGATTCGGCGTTCTCCACCGAAATCGACCCGGTAACGGGGGCTGGGATCTTTGTCGCTCGTAGTGCGTCGCACACCGACATCGTGGCCGCGAACACCCTCGTCGAAGCACGCTTGCCGGTTGCGTCCATCAGCGCGAGCGGTGACTCGCTCCTGCGGACGCTTCACGGTCGGGGGGAGGCAGTCGAACTTCGTGCGACCGTCGACAGTTCGGCGAAGCTCGCCGTCGACGGTACTTCACGAATTCTCGACCAGGACAACACAGCTCATCCTCGCCGCTTCGCGGCCGGGCCGTGGGTTGCAGGCCACAACTGGTCGGCGGCTTTCCCTCGTCCCCGTACCAATGCGGGGTTTTTCCGGCACAACGACGCCCTGGCGGCGGAGATTTTGGGCGCTGCGCGCCTGTGAGCGGTTAGGGAGTCCAGGGACTCCCTAACCGCTCACGGGGGCTGTGCCCCTCCTAGCTGAACACCAACTCACCCTCGTCAACCGCGACGGTGATGCTGCCGCCCTCTTCGAGGAGATCATCGAGCAGCATGTCGGCGATCTTGTCGTCGACCACACGCTGAATCGAACGACGCAACGGGCGAGCCCCGAACTCGGGTTGATGCCCGTGCTCGGCAATCCAGTCCACTGCGTCGGCGGTGAACTCGATGTCGATGCCCTTGGACTGCAACCGCTTCCGGCTGTCGTCGAGCAACAGATCAGTGATCCGGTGCAGTTGCTCGGTGTCGAGCTTGCGGAAGATCACTATCTCGTCGATGCGGTTGAGGAACTCCGGCCGCATCGATTCGCGCAACCTGGCCATCACGCGGTCGCGCAGTGGCTTCTCCGCCGACTCTGCATCACCTGTGGTGAAGCCCAGTCCACCGGACTTGCTCGAAATGATGTCCGAGCCGAGATTGCTGGTCATGATCACGACGGTGTTCTTGAAGTCCACCGTCCGACCCTGGCCGTCGGTCAGACGCCCGTCGTCGAGCACCTGGAGCAAGGTGTTGAACACGTCCGGGTGTGCCTTCTCGATCTCGTCGAGCAGGATCACCGAGTACGGGTTACGACGCACCTGTTCCGTGAGCTGCCCGGCCTCGCCGTAGCCGACGTATCCGGGAGGAGCACCGACCAATCGGCTGACCGTGTGCCTCTCACCGAACTCACTCATGTCGAAGCGCAGCATCTTGTTCTCGTCACCGAAGAGTGTGGCAGCCAGAGCTTTTGCGAGCTCCGTCTTGCCGACACCGGTAGGTCCGAGGAACAGGAAGCTACCGACGGGACGATCCGGATCGCTCATACCGGTCCGGCTACGACGCACCGCACGCGCGATTGCGCGAACGGCGTCATCTTGCCCGATGACACGACCGTGCAGTTCCTCTTCCAGACGGCGCAGGCGATCTTTCTCTGCTTGAGTCATCTGGCTGGCCGGAATACCCGTGGCACGGGCGACAACTTCGGCGATCTGTTCAGCAGTCACATCCGGAGTTTCCTCGGAAGGAACCGAGGACCCTGCCTTCTCGAGACGCTTTGCGACGCCGTTGATCTCGTCACGCAGGGTCGACGCCTTCTCGTACAATTCGTCGGCGACGGCTTTCTCCTTGTCGCTCTCGAGCTGCTCGAGACGTTGCTGCAGAGCAGCGGTGTCCACGGTGGCCGTCTTCAACCGAAGCCTGGCGCCGGCCTGGTCGATCAAGTCGATTGCCTTGTCCGGCAAGAACCTGTCGCCGATGTAACGTGCCGACAGCTCCACCGCAGCGGTGATCGCCTCGTCGGTGTAGTGCACCTTGTGGTGATCCTCGTACCGACTGCGCAGCCCGCTCAAGATCGCGATTGCGTCCTCGATCGACGGCTCTCCGACCTGTACGGGCTGGAAGCGCCGCTCGAGCGCGGGATCCTTCTCGATGTTCTTGCGGTATTCGTCGAGCGTGGTGGCGCCGACGATGTGCAGTTCACCGCGAGCGAGCTTGGGCTTGAGGATGTTTCCGGCATCCATCGCACCTTCGGCGCCGCCTCCGGCACCGGCGATGGTGTGCATCTCGTCGATGAAGACGATCAGCTCGTCCTTGTGTGCGGTGATCTCGTCGATCACCTTGGTCAGCCGTTCCTCGAAGTCTCCGCGGTAGCGAGTACCCGAGACCATGCTCGAGAGTTCGAGCTGGACTATCCTCTTGCCCACCAACGATTCCGGGACATCCCCGTCGACGATGCGCTGGGCGAGACCTTCGACGATGGCAGTCTTGCCGACGCCTGCTTCACCCACCAGGACGGGGTTGTTCTTGGTGCGGCGGGAGAGGATCTCGATGGTCTGTTCGATCTCGTCGGCGCGGCCGATCACCGGATCGACGCCGCCGTTGCGTGCGCGATCGGTGAGATCGACGCCGTACTTGTCGAGCGTCGGTGTGGTGGACTCGTCTTCGACTGGACCGGCTGCAGGATTCTGAACCGCTGCCTGCAGCTTCTCCGGCGTGATGCCGGCCGAAGCGAGCAGACGACCCGGAACATGATCGGGGTCACCAGCCAATGCGATGAAGAGGTGTTCGGGATCGATGTACGTCGATCCCAGGGCTCGGGCCAGTTGATGAGCCTCGAGTAGAGCGGTTTTCACGGCGCTGCTGAGCGCAGGAGCAGAGTAGGCCCCCTGCTCACGGCCTTGTGGCAGCCGCAGATCGACGGCGTCGACCACGGATTTCGGGTCGGCTCCGGCGCGCTGCATGAGCGTGCGGACCGGATCCTGCTCCGCCATGACGCGGAGAAGGTGCAGTGCATCGAGATCCGAATCACCGCGAGCAGCCGCTACACGTGCAGCGTCAGCCATGAGTTGCTGGGTGGCCCTGCTCATGAGCCGGGAAATATCGATGCGACCGGGACCCTCGGGCCCGAAGAATGCTGGCATTCCGAAGCCTCCTTGCAGAAAGTTGAGCGTTACTGACTCAATTAACGTGCATGGGGCTCGATCAATTCCCGCGGGCTCAGATTTGTTTCAACACCTTCGGGCCACAGATCGTTCTCAACTACCGAAGGATCCGGTAGATCGACCGACCGGGTACGCCTCGACGTGCATGATCACCGATCCCTCGCAGGGACCACTCGCGATGTCGGTACGCCACGAACCTTTCAGACTGCCATCGGGCTGAGGTGTGTAATACGCCTCGGAGTGCGCCGGTGCCCACACCTTGGGCACGCCTTCCCCCTGGTAGCAATCCCACTCCCAGTCATAGGGGTGCACCCAACTGGTTCCGTCCCAGGTGTATCGCGCAGGCTGCGGCAACGTCGGATTGGCGGGAGCCGGACCGCCGACCACTGTGGCGATACAGACTCCGCTCGAGCAATCCGTCTCGAACGTGTATGTATCGGAGAAATCCGGCTCCCACTGGCTGGCGGCCAGACTTGTGCCCGTCTTGGTCGCGGCGAAACGCTTGAGCGAGTAATCACCGGACCAGTTCGCATCCGCAGCCCCCGCGGGCATCGCTCCGGCGACAAACCAAGTAGCAACGAGAGCAACCACCAGCAATGACTTTCGCATGCGTGAAGTGAATCACAAGCTATGTCCGAATTGTCGGATACTGACCACAAGAACACCGACGACGATCAGCACCAGCGAAACCAACGGCAACGCTCCCGCACCCCTGTCCGCCAAGATCAGCCCGCCCACGACGCCGCCCGCTGCGATCGCCGCATTGAAGATCGTCACGAAAACCGATTGCGCAGTGTCCACAGCGTCGCCCGTCGTGTCGGCGAGCGCAGTCTGAAGGAGAGTGGGAGCGCCTCCGAATGCCACGCCCCATACCGCAACGCTGACTGCGATCACTGCGAAGCTGTCACCGCCGACGCCCAACGCCGTCAAAGCTGCGGCAAAGACCACCAAGCTCAGCACGGTGAGACTTCGAAGGGCCCGGTCGACAAACACCCCGACCACACCGATGCCCACGAAGGCGAAAAGTCCGAACACGAACAAAACGATTCCCAACCGATCGCCGAAACCGATGCGATCCAGAAACGCCGCCAGATACGTGTACACGATGTTGTGCGCGAAGATCCACAAGAACGCGACAAACAGAATCGGTCGTACGCCCGGCAGGACCAGGACTTTCCGCACCGACAGCTGCCGATCCGCTTGTTGCCCGGGAAAGTCCGGCATCACCGTGAGTATCCACACGACCAGAAGTAGCGCAGCAACCGACATCACGGCGAAGACTACGCGCCAATCGGCCAGGGTCCCGAGCCACGCACCCATCGGAACGCCGATTGCCAGCGCGATCGGCTGTCCGACGGAGGCAACCGCAACGGCCCGCCCCTGCAGATGAGGGGGCGCCATCCTGCGTGCGTACCCCGCAAGCAACCCCCACACCACACCTGCTGCCATGCCCGCCAGAAACCGAACACCCAAGGTGAGAACAAGATTCGACGACAGCGCTGTCACCAGATTGAAGACACCGAATCCAACAGTCGCCGACACCAGGACAGCACGCCGTCGCAGTCCTCGGGTCAATGCGATCAGTGGTACCGCCCCGACGACCGAGCCCAACGCGTATGCAGTGACCAATTGCCCGGCGCCGGAGACAGATACGGACAGCCCTGACCCGATCTGCACCAGTAGTCCGGCCGGCATGGTTTCGGTTGTGATTGCTATGAAACCTGCCATTGCGAGTGCCGACAACCCGGCCAGCGGTAGCGTCCGGACGGAATCGGTCTCCGCCAGTGCCGAAGTCGCAGTCCCGTCCGAGTTCGCGCTCACCTCGTCGGCGTTTCGGGACTGCCTTCACCCGACTGGCCGGAACGGACCAGTTCTGCAATCGACGCCCAGTCCATCTCGCCCTGACCGTTCGCCAGAGCCTGAGCGAGCACGCCTCGAAGTACGCCGCCGAACGGCAAATCCAGATCGACGCTGTCGGCGGCGTCGAGCGCAAGCCTCAAATCCTTGAGGCCCAGAGTGGTGGTGAATCCTGCAGGCTCGTACTGACGCGTCGCGACGAGGTTTCCGTAGCTGGAGTAGACCGGCCCCGGGAAGATCGTCGAGGTCAGCAGTTCTACGAGTTGGCTTCCGTCCACACCTGACCTCTCCCCCAATGTGATTGCCTCACCCAAGGATTGAATCGCGGCAAGGATGAGGTAGTTACCGATGATCTTGACGATGTTGGCCTGCTCCGGACGCTCACCTTGTGGCCACGTGCGAGCCCCGATGACGTCGAGGAAGGGTTGCACTCGCTCGAGGAGGGAACTGTCGCCGCCGGCGATGATGTTCAACTGGCCGGCCTGAGCAACAGAAACGCGTCCGAATACCGGCGCCGCGATGTACCCGATGCCGTACTCGGCGTGCAGTGCGGCGGCGCGCTTGGCAAGGCCGACGCTGACGGTGGCCATGTTGACGTGCACGGTTCCAGTCGGAACGGATGCGAGTACGGCGGGATCCAGAATGGCCGCAGACACGGCCGAATCATCCGCCAACATCGACAGCACAACACCGGACTGGAATGCCTCGGCAACGGTTTTCGCGCCGGTCGCCCCTTCCGCGACCAATTCGGCTACCGCTTCAGTGCTGCGATTCCACACCGTCACGTCGAAGCCTGCACCCATCAGATTTCGAGCGATGGGACGACCCATCGCACCCAAACCGACCACGGAAACAGAAGTCATGGATTTCCCTCTCGAAAATGCTGAACCATCTAAGACGGTTCAACACTCTCACACAGGTACAGTTGCTGTCGAACCGGTTGAGATGGTTCGCTACAAAGGAGGATGAAAGTGAACGAAGCAGGAGCTGATCAATCCGCTCGGGACGTGTTTCGACTCGACAACGACACGCTCGCCTTCCGCTTCACCGCCACCCTCACCAATCGGAACGGCTCGAGGTTCGAACGACTCACGAGCCCGCAGCGACTCGAATTATGGTTACGCGCCAACGATCTGATGGACACCCCAGCAACCGCGACAGAAGACGACCTCCGCGGCGCGCAGGATTTACGTGAGGCCATTCATCGCATCGGAACCGCCGTATGCGAGGACCGCCGCGCCTCACGCGCCGATGTCGGGATCGTCAACACCGCATCCGAACTCGGTGATGCCCACCTCGTCCTCGAGAGTGGCCGGGCCCTCTGGAAATCAGCCGGAGACAATCCGATCCGCGACGCTTTGTCGATAGTGGCTGCCGACGCGATCGCGGTGCTCGGTGGACCCGACCACGACCGCGTCAAAGCCTGCCAGGGCGACGGGTGCACCGGCCTCTACGTCGACACCAGCCGCGGCAACAACCGACGCTGGTGCTCGATGAACATCTGCGGAAACAAAGCCAAGAAATCCGCGATGACCGCTCGCGCCGACTAGCTCATCTCACCTTCACCGCGACTCCATTTCGCCGCCACTCCATTTCGCCGCCACTCGGTTCCACAGCTTCTCGATCGGCGTCGACAGCAGGAGAAGAAACAGCGGGAAGTACGACGTCACCGGAACGAGCACACTGACGAGCAGCGCCACCACCATGATCAGGAAAGTGACGATTTCAGCGGTGAAATGCGGCTTCGCATTCTCTTCACTCAACGAAGGGTTGCGAACCAGACCCCACGCGACCACCGCCAGGCACGCAGCACTGGCTGCCATTGTCCCGATGTAGAGAGCCCTGGTTCCGAGATCCTGCGACGGCGCTGCAACGAGCGCAGTCGGGAACGGCAAGAACACGATGGTCATCACCCACAACCCCAGCCCGCGCACAACCACCTTGTCTCCGTCGACCACGAAACGAAGCAGCCGATGCTGCGACCACCAGAGACGGAAGATCACCAGAAAGCTCAGGGCGAACGAATAGAACTGCGCAGCGTGATCGCGCAGGAGTTCCGACGTGGTGCCGTGGTGGTCACTGGTGAGTTCGACCAGCGGCAGGACGAGCAGCGTGATCGCAATGGCGACAATCGCGTCGACGAAAGTGACGTAGCGCTCGAAGTAGCGGGTGCGTTCCGCAATCTCAGCCATTGCGGAAGCATAAGCCTCACAACAGAAACAGACCGGCGACGCCACTTTGCGGGAGGCGGTATCCCGAAACATACAATTAACGAATCAAATTCGTTATACCCCTTGACCGAGGCAGGGCCCATCCCCATACTTAACGAATCACATTCATTAAGTGACTCGCATCACGCCATCAGGGGTCGGTTCCGCCACCCCCCTTCAGGACATGGGGTTGCCCTAGTGCCAATCAACGCTTCTGCGATTACGCAGTCCGACCGGGTTCCACTCACCGCCAACCGCGGTATTGCCGTCTTCAGCATCGGTGTCATGGGATTCATCACCGCGAACCTCATCCCCCTGATGATCGTGGCAATGGTCGAGGACCTCGGTGTCACCGAATCCGCCGCCGGTGCCGTCCTGACCGCATCGCTGCTGGTCTGCGCGTTCACCTGCCTCGCCACCACTCGTATCGCATCGGGTCGGCATCGTCATCTCCTCGGCCGCGTCAGCCTGATGGCAATGGCAGCCGCATTCGGCGTTGCGGCCATCGCACCGTCCACGATGATCGCGTGTACCGCGATCATCGTCGGCGGCATCGGCGCTGGCGGATCTGCATCCGTTGGTGGAGCGGCACTGGCCGCGCTCACGAACCCGGACCGGGCGTCAAGCATCAGCGGCCTCGTGAACCGTGTCGTCGTCACAGCCGTCCTCGCTCTCATACCCATCCTCGGCACACACATGACCAACGCATTCGGCATCGTCGCAGTCCTGGCACTGGCTACCGCAGCAACGGTCACCTGGTTGCCGTCATCCCCGGTGAAAGAGTCGCCGGAGACGGCGAAGTCCGCCAAGACGACCACCACTCTCCCCGCCGGGGTAAGCGCGAAACGACTCACTTTTGCCGGAACCGCATTTCTCGCGATGCTTGCAGTCTGGGCGATCAGCGAAGACTCACTGTGGGCAGTACTCGGCATCATGGGTTCCGAGCACGCCGGACTCTCGGATCAACAAATGAGTCTCGCGCTGAGCGCATCAACGGCGGGTGGCGTGCTCGCGGCTGTTACTTTGACCGCGTTGGGTTCTCGGGTCAGTCGGACAGTATCGATCTCCGTGCTACTGATACTCGGGGCAATCCTGAAGCTGTCTGCCAGCCTCACCACCGATCCCACGATCTACCTGGTACTGGTCATCGCCTGGAACACTGTCTACGCGGCCACGTTCATCGTCTTGGTTGCCATCTCGGCCGCGCTCGACGCCGCCGGCCGATGGTCGGCCCCACTACTGGGCACCTACCTCATAGGCTCCGCGTTCGCGCCACTGTTCGGCACTTCGGTGACGGCCAGCCTCGGGTATCCGACCTTCGGAGTCATCATCTCCGGGATCAGCTTCGTTCTATTAGTCCCGTTCGCCTTGGTTTCCCGACTCTCCGCACGTACCGAGGGTGCGTATCGTCACCACAGCGCCGCCATCACTACTACCGTCATCGCGTAAGGATCACGTAGAAGTCATGAATGACAGCTTCACTCACTACCGCAACGGAAAGATCTTCACGGCTGCCGACGACGGATGGGCCGAATCGATAGTCGTCGAGGACCACAAGCTCAGATTCGTGGGCGAAACCGTCTATGCCGATATCCTGGCTCCCGACGCCGAGGTGATCGATCTCCAAGGCGCCGTCGTGCTACCCGGTTTCGTCGACGCACATACACATTTGGTCATGATGGGATTCGCGCTGCAGAAGTTGGATCTGCGTGATGCCACCGATCTCGCCGACATTCAGTCCAGCATCAAGCAATTCGCGGAATCGAACCCGGATGCACCACGTCTGCTGGGTCGCAGTTGGTTGTTCTCCGCCCTGGATGGAGGGCACCCGACCCGAGAGATGATCGACGCCGTCGTACCCGATCGCCCGGTGTACCTCGACGCCAACGACGTACATTCGGTCTGGGTGAACACAGCAGCACTGCGAGAACTCGGCATCGACGCGGACACTCCCGATCCGATCGGCGGTCGTATCGGCCGGGATCCGGACACCGGAGAAGCCACCGGAATGCTGTACGAGACCGCCAT
This sequence comes from Rhodococcus sp. FW305-130, assembly GCF_058788335.1. Taxonomy (NCBI): domain Bacteria; kingdom Bacillati; phylum Actinomycetota; class Actinomycetes; order Mycobacteriales; family Nocardiaceae; genus Rhodococcus; species Rhodococcus sp. FW305-130. The sequence goes on along the minus strand of NZ_JBYTAP010000001.1, from coordinate 664,072 downwards.
GATGCTCTACGTCTGGCCGAAACTGGCGGAGCTCGCATCCGACGAGGACCGGGACGCCGCCCTCGCGCTCGCGTTCCGCCACTATCTCGAGGACGGCGTGACCGGCGCGGTCGACATGGCTCTCGGCGCGGACGAATTAGCTTCGCTGGAAAGAGCATTGGATGCAGGAGACGGCACATTGCCGCTGCGCGTCGCGGCTCACTGGCTGATGACCCGCGAGGACAACGAGGCTGACAACGTCCGACAAGTTCACGACGTGATCGAACTCCACGAGCGCGTCCAAGGTCCGTGGCTCCGTATCGCCGGAATCAAGATCATCATCGACGGTGTGATCGACAGCTGCACTGCCGCAATGAAAGAGCCGTACTCTGACGGCACCAACGCCGAGCCCATCTGGGATCTCGAGTCCTTGATCCCCGTCGTGACAGCCGCTGACGCCGCAGGCCTGCAGATCGCGATGCACGCGATCGGCGACGAGGCGTCGGAGATCGGATTGACGGCACTCGAGTACGCGATCGCCGTCAACGGAGACATTCCCCGCAGGCACCGAATGGAACACTTGGAGTCCATCACCCGGGACAACGTCGAAAGGCTTGCCCGCCTGGGAATCATCGCCTCGATGCAACCGGTTCACGCTGACCCTGCTATCCAAGAGAACTGGCAGGCGATGCTCGGCGACTACCGGGTGAATCGCGCGTACCCCTGGCCCGAATTCACCGAGGCCGGAGCGGTTCTGGCGTTGGGTTCGGACGCTCCGACGGCGCCCCACCCGCCGCTGCCGAACATGTTCATCGCCACCACCCGTCGATCCGCAATCGATCCGTCACTGGCACCCAACCTGCCGGGGTACGCACTCCCCCTCGCGGACGCGCTGGCTCACGCAACCCGCGACGCTGCCTACTCGTGCCGGTGGGAAGATGTGACCGGCCAATTGGTTCGGGGAAAAGCAGCCGATTTTGTCGTACTGAAACAAGATCCGTTCACCGAAGGGGTCGATTCTCTCCTGACCACGGAAATCGCGATGACCGTGGTTGCCGGATCCGTGCGATACGACTCCGCTCGCGCCACAAACGCCGAAGCCGTCAACACCGAAGCCCGATAGCTGATCGTTACCGGTTGTTCGATAACGCACGCATGCGGCCCGGCGACAGAACGAAGGAGGGACTTGAACACGTGAACCCACACACTCTGGAGGACGCATGCGCAGGAAAGCTCCGATTTCGGCCGCCGTCGCAGCCGCTGCACTGGTGACGGCCACTGCCCTGACGGTCGCCGGTTGCGGGTCGACCGAAGGAACACCCGAGGCGGCGGCTAGTTCAACAGCGTCAAGCTCAACGGCGTCGGCGACCTCGACGGCAAACGAATCCGGGACGACGGTAACGAGTTCTCCCCCGCCGCAATCGGGCACCCCAGCAAGCGAATCCGTGCCGGCGACGACGCCTGCAGTCCCGGCTTCGGGTCCCTGTCTCGACGTCGACTCCCCGGTTGTCACGGACGCAATCGGTACCTTGGGAACCGACGTCAACGGCGGCAGCTGGATACCGAGATCCGCGAGCGAGGAGCAGATCGGTAATTGTCCTGACCTGCTCTGGGTTTCGGTCGATGGTGACGGCGTGGGCGATGCGACGTATCAGTCACACGTCCTGTTCTTCCACGACGGGACTTACCTGGGCACGGCTACCAGCAAGCCGTACTCGTACACACACGTCATCGACAGCAACAAGAATTCGGTGTCCGTCCAATACCGATGGTTGCTCGACGACGACGCATTCTGCTGCCCTCAAGGCGGACCGAATATCGTGAATTTCACGTGGAACGGCAGCGCTGTGGTCGCCGACGGCCAGTTCCCGCCCTCCTGAACCCGTTTCCGTACGATACAGCTCTGAATACAACTGTGCCCCAGCGACAACGGTCGCTGGGGCACAGTCTTCTTCGATCTACTCGCTGACGCTCCTACTCACCGACACCGAGTTCGCGCAGGCGAGTCTTGTACAGCTCGATGTTGCCGAGCTTGATGTCCTCGTAGCCGCGAACCACGTCCGGCAGCGCCGCGATCTCGACGGCGCGATCGTATCCGTCGGTTGCGAGCGTACGAGAGAGATCAGCGATCATGGCCTCGTACTCGGCGAGCAGTTCACGCTCGACCTTGCGGACGTGCATGTAGCCGAAGGGATCGAGCTTGGTACCGCGCAGCTTCTTGCCCTTGGCCAGAACCTTCAGTGCAACATGCGACTTGGGCCCGAGGCCGATCTTCTTCTTGCGGCCCATCACTCGGAGGATCGGGGGGTGGAGCTTGTAGGTCAGGTTCTCCCCGGCCGGCACCTGCGACTTGACGTCTTCGATGAAGGCAGGATCGACCAGCATGCGAGCAACTTCGTACTCGTCCTTGTACGCGGTGAACTTGAACAGGCCGCGGGCGACCGCTTCACTGAAATCGGTCCGCTCGGTTGCGGCACGTTCAGCAGTCCAGACTGCCTGAACCTGATCGATGTAGCGCTGGGCGATCTTGACGGACTGGAACTCGATGAGCTGTGCCGCACGCAGTTCGACCAGTCGCAGGGTTTCACCGGTGAAGGTGGTTCCGGCGAACATGTGAGCCGGTGCGACAACGGGTTCGCGGACGGACTTGGCCGGCGTGGTGACCGCCGAGAACGCTGCAGTGTCGGCAATTGCTGCACGGCCCCAACGGAATGCCGCGATGTTCGCGTCCACGGCAACGCCGTTGATGCCGATCGCTTCTTCGATGGCCTCGGCCGGCAGACGAAGTCCACCGCTCTGGTAGGCAGCACCGATCAGCAGGAAGTTGGCGGCTGCGGTGTTACCGAACAACTCCTGTGCCGCGGCGAGTGCGTCGAACGAACGCAGGGTGCGCGACACCTTGTCGAGACGGGCGAGGAGTGACGTCTCCTCGGGGTAGCGAACAGCCTTGTCGTAGACCATGTCTCCGGTCGGCGTCTGCGACGTCGATGCGATGGAGACCGTCTTCTCGGCGTTGCCGTAGTCGAGGTTCTTGTTGTCCGTCGCGGTCAGCAGGTCGAAGGCGACGATGCAATCCGCGCTGCCCGGGGTGAGGCGGTTGGACGGCTCGAGCGCGCTGGAGCTGAAACGCAGGTGCGAGACAACCGGTCCGGCCTTCTGGCTCAGGCCGATCTGGTCAAGGCTCTCCACCTCGAGGCCGGCGCGCAGTGCCGCAGTTGCGAGCACCTGGTTGACGGTCACGATACCGGTGCCGCCGATGCCCGCGAGGAACACGTTCTGCGTGCTGGTGAGCGGTCCGAAATCGGGATCTGCGACGACGGGCGGGACGGGACGTGCGGCCTTGGGAGCCTTCTTGCCCGGCACCAGTTCGACGGTCACGAATGAGGGGCAATCGCCGTCCATGCAGGTGTAGTCCGTGTTGCAGGACGTCTGGTCGATCTTCGTCTTGCGACCGTACTCGGTGTCCACAGGCTGGACCGAGAGGCAGTTCGACTTCACACCGCAGTCACCGCAGCCCTCGCACACTGCCTCGTTGATGACGACGCGAGTGTTGCGAGTGGGCAGCGTGCCACGCTTGCGCTGGCGACGAGCGTCGGCCGCACAGTGCTGGTCGTAGATCAGTACGGTGACGCCCTTGATCTCGCGAAGCTCCTTCTGAGCCTCGTCGAGGCGATCGCGGTGCCAGAGCTTGGTGCCCTTGGCCAGGGCGCGCTTGTTGTGGCGCGAAGGCTCGTCGGCGCAGATGATGATCTGCTTGACGCCCTCGGTGGTCAGCTTGTGGCTGAGTTGAGCAACGGAGAGGGCACCTTCTGCGTCCTGTGCACCGGTCATCGCCACTACTTCGTTGTAGAGCAACTTGTAGGTGATGTTCACGCCTGCGGCGATGCATGCCTGGACAGCCAACTGACCGGAGTGGAAGAAGGTGCCGTCGCCGATGTTCTGGAACAGGTGAGGCACGTCGGTGAACGGTGCCTGCCCGATCCACTGGCTGCCCTCGCCGCCCATCTGCGTCAGGCCGGTGACAGCGCTGTCCTCACGGCCGGACATGGTGACGAGTGTGTGGCAACCGATTCCGCCGCCGCCGATTGAACCCTCGGGGATAGCGGTGGAACGGTTGTGGGGGCACCCACTGCAGAAGTACGCGGTTCGCTTGGCGGAGAGCACGTTCAGTGACAGCGGTGCCGGGAGGGTGCGCTTGAGCTCGACGTGCGGCTTCAGTACGCGCCGCAACGGGGCGAGCAGCCGGCCTGCGGTCAGTTCACCACTGGCAGGCATGAGCAGACGGCCCTGGCCGTCACGCTTGCCGATGATGCGAGGAGCATCGTCGGTGCCGTACAGGACTTCCCGGATCTGAGCTTCGATGAACGCGGTCTTGTCCTCGACCACGACGATCTGCTCGAGACCTTCGGCGAACTCCCTGATCTTCTCGCCCACGACGGGGTAGCACATTCCGATGCGAAGGAGACGGATCCCGGCGCGGTGCAGCGCCGCATCATCGACGCCGAGGTCTGCCAGAGCTTGGCGGACGGAGTCGAAAGTTGTACCGGTGGCGGCGATACCGATCTTCGCACCCGAGGGGTTGACCTCGATCACATCGAGATTGTTGGCAGTTCCGTACGCGTGAACAAGATCCCATCGCGGGCCGTACAGATCGGCCTCGGCAATGACACTGTCCGGCGGCGCAGCCATCTGACGCTGCTTGTAGACGAAGGGCTTGCCCTCGAACTGAACTTCCGGAACCACGATGTCGAAGTCCGCGATGCTCCCGTCGATCGTCCAGGCACCGTCGGCGACGTCGGCGACGATCTTCAGCGCTACGACGCAACCGGACACCCGCGAGAGTGCAACGGCGTGCATACCCATCGTGATGATCTCTTCGGCATTGCGCGGAAAGAGAACCGGCACACCCATCGCGGCAAGCGAGCGCTCGCTGACGGCCGGAACCGTGGAGGACTTCGACGCCGGGTCGTCGCCCACCAGCAGGACGACGCCGCCCTTGGGGTTCACGCCGTACATGTTGGCGTGGCGAATGGTGTCGGTAGCGCGGTCGACGCCGGGGCCCTTGCCGTACCAGACGCCGGTCACGCCGTCGTGGGTCGCGGTTCCGGCCGGGAGATCCGTCTGGCTTCCCCATACCGCGGTGGCAGCGAGCTCCTCGTTGAAGCCGGGGATGAAGGTGATGTCGTGTTCCGCGAGAACCTTGGGCATGCCGTGGAGCATCTTGTCGACGCCGCCGAGGGGGCTGCCCTGGTAACCGGAGACAAAAGTGGCAATACGCTTACCCGCCCGGATGTCGCGAACGTGCTGCTCGACGAAACCGCGTGCGATTGCCTGAACACCGGTCAGCAACACCGGTCCCGATCCCGACCGGTACCGATCATCGAGGTCATAGGGCTTGGCCTGGGCTACGCCCGACACCAGTTCAGTCATCGTGGACCACCGTTCCGTCTGCAGTGCATTTCAACTACCGTGCATTTTCAACAACCGCGTAACTCGATCTGTTCAGATGATCGTGGTCGAGGTATGTGAAAGCGTCAACAGAGGCTTGTTCAACTATTCAAATTGGCAATTTGTGAGCCAAATCACGTGACCTAGGTCATCGAATCAATCAGTTGGAGACCCGTTCGTGGCGATACGGCGAAACGGACATAAAACGTTCCCGACAATGCACACCGAGAACTTTCTTGACATTGACGCAACGTCAACTTGCATGATGAATGAGCACAACCGATCCGAGAGTAGGAACTCCACGTGAGCGAATGGTCCATCCAAGAACTCGCCAAATCCGCCGGTACCACCAGCAGAACGCTGCGCCATTACGGCGATCTCGGACTCCTGGAACCAAGCCGCATCGGCGCCAACGGCTACCGCTTCTACGACGAAGACGCCCTGGTGCGACTGCAACGCATCCTGCTGCTTCGGGAACTCGGACTCGGATTGCCGGCCATCGCCGAAGTCCTCACCGGTGAACGCGACACGGCCGCCGCGCTGCGTACGCACCTCGAACTCCTCGAGCAAGAGCGCACGCGGATCTCGAGACAGATCGAATCGGTCAACAGGACGTTGAACAAGACGAAGAAAGGTGAATCACTCATGCCGGAAGATGTTTTCGACGGGTTCGACCACACCCGATACAAGGACGAGGTCATCGAGCGTTGGGGCAAGGACGCCTATACCAGCGGCGACAACTGGTGGCGGTCGATGTCCGAGCAGGACCGGAAAGCACATCTGCAAGCTCAAGCTGACATCGCAGCGGCATTCGGAAAAGCACTGACAGCGGGCCTACCCGCGGAAAGCGACGACGTCCAGACGATTACCCAGAGACAGTTCGAGTGGATAAAAATCGGTTGGCAGGGAAGGACTCCCAGCGCCGACGCCTTCACCGGACTCGGCCAGATGTACGTCGACGATCCCCGCTTCACTGCAAACTACGACAAGTACGGAGAAGGCACCGCTTCGCTGGTCCGTGACGCGATGAAGATCTACTCCGAGCGCAATTTGCACTGACGTCGATCAGTCCTGCCCACTGCCGAGGAGGTTGTGGCGGTGCGCTGCCGCGACGGCCTCTTCGCGGGAATGCGCACCGAGTTTGCGATACAGGGCTCGCAGGTGACTCTTCAATGTGTTGTTGGATACGAACAACTTTCGCGCTATCTCGCCGATCGGAATGCCGAGACCCAGTTCCACGAGAACGTCCATCTCCCGCTTCGTCAATTGGACTTGAACGATAGCCGCCGGATACATCTGCGGCACTTCGGATTCGAGAAAGCTTGCGACGGCACTGCTCGGGCCCTCGGCCCGCTCTTCCAGTTGCCTGATCAGATCACGCGGTATGGTCGCCAGCGCCGACAGGACACCTGAGGTTTCGAGCAGTCCGCGAGCCTCCTCCCACGGACTGGCGGCAGCGGGGATTCTCCCCAGTTCGCACAGCGCAGCGCATTCGATCAGCAGGGACTCGAGCCGAAACCTCGTGAGATACTGCTCGCTCCAGTCGATTTCGCGACACAATTCCAATGCCTGTGACGGAGCCCCCGTCAGGAGATGCGCACGAGCGACAGAAACCGTGACAACAGCAAACGTATGCGGCGCAGCGACTGATTCCTCCAGCGCCTTGGTACCCTCCCCGGACGCCAACAGAAGATCGATACGCGCCGCGGCGAGAAGTGCGTCACCGAGTGATCGTTCACACGGATTCACGTGCCCGTGCGTTGCCACTGCGCGCTGGAGCGAAATCAGCCCCGAGAACGGATCCGATTGCAGCAGTGCGAATCTGGTGTAAGTGTAGGCCGCGAACGCCCACAGGTCGCCCGGCGGTGTGATCTCGGCGAGCGCGTCCATCGCGGCAGCGCCGGCATTCAGGTCCACGCGATCGCACGCCACCAGTGCCCGCGCGATCGCTCCCCCCATATGCGAGGGCGGTCCCAACCATCCCGAAACGTCCGGGTGTGTGCTTTCGAGGTGAAGCCAGTCTGTCGCGTGCGCGACGTCCCCGATCAGCGCGGAGTTGAGCGCGGCATTGCCAGCGGCGTGCCGCAGGACGAACTCCGGACCGTGTTCCATCGCACCCTGATAGGCGAGTCGCAATTCCACCGCGGCATCACCGAGGTCACCGGTCAGTTGATGCGAAACACCCCAGATCAGGCGCAGGGCGGGCAGTTGAGACCCCAACGCGCCCAACGACTCGTCACCGAGTCCGTACACAACGTGAGCCAACTTGCGCGTGATCTCGGTAGAGCGTTGGTACTTACCGGATGTTCTCAGCACAACCGATTGGACCGTCCCGACGTTCAACAAGCTGTGCGCATGCGAACTACCACCTATCGCACGCAATTCCGCCGGTTCCGTCGGCAACGAATCGCCGTTGACCAACTGCGGCCGTAGGCGTGATTCGAGCAGGTCACGGCCCACCAGAATCGAAGAGTTCGAACTGAGTACGTCGCCGGGTATGGATTGCAACGCAGTCCGGACCAATCCGGTGTGATCGACCAGAAGATCGGCCCAGTGACGCTCGAGTATGTCGAGCACCCTGGTCCAATGGCGTCCGTCCAAGGCGTAGTGAACGGCACCGGCTATATCCGAAGTCCCGAGAGCGTGATCGACGAGAACCTGGAAGGGATCGTCGAATCCATCCCCTTGTTCGGTCCGTATCTGCATGAATGCCAGTCGAACTGACGGCGCAAAGTACCAGGATGCTTCTCCCTCGGGACCGTCCCGGAATATCAGACCGAAAGACTCGAGCAAGTCCAGTTTGCCCTCCACGTCAAGATCGTCGGACAAGACACGAGCGATCTCTGGTGTGACGGTGCGGGCGGCGGCGATCGTAGTCGCGAAGTCGAACAACTCGAGCGACTTGCCCGATCGAGGAGCGGTCCGACTGACGTACGCGTGGATCGCTTGGTCCACTCGCTGCTGAACGCGTTCGCGCCCACGACTCGGTTCACTCAGCCCCGCAACCGCACTCAGAGCAACCTTCATCAGCACAGGAACGCCGGCAACACGCTCGCAGATCGAATGGACGATGCCCGAGGGAAGGTGGATCCCTGCCTCCGCGAACAGAACTGTGGACTCGTCGAGCGTGTACCTGAGGTCGTTCGCGCACAGGTACTCGTCCACGCGGACGTCCTCGAGTAAGTCCGTCGCAGACCGATCCTGCAGCGTGACGATTACTTTCAATCCGGGAAGCCGCACGATCAGATCCACGATTCGGCGTCCCACCTCGTCACCCTCAACCAGGTCGATGCGGTTGAACACCAACACGAATGGAGTGGGCGACGAGTCGAGTAGTGATTCGATTGCCCCCACCGGATCCTCGCGCATTCGTGGCGGGGCCTCGAGTGATTCCAGAGAATCTTGAATCACTGCGAGCGCAGTGTTCCAGTACTCGAGGGGGGTCATCCGATTCGATGGCGCCGGCACCCAGACAACTGGTCTGATGGGCATGTGCCCGAGAGTCGTGAGCCACAACGCGGCGAGGTCCGTCTTCCCGAACCCACGCGGCGAATCGATGACCGTCAATCCCGCCGAGCGTTCCATCAACCCGAGCAGACGAGGACGAATCGCCGTGGCTCCACGCCCGGCGAGCCGTCTTTGCAGCGTGCCCCTTCCTCGAGGATTTCGCTTTGCTCGAGATAGCTGCGACCGATTCGAAGTGGATGTCATGATGGCCGACAAACGAGCAGTCGATCCCCGCCGAACTCGAGATTTCGTTCGAGCATCGAACTCCCAACCTGTCCACCCATAACGAACAACATAGACAGAATCACCGCGACACGCGAGCACTGGCCGTCTCACAAATACGCCCGATTTGTCTCATCATGTGGGCTCGGTCACTATTGACGTTTATTTGCGGGAGAGTGGCTGCGACCTGCGGGATCTGACATATCATGCCCGCGTGCCGATGAATTCCGCCCGCATTCGCGTGTCGACTCGATCGGTGGACCCTGCGGACGCCAACGACTTCTGGCGTGTCGTCACGCGTCCGTTCTTCGTCACCGAGCCGATAGGCGCCGACACGCCCCTCCAAGGCTCGATCTCCGCCCTGCCTATCGGGACCTCGCTGATCGGTGAAACGACCTTCAACGCGCAGAAGTACAACCGCAGCAAAGTTGTGATCGCCGAGAGCGGACTCGACGATCAGTACATGATCCAGGTCGTCCTCGGCGGACAGGTCAGTGGTGACGCCGACGGAGTGGATTTTGTCGCCCGCCCTGGGGACATCGCGTTCTTCGACCTCGGGCGAACCTGGACTGCTGACGTCGAAACCGAGGCGACCGGACGCACCATCACACTCCTGGCGCCGCGCTCCCTCGTCGAAGCGGAGTCGAAGGGTCGTTCTCTACACGGGACGGTACTGCGCGGAGTTCCTGCCGTCGTGCTCGCTCAGTGCATGCAATCGGTCGTACTCGCGCTACCGCATCTCGATCCCGATGCTGCGGCCGGCTACGAGGACGTCGTCGCTTCCCTCCTGCGTGTCAGTTTGGGTATCGCCGAACCTGATCTGTCGCCGCGGCCCGATCACTCGCTCCGCGATCGTGCGTACGCCTACATCGCCGAGCACCTCTCGGAGACCTGGCTCGGACCGACGAGCATGTGCGCAGCATTGTCGGTTTCCCGAGCACAGCTCTACCGCGCATTCGCATCCGACGGCGGAATCGCTCTTGTCATACGGCGCAAGCGTCTCGAACTCGTCTACCGCGAGTTGACCAGAGCCGAGATGCCGAACGAAACGATCGACGCGTTGGCCCTGCGATGTGGCTTCACCTCGAAATCCCAATTGGCGCGCGCGTTCAAAAACTTCTACGGGATGACTCCGAGCCAAGCTCGTACCGACGGCAGGCGCACGATCGGGGACCCGTCGATCGCACGGCTGCACAGTCGACTCGAGTTCTTCAGCCCCTGAATCCGAAATACTCCACAGCCTCGGGATCGCGCCTGTGTTCTAGTTGATCCATGAGCTGGGTCGACAAGGATTTCCGACATCCTTGATCGTACTGGCGGTCATCGCCGCAGTTGCGTACGTGTTCTCCTACCTGCTCGCCCCCGCCCAGGCCTCCCAGACCCCGTAAGAACCTCTGCTTCATCACGATTCGGCCTCCGAACCGCGGTGGAGATCAATAACTCCTTGCCAGGCAGCGAGCTCAGATCACTTCAGCTGGAAATGAACCGGAGAACAAACTGCTCGATGCCTTCCGAAATGACTTTGGTCAGCGCCGTGAAGTCGTTCGACCAACGTTGAATATCCAAGCTGCTCATTACTTTCCTCCGGTCTACGACCCGGCGCCTGTGACCGCACAACGTATGCGAGGCATCGGTCGCGCATTAGAACTATCTGCGAAAATGCGGTTTCCGTTACCGCTGGACCGACCGAACAGCGACGCAGGTTCACTCGAACCTGATATTGCAGATTCGTCGAACGGTTGCAACAACGTCGAGCAGAGTTCGAGCGAAAAGCACTATCCACCAAAAGTATTAGCTTGAAAGAACTACGATTCACTCGATCCCTGGACGCACGACACTCAACGCGCCGACTTGCGATAAGGGCGAGTTGGCAGGCAACAACCGGGACAAAGCCATCCGACGATCATGCACGAAATACGGCCACGCCACTCCAGGAATTATTCGAAGTCTCCCAAGGGATCGGCTCTGCTCACTCACTTCGCTGATTTCGCCTGGCGACGATGGCGAAGTTCAAAGGGATCCGCGGAGAGTCGCTCGGCAGAGTCCATCCGTTGGCGCATGGAACGAGTTCGGGGAAGGCCGGCCAGTCCATGTAGGGAAGTTCCGAAACTGATTCGATATGAAGACCCACATCCAGCAAGGAACCAATGACCTCGCCTAAGTCGTGGCGCCATTCGTGGTTGGCGGTGTGCGCTATCTGTCCGTCGGAGTTCCCGGTATAGGTCGCCGAGTCTTCGTACGATCGCATGCCGCCTCCGGAGAGGTAGTCGTCGGTGATCATCCACGGCTCGAATGCCATTGCGCCGAGGATCGGATGATCGTCCCGGATCTGAAACACCCCACCCGGCTCGAGGAGGTCGTGGATCGACTGGGCCCAGGTGGCGAGTTCCGGCAACCAGACGATTGTCCCGGCGCTGGTGACGATCGTGTCGAAACGTCGGTCGATCAGCGTCGAGGCGAATCGCGCATCACCTTCCACCCAGGTGATCTCGCGGTCGTCGGCCTTCGCGATACGCGCTGCGTGGCGCAGAGAGTTGGGCGAAAGATCGAGCCCGTGCACCTCCACCGCACCAAGGCGCGCCCAGGAAATGGTGTCGATACCAATGTGACACTGCAAGTGCAGGAGCGAGCGATCCCGCACTCCCGACGCCGGCAGGTGCGGAGACAGACTCGACAGATCGTTCTGCACGACTCTGGAAATGGCCGCTCTGTCGGCGAGAAACCCTCCGACGTCATACATTTCGGAGCGCACATGCACCTCGGCGCGATCGTCCCAATTCGACCGGTTGCCGGCGATGGCTTCTGCCTCGTGCTTCGCTTGGCCCTCGTGCACCATTGACCCTCCGCCATCGAATTGAAGTGTCTTTTTAACACGTCTGTGGTCGTGTTCGCGTTCCAGTTTTCGAAGGGCTGTGGTTTTCGAATCAGACGGTCACTTCTTCGGCAGGTTTCCCCTCGTGGCTCGCCGCGCCGAAGACGGCCACGGCGACGGCGCCCGCGATCGCTCCGACGAATCCGACGATGGCAAGCCATTCCAGGCCAGGTCTCGACGCGTCGCCGAGCACCACGACGCCGACGATTCCCGGAACGACCGTCTCGCCGACAACCAGTGCCGCTGTCGCTCCGTTGACGGATCCCAGTTGCAACGCCACCGTGTGCAGATAGAAACCGCCCAGGCCCGAGACGAGGATTGCCCAGCCGGCCGGATCGCGGAGCATCGTGCCGATTTCGAACGGATCGATCCCGTAGACCACGCGTACGGCAATGGCCAGACAGCCGAACAACACACCGGAGATCAACCCGGCGACAACTGCTGCGCGTGAGCCCAACCATCGGATCAAACCGATACCGATCGACAAGATCAACGCCGAGCCCACCAGGACACCCCAGTGGACGACGTCGTTGGAACTCCCGCCGCCCGCGTGACCGGAAGACAAACCGAGCAGCAGGAGCGATCCGATCACCGCGGCGATCGCGAACCAGTCGCGACGATGCAACTGGATGCCCAGGACCACGGTCCCCAGCACTGCCGTGATGACGAGATTGGCACTGACCACTGTCTGCGACAAGAACAGTGGAATAAGCCGCGCGGAGATGGCACTACCGGCGAATCCGACCGCATCGAGCACGGTGCCCAGGATGAACGACGCCGTCAGCGCGGCGGCGAACGTCGAACGCAAGGTCGGGCCACCCGTCGCCGTCACGTGTCCGGCCTCGCCTCGCTGCTCGGCGGCAGCTGCCGACTTGCGCGCGCCGTACGCCTGCAACACCGACGCCACGCCGTATCCGACGCACGCCACGATCGCGGCAATCAGTCCGATCAGCATCGAAATTCCACACGAAGTTCATGGGCAATGGTCATAGAGATAGACCCTGCCCTATTTTCCCAGGCCTGACATCACCCTCAGGTATTCGAACAAGTGCTACCCGAGAAGTACACCGACCGCCCCTGACCGGTACCTGGGGACACCCCGACCCCTAGTGGAATTGCTTGAGAGCCCTGATCTTGTTCATGACGTCGAGCGCCGCCACCTTGTACGCCTCGGACAGTGTCGGATAGTTGAAGACGGCGTCGACAAGGTATTCGACGGTCCCGCCGCACCCCATCACCGCTTGGCCGATATGCACGAGATCTGTTGCACCCGAGCCGAAGATATGAACGCCGAGCAGTTTCAGGTCATCCGTCGACACCAGGATCTTGAGCATCCCGTAGGTGTCGCCGGCGATCTGCCCGCGCGCGAGTTCACGGTATCGGGAAACCCCGACCTCGTACGGCACCGATTCCTTGGTCAGATCGACCTCGGTGGCGCCTACGTACGACACCTCGGGAATCGAGTAGATGCCGATCGGCTGCAGATCCATCAGCTTCGCGCCTGGTTCGTCGAAGGCGTGGTAGGCCGCGAGTCGACCTTGATCCATCGACGTCGCCGCCAACGCCGGGAAGCCGATGACGTCACCGACGGCGTAGATGTGTTCGACCTTGGTGCGGAAATTGTCGTCGACGTAGATGCGGCCACGTTCGTCGGCTTCGAGCCCGGCGTTCTCCAGCGCGAGTGGCGCTGTGAGGCCTTGCCGTCCCGCCGAGTACATCACGGTCTCGGCGGGAATCTGCTTGCCGCTGCGCAGCGTCGTAAGTGTTCCGTTCGCTCCGACGTCGACGGCCGTCACTTCTTCACCGAATCGGAAAGTGACCGCCAGATCGCGTAAATGGAACCGAAGCGATTCGATGACCTCGGGGTCACAGAAGTCCAGCATCGACGTTCTCTTCTCGACGACGGTGACCTTGGTGCCGAGTGCCGCGAACATCGACGCGTACTCGATACCGATCACTCCCGCGCCCACCACGACCATGGTGGTCGGGATGGAGGTCAGATCGAGGATTCCGTCGGAGTCGAGCACCCGGTGACTGTCGAAGGACACCCCCGCCGGGCGGGCAGGCAACGTTCCGGTCGCGATCACAACGAATTTTGCCGTGATCGTCATCTTGTCTCCGCGCGAGGCGTCCTCGACGAGGATGGTGTGCTCGTCGACGAACGAGCCGACCCCTACCAGCAATTCGACGCGGTTACGCAGGAGCTGAGATCGCACGACTTCGATTTCTTTGGTGATGACATGCTGGGTTCGCGCCAGCAGGTCGGCCGGAGTGATGTTCTCCTTGACGCGGTAACTTGCGCCGTACAGTTCGCGTTGGTTCATCCCGGTGAGGTAGAGAACCGCCTCGCGCAACGTCTTCGACGGAATGGTGCCGGTGTTGACGCACACTCCCCCGAGCATGTTGCCCTTCTCGACCATCGCTACCCGTTTACCCAGCTTGGCCGCCGCGATGGCAGCCTTCTGACCACCCGGGCCGGAGCCGATCACAACCAGGTCGTATTCCATCGGATCAGTCATCGCTTACAAATACCGTCTGCATACGACCGGCAGATGCCGAGCATGTCAATACTCGGTGAACAATCCGCGCGCCGAACGGGCACGACGGCTGTACACGAACCCTGTTGCAATTAAAAGAGATACAGTCAAACCCTTACGAAAATTGCTACACACAAACATATTCCGACATTCGCATGCGCACATTCTTCGCCGTCCGACGGAGTTCACAACGGTCTGTTGAAATTTGTTTCACCCCAGAGTGATTGATCGATCAACTGACAGGTGACCAGGGCAGTAAACCGGATGTCCAGTATTCGAATTGTCCGAAATAACGAGCAGAATGTTCCTCGTCACATCCCGGACCGAAGCAGTTGCGCGGAGCCTCAGGTCGCGTTCTACTTGCCTTGACTAATCATCTGTCACTCTCGGTTACAAACATCCGCCCCGTTCACGATCCCCACCTTTCGCCATCTCGAGAGATCAGGTTTCCCAATGGAATTCACGGAACTTGCCGACTATCCCCTACCTCCTGGGACCGTCACCGAGTGGACTCCTGCCGCAGTGAATCCGCCCGAACTGTGGCCTGTCGACCAGCGTCCCGCCAGCTACATACACGAGGCACACTTGAAACATGCCGAGCAGGCGAAACGGCAGGCGCACCATCACAACGACGGATGCACTCCGTCGTGGCTGGGTACCTCGTTTCGTATCCACGACCGACTCGACCGAAGGATCTGGGCGGCCACTCTCGATCACTGGATCGATCGCCACGAAGTGCTCCGAACACGAGTCGCCATGGAGGGCGAAGCGATAGTCCGACGCACCGCGGGTCCTGGAGACGTCCGAATTCTGGGTAACGAAGTCGGACATCTTGCGTCCTCGATGTCCGTCTTCACGCATCTGCAGCAACTGCTCGACCGGTCGACCGATCCACTTGTGTGGCCTGCGTACCAGTTCGCGACAATTGAAGGTCCCAACCATTTCACCGTGGTCTTTGCCGCTGATCATGCTCTGCTGGACGGATATTCGGTGGCGTTGACCGCGCACGAACTGCAGACGATCTACCGTTCGTCGAGCGAGGGAAGCCCTCCCTCGCCGTCGGAGACCGGAAGCTACATCGACTTCGGCACCAGGGAACGAGATCTCGTGGGACACGCGGACTGCTCTCACCCTGCGGTGCAGACGTGGCGCGAGTTCTACGCGCAGGGCGAGGCTCCGCTCTTTCCAGCGCTGCCCGAACCGGTCGCCGGACGCCGAGCCCCTCAGCAGAGCCTGTCCGCCTGGCTTCTGAGCGCCCGGGGAGCCGAACGCCTGGCAGAAGCGAGCAAGCGCAGCAACCAAGGATTCCTGGCCGCGATACTCGCGTGCGCGGCCAAGGTGACCGGTGATCTCACCGGTGCAGACGAATTCCGCGTCGTGGTGCCGCAACACACCCGTTCGGAGCTTCGATGGGCCGCATCGCTGGGATGGTTCATCGGTGTTGTGCCGGTGAGGATCCCGATTGCCCCCGCAGCAACCGTGAGCGATCTGGCCAAGGTTGCCGGCACGGAGATGCGACGCGTCCGTCCCGCAGCGGCCCTGCCGTATTCGAAAGTGTGCGAGCTGATCGACTCCCCGCAGCACCTGCCGTTCGTGCTCTCGTACATGGACGTTCGTCACGTTCCTGGTGCCGAGCAATGGACGAGCTGGCAGACCAGAGGCCTTCGTAGTCGCGATCATTCGGGAACCGACGTCTACATCTGGCTCACACGGACTCCCGAAGGGCTCAATCTGGCCATACGCCACCCAGGCAACGCGCGCACAAGCCGCCACATCCATCAGTTCGCGGGACTCCTACGCCGCGAAATGGAGGACTTTGCCTTCTCGACCGACACATGCTCACCTCCGACCAACACCGCTGTACCGATCAATACCGCTGCACCGATCGAGGAGAACTCTCATGGAAATGACACCCATCGATCTCTGGGCACCGAAAGCCGGGACGCTCACCGAGTTCAGGCCTACTGAGCAGTCCCTGACGGCAGCATCTCGAGCACCACTGAGCGACCAACCTCTCTCGTTCCTCCAAGAGGGACACATTCGTACCGCCGATCACAAGCGCGCACAAGGCGTCGACTGGTCACCGTGGATCGGATTCACGTTCACTCTGCCCGGTGATCTCGATCGGGAGGCACTGCGTCGGGCGGTCCAGGCGTTTGTCTTGCGGCACAACACACTTCACAGTTGGTTCGAGGTGAGACCATCCGAAGATCCTGGCGGCAGCGGGGTCATCGACCGTCATGTGGTGGATGAATCGACGATCGAACTCGCGCCGCACAGCGTCGGTTCCCTGAACACGACCGATGCGGTTCGCGAGCATGTCAGCCGAAGTTTCGCAGGCGATACCAGCCCACTGCAATGGCCTTCGTTCACCAGTGGCGCCGTCGAGCACGGCACCGGCGCCGGTTTCACCATCTACTACGGCGTCGATCACTCGCACACCGACGGCCTGTCGCTGATGCTGGGCGTCGAAGAACTTCGTGCGCTGTACATCGCCGAAAGCGCCGGCATCGACGCTCAACTTCCCTCTCCCGGTAGCTACGTCGAGTACAGCGGCGAAGAACGGGCAGCGGCGAAGAACCTCGACCTAGCCGCAGAACCTGTGCAGCAATGGATTTCGATTCTCGCCGCCAACGCCGGACAACTTCCGACGTTCCCCCTCGACCTCGGCGTCGCGCAGGGCGAACAGACCCGGTCGACCCGCACACATATCGACGTTCTCGACAGCGACGAGTCAGCCGCGTTCGCAGCGCTGTGCAAGTCCAATGGCGTCGGATTCTCCACGGGGATCTTCGCAGCCCTCGCCCTCACCGAGATCGAAGTTGCTGACAGAGCGAACTACTTCGCGCTCAACGCAGTCGGTACTCGTTCCGATCCGAGATACCTGTTTTCTCAAGGCTGGTTCATCAATCTCGTCCCGGTCTCGTTCACGCTGAGTGGTGTCACCACCTTCACCGATGCACTCCCCCTTGCTCACGCTGCTCGCGCAGCCGTGAAGGGACTCGCGGACGTGTCCATTCACTCGGTGATCGCCCAGGTGTCGAAGTTGACCGGATCCGACATCGGCGGAACCTCGGTCCCGCCGATGGTGTCGTACATCGACATGCGCCTGATTCCAGGTGCCGAGCACCACGACGAACTCGAAGCGCGCGCACTCGGTGGGCCAGGAACGACGGGTGATCTGTCGATGTGGATCAACCGGAAGGAAGACCGTACGTACGTGATGGTCAGTTTCCCCGATACCGAGCAAGCGCACATATCGGTGGATCGGTACCTTCGACACCTCCGCAACGTCCTGAGAACGGTCGCCGATACCGGCGACTACCGTGTCGTTCGTCAGGCGGATGCACGTCAGGAAGTGGAGACCGCCTGATGCACATCACCTTTCTCGACAGGTTCGAGGCACGGCCGGGCCGCATCCTGCAGTGGACGCCGAGCGAAATCTCCACCGGATCGACGTATCCGGTTCCTCCGACCTCGAATCAGCAGCTGCATCTTGCCGGGAGCCGCGGCGATACGACTTGGCTCGCTGCCACTTTCGACGTTCCCGGCCCGATCGACACGGACGCACTCCGGGCCAGCTTCGAGGAATGGACGTCCCGTCACGACGCCCTGTCGTGCTCGTTCTCCCAGGCCGAAGAAGCGGATGAATCCTCGGCGCTGTTCGTCGACGTCACCGATGTCGCCGGTCTGCGCCTCCGTGAGGAAACAGTGGCGGACGCGCGAACGCCGGAACAGGTGCGAGAACTCTTGGGCGAGCGCTTGGATCGATGGTGCAATCCTTTTGCGTTTCCCGCCTACTTTCTCGGGGCCATCACCCGCGAGGACCAGTCGACAGTGATCTGCGGATTCGACCATGCCATCTGCGACGGCTGGTCCATGAGCATCGCAATTACCGAGATCAGCACTCTGTACCGTGAATACACGCGGGCGGACCGTAATCCGATCGCGTCGGATCTCTTGCCCGAGCCCGGGAGTTTCCTCAACTACTGCTTCCGTGAATCGGCAACCGCGGATCCAGAGCCCGGCGACCACCGCATTGCGGGGTGGCGGTCTTTCCTTCGATCATGTGGGGGTGACACTCCCCATTTTCCCGTAGATCTGGGACTGCCCGCCGGGACCATGTCGCCCCAGGGCACAGACACCCGAATGCTCCTCGACGCCGACGAAGCAGAGCTGTTCGACCAGAACTGCGCCGATCATCGACACTCGTCGTTCGGTGCGATTCTTGCGTCGATCGGTTTGGTCACAACACAATTGACCAAAAAGCGAGACACACGCCTTCTATTCCCTGTTCACACGCGTCGGGAACCGCGGCACAACCACACCTTCGGCTGGCTGGTGGCCAATGCACCCATGACCGTGACGAGCATGGATGATCTTCACAGCACTGCTCGGGCAGTCAATCTCGCTTTCCACGAGGCACTTTCACTGTCGTCCGTGTCGTCGAGACAAGTGTTGAGGAGCTTGGGACCCGAGGTTTCGCCCACTCGCCGAGACATCTTCTCGGTGTCCTACGCCGACTACCGGACCATGCCCGGTGGATCTCGCCCCCGCGAATCACGGCCCGGCGACTCACAACCTGCGCCGATCAATCCGCAGCAACTCAGTCGCGTGTCGAGCGCCGACGACGTTCAGTTCTGGTTTTCGCGCACCCACGACGGGCTGGCAGTGCGCACCCGATTTCCGGCACCCGCGGCCCAGGCAGTGCTCACCTTCCTCGAGTGCGTATCCGAGATTCTGTCGACGCCGTAACCAGACGGCTGTGCATCCGCAGATCTATTTGACACTTCTTTGTTGTGCACAACTTAACTGTGCGCTACAGTTGTTCTCGTGACCAACCCACTCGCTCTCGAACGCCAGGTCTGCTTCGCCCTCTATTCGGCGTCGCGGGCCACTACGGCCGCGTACCGGGCAATGCTCGACGACCTGGGAATCACGTATCCCCAGTACCTCGTCCTGTTGACACTCTGGGAACGAGACGGCCGGGGCGTGCGTGAGATCTGTGAGGCACTCGATCTCGATACCGGAACTCTGTCGCCGCTGCTCAAGAGGCTGGAGGGTCTGGGATTCATCGAGCGCCGACGCCTCACCACGGACGAGCGTCGCGTCGAGATTCACCTGACCGAGGCGGGTTCCACCTTGCGCAGCAAGGCCGAGGACATCCCGGCCAAGCTCGCAGGCGCCACTGGTCTGAGTAACGACGAACTCACAGAACTTCGAGACGTTCTCACTCGTCTCGGTGAGTCACTTCAAGCATCCAATGCCCACTCCGACGGAAAGAAGAAGTCATGAACATCGTCTACACCGCAGAAGCACTTGCCACCGGCGAAGGCCGCAACGGTCACGCTCGCACTTCGGACGGACGCCTCGATCTCGGCCTCGCCATTCCCAAGGAAATGGGTGGCAGTGGCGAAGGCACCAACCCCGAGCAGCTCTTTGCCGCCGGATACGCAGCATGCTTCCACTCCGCTCTGCAGATGGTCGCCCGCGCCGAGAAGGCCAACGTGGCTGATTCCGCAGTCGGCGCGCGGGTCGGCATCGGCCCAAACGGTGCAGGAGGCTTCGGACTCGCTGTGACGCTGGAGGTTTCACTCCCCCATCTGCCCCATGATCAGGCCGTCGAGTTGACGGAGAAGGCGCACCAGGTGTGCCCGTACTCCAATGCAACTCGCGGCAACATCGAGGTCACCCTCGAAGTAAGTAAGGACGACGAATGAGCACCACCACTGTCAGCCGGGAAATCCGTCTCGCTTCACGCCCGAGCGGTTGGCCCACCTCGGAGAACTTCGCCACCGCCGAAGTAGAACTCCCCGAACTCGAAGACGGCCAGATCCTGGTCCGCAACATCGCCATCTCCGTCGACCCGTACATGCGCGGCCGAATGAACGACGTGAAGTCCTACCTTCCGCCGTTCCAGGTCGGTGCGCCGCTCGACGGTGGTGCTGTCGGCGAGGTCGTCGAATCCAAGTCGGCTGATCGCGCTGTGGGCGACGTTGTCGTCCACGGCCTCGGATGGCGTGAATACGCCATCCTCGACGGATCCGCAGTGACTCCGGCCGACACGTCCATCGCGCCGGCGACGGCCTACCTGGGTGCCCTCGGCATGACTGGCCTCACCGCGTATGCCGGCCTCACCGCGGTTGCGGAGTTCAAGGAAGGCGATACCGTATTCGTCTCCGGCGCAGCCGGTGCCGTCGGATCGCTCGTCGGTCAGATCGCCAAGTTGCTCGGAGCGAAGCGAGTAATCGGCAGCGCCGGTTCACCGGCGAAGGTTGCCCGACTTCTCGAACTCGGATTCGATGCGGCATTCGACTACCACGACGGCCCGATCACCGAACTGCTCGCCGCTGCCGCCCCTGAGGGCATCGACGTGTACTTCGACAACGTCGGTGGCGAGCATCTCGAAGCCGCCATCGATGCCATGAACCAGGGTGGCCGGATTGCCCTGTGCGGAGCCATCGCTCAGTACAACACCACCGAGAAGCCCACCGCTCCCCACAACCTGGCACTGGTGATCGGCAAGCAGCTCACACTGCGCGGTTTCCTCGTGGGCGGCTACCGTCACCTCGGTGGCGAATTCCGCACCCACATGGCAGGGTGGCTCGCCGACAACAAGATTCAGTGGGACGAGACCATCGTCGAAGGCCTGGAGAATGCACCGCAAGCGTTCATCGACCTGATGCGCGGCGCGAACACCGGCAAGATGGTTGTCACGCTGTAACCCGAACAACATCTGGCTCGAACGGATATGAAGGTGGCCGAGACTTTCTCGAGTTTTGCGCCCACCTTCATATCTGAATCAGATCCCGAACGAGACTCCGGTCAACTTCTCCGACAGCGTCCACAAACCCGAGGCTGTCTTCGAATCGTGTGACTTCTTGTTCGACCCCACGACCTTCGGATAACCTCGCTGCTCGAACGGACCGTCCGGTCCGATGTAACTGCCGCCGAAGGCATCCGGTGCGGTTGCCGCCCACAGTTCGGGAAGGGCACCCATCTCCGCAGACTGCGCGAAGATCGAATTGCCGATTCCCATCAGCTTGTCCTGGATCGACTCGGTGTGCCCCTGCAGGTTCGTCGACGCGTATCCCGGATGCGAAGCAAGCGCTTTGAGCGAAGATCCCGAGGCCGCAAGCCTGCGTTGAAGTTCGTACGTGAACAACAAATTGGCAAGCTTGGACTGCCCGTAGGCCAACCAGCGGTTGTACTTCCGACGCTCGAAATTGAGATCGTCCAGATCGACAGTTCCGAGCTGATGCAGGGCACTGGACATCGTCACGACACGGTCGGTGAGCTTGTCCTTCAGCAATCCGGTCAACGCGAAGTGCCCGAGATGGTTTGTGCCGATCTGCATTTCGAATCCATCGACAGTCCGGCGGAACGGAACCGCCATCACGCCGGCATTGTTCACCAGGACGTCGACCTTCTCCGTTGCGTCGGCAAAGGCTCGTACCGACGACAGATCCGAGAGGTCCAATTTGCGGACAACCGCGTTGGGTCCGATCTCGGCGGCCACGGCATCGGCCTTCGTGGTGTCACGACAGGCGAGGACGACGTCGGCCCCGGCTTTGCCAAGCGCCCGTGCGACTACCTCACCCAGTCCGCTGTTCGCCCCCGTGACGACAAATGTGCGGCCGGTCTGATCGACTACGTCTTCTGCGGTCCATTTGGTCATGCATTCCAGCGTACGTGCCTTACCCGCCGGTAGGGAGGGGTCGCTTTTCTGTCATCGCTTGCGTTTGGCGCGGATCGGCTTTGCACCCGGCAGCGGCGGTGCTGCAGCCACCCTGGGCGACGGGGGCGCAGTCACTCCGGGTGTCGGCGACGATTCAGCTTCCTTCTGCTCCGCCGCGATCCGGCCGTAGACCAAATGCTGTTGTCCCAGCGTCCAGCAGTTGTTACTCACGAAATACAGCAGGATCGCCACGGGCGCGAAAGCACCGAAAGCGATCACACCCACCGGAAACACCCACAATGCGAGCTTGTTCATGATCGCTGTTTGAGGGTTGACGGTTCCGGTGTCCACTTGGCGCGCGATGGACGCCCGCGACGTGAAATGTGTAGCGACGGCGGCGAAGATCATCAGCGGTACGGCAACCAGAATGATGGAGATACGGCTGACGTCGCCGAACGCTTCCAGTTGCGCTGCCGGACTCGAAATCATGGCAGACAACGGCGCGCCGAACAGTTTGGCGTCGAGAAACGACTGCACGTCCGAGGCACTGAAGAAGTAGTTGGCCGTATTCGCGTTGTCCGCCACCGACATCGGTTCGGTCGGGCTCAGAAACGGGACGTGCGATGCCGCTCCAGTCCGATTGAACGATCGCAGGACGTGATAAAGGCCGATGAACACCGGTGCCTGAACGAGCATCGGCAGACAGCCGAGCAACGGACTGTAGTTGTGTTCCTTCTGCAGCTTGGCCATCTCGACAGTGAGTTTCTGCCGGTCACCCGAATACTTCTTCTGCAACGCCTTGATCTGAGGTTGCAGCTTCTGCATCACCAGTTGGGTGCGGACCTGCTTGACGAAGGGTTTGAACAGCAAAGCCTTGAGCGTGAAGACCAGAAATACGACCGACAACGCCCATACGACGCCGTTGTCGGGTGATCCGGAGATCAGTGAAAAGACCTTGTGCCAGAACCAGAGGATTCCGGACACGGGGTAGTAGACAAAATCGAGCATGACGAATGAACCTCACCGAGAGGCACGCTCACAGGAGATGAGAGCGCGGGAATGGTCGTGGACGCAAGACGTCTGACCGACCTACGACGAGTTCACTCCCGCCGACGGCCGATCTACAGACCGATTCCCGGAGCTCGAGGCTGTGGACGGCCGGGCGCGTCCGGGCTGCTCTGCCTGCGGAAAGCGCCACGCAGGCAGCGTTCGTCATCAGAGGGGCCAGTGGCCGAAACCGTGCACAGCTGCAGAAGTTCGTACTTCGACGACGTTGCGAGGGCTGCGACCACGAAGACGGCAATCGCAGTTCCCAGCACCGCGGCGCTACCCGACGATCCAAGCGGAGGCACGGCGAGAAGAGCGATGAACGGCAGCAGAAGCAGCAACAGTGACCGTGTCACCGTTCCCGTGCTCCGCTGTTGCATGACTGCGAGAGTACAGAACATCTGCCGAATCCAGCTAGACGCTTGCCTCACGTACTTGTTCGCGCAGCCATTTGTGTGCTGGATCGTGGTCCAGCCGACCGTGCCACTGTTGGTGAATGGTGACGGCCGGTAGTTCGGTCGGCACCGCAAACCAGGCGACATCGAGGCGAGCGGCAAAGTATCGGGCAAGCCTTTCCGGCACCAGTGCAACGAGATCGCTGTCGGCCGCCATGAGCGCCGCCGCAACGGGCGAGGCAACCACCGCGATCACCCGCCGGCGCATTCCGACTGCGGACAACGCGTCGTCGATCGGTCCGTGTGTCCGGCCACGTCTGGATGTCGAGACATGTGGATGCTCACACAACTGCGCGAGTGTCGGCTGAGCCGTGCGGGCCAACGGCGACGACTTCGATACCAAGCCCACATGACCCTCTCGGTAGAGAATCTCACTGCACACATCAGAGGACGGCAACGGATCAGCGCCGATATCGAGATCGATCGAACCGTTCCGCAGCGAGTCGACGTCCTCGTTTCCCTCTCCGACACAACGGATTACAGCGTTCGGCGCTTCCGCCGCGAAACGCCTGACCAGAGCCGGGGTGAGGCTGGCCGCCGTGCCCTCGTTGATTCGGATCACGAAAGTCCGCTCGAGTTCTGCTGGTTCGAAGTTCTTGCGGTCGATCAACAGGCCTTGCGCCCCTTCCAGGAGCGATCGGACCTGAGGTGCTGCACGCAACGCAAACGGCGTCGGTACCAACCCACGCCCGGCACGAACAAAGATCGGGTCATCCATCGCACGCCGGAGACGCCCCAAAGCCCTACTGGTTGCCGGTATCGACAAGTTCAATCGCTCGGCAGCGCCGGTGACACTGCCCTCCGCCACCAGAGCGTCGAACACTCTCAAAAGATTGAGGTCCATATCCATCGCCATAGTTGCACCATACGCAACTATCTACTGCAATCTTTGCAGTAGACGCACGTTACCGAGATCCCTACTGTCGTTTCAGTAGCCGAATTGGCTGTCGATCAACAACTCCCGCAATAGAACAAATTCCCGCAAAGAGGTGCGTCTTGTCCACAAATACTTCGATACCGACGGAGGGTCGGGCGAACTCGGACGCGCGACAAGGATTGGTGCTCGCAACGTTGTGCGCGGTCACCGTCCTCGTTATTGCGTTCGTCGCGGCCATCAACCTGGCAGTTCCGCTCCTGACGTCCGGGTCTCTGCATCCTTCCTCGACGCAGCTTCTATGGATCGTCGATTCCTACGTCACGGTCTTCGCCTGTCTGGTGATCCCCTGCGGGGCACTCGGTGATCGCTTCGGACGCAAAGGGGTGCTGACCATCGGGTTGATCCTCTTCGCAGCAGGCGCCGCCGTGTCCGCGAGTTCCCCCACAGTGGCGGTGATGCTGATCGGCCGCTGCGTCACCGGAGTCGGAGCCGCCTGTGTTCTGTCGAACAGCCTCGCAATCCTCATGCACGCGACTCCCCCACAGAAGCGTCCTCGCGCAATTGCCATTTGGGCATCGTCGACCGGATTCGGCGGCGTGGCAGGGAATGTCGGTGGTGGCGCGCTTCTGCAGACCGGGTCCTGGCGCTGGTTGTTCGTCGCCGTCGTACCCATCGCGTTGGCAGGTGCTGCCGCAGTCGCCTATCTCGCTCCTCGCACCCCTCGAAATCACCGCGGTCTCGACCCTGTCGGAACCGTCTTGCTGACGGCGGCGACGTTCGGGTTGCTGGTCGGTGTCATCGAAGGACCCGAAAGTGGTTGGGGCAGCATCACGGTGATCTCAGCATTCGTCGCGTCGGCGGCGCTTTATGCGGCATGGATCATCGTCGAGCTCCGCGTCGAGCAACCCTTGCTGGATCCGCGGTTGTTCCGCCTTCCTCTGCTGCGCGCGGGATGCCTGGGAATGACCGTCGCGTTCTTCGGTCTGTTCGCACTGTTCTACGTCAACGCATCATTTCTGCAGTACGCCAAGGGATTCAGCGTTCTCACCACCGGCCTGGCGGTGATACCGCTGACCATTCCACTGCTGTTCGGTGCTCGCTTCGTGCCGCTGATCTCGGCTCGTCTGGGTTCCACCATCACCGTGGCGGCAGCGTTCGCGTTCATCGGGGTCGGCATGTTCGGGCTGTCGACCAGCACAGCCCACACTCCCTATATCGCCTACGCGTTGTGGCTCGTTGTCATCGGCATCGGCGCGGCAGCCGCGCTCCCCGTATTGACTCACGACATCGCGGACTCGCTGCCCCTCGAACAGGCAGGCGTCGGTTCAGGACTGCAGGCGACGGCACGAGAATTCGGCAGCGCCTTGGGCGTCGCCGTCATCGGCACCATCTTGACCAGCCGTTTCATCAGCGCATTGCCCGACGCGATGCGCGACGGAGACGGCGCCGCGCCACGCACGGTCGCAGACGGACTCGAGATGGCCGACACTCCCCTCGCTCACGACGCCGTCCTGAGTGCCTTCACCACCGGCGCGGACAGCGCCGTGCGCGTCATCGCGGTCATCACCCTGATCGCCGGCTGCCTGGTCACTGCGCAATCCGCGTGGTCGAACAGAACGCGAACGAAGGAGACAGAACAGGTGCACTGACAGCTCGTCCGGCCAGTGATTCCGTCAACACCTGGCCGAACAACTCCGCATCGTCGATAAGCCAATTGTGATTGCCAGGAACCTCGCGAACCTCGGGATCACCCAAGGCGGCGCAGACAGCATGAAAACTCGTTCGCGGAATCACATGATCATCAGCTCCCCACAACACGACAACAGGCATCGCGCGGACTGCGATCTCTTCGAGTGCATCGATGAGATCCGCAGTCCGCGCGAGGTTGCCCGTTTGCCACACTCCACGGGCGTTGCGAAGCGCGTTGAACGCGAACTCGTCGAGTCGAAACTGTGGGATTCTGCGAGCGTGTACCGACTCGGCAGCCTCGACCATCGCCGACACACACCAGTTCCACCACGGACGTTCGCGAATCGGGCGCTTCTGACCACCAGCACTCGACCACACGCCACCACCAACCGAGTTCACCAGAACCAAGCGCGAGACTCGCGTGGGGAAGTCCCGCGCCACTGCTGTCGCTACACCGCCACCGAACGAATGCCCGACGACGGTCACCGGACCGGCAACTCCGGCCGCGTCCAGAAACCGCGTCACCCACGCGGCATAACCTTCGAAGTTGCGATCGGCTCGGTCTAGTTCAGCCGTACCGCCAAGTCCCGGAAGCGCAGGCGCAATCACCCTGGATCCCCGGTGAACGACGGCAGCAAGCGCAGATCCATAGGCGCGAGGGGACAACCCCCAACCGTGCAGAAACAGCACTGTCTCGCCGTGCCCACCGACGCCGAAGTCGACAGGTCGAGAATCGACCACGGCGGTGCGCCACTCGATGAATGCATCGGTTCGACTTGCGGAGACAATCATGATCAAATCCCAGTTCAGGTGAGGTTTTTCTCCGGGTGAAGTATCGAACTCGATGTTGCCGCGCACGCACCGGCGCGGCGACGACCGTAGTACCTGCATCGGTACCTACTTCTTTCTTCTGCCACTTCGCGAGACGTCACGATTGCCGACATGCCACTCGAAAACAGGTATGCATCCCGTCCAACTGACCGGCGCGAACACGTCGAGGCGAAACCAGGCTGTGTGTCACAAGCCGAAGCCCGATCACGCCCAGCCGGATACCTGCTTCGGGACGCACCGACGCGAAGGCAACACGAGAAATGTCGCACCACCGATTCACCAGCCCCCGCATGACGAAGATCGCACTCGGAAGGGCGCTTGTCATCGGCGCGCTTTCACTGACAACCCTTGCCGTCAGTATCGACACCGCGAACGCTCAGGCCCCCTTGCTTCCGGACTGGAACACCGCGGGAGTTTCCGTCGTCACGAATCCGGCGAAAGTGTCATCTTTCGCTTCCTCGGACGGAGGCCGCGCATTGGCAGCCGCAGAGTCCAAGATCGGCGCACCGTACGTCTGGGGCGCGACCGGACCGGACTCGTTCGACTGCTCCGGCCTCGTTCAATGGGCCTATGCACAAGCGGGCGTTTCAATTCCGCGAACTACCTACGACCAGGCGGTCGGCGGAGCTCCGATTTCCCGGGACGATCTCCAGCCAGGTGACGTAGTCCTGTACTACGGCGGGGAACATGTGGGGATCTATGCCGGAGACAGTGAGGTCCTTCACGCCCCGACGTCCGGGGAGTCGGTCAAACGCGCACCCGTGGACTCGATGCCATACTATCTCGCCCGGCGCTACTGATATGTATCACGTCAGCTTGACAAAAAGTCTTGTATCGCAACAATATTCGGGCCGTTCATCACGATCCGAATGCTTGACACTCCCCCATTGCGCGGAATGTGATGCCATCCTCTCCCCCGCGAGCGCGGTCTGCACCAGGTGTCGCGGGGCGCGGTTGGACGTAACGCGGTGTTGCGGAGACGGCACTGTCGTGTCCTGGCGAACGGTTCACGGCGACCCCACGACCGTTCTCGCCATCGTCGAATTGGACGAGGGGCCGTGGCTGTACACGTTGCTCACGGAATCCCCGCGCGCGGATGCGTCCGGACCGCTGCGAGTATTGTTTCAACGGCGAGAACTAGGTAAGCGGTACCCGGTGTTCTGCCTGTGCGGCGACGATCGGGGAGAACTGCAATCGGACTTCAGTGCCGATCTGCTGAACCATTGACCTCGCGCGAGTCACGCTCTTGCGCAGTCGATACCACCCACGCCGCGATCTGCGCTCTGGAGGTGAAGCCCAATTTCGTCAGCACGTGCTCCACGTGCCCCTGTGCTGTCCGTGGCGAAATGACGAGGTGCTCTGCGACAGCGCGGTTGGTGAGGCCCTGAGCAACCAGTTCCGCAACTTGCTGCTCACGACGGGTGAGTCGAATCGCGTCGGTCGACGATGTGTCCGGGACTCTGAGATGCTCGTCGAGCGCGTACGCGACAGCTTCACCCTCGGTCATCACAATTCCCCGGTGAAACTGCTTGTCGAAAGCGCCCTTACCCAATGCCTTTTGAGCATCGTTTGCCGCCTTGTCATGGTGGGGTGACAAGATCGGAAGCCCCGCGAGCCGACTCCCGACCTTCTGCCAGTACATCGCCGCAGCGCCGAGTAGAACCGCCGATTGCTTCCAATCACGTTGCGCTGCAGCAATCCACGCCAACTGTTCGATACACCACGCCGAGTTCATTGAAGCGGCCGTGGCCCGCAGACTTCGCGCCAAATGGTCACGTGCGCGCTCGAGGTCACCTCGAAACCAGTCCACAAGCCCTAGATTGCTAAGCGCCGACGCCTGATACATCACTTCGTGCGGCGGTCCGGTGATGGCAAGGGACTCGTCGAAACACTCCACCGATCGCTCCAGCGCGCCGGTAAAGATGCAAGCGAGCCCGAGGGTAATCAAGCCGGCCACTTTGTGCTCTAGATTCTCAGCTGATTGGAAAAGCGATACGGCAGCCTCCAACTTCCTGGCGGCAGTGTCGAATTCGCCGTTGAACGTGTCGACATATCCGTCCGCCCATCCAGCCAAGCCTCGAGAGCGTACATCTCCCACGACCTCGGCAAGGCGCCAACTCTCCTCTACCTGTCCGCGCGCCCGGACGAGGTCACCCTGCATCCCATGCGCTACGGCGTCGATACACAGAATTTCCACGCGATAAGTGTCCGGCTCCCCATCGGAAGCTCTCAGGGTTCGATCCGCCCAGTGCCGCGCCGAAGCGATCCGACCGCCGAGAACCCAGAATTGGTACAGCGCCGCGACCATTCGCGTCGCTGATCGCGTCTGACCCGGCGTCGAGATCGAAAACTCAAGCGCGTCGTAGACGTTGTGCAGTTCACGACCCAGCCTTGCGATCCACGCAGCTTGCTGGTCGCTGATCCACTCGGCTTCCGCACGAACGACCAGCGCTTCGAACCAATCACGGTGGCGCCATCGAAGTTCCACGTAGTCGTTCGAGAACTCGGCCTTCTCTCGTCCGTACTCCCGCAGGAGGTCGAGCAGGTGATAGCGAACGGTGCCGTCGATCTCCTCACGAATGAGGATGGACTTCTCGACCAACGCAGTGACGAGATCGAGCACTTCCGTCGAACTCGAATCCTGCCCGCACACTCCCTCGGCAGCATCGAGATCGAACCCACCCGAGAACACCGACAGCCTCGCCCACAACCGTTGTTCACGCGGTGAGCACAAGTCGTAACTCCAATCGATCGACAATCGCAGGGTCTGCTGACGACTGGGAACATCACGCCCACCGGAAGTCAAAAGGCTGTAACGATCAGAAAGCCGATACATGATCTGCTCCGCCGACATAGATCGCAGCCGAGCAGCAGCCAACTCGATCGGCAACGGCAATCCGTCCAGATCGTGGCAGATACGGGCAACGGCATTCCGGTTCCCTTCGGTCAACACGAAACCCGGCACCACAGTCGCAGCTCTTTCTGCGAACAACAAAACAGACTCGTACCGAGCCAGCCCATCGAAAGCGCGCGGCCCCCGCAGTTCCGGCGTAGTGAGAGAAGGAACCCGCATCACCACCTCACCGCCCACACCCAGAGACTCTCGCGACGTCGCCAGAATCTTCACACCAGCACACCGACGCAAGATCGCCCCGGCAAGCCGGGCAACCGAATCCACCAGGTGTTCACAGTTGTCGAACACCAACAGCAGACTCCGATCGGCGCAAAATTCGATCAAAGCGCGCAGCGGATCAGACGACGAAACCGGCCGCACCCCCAAAGTCACGGCGACATAATCCGCGAGCAGATCCGGATCCGACAACTCCCCCAACTCCACCAACCAGGTACCGTCGCTGAACACCCGCTGCAGCGCACCCGCAAGCCGAATCGCGAGACGTGTCTTGCCCACGCCCCCGACGCCGGTCAGCGTCAACAAACGGGACGACTCGAACAATCTTCTGGCATCGGCCAACTCACGCCGCCGACCGACAAAACTCGTCAACTCCAACGGCAAGTTACCGACAACCCGATGATCGGCTTCTGCACGCACAGCGGATGCCATCGACCGACTCGCTTTCTGCGATTCCACTCCAAAACCAACGCTACCCCCGCGAACTGCACCCGAGAAGCGCTCACCACTGCCCGCGATCTCAGCCTCGGGAGTCGGTCTCCTGCTCGGTCGACACGAACCACGCCGCGATCTGCGCTCTGGAGGTGAAACCCAATTTGGTCAGCACATGCTCCACATGACCCTGAGCCGTACGAAGCGAGATCACGAGATGTTCCGCGATAGCGCGATTGGTCAGGCCCCGCGCAACGAGTTCCGCAACTTGCTGCTCACGACGAGTCAGGTGAGGTGCCTCAGTTGACGATGAACCCGGAACACTGCGACGCTCGTCGAGCGCATACGCGACAGCTTCACTCTCGGACATCACAAATCCGTTGCGAAACGACTTGTCGAAAGCACTCTTACCCATAGCCCTACGAGCAGTCTCTGCCGCAGTGTCGTGATGCGGCGACAAACCCGGCAGGCCCGCCAGCCGACCCCCGACCTTCTGCCAATACATGGCTGCCGCGCCGAGCAGAACCGCGGAATTCTTCCAATCGCGTTGCGCTGCAGCAATCCACGCCAGTGGTTCGATACACCACGCCGAGTTCATCGGGGCATCGAGAATTCTCAGACTTCGCGTCAAATAATCACGTGCGTCATCTAATTCACCTCGGAGCCAGCCCACGAGCCCGAGGGTTCCCAACGCAAAAGCCTGGAACATGACTTCGTTGGCGGGCACGGTGATCGCGAGAGTCTCTTCGTTGCACTCCACCGAGCGATCGAGGGCCCCGGAAAGAAAGTACGCGATCCCCAGGGTGTCCAGGCCGATCACCACATGCAGCAGATTTTCGTCCAATCGAAACAGCGTCAACGCGGATTCCAACTTGGCTGTAGCGGTATCGAAGTTGCCTCTGAACGTATCGACGTATCCGTCACCCCATGCCGCGAGACCGCGTGAGCGTACGTCCGCCAAGGCATTCGCCAGGAGCCAACTCTCGTCGACCAGCGCTTGTGCCCGTTCGAGTTCCCCCTGCATCGCGTGATTCACAGCGTCGATGGCCAAGACATCAACGCGGAACGGGTCGAGCTCCCGATCCTCTGTATTCAGAGCTCGATCCGTCCAATACCGTGCCTGCACAAGCAATCCACCAGAAAGCCAGAATCTGTACAACGCAGCGACCATTCGCGTCGCAGATCGCGCCTCTCCGGTAGTGGAAATCGAAAACTCCAGCGCGTCGTAGACGTTGTGCTGTTCACGACCCAGCCGTGCGATCCACGCCGCTTGCCGGTCACTGATCCACTCGGCTTCCGCACGAACAACCAGCGCTTCGAACCAATCACGGTGGCGCCGTTGAAGTTCCACGTAGTCGTTCGAGATCTCGGCCTTCTCTCGTCCGTACTCCCGAAGGAGGTCGAGCAGGTGATAGCGAACGGTGCCGTCGATCTCCTCACGAATGAGGATGGACTTCTCGACCAACGCAGTGACGAGATCGAGCACTTCCGTCGAACTCGAATCCTGCCCGCACACTCCCTCGGCAGCGTCCAGCTCGAACCCGCCGGAAAATACTGTCAGCCGACCCCACAGCTGCTGCTCCGGAGGCGAGCACAAGTCGTAACTCCAATCGATCGACAAGCGGAGAGTCTGCTGACGACTCGGTACGTCGCGTCCACCAGAAGTCAAAAGGCGGTAACGATCCGAGAGCCGATCCATGATCTGCTCCGCCGACATACCGCGCAGGCGAGCGGCCGCCAACTCGATCGGAAGCGGGAGTCCATCCAGGTCGTGACAGATATGAGCAACGGCGCGCTTGTTCTCCTCAGTGAGGGTGAAACCGGGGACGACTGAAGCCGCACGCTCGGTGAACAACGACACGGATTCGTACTGGGCAAGTCCCTCGTATTCGCGCGGCTGTTGCTGCGGTGTGGTGAGCGAGGGAACGCGCATCGTCACCTCACCGCCCATTCCCAACGATTCTCTGCTCGTCGCCAAGATCTTGACACCGGCACACCGCCGTAGGATCGCACCGGCAAACAGAGCGACGGCATCGACCAGATGTTCGCAGTTGTCGAGTACCAACAGCAGACTGCGATCGGAGCAGTAGTCGATCACAGTGTGCAGCGGGTCCGACGAGGACACCGGCCGCACCCCCAAAATCACGGCGACATAATCCTCGAGGAGTTCTGGATCCGTCTGCTCGCCCAACTCCACCAACCACGCGCCGTCTCGGAACACCCGCTGGAGCGCGCTCGCAAGCCGGATCGCGAGCCGCGTCTTGCCGACACCTCCGATACCGGTGAGCGTCAATAAACGGGACGACTCGAACAATCTTCTGGCTTCGGCCAACTCACGCCGTCGGCCGACAAAACTCGTCAGCTCCAAGGGCAAGTTGCCGACAACTCGCTGGTCGGCTTCTGATCGCACAACGGATGCCATCGACCGACTCGCTTTCTGCCAACCACTACAAATCAACGCTACCCCCGCGTTCGTCGCCCTGAGCAGCGCTCACTTGTGCTTCGTCATCGCAGTCGAAATGTCGGCCCCTCACAGATGCGATTCACGACGGCCATGCCGGTGTCACGCGCCCGAAACAACGGATTTCTACCCTGGCAGCGACGAGAAGGGAGACCGACATGCCACCGCGCCGTAGATCGGTACTACTGACGCAACTGGTAATCGATGCTCCCGGCAGTCCACAACAAACGATCCTCGACGAACTGCGCCGAGTGATTCTGTCGGGTTCGGCGCCTCCGGGTACCCCGATCCCTCTCGGCGACGTGGCTGATGTGTTCGGGGTCAGCCGAATACCAGTGCGGGAATCGCTGAAGACCCTGGTCGGAGAGTCGTTGGTCGACCACCGCCACCAATTCGGCTACACCGTTGCTCAGTTGACGCCGGCAGAACTGCGCGAGATGTACATCGTCCGCGAAACTCTCGAATCAGCTGCATTGGCCGTCGCCGTCGAACAGGCCACCGAAGAGGATCACGAACACGCCGTCGAGGTGAATTCCCGTCTGGAGATCGCGTTGCGCTACGACGACTCTCAGTCCTATCACTGTGAGAGCCGAAACTTTCACCTCGCACTGACCCGACCGTCGCAAATGCTTCGACTTCTGCACATGTTCGAAGCTGCCTGGAACATCACCGAACCGGTACAGCCGATGGTCCATGTTGCCGGCGTCGATCGCCAGGTTCTGCACTCCGATCACACCGCGATGCTGGACGCATTCCTGCGTCGAGACGCAGCCGCGCTTCTGAGTGCTTCCGAAATCCATCATCGCCGACTCAACACCGTGATCGCGACTCTGCCCACAGACACCGGCCTACTGGCCGAGAAAGATATACCGATTGCGCAATAGCTGTGCAACACAGCGTCGATACCTTTCTCTCAACACAGTTTTCATCACTGACGCTGAGAGCTCGTGCACTGTCCGCTGATTTCCTGCACTGATGCACAGGAGCTGTCATGACCGACATTCTTCCGTCCCGAACGACCACTACCCCTACTCCCCCAAAGGAAACCGGCTCGGCCGACCTCGTCGAAGCCGCGGGCCACCCTGTCGGCGGCGGACTGATCAAACCGGGCTACGACCCTCGTTTGACCAACGAGGATCTGGCGCCGCTTCGCAAGCAGACCTGGTCGTCGTACAACATCTTCGCCTTCTGGATGTCCGACGTACACAGCGTCGGCGGATATGTCACTGCCGGTAGTCTTTTCGCACTGGGATTGGCCAGCTGGCAAGTACTCGTCGCCCTGCTGGTCGGTATCACGATCGTTTACTTCTTCTGCAATCTCGTCGCCAAGCCCAGCCAAGTTACCGGCGTACCGTATCCGGTGATCTGCCGCAGCGTGTTCGGTGTCCTCGGCGCGAACATCCCGGCAATCATTCGTGGCCTGATTGCCGTGGCCTGGTACGGGATTCAAACCTTCCTCGCTTCGGCAGCCCTCGATGTCGTACTGATCAAACTCTTTCCGTCACTCGCACCGTATGCCGTCGTCGAAGACTACGGATTCGCCGGACTCTCCGCACTGGGCTGGGGAAGTTTCATGCTCCTGTGGGCACTTCAGGCCTGCGTCTTCTGGCGAGGCATGGAATCGATCCGCCGCTTCATTGACTTCTGCGGGCCGGCTGTGTACGTCGTGATGTTCATGCTGTGCGGGTACCTCATCTACCAGGCAGGCTGGAGCGCTGTCGATCTCACACTCGGCGACGTCAAATACTCCGGTTTCGACGCCGTGCCGGTCATGCTCGGTGCGATCGCTCTGGTTGTCTCGTACTTCTCCGGACCGATGCTCAACTTCGGTGACTTCTCCCGCTACGGGAAGTCGTTCGCTGCAGTCAAGAAGGGCAACTTCCTCGGTTTGCCGTTGAACTTCCTCGTATTCTCGGTGTTGGTCGTCGTCACGGCGTCGTTGACACTGCCGGTGTACGGCGAACTGATCACCGATCCCGTCGCAACAGTGGCACGAATCGACAGCACCTTCGCCATCGTCCTCGGCGCACTCACCTTCACCATTGCCACGATCGGCATCAACATCGTGGCCAACTTCATTTCCCCGGCCTTCGACTTCTCCAACGTGAGCCCGCAGAAGATCAGCTGGCGCGCCGGCGGGATGATCGCGGCGATCGGCTCGATCCTCATCACCCCGTGGAACCTCTACAACAATCCCGACGTCATCCACTACACGCTCGAAACCCTCGGAGCCTTCATCGGTCCGCTGTTCGGAATCCTGATTGCCGACTACTACCTCGTGCGCAAGCAGAAGGTGATCGTCGACGAACTGTTCAGCATGTCGCCGACCGGAACCTACTGGTACAGCAAGGGATACAATCCTGCTGCAGTGATCGCCACCGTGGTGGGAGCCGTCGTCGCAATGGTCCCGGTCCTGGGCAAGGACCTCACCGGGATGTACACCGCAGCGCAGTACAGCTGGTTCATCGGTTGCGGGCTCGGATTTGCCGTCTACTACCTACTCGCCACGCGCACTTCCCTGGCTGTCCGGAATGCTTCTTCTCCCGACACTGTGACGGTCGACTGATCGTCATGAGAATCAAGGTGATCAACCCCAACACCACGTGGGCGATGACCGCCAAGATCGAGGAATGTGCCCGGGCCGTCGCGGGCTCGGGCACATTCGTCGAGGCCGTCAGCCCTGCGATGGGTCCCGCGTCGATCGAAAGCCACTACGACGAAGCTCTCAGCATCCCCGGAATCCTGGCCGAGATCGCCGCCGGAGAAAAGAACGAAGTCGACGGCTACGTCATTGCTTGCTTCGGTGACCCAGGCCTGGATGCAGCCAGAGAGCTGGCCAAGGGCCCCGTCGTAGCTGTCGCCGAAGCGGCAATGAACTACGCAAGTTTCCTGGGACGCGGATTCAGCATCGTGACCACCCTCGGTCGAACCCGCGGCCGCGCAGCCGATCTGGTGGACCGGTACGGCATGCAGGCTCGGTGCCGGGGTATCCACTCCTGCGAGATTCCGGTTCTGGAACTCGATCGTGATCCCGACGCGCGAAAGGTGATCTTGGAAGCCTGTTTCGACGCATTGGAGCAAGACGACTCGGACGTCCTCGTGCTGGGTTGCGCCGGCATGGCGGACCTGTGCCAGGACTTGTCCGACGAACTCGGTGTCCCGGTAGTCGACGGCGTTGCCGCTGGGGTCACGATGGTTCAATCGTTGGTCACCCTCGGACTGTCGACCAGTGCGCGCGGCGAGTTCACACGGCCACTGCCCAAAATCTACACCGGCACACTGACACCGTTCTCGCTGTGAACGTGCCCGAGCGAGAGTCGAGCACCGATCGTCACCAGTGCCAGGACCGCGAACAATACTCCGGCCCAGACTAATTGGCGGGTTTCGAAATGCGCGAGAAACAGTCCACCGACCGCAGTTCCGAGCGTGATCCCCAAGTTGGAGAACGAGATGAAAAGGCTGTTGCCGAATTCAGGCGCGTCGACTGCGTCTCGCCCCATCCAACTCTGCGAAACCACCAGTCCACCGGAATGCACTACACCCCAAACCAACACGGCTACAACCATCGCACCGAAGTACGGGCCTGCCAGATAGAGCATCACGTAGACGACGATGTACAGCAAGGGAAAAGCCACAACCGTGCGCACCACACTCTTGGCGAGCACCGCCCCGAAGACGAAGTTGCCGAAGATCATCACGACACCGAAAGCCAAGAGCATCGCGCTGATCCACGATCCGCTCATGCCCGTCACTCCGCCGAGGTATTCGGCGAAGTATCCGTACACCGAGAACATGGCTGCGAAGACGAAGGTGACGGAAAGGATGGTCAACCACACGCGCGGCCGGCGAAGGATCCCGACCTGTGCGCCGTACGACAGGCGTTGTGTCACCGGAGCCGAGGGCAGAAGTACGACAATCCCGAGAAACGCGAGAACGTTGACCACTGCACCGAAAACGAAAGCCGTGGACACCGAGAAGTTCTCGGCCAGATACGACGTCAGCGGTACACCGAATGCGAATCCTACTGTGACACCCGCAAATACTTTCGTCACAGCTGCAGTTGCTTCCTCCGGTGGCACCAGTCGAACTGCACTCGCGAGTGCGAGCGCGAAGAAGACCGGGTGAACCACGGCGGGAATGATCCGAAATACAAACATCACCTCGAAACTCGACGTGCTCGCGTACACCATGTTGGAGACCGCAAAGACTGCAATCGCCACCAACAGAACGGTTTTCCTGTTGATTCCCGAGGTGATCAGCGTCGTGAACGGACCGGTCACCGCCACGACGAGCGCAAACACACCGACCAACCATCCGGCAGTGGACGCGGTGATACCGAACTTTTCGCTGACCTGAGGCAGAACCCCGATAATGCCCATCTCCGTAGTGATGATTCCGAATACACCCAACGCCAGAACCGGTATCAACAATTTCGACTTCACGACACACTCCTTACTACTAGGCCACACAAGACAGATACATATCTAGATATATAGATATGTTTGATTGAGCAAAACCGGCCGACGAGGGCAATCCGACCGCTACAGCTTTTCGCGAACGAATTCCCTGAACTCGCCGATCACGGTTTCGTTTCGTCGGTAGTACGTCCACTTCCCGATGCGCTCGGACTCGAGCAGACCCACATCTTTCATGCCCTGCAGGTACCCCGAGATC
The DNA here is from genome assembly GCF_058788335.1 of Rhodococcus sp. FW305-130. Taxonomy (NCBI): domain Bacteria; kingdom Bacillati; phylum Actinomycetota; class Actinomycetes; order Mycobacteriales; family Nocardiaceae; genus Rhodococcus; species Rhodococcus sp. FW305-130. Next base: position 626,233 of record NZ_JBYTAP010000001.1, on the reverse strand, counting down.
ACCGACTGGGCAAGTCCCGATCGCCCCTGAATGTCACCGACACAGACTCCGATGTGAAACCCGAGATCCTGTTGCGTGTACGAGTCCTCGTCGAAATACTTCGCCGGATGCGCGAGCCACTCCAAGATCTGCAGACGAGTCGGGTTGGACAGCGCCTTGAAGATCGCCAAAGCATCCATGGACCGCACCCCTTCTCCTCGCCAACCGGAACGCATCTACTTTTATGGATATGTTTGGCGAAGTCAAGCCCGATTCGGACGCAAAGCTACGTACGTCACATCGACGCATTTGAAGTGAGCTGTGCCACTTACGTTTCGACGACCTGCGGAAATCTCAGCGCCGACTTTCTATCTGTGACGACTTGTTTATAGTTATCGCCAACAACGAATTGCCGGAAGTTTCCGGTTCGCCCGAGAATGCTCGCGGGTGAACACAATTCGCTCAACACCAGCCGTACCCGGCTAGTCATTCGGGAGTCGAACCATGAACACACCGCATCAGTTCAGGGCCGTCCCCACATGGTGATGTCGAAGCTCGCCAAGTGGCAGCTGGTCGCCCTCGTCGTGGTTGCACTCCTGGGTTTGATCTATGTCGGAGCGAAATACGTACGGCTGGACAATCTTCTGGGATTCGGCCAATACACGGTCAAAACCGAACTGGCGACGTCCGGTGGCATCTTCACCAACGCCGAAGTGACCTATCGCGGTGTACCCGTCGGACGCGTCGGCGACATGTCGCTCACGTCCGACGGAATCGAAGTCGACCTGTTGATCGACAGCAGTGCTCCACAGATTCCGGCATCCGCGCGAGCCGTGGTTGCCAATCGCTCAGCCATCGGTGAGCAGTACGTCGACCTTCAGCCCGATACCGACCAGGGCCCGTTCCTCGAAGACGGCTCGGTGATCGCCGTGGGCGAGACCACCACGCCGATCCCCATCGAGAACGTCTTGACCAGCGCCAACGGTCTGGTGCACTCCGTTCCGGTCGACGCACTCCACACCGTCGCGAAGGAACTCGGCGCGGCATTCAACGGCAAGGGCGAAGATCTGCAGGTACTTGCCGACTCGCTGTCGGGGATTTCCCAGTCGGGCCTCGACACCCTTCCCCAGACCCTCGGACTGATCCGTGACAGCCAGACGGTACTCACGACCCAGTCCGATCAATCGTCGGCGATCAAGCAGTTCAGCACCGACCTCGACGCACTGGCTGCGCAATTGCGCACCAGCGACCCCGACATCCGACGCGTGATCGACAACGGCATACCGGCCAGCGAACAAGTCGGCTCTCTCGTCACCGAAGCCGGCCCCGCGCTCACGACCAACCTCTCCAACCTCTCCGCCGTTGCAGCGGCAGCCGCCCCGACACTGCCCTCGCTGCAGCCCTTCCTGCTCTTCCTGCCTGCCCTCGCCGGGGCGGCGCCCACCGTTGCACCGGGAGACGGCACGGTACATCTGGGCTTGGTACTCGAGACCAACAACCCGCTCTCGTGCACCGTCGGTTACGAAGGGACCATGGCGGTCCTCGACGAGATGAAGCGCAAAGACCCGAACTTCGACGACACGACGCAGAACTTCCCGTTGAACACTGCCGCCAACTGCCAGGCACCTCAGGGCAGCGAAACGGGAGTTCGGAGCGCCAACCGCATCGCGTTCGCCGACCCGAACACCTCGCAACCGTGGGACAGCAAGCCCAAGGTGGACCCGGACAAGCTGAACCTGAACCCGATTGCCACTCAACTCGCACCGATGCTCGGTGCGACCCCGAAGTAGCCGTAAACAACTGGCACCGTCGACGCTCCGCGACGATGATGATGTGATGTCGCAAGGAACGCCTGAAGGCGAGTCACAGAGCATGTCACGAAGTTTCGAGGAACTTGTCGCCGAAGCCGAATCCGCCTCCGTCGACGGGTGGGACTTCTCGTGGCTCGACGGGCGCGCCACGGAGCAGCGTCCGTCGTGGGGGTATCAGAGGTTGATGGGTGAACGTCTCGGTGGTGCCGGCGCTGCGCTGGACATCCAGACCGGCGGCGGCGAAGTCCTCGCCGCTGCACCGACACTCCCGCCGGTGATGGCGGCAACCGAATCCTGGCCACCGAACGTAACCAAGGCCACCGCGCTTCTGCGTCCCCGAGGTGTGGTGGTGGTCGCGGATCCGGACGAGCCACCGCTACCGTTTGCCGATTCGGCTTTCGATCTGGTGACCAGTCGACACCCTGCGACGGTGTGGTGGGCCGAGATCGCTCGGGTACTCGAACCGGGAGGAACGTACTTCGCTCAACATGTCGGTCACGCCAGCGTGTTCGAACTCGTCGAGTTCTTCCTCGGTCCTCAGCCGCAGGCTCGTCGCGGACGGCACTACGAGGACGAAAGCGCCGACGCGATTTCGGCCGGGCTCACCGTCGTCGACCTTCGTTTCGAGCGTCTGCGCATGGAATTCTTCGATATCGGCGCCGTTGTCTACTTCTTACGCAAGGTGATCTGGATGGTTCCGGGATTCACCGTCGCGCAGTATCTGGACCGGCTCCGGGAACTCGATCAGCAGATCCGTCGCGACGGATCTTTTGTCGCGTACTCGAGTCGATTTCTGATCGAGGCGCGCAAATAGCCCCGCATTACGCGGGGTGAATGGTCTTCCAGTGCTCGGCGATGTCGATTCGCCGCGAGATCCAGACCTTTTCGTGTGACTGCACATGGTCCAGGAAACGCTCGAGGGCGGCAACTCGGGCAGGGCGGCCGACTATGCGGCAGTGCAACCCGACGGAGAGCATCTTCGGTGATCCGGCCGTTCCCTCCGCATACAGCACGTCGAAGGCGTCACGTAGGTGCGCAAAGAACTGATCGCCGCTGGGAAATCCTGCTGGAGAGGCGAAACGCATGTCGTTGGTATCGAGCGTGTACGGAACGACGAGATGCTTCACCGACTCTGTGCCACGCGGAACGTCTACCCAGTACGGCAGATCGTCGGCGTACGAATCGGAGTCGTAGACGAAGCCGCCGTGCTCGACCACCAATTCGCGGGTGTTCGGTGAATCGCGTCCGGTATACCAACCGAGAGGCGCCGAACCCGTCAGATCTTGCAGAATCTGGACTGCCTCGGCCATGTCGGCGCGTTCACGCTCGATGTCCACGGATTGGTAAGACTTCCAACGTAATCCGTGACACGCGATCTCGTGACCCAACTCCTGAAAAGCACTGACTGCTTCCGGGTTACGCTGCATTGCCCGCGCCACCGCAAAGACCGTGAGAGGCAGGTTTCGCCGCTCGAAGGTCCGCAGGACACGCCACAACCCGGCCCGGGAGCCGTACTCGTACAGCGATTCCATGCTCATGTGTCGATTCGGAAATGCCTCCGCCGGAGTCATTTCCGACAGAAAAGTCTCCGAAGCCGCGTCCCCGTCGAGGACGTTGTTCTCGGCTCCCTCTTCGTAGTTGAGTACGAACTGAACCGCTATCCGCGCGTCGCCGGGCCAGTGCGGATGCGGCGGATGAGGGCCGTACCCCACCATGTCCCGGGGATAGTCGTCGCGCGGATAGTCGCTCATGGCAACAACTTTACCGTCAGCGCCCGGAGATCACAGCGCGAGCAGCGTCGGTGAGTACGCCGAATACTCTCAGCCGCGCCAGGCCACCGTCCGGGAAGATGTCCAGACGGACATCGGTGACCGGAACTTCGGAATCGATCGGAAAGCGATGGCGCGTGTCCGGACGCAGCGTCGTACGCGGCAACAGTTCGATCCACTCCCCTTCCGGAGTTCGGCCGGTCAGAGCGCCCTCACCTGGACTGTTTCCGAGGAAGTACGAGGTGTCGATCTCGACGAAACTCAACACGCCTTCACCCGCGAGTTGTACTTGCACCCAGTCGTTTCCGTCGTCGCGGCGCCTGGCGGTCTCCCACCCGTCCCCCATCGAAGCAGCGCGGCCGGGGAACAGAATGTTCTGCGGTGAGCTGTAGAACATGTTGGAGCAATCGGTCACGCGGCCACCGTTTTCGAGTGCTGCGAGGTCCAACGGCCCGGCATCGAGGAAACGCGGGTCTGGCCGCGCTTCACCGTGAACACGGAATCTCGCAACGCCGCCGTCCGGATAAATGGTCAGCTTGACGTGCGTCCATCGATCCTCCGAAACCACCGAGAACGGATTCTCCGAGTCACCGTGCACGGTCGAGCGTTCGACGATGGTTGTCCACTCGCCGGATCCGGCCAGGTCGACGGGATCCGGATACCCGTCGACGGAGATTGCTTCCACCGAGATCTCGGGCGGGTAATTGCCCTTGAACCACGCGGTGTCGACCACGACGCCCCGCACCACTCCAGGAACACCGAGGCGCACGATCGCCTCGTCATGACCTGCCACACGGCGACGACGCGTCTCCCAACCGTCGTACACCTGCCCCTTGTGTCCGAACGTCGCCGGCTGGTATCCGGCTTTACCTGGTCGGATCAGGGCCTCGCGCTCGGCGAATGCCTCGTCGTTCGCCCAGATGACGGCTCCGCCGAGGGTGCGCAGTGCCAGGTCGGGCAGCAAGGTGAATTCGGTGGTGCTCATCGGTCAGTGTTCTCCTGTGATCGGTGTGGTGCGTCCTACGAGGTGGTGGAGTGCGTTGGTGTCCGCGCTCGGGGCGAGCCGGAGAACTTCGGATTCTGGATAAGCCCCCGCGTCGAGCCCACGCAGTACCACCGCTGCCAGCGCCTGGGCAGTTGCAGGTTCGTCCATCACGTCGCCACCTTGGCGCCCCAGGTACGACTGGATGCGCGGGGCAGCGGCGCCGAGCGCGTTGCGGTAGAAGCCGAACGTGGCGAGCCAGCGGGTGACCAGATGCCCGGGGTGCATGTCCCACCCCTGGTAGTAACCGCGTTCCAGGGACCGCGTGACGAGACGATGGTGCCGAGTGATCGCGTCGCGGATCGCCGTGGCGCTCCCGACGGGCGCGACCTGAGTTGACCCGTCGCACACCCAGACGCCGGTCTGCGCGGCAGCAGCCAACATGAGAGCCTTTGCGTGGTCTGCCACCGGATGTTCGAGCGACTGATGACGCGATGCAATTCCGCAAGCCGCACTGTAATCGTAAGTGCCGTAATGCAAACCGGTCAGACGGCCGGCACCGCGATGGATGGCCTGAGCAACTGCCACAGTTCCGTCGGCAGCGATGACCGCCTGCGGGCTCTCGATCTGCAGCTCGAACCGAAGCGAACCGGTCTCGAGTCCGTGCGCCTTCTCCAGTTCTTCGCAGAGCACCACCGTCGCCGTGACCTGCTCCACCGCGCGCAGTTTGGGAACGGTGAAGACAAATCCGTCCGGCACTCCGCCGGCCGCGTCGAGCACAAGCTCGAGCGTCCTGATCGAGCGTCGACGCTCACCGGCCGGCAGCCCTTTGAACCTGATGCCGCCCCAGTTCGGCCCGGCAGGATCAGCGCTCAACGCTGCAAGTGTCCGCCCGGCCGACGTCGCTGCTGCGTCTTCTTCTTCGTCGCTGCGGCGTCCGTACCCGTCCTCGAAATCGATCCGAAAGTCTTGGACCGGCTTGCGGCCGAGTTGAACTCGCACATCTGCGAGCGCATTCTCCGTGTCGAGATCGGCGAACACATGCGCATGGGAATCGAGAAGCGCGATCGCCTGCTCACCCCAGAGACGAGGGGTGTCGACGGTTGCATCCGCGGCACTGACGTAAATCGTGTGCACGGGCTGGATCTCGACACGGTTTCCCGGGAACTGGGCCGCGAGCCGCTCGTCCACCGGATCCAGAAGTCCGTCCAGACGATCGTGGACGGCGGCGGAGAGTCGGGATTCTGTCATCGGACGATCTTCGCAGAACGTCCGCGAGCCCGCAGGTTCTCACGCCGCCGATCCAGTCCGGGTCAGCGACCCCCGACGAACGGAACGTTGACGAAGCTCGGCCGATCCGCAGCCAATTCGATGTGCTGCGGCTTCAGTTGGCTGTCGGCAAGCATCGGCCCGAGCGCCAGGTATCGCGGCACGCTGGCAGCGTAGACGTCGACGCGGAGCCGGTGACCGGGTTGTAGCACTGCGTCCGTCGGGAGCATGTTGATGTCGACGGCGGTGACCTCACCGGGAACCACCGGCTGACGCGTGTCGATCGTCAGATAGTGGTGCGGTTCACTGTAGTCACCGTTGGCCGAGCGAGTGCTCTTGGAATCGTCGACCGCCCGGAGCGACGCAGTCAGCGCGCCGTTCGTGATCGGTGTCGATGTTCCGTCCGGCGCTACGTCGTTGACCGTCGCTGCCCAGAATCCGTCCGTCGCGTCCAGGACTGTCTCGAGGTGGACGTTGATCGGGCCCGAGAGTGAGGTCGGCTCCGTGACTGCCTCACCGGTGAACGTCAGACCCTCCGCTTCCTGGAATCGGGAATCCTTGGAACACGACGCACCGAGCACCACGGAGATCCCGGCAGTGCCCTGAGTTCCGTCACCGGAGCAGAAGCCTCGCAGTCCGGGTGCGACTGTCAATCGCGCTGCGGCACTGGGCTGGTCACTGGTCAGTGAACCGTCGTAGGCCGCGTGTGCGGCAGTTCCGCTGGGCGCGGAGTTCAGATACATACGTTCGTACGTCGCGCCCGCTCGCGGGAACTGATCATCCGTGATCCATCCGCCACCTTGCTGGAACATCGTCACCGGACCGTATCGCTCGATTCCGTTGTCGATGCCCTTGAGCCACTTGTCGAACCACGCGCGTTCGAGTACGTCGAGGCGAGGCGGCGCACCGTCCTTGCCGAATCCTCCACCGGGAGTGACGTGATAGCCGTTGCCCATGATCAACTGCTTCTGCCCGGCCGGCAGATCGATTCCGTTGTAGATCCGCGGCTCGCTGTTGGCGAAGATGTCGTGCCAACCGCCGTAGACCATCGTCGGAACAGTGATGTTGCCGACGTCAGCGGATCGGTCCTGATAGAACTGACCGTCCTGTGCGACTTGCAGAGTCGACGGTGACACGTCCTCGATTCTCTGGGCCGTCATCGCTTGTACCAGTTCAGGAATCAGGGTGCCGGGATCCTCGAGGCGGCTCGCCAACCACAGTGGATCGAAGTTGCCTTGCAGGATGTCCTGAACGTTCGGAATGAGTTTGAGCCCGTTGACCGCGGTCAGCCACAACGGCATGAACCCGACTCCGAGTCCGCCACCGGTTCCGACGATGTCGCGTAGCAGATCGTTGCCTGGTTCGACCGGGAAGATTGCCTTCAACGCAGGCGGATTGTTACTCGCGGCCTGTACGGAGTTGATCGCGGAGTACGAGATTCCGGCCATCCCCACTTTGCCGTCGGACCACCCCTGCTTGCTCATCCAATCGATGACTTCGACCGAATCCTGTTGCTCGCGCTTGCCGAGCACGTCCCAATTACCTTGGGAGAAGCCGGTTCCACGTGCGTCGACCACTACCTGCGTGTATCCGTTCTGGACCAGATCACGGTTGACGCCGAGAACCCTGGCGCCTCCGCCGGCAATGACGCCCGTCAACTCCGAGACTCCGTCGAACGGCGCCGCGAGGTCGAGCGAGTTCGCCACGTCCATCAACGTCTCACCCACCTGCGGGATCGACAGAGCTGAATCCACCAACGTGTCCAGCAGTTTCGTGTAAGGAGTTATGTTGAGAACCGAAGGCGCCTTCGATTCCACAGCGCGCCCGGACGCATCCGCCGGTCGGTACACATTTGCCTGCAGAACCGTGCCGTCACTCATCGTGATGGGTACGTCCCACTCGACGGAGACGCCCGGATACTGCGGCGCAGTCTCCGTGGCCGCGAGCCAGGTCTGTCCGTCCGACCCTCCCGTCGGATCCGCGGAAGCGACGGCGCTCGGCACCGTCAATCCCACGACGCACAGCCCCACCGCAATCGTTGTCGACCTTCGACGTAGAAGTCGTGTCCTCACGAAAACCCCAATTTTCTGTTGTGATGACCCAGCCCTGCCCCCACGACAGTGACCGGCGTCACGAACTTACCGGATAGTAACTTCCGTCCCATATGTCGTCAATAGGTCTCGATGCCGCCCGGACGGCTAGCTTTGAAGATGTGTCACGATCTCCCCTTCCCGTCCGCGACGGCCTGAACCCGAGTCGCATCCGTCAGCCAGACGACGGCATGTGGGCGACGACGCTCGACTACCTGCTCGAACGGTTTCCCCAGGACGCCGTCCGCCTACGGGAGAAAGTCGCAGCCGGGGAGGTCGTCGACGAGAAGGGCGTCGCGATCACCGAGACGAGCGGTTTCGCCCCCCGGCGTTTCGTCTACCTGTACCGCGACGCTCCCGTCGAAGCGCGGGTGCCGTTCGAGATCGACATCCTCTACCGGGACGAAAACATCCTGGTCGTGGACAAGCCGCACTTTCTCGCGAGCACGCCCCGCGGGCGATACATCGCCGAATCGGCCTTGGTGCGGTTGCGTCGGGATCTCGATCTGCCGGAGTTGAGTCCAGCGCATCGCCTCGACCGCGTCACGGCAGGACTGCTGCTGTTCACCGTGCATCAGGCGGCCCGGCGCGGCTATCAGACCATGTTCGCCGACCGCCGCGTCACCAAGGAATACGAGGCCATCGCGCGTTACGACGCGCAGGTGAGCACTCCCGTGATCGTGCGCAGTCGCATCGTGAAAGAACGCGGCGTGCTCAAGGCCGCGGAGATCGAGGGCGAGCCCAACAGCGAGTCGCGGATCGAACTGATCGAGACGCGAGACGGCTTCGCGCGGTACCGGTTGACTCCCCATACCGGCAAGACCCATCAACTTCGCCTGCACATGACCTCGCTCGGGCTCCCGATCCACGGCGACAACTTCTATCCCGACTTCTACGACGTTGCCGCAGAGGATTATTCGAACCCGCTGCGCCTGCTGTCGAAGGTTCTCGAGTTCGAGGATCCCACGACCGGCCGGCTGCAACGGTTCGAAAGTCGGCGGACCCTGTCCTGGCCGGACGAATCAGGCCGTGGCGACTCGCCGTAGGGACCCCGGACCCTTCCACTGCGCCTCCGATACCGGGAGGATGGAAGCGCAGACCGCACCGCAAGAGGAGACCAGATGAGCAAGACCGCCGTCGTACCCGAAGCCGTACGGGAGATCGAGCGCAAGTACGAGGCGCCGGCCGAGCAGGAAGTTCCCGCGCTGGGTGGACTTCCCGGTGTCGTCGGCGAACCGGTCCACGACTCGATACAGCTCTCTGCCACCTACTTCGACACCGCCGACTACCGGTTGCTCGCCGAGAAGATCACGCTGCGCAAGCGTGAGGGCGGCGATGACGCGGGGTGGCACATGAAACTTCCCGCAGGCGAGGACACTAGAACCGAAATCCAGCTTCCCCCGGACGAGAGCACCGATGTGCCCTCGCCGCTGGCGAGTCTGATCCGGGCGGTCATCCGCGGTCACGATCTGGTGCCGGTCGCCCTGATCATCACTGATCGGGAGCGCACCAGACTCAACGGCGAAAACGGTGTTCTGCTTGCCGAAGTGGTCTCCGACACCGTCATCGCCTGCAAGGCAGACGGTTCCGGTGAGTCGACGTGGCAGGAAGTCGAGGTCGAACAAGGCGCAGGCGGGCAAGCCCTTGCCGATGCAATCGAGTCGGTTCTACTGGACGCGGGGCTCGAGCGTTCTGCGAGTCCGTCCAAACTCAAACGAGCACTGGGCACTTCGGTCACTCCATACGTCGGCCACGAGGTCACCACTGGCAAAGCGTCGAATCCGCGAATTCTGTTGCGTAATTACCTCATCGAACAACTGCGCGCACTGGTCGCCGCGGATCTCGGCACGCGCCGCGCCGACGACGAAGCCGTTCACGACTTCCGGGTCGCAGCACGTCGTATCCGCAGCGCTCTACAGTCGTACGCCGGTCACTCCCCCAAGACCGACGATCTCATCACGGATCTTCGGTGGATCGGTGGAAAGTTCGGTGACGCCCGCGACGTCGAGGTCCAGTGGGAGCGTCTTGTGGAACGACTCGGTGAAATCGACGAGATGCCCGAGCGAGAAGCAGTGCGCGCTCGAATCGACGAGTACTTCTCGGCCCGCGGTGAAACCGCACAGGAAACCGCCCTCGAAGCGCTCGATTCCGAGCGCTACACCACACTGCTCGATCGACTCGACGAGTACGTCGGCGACCTCGAATTCGACACTGCCGCCCACCGTGTAGGAAAGAAGGCGTCGGCACGAGAGCTGGCGCATACCCTGCGCCATCTAGCTCACAAGGTCGGTAAGCGAGTCGATCACGTCTTCGATGCCGATACCCGCACCGAGCGTGACGAGCGAATGCACCGCGCACGCAAGGGCGCCAAGCGGATGAAGTACGCGATCGAGGTCATGGAACCGGTGTCGAAGAGCCGGGCCAAGCGTGCCTTGAAGCATTTCAGCCACTTCCAGGACGTTCTCGGCGAGCATCAGGATTCCGTTGTAGCCCAACATCATCTGCTCGAAATTGCTGCGGAGCAGCAGCACACCTCGCTCACCAGTTTCGGATTGGGCATGGCCTACCGACGAGAACTGGAAATCGCCGACGGGCAAGCAACACTGCTCCGCAAGACGTGGAAGGAAGCCGTCAAATCAGCGTCGTCACTCTGGTGACCAGGCTGCAACCAGTCGACCGATCTCGATCATTTCAGAGGAGTAGACATGAACACACTTGCAGGACACCAGGACGTCGTCGCCGGTATCGACGGATCCGAGGCCTCGACGGCGGCGGCCCGGTGGGCAGCCTCGGTCGCGAACGCGGTGAACTCACGACTGATTCTGGCGCATGCCCTGCCGCAGGAGGGCCCGATCTACAGTCCCGCTGCAGTGATGTTGCAGTCGCAGTTCCTCAGCCAGATCCGCGAAGACGGCGAAGCGATCATCGATGCCGCCGCCGCGGTGATTTCAGCTGAATTCCCGGAACTGACCATCGAATCCGAGATCGCACCGGGCCCGGCGTCGACGCACATCCTCGAATCCTCGGGTACCGCACGCCTGATCGTGATGGGGTCGACCGGATCCGGCGCACTGCGCTCGCGGCTGCTCGGATCGACCGCACTGAAGGTGGCAAATCACGCAACCTGTCCGGTCACTGTCTGGCGTGGTTCGGCGGAGAATCCCGGTCCGGATCAACGTCCCGTCATCGTCGGAGTCGACGGAAGTGCGTTGAGCAAGAAGGCCGTCGAGTACGCGTTTCGTTATGCCGATCAGTTCGACGCGCCGCTTATCGCGGTCCACACCTGGCAGGGTTCGTCCACCTTCCGCGAAGGCGGAGCGGGAATCCTCATCGACTGGGAGGCCGTCGAGCAGGAGGAATCGGCACTGCTGGCAGAGAACCTGGCCGGCATGGCCGATCAGTACCCGGACGTGCCGGTCACCCGCATCAGTGAACCCGGCGCCGCCGCCCCCGTCATGCTCAAGTACGCCGACGACGCGCAGTTGATAGTTGTCGGAAGCCACGGCCGCAGTGCGATGGCCGCCGCCGTGATGGGCTCGACCAGCCAGAATCTGCTGCACCACGCGCCAGGGCCGGTCATGATCTGTCGCGCCTGAATTGCTGTGCGCTTAGCTCACCCTTCCGCGGGCGGGAGGTGCCCACAGCAGGGGTCAGGCGAGGCCCGTGCCCACCAACTGACCTACTCCGTAGGTCACAGCCATCGCGAGCGCGCCGCCGATCACCACTCGTAGCACCGCTCTGGTCTTGCGGGCTCCGCCGAGCGTCGCGCTGATCGTCCCCGTCAGTGCAAGTGCGATCAGCACTGCGAAGAAGGCGATGGGGACGCGGATACCCGTCGGCGGCAACAGAATTGCGACCAACGGGATCGCCGCTCCGATCGTGAACGAGATTGCCGACGAAATCGCCGCGTGCCAAGGATTGGTGAGATCATCCGGGTCGATACCCAATTCGACTTCGACGTGTGCCGCAAAAGCATCGTGCTCGGTCAATTCTTCGGCGACGCGGCGGGCCGTCTCCGGACTCAATCCCTTGTTCTCGTAGATCTCGGTCAGTTCCTGGAGTTCCGCCTCCGGTGTCTCGAGGAGTTCCTTCTTCTCCTTCTGCAGGAGTGCGCGTTCGGTGTCTCGCTGAGCGCTGACCGAGACGTACTCACCCAACGCCATGGACACAGCACCGGCAACCAGACCAGCGAAACCGGCCGTGAAGATCGCGGAGCGCTCGGTTGTGGCTGCCGCGACACCGACCACGAGGCCTGCGGTCGAGACGATTCCGTCGTTTGCCCCCAGAACACCTGCACGCAGCCAGTTCAGGCGATTGTTCAAACTCGGTGCGTGAGGTTCCGATTCCCCACCGGGCGCCCCGTCGGTCAACTGCACACTGTCTCCGGACATGGCAACAGATTAGGACGATCAGTCCGGTTGCGATAGCAATCTGAGCCTGTCCTTCGCGTACTGATATATTCCCAGACAGAACCCAACCAAGCATTTGCTAGGTAATGAAACGGCACACCTCTGGAGGCATTGTGAGCGCAGCACGCACCGCTTTTGTCAGCGGCGGAACCGGTGGAATCGGGTCGGCGATCGCGCTTACTCTCGCCGAACGCGGGCACGACGTCGCCTTCACCTACCGAAACAACAAGGACGCTGCCGAGCAACTGAGCGAGCAGATTCGAGCGCATGGCGTGCTCGCCCACTCGTACTCTCTCGACTTGACCGACGAGTTGTCGATCAGCTCCGCCGTCCGCGATGCGGTCAGTGATCTGGGAGCGTTGACGACACTGGTCCACGCTGCGGGACCGCACGTCCCGATGACGCACCTCTCACGCGTGACGCCGGCGTTCTTCACCGAACAACTGAACCAGGAAGCCGCGGCGTTCTTCACACTCGTCCACACCGCCCTGCCTGCGCTGCGGGCATCTTCGGGTTCGGTGGTAGCGGTGACAACCGCGGCAACGGATCGTTTTCCCGTGCGCGACGGACTCTCCGCAGGCACCAAAGGGGCTGTCGAACAACTTGTTCGCGGATTCGCCGCAGAGGAAGGACGCTACGGCGTTCGGTTCAACGCGGTAGGACCAGGCATGTTGACGGACGGAATGGCGGAGCGACTGATCAACTCCGCCGAACTCGACCAGAGCGCACTCGACGTGACAATGAGCCGAATTCCGTTGAAGCGCTTCGGATCAGCTGTCGACATCGCCGAAGCAGTATGTTTCCTCGCAAGCGACGCGGCCGGATTCATCAGCGGTCAAAAGCTCAACGTCGACGGCGGCTACACCGTCTGAGCGCTATCCACCCAACTTGCGAAAGACCAGTCGCACGGCAAGTTCGAGGTGCGCCATCACCTCGTCCGTCGTCATCCGGCCGGCAACCCACGAGACCAGACTCGACATCCAGACGTCGTCGATGACCTTCACCGCATCCATCTGCTGTTGCGAGACTTCCTCGACGCCGATCGCCTTCGCGAACATCTCGGTCACGACCCCACCGAGCGCGTTGAGTTCCGGAGTCGCCGACGCGTCCGCGAACATGTACGCCCGAACCAACGCTTCGTAACGGAGGTGATCGGTCTCGAGGACCTCCGTATTCTTGCGCAGCACAAACAGAATTCGGTCCGACGGAGTCTCGCCCGGGATTACAAAGTCCTGGAATCTGTCACGCAAACCCTCGAACATCCACAACAATGCGACGACAAGCATGTGGTTCTTCGACGGGAAATACCGGTAAACAGTGCCGATCGCGACGCCGGCGCGATCGGCGACCGATCGCATCTGCACCGCGTCGTAGCCGCCTTCGGAGGCGGATTCCATTGCGGCGTCGACAATCCGGCGAAAACGCGCTCGTTGCGACGGCGTCGTACGACGTCCGGTCACCGAGCTACGTTCGACCACCGACTGGTCTGCCTTGTCGCCACCTGCCATGTCCACAACCCTAATTAGACGTCGTTTTGCCGACTCCCAATGTAGCCGCCCAACGCAATCGTCGGGTGCATGACTGCCCGCTTCCGAGCTGGCCGCCAGTAAGACTGGCCGAGATCAGGAAGCGCGCCGCGGCCGATCGGATCGGCCGCGTCTACGTGGATCTTCCGACCAGTCGCGCGACGGTGCGCGTCGGCCCGGCGCTTGAGTCCGGCGCCTGTCGGGTTGCGGCGCCCGTCGCTCCGGTCGGCGTTGACCAGTAGGGGCAGGCTGGGCGCGGCGAGCAGGCGGCCGACGTCGGCCAGTCTGTGGCTTCTTGGCAATGCCGAACCGAGGCTTGCCGAAGACCAGCGGAATCCAACCGCGACCGCTGCTCTCGGCCGAGGCGACAGCCTCGGGCTCACGGAAGGCTGCGTGCGCGATGAGCCCGAACATCAGCAAGGTGGTGATCATCGACGTTCCGCCCGCCGAGATGAGCGGTAGTTGCAGACCGGTCACCGGAATCAGGCCAACGACGTAGGCGATGTTGATGAACGCCTGCACGACGATCAACGTCGTTGCCGTCGCCGTCATGACCTTGAGGAACGGATCGGTGGACCGCTTCGCGATCCGCAGTCCGACGATCAGAACCGCGGCGAAGAGAGCAACGACGATCAGCGCACCGACCAGACCCAATTCTTCACCGATCACGGCAAAAATGAAGTCGTTGTGCGCCTGAGGGAGGTAACTCCATTTGGCGTCGGACTGCCCCAGACCGCGACCGAAGATGCCGCCGTTCGCCAATGCGTACTTGGCCTGAGTGCTCTGGAAGTTCAAGCCTTGCGGGTCGAGATCAGGATTGAGGAAAGCCTTGATGCGATCCGAGCGGTAACCAGCAGTAAGCCCGAGCACGAGAAATGCGACTGCGGAACCGAGCGTGAGGCTGATGAACGTCTTCATCCGGAACAGCCCGAACCACAGCACCGACATGAAGATGATGCCGATGGTGATCGTGGTTCCGAGGTCCTTCTCCAACACCACCAGAACCAGAACCAGCAGCGTCGTCCCGCCGATCACCGGCAGCGCGCGGTTGACATCCATCCGCGCGTTCATGAACGACGCAACCGTCGCCGCGGACCAGATCGCCAGAGCAAGTTTGGCCAGCTCCGACGGCTGGAAGGAAATACCCGCGATCACAAACCAGCTGCGAGCACCCATCTGTTCCGAGCCGATACCTGGAATCAGCACCAGGACAAGCAGAACAAGACACAGGATCAGCAGCCATGGTGAGGCTCTACGCATCGTTTCGGTCGGCAACCGCACGACCGCCACGAACATCACCAAACCGATCGCTGCGAACATGCACTGCGGCCAGAAGCGGGCGTAGGACGTCCCGGACAGAACATAGGATTCGACGCCCGAAGACGACAGCACCATCAGCAGACCGAACGCGACGATCAGCACGACCAGACCGACGATCATATGGAAATCGAACAGTGGCCGATTCGTCCACATCGCCGTTCGAGCGCGGAAGGGTGTCGATGTGCGGTCACGTTTGTCCGACGATCCACGGGGTGAGTTAACTGGCTCTCCACTCCCGCGACCGTTGGGCTTGTCTTCACTGCGACCGGTCACCACACAAGTATCGTCCCACGACTCCTAACCCATGGGTAACACAAGTCCCATGAGTCACACGGGCTCGGCCTCCCGAGGTCCATGGAGACCCACGAAATACCAGGTCACGTCCTTCGCCGGCGTCGGTCTGCCACCGCCCCCGCCAACGAGAGCGTCAACATGACCACGCAGACGGCAAGCGCGATCCCGAACGCACGTCCGTATCCGTCGGGCGACGATCCGAGTACACCGAGATACAACCCCGATACCGCGGCCAGCGAGATGGTCGCTGACAGGCGCTGAGACAGTTGAAGGAAACCCGCCGCAACACCGTTCGCGCCCGGCGGTGCATATTCGAGAGTCAGCACCCGATTGGGCGCGTCGACCAAACCGCTGGCAACTCCCGACAACACCGCTAGGACCACCAGCACCGGGATCAGATGTTCCCGCGGAATCAGATTGACCGCTGCGATGTACCCGAGGATGACAAGGATCTCGCCGACTATGGCAAAAACCACTGCACTTCGGCCGAACCTGGCAACCAGCCGCCATCCGAAAGCCGACGTCAATGCCATCGCGAGTGAGCTACCGGTCATGAGCAACGCCGCACTCAGCGGGGCGAAGCCCAAACCTTCGATCAGGTAGAGGCTGAGCACCGCGTTGACGGCGAGGATGGATCCGAACCAGAAGAGTGCAACCGTCGTACCCAACCGGAAGCCCCGTGAGGCGATCAACGACGGAAGCAGTACCGGCGTCCCGCCGCGCTCGGCGTACCGACGTTCCCAGAACCAGAAGGCAACGGCAGCGCCGAACGCACCGATCAGGAAAGCCGCAGCCACAGTGACACTGGTTCGGGTCACGATGGGCCACAACAGGAGCCCGGTCGTAGTCGCCAGCAGACACAGCCCAACCGGATCGATCGATGCGCCTGATCGGGTAGTTCGATCACGGCGCAGAAAGCGACACGCCAAAATCAGAGTGATCACGGCAAACGGCACGTTGAGAACGAGAAGCAACCGCCATCCGAAGTCGGCGTCGGAATACTTCAGCAGAACGCCACCGAGGATCGGTCCGGAAACGCCGGCCAGACCACCCGCGGTGCTGTACGCGCCTAACGCCTTCGCCCGAGCCTTTCCGGACACCCGGTCGGTGATGATGCCGAGCACCTGCGAACTGATGGTGCCTGCGCCGATCCCCTGCCCCAGACGCGCCAACACGATCATCGACGGATCCGACGCACATGCTCCGAGGATTCCCATCACAGCGAAAATGCTCAGCCCCGCCAAGAACAAGCGTCGACGCCCGACGACGTCACCGAGTCGGCCCGCCGGCACAAGGGCCAAGCCGAAAGTCAGCGAATAGCTCGCAAGGATCCACTGCACCTCGGAGGTCGACGCGCCCAGCGACGCCCGGATCGACGGAACCCCGATTCCGAGCACCGCCGAATCGAGAAGGGTGGTGAAGCCCGCGGCTACGCAGACGATGATCTCCCAGCGGACGGCCGAATCGAGCTTGGTGGATTCGGCCGCCGCTGTGACCGTGTGGGACAGGACCCGTTACCCCGCAACTTCAGACGCGGCCCGACGCGTGAGCGGCGGTCGCAACCCCAAGTGCTCTCGCAGCGTCGACGTGGAGTACTCGGTGCGGTACGCCCCACGCTCCTGCAGTTCCGGGATCAACCAGTCCACGATCTCGTCGAGCCCGGTCGGCACCAGGTACGGCGAGATATTGAAGCCGTCCGAAGCTCCGTTGCGCACCCAATGGACCAACTGATCTGCGACCTGCCCCGGGGTGCCCGCAAAACCCGAACGCTGCGAGGTCTCGATGGCGACCTGACGTAGCGACAGATTCTTTGCCTCGGCGAGAGCCCGCCATTCACGTGCAATCGCAATGGGGTCGTTGCCGTCTCGCGCGGAACCGCGCGTCTCGGACACCGGGCGGGCAACCGGATCTTCCTCCGGTAGTGGACCGTCCGGGTCTCGGTCGGAAAGGTCCTTCCCCCACACCAATCCGACGAGGGACAGTGCGGTTTGGCCGGTGAACTGACCTTCGAGGACCCACCGCGCCTTCTCTTCGACCTCGGACTCGTTCTCCGCCAACACGATCTGCGTGCTGGGCAGGATCTTGACGTCGTCCTCCGGTCGCCCGACGCTACGCAACCGAGCCCGAATGTCGTCGGCGAAGTCGAGCGCGCCGTCGAAATGCGTCCCGTGTCGCGAGAAGATGACGTCGGCGTGCGTCGCCGCGAAATCGCGTCCAGTCGGCGAATCGCCCGCTTGAAAGATGACCGGATGTCCCTGTCTGCTGCGGGGAAGCGTCGGCGTCACGGTGATGTCGAACTGCGAAGTCTGGCGGCGTACGTCGCTCACGGCTCCCGGAGTCGACCAGTTCTCGGACGTGCGAGAGTCCGAGATCGCGTCGTCGGCCCACGAATCCCACAGTGCCCGTGCAGTTTCGATGAACTGCCCGGCACGCTCGTAACGCAGGGCGTGGTCGAGGAAACCACCGCGACGGAAATTCTCTCCCGTCCAAGCGTTGTCAGTGGTGACCGCGTTCCAGCCGGCCCGTCCGTCGGAAAGTAGATCGAGGCCGGAGAGTCGACGGGCGAGGTCGGCCGGTTCGTTGTACGTGGTGTTCTGTGTCGCGACCAGCCCGATCTTGTCGGTGATACCGGCGAGGGCGGCCAACTGCGCAATGGCGTCGGGGCGGCCGGCGATATCCAGATCGAGAATCTTGCCGTTCTGCTCGCGAAGACGAAGGCCCTCACCGAGGAAGAAGGCGTCGAACAGACCTCGCTCGGCGGTGAGTACCAACCGCCGAAACGTCTCGAAGTCGATCTGGGATCCGCTCGAGGAATCGGACCAGATGGTGGTGTGGTTGACCCCTTGGAAGAAGACGCCGAAGTGAACGTGTGCGTCGGGTCGAGGTACGGCGGAGCGTGATGCAGTCATAGCCGAAATGTCCTTAGCGCGAAGTCAAGTCAGGAGGAGTGGACGAATCGATTTGCGGGCCGCTGCAGGCCGAGGTTGCCCCTCAGAGTCGATCCCGGAACCGGGCGTCGCGTCAATCCGGACTTCGACAGCGCCGGAAGCACGAATTTGGCCAGCACCGGAAGGTCCTCGTCGATCACGAGAGCGTGGAAATGAACACCGTCGAGGTGTCCGGCCAATTCCTTCAGAACCACGGCCGCTTCCCCCGGATCTGCAGCCAGGAGCAGTCGGCCAGTGACGACGGCATTCCCGTACGAGTTCAGCTCGATCAACCGCTGCGCCGCAGACAGATTCGGCGTATCGAATGCCACATCGACCTCGGCGACCACCAATGACGCGCCCTCATCGCGCGCCTTGGCAGCCGACTGTGCAATGGCCTCCACCGAATCACCGGAAACGAGAACAACATCGGCCTGGTGTGGTTCGATGGCGCCGTAGCGGCCGAACACCACCAACTGGCCTTGCGGCGGCCGCGGAACGATTGACGGCCCCTTCACCGAGAAGGTGTCGCCCTCGAAATTGACGTAATGCAGACGATCACGCTCGAGGAAACGCCCACTGAGATAGTCACGGACGACGGCGTCGTCCTCCCACGAATCCCAGAGATCTGTCACGACGGTAACCGAATCCCGCTGCTCCTGCTGACGCGCCGACTCCGTCGTTACCGGAGCCCTCCCCCACGCCCTCGCCGCGGCATCGTCTTCGACCGGAACAGCAAGCCAGCCGCCACGCCCACGCGAGGAGTAGTCCAATGTCGCCAATTGCGAAGAGGTGTGGAACGGTTCGGCGTACGTGGTCCCGACGACGGGGACCAGTCCGATCGTGCTGGTCGTCGCCGCCACGTATGACGCCCTGGAGACGGCATCGATGCGGCCGACAATGTCACCACTCGGAGGGAGGATGGAATCGTCGAACGTCGCGAAGGTGAAGCCCGCATTCTCGGCAGCCGCGACGCGATCGCGCACGGCCTTACCCGTGAGCAACTGATCCGGGCGATGTGAGCTTCGGCGCCAGGCAGCGGGGTGAGTGCCCTCGCCGTCCAGTTCGATACCCACGGCAAATACAGTCATGTGTCCTCCATCGGTCCTGGCGGTAGCACCCACACTGCGGTTAGGTAGCGGGTTGCTGCGGCATCATCGAGCCAGGTCTCTCAGCCACTCTGGATGGTGGATGCAATCTATGCGGGCGACGCTGAACAAGTCAAATCGCGCTTGACGAATCATATTGACCTACAACATATTTCAATACAATCATCCTGATCGAAAGGGTTGCGCAACGCTAGCCGACGTAGACACGAAAGAGCCCCGCCCGACTCGCGTCGGACGGGGCTCTCGGTGTGCGCTGGAACGCTACTTCGCGCCCATCCATGCCTGATCGAACAGCATGATGCCGGTTGCAGTCGGAACCACACCGTGCACGTTCTTCTGCCAAGCCCAGAACGACGTGAGCCCGCCGATCGGCGCCGACGGAACCGTCTCGTTCCACAGCGTCTGAATCTTGCCGATGATCGCCAGGGTCGACGAATTATCCTTGGCTTGTTGTAGATCTGCGATCAGCTGATCCATCGCCGGGTTCGCATATCCAGCAGTATTCGCCATCGAGGTGCTGTTGGTCGTGGAGAACAATCCGAGATCGAGAATCGACTCGTACATTCCGATGCCCGCGTGCGCGAGGTCGAAATCGTGCTTGACGTAGACGTTCTGCACGATGTCGCCGGCGTTGTTGGCCAAGATCAAGTTCACCTCGAACCCGACGGCCTGCAACAGTGACTGCACGGCGAGGCCGATCGCGTGGTCCTTGGGCTCACTGAGCACGACGTAGTCGAGAGTGCCGTCGTATCCGTCTGCCTTCGCCTGATTCAGAAGCTCCTTGGCCTTTTCGGGGTCGTAGGCAATACCCGGTGTGTCTACGTGCCATTGCGACGTCGGACCGAACAACTCCGAGCCAGGCAGTCCCTCACCGTTTTCCACGCGCTGATCGATCAACGTGGTGTCCAGCGCGTAGCCGATAGCCTGGCGAACGCGAACATCCGAGCCCGGTCGGCCTTCACGATTGTTGACAATCTCGGCACTACCGGCGTTGAGCACGTCGATGTAACCGGGGTAACCAGCGGACTTGGCGGAATTGATCGCCGAAGTAAGGCCGCGAATGTAGGCAACATCGAGCTGACCGCTGTTCAATGATTCGAGATTGGCCTGCGGACCGTTGAGTGCAACCATCCGCAGTTTGTCCAGCTTGGGAGCGCCGCCGTAGTAGGACGGGTTGGCTTTGAAGATTCGCTCGACGCTCGGCGTGAAGAGATCTTCGGTGAAGGGTCCGGCACCCACGGCGGTGAACTTGTCGCCTTGCTGCGAACTCGGGGCGACGATCATCCCGTGCCCGAGAGCGAGCATCGACGGAAAGCGCATCCACGGCGTCTTCAGCTTGAAGTCGACCGTCGTGGGGCCGCTTGCCTGCGCCGATTCCACCGAAGCCAGCCACAACTCGGCGCCATTGCCCTTGCCCGCGTTGTACCGATCGATGCTTGCAATCACGGCGTTGGCATCGAGCGCGGAACCGTCGCTGAACTTCACACCGTCGCGAAGTTTCAACGTCCACGTGCTTCCGTCGTCGCTGGTATCGAGCGATTGAGCCAACTTGGGCTCGAACTCGCCGCTCGCAGTGTCGTAACTCATCAGGACGTCGTACACCGCAGCAAAGGCCTCACCGCCGGAACCACCGCGCGCTGCCGTCTTGGTCGGGTCAAGTGAGGGAACGAGAACCTGCACGCCGTACGTCATGGTTCCGCCGGCGACCGCGTCGCCTGGGTCCGGTTGCTCGTTGACCATGCCGGTCACGACGTCCCCCGACGTATTCGTCGTATCGGTTCCGCTGTCGTCACCGTTGCTCGCGCAGCCCACCAACAGAACCCCGGTACCGAGCAATGCGACGGCGACCCGGCTGACTTTCCCGATGCGCCAAGATCTCGAGTGCGACACGGAGATTCCACCTCACTTCCAGTAGACGCAGCCACGGATCGGCCGCAATCGGCTAATAGTGATGTCCTCTGTGGAGTGACGCCCAGCACGTTCCCGGTGACCGGAAACATTCACGGAGACAAAGGATGCGCACAACTGAGATGATCGGGCCGAGTGGTTGACGGCGACTGACATCCGAGCACGAAAAAGCTCCAACCTTATGTTCGAAGAACATGAGATTGGAGCTTGTCGATAAGAATTATGGTGGCCAGGGCCGGGATCGAACCGGCGACCTTCCGCTTTTCAGGCGGACGCTCGTACCAACTGAGCTACCTGGCCGGACGGCACCCGAACCGAATGCCTATCGCATTGCTTTATTCTCAACCAATTGATTGAGAACAAAGCTTTGCGACCCTGACGGGACTCGAACCCGCGACCTCCGCCGTGACAGGGCGGCGCGCTAACCAACTGCGCCACAGGGCCTTGCTTTTTCCTTGCTGTGAAACCGTACTACATCTTCGAGCCGCTCCCAAACCACTGTCCTGGCCTGGCATTTGTGCATCTCAAAGCGTGTCGTGCGGGTCAAACCATACTGCATCGTTTCGCTTTCGCAAAACGTACCCCCTACGGGATTCGAACCCGCGCTACCGCCTTGAAAGGGCGGCGTCCTAGGCCGCTAGACGAAGGGGGCCCGCCGGATCTCTCCGAACTAGTACCCCAACGGCGTTCCGTTGGGAGCTTGGATAGCTTATGGCACAGCGTTCGGAAATCACAAATCGCCTGGTCATGGGCGAAAAGTGGACTATTCCGCGTCGGGGAACTCCACTTGTGGCCAGCCGTCGCGATGAAACTTCTCCAACCACTCCGGTGTGGCCATGGCTTCGAGCACCACTTCGAGGGACTCCTCGAACCACACACCCAGATCGCCACTCGAGGCAATCAGGTCCGCCATGTACCGCTGGCCGGCAAGGCTCGCTGCCAGTACGCGCGTGAATTTCTCCGGGTCCACGTCTTCGCGGAGCAAACCGTCGTCCTTGGCGCGCAATGCCAACTCGTAGGCGGTCTTTCCCCAGACCTGCCCGCCACCAGATTGCACATCCTTGTAGAACTCCGGCTCGATGATCAGCCGGAATTCCGCCTGCACGATTACCTCGGTACGGAAGACCTCGGCAATGTCGAGCACGAGCCCGTGCAATGCGACGAATGGATCGAGGTCTGTTCTCTTGGCCCAACGATCAGTGATTCCAGTGAAGGTTTCGATAGCCGAGGTCAGAACCGCTCGCGCCAACTCTTCCTTGGACTGGAAATGGAAATACATGGCGCCTTTGGTGGCGCGGGAGCCCTCGAGGATCGTGTTCACCGACGCAGCTGCATAGCCGCGCTTGGCGAATTCGACTGCAGCCGCTTCGACCAGGGCGGCGCGGGTACGCCGCGCACGCTCTTGTTGACGTGCCATTTACGGTGTTGTGCCTCTCGCAGAGTTGGTACGCAGAATCGCCGTGATCGGCGCCTGTCATCCCCCGAAACCTCACAATATCCCCTCCAACACACCCTACGTAAGGACTAGAGCGATACCCGCCAAAAGTACTAGAGGCAATCGGCTGTCCGGGGGACAACAACCGACTTTATGCCCAAAAGACACCAAGTGGTATGGTTTTGGCCGCTCGGGTGCGCTGCAGGGGGTGCGCATCCGAGCTTTTTCGTGTCCGAGATTCCGATAATCCGACCTCGCAGACGGAACTGCTTCGCCGACGGATGAACGGCAATCCCAAGGTTTTAAACAACTAATGCGATTGTTTATTCCCCAGTTTTCGTCGAAACCGTGCTGGCGGCATCGAAATAACACAGTTAGACTGTCTAAATGAACGATGGCGAGGGTCGCAGCAAGAATCGGGACGAGATCGACGTACTTTGGGACGATCTGGGTGCCTTCGTCCGGCGTCTCCGCACCAAACGCCACGACCACAAACTCACGCCGAGCCAGATCCAAGCTCTCGGCCACCTCGACCGACAAGGTCCGTTGACCGCAAAAGAGTTGGCGAAATTCGAGCGCGTCACACCGCAATCCATCGCAAAGACCGTGGCCGCGCTCGAGGAACAGGGCATGGTGACGCGAAGGGCGGATCCATCGGACGGCCGCGCGGCCTTGGTCACGATGACCGAACTAGGCACGTCGGCCCTTCACGAAGACCGAACGAAACGCACGCAGTGGCTGGCCGAGGTCATCGACGCCGAGTGCACCGAAGCCGAGCGTGACTTGCTTCTGATCGCCGGCCGAATCCTGCGCAGACTAGGCCAGGGCGCGTCCCCAGCATCGACATCGATATCAGAGGAGTCACTGATGAACCCGTGACCGCCGTCGTCGAAACGTCGACACCCCAAGCCTCCGTTCCCCTGAAACTGAGTCTTGCTCTCGGTTCGGGAACCGTTCTTCAGGCACTGAACTCGTCGATGATTGCGGTGGCAATCGTCCCGATCGCCACATACTTCGGTTCCAGTTCGGGCACAGCGTGGGTCATCTCGGCTCTCTACATCGCGACTGCAGTCACGGCACCGGCGGCGGGGCGACTCGGATCGATCCTCGGCGCCAAACGCGTCTATCTGGCGGGATTGGGTCTGATCGCTGCCGGATCGATCCTCGGCTCGCTCGCCCCGTCGCTGGGTTGGCTTATCGCGGCGCGGATTCTGCTCGGAATCGGCACGGCGACACAGTATCCGAATGCGATGACCGTCATCCGCGAATACGCTGACCGTCACCGGGCTCAAACCCGTTCAGCTATAGCAACACTCACCATTTGCGCTCAATCGGTCGTCGCGCTGGGGCCTACTCTCGGCGGGTTGCTGGTCGGCACACTCGGTTGGCAGTCGATCATGTGGGTGAACCTCCCGCTTGTCGTCGTCACTGCCGTATGGGTCTTCTTCGCCGCTCCGAGCGACTCCGCCCTGCCCGACCGGGCCGGCGCCACTGCGTTGTTCAAGTCACTCGACCCACTCGGTATCACGCTGTTTCTGGCCCTGACGACGTCGACGATGCTCTTCCTCCTGTCTCTCGCCGAGCACGCGAAGTGGTATCTCGTCCCGTCGACGGCCCTCTTCGCGTTCCTGTTCGTCTGGTGGGAACGTCGAACCACCTCGGCGTTCATCGACGTCCGTGCCGTCGCCCGAAACCGCGCACTGAGCATGACTCTCGGCCGGACCCTGCTGACTTACACAGCGTTCTACTGCATCTTCTTCGGACTCCCCCAGTGGCTACAGGTAGCCCGCGGAATGTCACCGATCAGCGCCGGGCTCTTCATGCTGCCCGTCGCTGCGGTCGGGATCTTCGCGACCATGTCCGCGTCCAGGGTGTACGGGAAATTCGGCGCACGGATCACCCTCCTGATCGGCACCGCCGCGTTGGCTGTCGGCGGGATTCTGATCGCCTTTGTCGAATCTAGTTCGACTCCCCTTGTGGCACTCCTGCTCATAGCGGCGATCCTGGGCATCCCCAACGGCTTCAACAACATGGGAAACCAGAACCTGATCAACTCGGTGACCACCTCCGCCGACGTCGGGACCGCGATCGGCCTTTACCGAACAATCCAGTACATCGGCGCCAACCTTGCGGCCGTCGTCATCGAGCTGACCATGCGCGGAACCATCGACGACGCGGGTCTGCATCGCACGGGCGGGACCATCGCCGTCATCGGAATCGCCCTTCTGATGGGGGTGGTGTTTTCACGGACTCTGCGGTCCCGTTAGACTCTGCGCCGCGCCCCTATAGCTCAGTTGGTAGAGCTACGGACTTTTAATCCGCAGGTCGTAGGTTCGAGTCCTACTGGGGGCACAAACACAGACCCGGCGCCTCATTCGGAGGCGCCGGGTCTTGTGCGTTCATGCCACATCAATTCGTGCCACATCAATGCATCAGCAGGTCATCGAAGCAGGAACTCGACGCTCACGCGCTCGAATGCCTCCTTGGCTTCGATCATCACCCAGTGCCCGCAGTTCGGGAATACATGCAGTTCGGCGTTCGGAATCAGTCGCATCGGAATCATCGGCATGTCCGGTGGACACTGCCTGTCGTCGAGCCCCCATGTCAGCAAGGTCGGGCATTGCACCTTGTGCATCATCGACCAGTACGGCGGCACATCCGAGTTGGACATCATCTGCTGCTGAGCGGCAAAGGCTTTGGATCCGTACATCGCGGTCAATGCCTGGTGCGAGGCCGGATCGTTGGCCGTTTCCCATCGTTCCTCGATCCGCGCCTCGGTGACGACAGTCTTGTCGTACACCATGCATTCGAGCCATCGAACCAACTTCTCACGGCTGGGAGCGTCGGCGAAGTCCTGCAGGAGACGGGTACCTTCACTTGGATTCTGACTGAAGATGTTCGGGCCGACGCCACCGATGGTGACCAGCCTGCAGACACGCTCCGGGAACCTCATCGCGACGTTGACGCCGACTACCCCACCCATCGAATTGCCGATCATCGCAGCCGATTCGATTCCCAGCGCGTCCATGAATCGGATCACCGACGACGCTGCCGTGATCACCGGATGGCCGTCGACGGGATCGCTCACGCCGAAACCCGGGAACTCGAGGATGTAGCAGTGGAAATGCTTCGCGAATACCTCGAGGTTCCCCCGATAGTTCCGCCAACCACTCACACCGATCCCTGAGCCGTGCAACAGGATCAACGGCGGACCATCGCCCGCCTCGTGAAAGCGCAAAGTCCCCTTGTCGGTAGCGACTTCGCGTTTGGTCCCCTCATAGGTCACGTCCATCACGCAAGATTAGAACGTGTTACAGATTCAGGACGGCTGATTGCGGAACTTCGCAACCACCGTCAGAAGCATCCCCCGCTACCTCGACGCCCACTGCGATTCGTGGACTTCTGCTCGCTCGGTTTCGACTTCCCCGGCCCAGCCTTCACACACCGGTTGGGGCGCCGCACTTGCTCGAAGTGTCCGGCGCTCACAACATGACCGGCCACACTCACCCGGACAGACGTGTCTGCGCGGGCGGTTCCGACTTCCGCCGAACCCAACGCCAACGCGAATGCAGCCACCAGCACCAGGGCTACCTTCTTCGAGATCTTCATTGGCACGGCCACTGAGACACGGTTCCACTCCAGATACTGAACAGGTGCGCGTGTCTAAGGAACACGCTGAGTGTCGACGATATTCAGTACGGGTGGCCGGCCGCGATCCTTTAGCTCACCAGTATCTGAACAGTCGACAACAAAAGTTTGGGCGGCACGTCAACATCCCGAGGGCGTCAACGAGCCAACGACCAAGCTACGCACCAATACTGAGAATCACGTAAACATCGTGCAGACGCCGGGGCCGGCGCCTTTCGAAACTCCCCCAAAGCGATGTCCAGGTTCACGTCCTGCCTGAATCGTTCTGTTTGGTACTTTTACCCCCTGAGGCGCACTCCTCAGATTCGCTGTCGACCCAGCACAAACGGCGTGCAGTACAAATCGGATACTGCGGCCCGCGAACGCCTTACCAAGCACTCACGAAAGCCCGGGCAAACATGACCGAAACGGAAACCACAGTGCGGGACGACCCGCCGCGGACGCCATTCGAACCCGAGGATCGCTGGGTTCCCGTCGACCGTAGATGGTTCGGCCTGGACCGAGCGACCATCATCCCGGCAGCGATAGTGCTGGCCGTTGCGATAGTCATGAGCATCCTCATCCCGGCCGTCAACAACTCTGTCGCCTACGACGACGAAGTCGTGGCCGGGGATGTCATGGAACTCAAAGACGGCATCACCTTCGTTCCCGCCGTCGGCTGGGGAATCACAGACGGGGTCCGCGAAACTGATGCTCCCGTCTCCGGTTCGTTCCCGCAGCGCGCAACTCTGGTGAACAGCGGTGCACTGTTCACCGTCTACACGGCACCCTTCGCCGGTGACGCGAACGCTCTACTCGAACAGATCAAGAAGACCTCGGACGCCCTGGCAACAGCAGAGTCTTTGCGCGTCAGCGGCGACTCTTCCTCGATCACCACGGCGAGCGGCATTCGTGGTGTCATCACCAGCTACTCGAACTCGACTGCCGACGGCGTGATCGCAGCATTTGTCGTCGACGGAAAAGGCATCGAAGTTGTCTCCACCGGGCCGAGCGATGTGGCTCCGACCATCACGGACGACATTGCTCACATGATCGTGAGCATCAGCCACCGAGCCGGAGAGGGTTCCTGATGAGCACTCCCACAACACAACCCGCAAACGATCTCCTCACCCGCGCCGGTGCGATCGAGAACTCCGGTTGGGGTAGGTCGTTCACGTTCTACCAGCCGCGCAACGCCGCTTTCTGGGTTTACCTCGCTTTGGTGGTGAGCGGCGCCTTCAAATTCTTCTCGCTGCTGTCGTCGTCCGCCGGCGCTTACGGAGAAGCCATCGCGCTTTCGCTGGTGCTGTTCGGTGTGTACGGCGCCATCTTCTGGTGGTTCACGCAGCACATCGACAGGTACGCGCGCCAACCGGTCAAACTGATCGTCGTTGCGTTCCTGTGGGGCAGCTTCGCCGCTACATGGGTGATGGCCGCAAACGCCAACGACGCCATCTTGTCCTTGTACGCCAAGACATTCGGACA
The DNA here is from genome assembly GCF_058788335.1 of Rhodococcus sp. FW305-130. Classification (NCBI taxonomy): domain Bacteria; kingdom Bacillati; phylum Actinomycetota; class Actinomycetes; order Mycobacteriales; family Nocardiaceae; genus Rhodococcus; species Rhodococcus sp. FW305-130. The sequence goes on along the minus strand of NZ_JBYTAP010000001.1, from coordinate 598,293 downwards.
GGCGTGGGCATCGGACTGGGGCCCCGGCCTGACAGCTCCGTTCACCGAAGAAATCGCCAAGGGCATCGGGTTGCTCCTGCTCATCGCACTGGCATCTCGATTGGTGCGCACCGCATTCGACGGATTCATCCTCGGCGCCTTCATCGGACTCGGCTTCCAGATCTTCGAAGACGTTCTGTACGCCTTGAACTCGGCCGCGTCGCAGTTCGGAGCCGATCCGGTCGGCGCTGCGATGCCGACGATCATCCTCCGCATGGTATTCGGAGTGGCCGCACACACTCTGTACAGTGCGATCTTCGGTGCCGGACTCGTCTATCTACTGGGACGGCCGGCGGAACCGCGTCGTGTGGGGCGCGGACTCGCGCTGATGGCGACCGCGATGCTGCTCCACGGCCTGTGGGATTCCGCCGGTGCCTTGACACAAGGCAAGAATGCACTCCTCTTTCCGCTCTTCTTTGTCATGGTCGCCGCTGCATTGACCCTCGTGGTCCGCGTGTTTCGAATGACGGTTCCACGTGAACGCCAGTTCCTGAGCGACATCCTGGCACCGGAAGTCGACCGTGGTGTCATCACGGACGAAGAATTCGTCGCTCTGTGCGGCGACCACAAGGCACGCAAGGCTTTCCGCAAATCTGCAGGCGGACACGCGGCCCGTAAACGCGCCGAATACGTCCTCGAAGCCGCGGCAGACCTCGCCGACGCCCTGGCAGACTCCCACGGAACCACCACCGGCCGAGTCGAATTCGCTCGATCCGAGGTAAGTCGTATCAGGAGCGGTCAGCCGTCGGTCAAGCTCTGACCCGCTCCGAACTGGAATTCAACGCCGCGTCCCCTCGTGCGAGAGCACAAGGGAACGCGGCGTTGGCCATTGATCACGTTGCACATCCGGTTCGTCACGTCGCGATCAACCGCTGAACCGCCCCGACCGCAGCCTCGCGACGCTGAGCGACGGGACGGGACGACTTGAGCGCGAACATCCGGGCGATGTCGGTGATCAACAGAATCAACTCCGCGGGATTCCACTCGGGGTCGATGTGTCCCTCGAGTTGACCTTTGCGAATCTCGGCTACCTTCGGCCGGAACGTCTTGCTTCGTATGTCGTCCTCGCTCATGACGTCCGGTGCTTCGAGATCCGCCCATTGCTGCAATCGAGCGTTCTCGGGATGCGCGACGTAGTTGTCGAAGAGTCGACCTGCATACCCCGGCAGATCATCACCTCGTAGTGCTGTCTCCGCTGTGGTTTCGGACGTCCATTGCTCAGTGACGGCAGAAAACAACTCTTCCTTGCTCGCGAAGTACGCGTAGAGACGGTCCTTGCTGGCACGCGCTTGCGCGGCGATCCGATTGATCCGCGCGCCGGCCAGGCCGTACGTCGCAAATTCGTCCTTTGCGGCCGCCAGAATGCGGTCTCTCGTGGCTTCCCCTGCTGAGCGCATGTTCACAGCCTAGAACGAATCGACCGTTGCCGAACCATCCGGTTCGGCGTAGCGTGCAGAGTTGACGAACAATTTGGTTCGCGAACTTCGGCCAACTCACCCGCCGACGCAAGGAGAGACATGAATCTCGATGACGCTCGAACCGCATTCACCCGGCTCCGTGGATCGGAAAGTGGTGTTTCACCAGCAGAACTCGACGAAGTGTGGGCCGCGCTGGAAACCGTTGCCGCCGAAGAAATCCTCGGCGAATGGAAAGGCGACGACTTCGCCACCGGTCATCGTCTGCACGAAAAACTGTTCGCGAGCCGCTGGTACGGCAAGACTTTCAATTCCGTCGAGGATGCCAAGCCGTTGATCTGCCGAGACGAAGACGGCAACCTCTACTCCGACGTCAAGAGCGGCAATGGCGAGGCAAGTCTGTGGAACATCGAGTTTCGTGGCGAAGTCACGGCGACGATGGTCTACGACGGCGCGCCGATCTTCGACCACTTCAAGAAAGTCGACGATTCGACGCTCATGGGCATCATGAACGGCAAATCGGCGTTGGTTCTCGACGGCGGACAGCACTACTACTTCCTGCTCGAGCGAGCGTGATTCGCGCCGAACAGAATTCGACGTCCGCCATGCAGATGACAGCGGCGCTCTCACACGGCCCGCACTCCCCCTTCACCCTCGACACCGTCGAGATCGACGAACCCCGCGCAGACGAGATCCTGGTTCGCATCGTCGCGACAGGCCTGTGCCACACGGATCTGTTCACGAAGACGGTGCTACCGGAAAAGCTCGGGCCCTGCGTGTTCGGACACGAAGGCGCCGGCGTCGTGCAAGCCGTTGGCTCGTCGATCGACAACATCGCGGCTGGTGATCACGTATTGCTGAGCTACCGCAGTTGCGGTGTATGCAGGCAATGTCTCAGCGGCCATCGGGCGTACTGCGAAAGCTCACACGGGCTCAACAGCTCTGGCGCACGCACCGACGGCTCGACGCCGGTCCGGCGAAACGGAACTCCGATACGGTCCGCATTCTTCGGCCAGTCCAGCTTCGCGGAATACGTCATCGCCTCTGCCGACAACACCGTCGTCGTCGATCCTGCGGTGGACCTGACCGTCGCGGCTCCGCTCGGCTGCGGGTTTCAAACCGGCGCGGGTGCCGTGCTGAATCTACTTCGCCCCGAGCCCGACTCGACGTTTGTCGTTTTCGGGGCAGGCAGCGTCGGACTCGCAGCGCTGCTGGCGGCGAGGGCTGCCGGCGTTTCCACCCTGGTCGCCGTGGACCCCGTTGCGCAGCGGCGCGAACTCGCCGAGGAATTCGGCGCCGTCACTGTCGATCCCTCGAATGAAGATGCGCTCGACGCGGTCCGCGCCGCCACCGACGGAGGTTCGACGCATTCCCTCGACACCACCGGAATCGGCTCCGTGATCAATCAAGCCGTCACATCACTTCGAGCACGGGGAACACTGGCGGTAGTCGGACTCGGAGCATCCACGGTCGAGGTGAACATGGCCGACATCATGCTGAGCGGAAAGACAATTCGAGGATGCATCGAAGGAGAGTCGGAAGTCTCGACGTTCATCCCCGAACTCGTCGAACTCTTCACTGGTGGCCGATTTCCGATCGACCGCTTGGTGACGCGCTACGCCTTCTCCGACATCAACAAAGCCGTCGAAGATCAAGCGTCGGGGCGCGTCATCAAACCCGTTCTCGTGTGGTGAGGGGCGAAATGTCTCATTCGTCGACCCGACGGAATTCGCCCTAGACTGCGCTCCTGCACTAGACGTCGGAGCAAGGTGGGGACGATGACAGAACACACCAGTACAGGCGCGGGCCACGGCCGGGCCGTTATGCCGATCATCCGGATGCGCGCACGCAGCCGCGACGAGAACCATCGCGCATCGACGCCACTCGAACTGTTCTTCGACCTGTGTTTCGTGGTTGCGGCCGCACAGGCCGGAGTTCAACTGGTGCATGCTGTTGCCGAGGGCCACTACGTCGACGGCATCGCCGGTTATATGTTCGTCTTCTTCGCGCTGTGGTGGGCGTGGGTGAACTTCACCTGGTTCGCGTCTGCCTACGACACGGACGACGTCCCCTACCGGATCGCGACCTTCGTACAGATTTGTGGCGTGCTCGTCTTCGCCGCCGGAATCCCCGATGCGTTCGACGGAACCGACCGTACGACGGCCATCGTCGGCTACCTCATCATGCGAATTGCGCTCACCTGCCAATGGCTTCGAGCCGCCAGCGGTGAATCCGGTGCAGCGCGAACCACTGCTTTGCAATATGCCGCCGGGCTCGTGATCGTCCAGGCCGGCTGGATCGTGCTGCTCCTGATGCCGGCGTCGGCGTGGATTCCGGGCTTCTTCGTTCTCATGATCGCCGAACTCGCGGTGCCGGCAATCGCCGAGCGCAACCACCAGACGCCGTGGCACCCGCAACACATCGCCGAACGCTACGGCCTCTTCACCATCATCATGCTCGGCGAAACCATTGCTGCCGCCACCATCGCGGTCCAATCCGGCATTCGTGATTTCGACGCCGCCGACCTATTGATTCCGATTGCTGTCGGCGGAGTTCTGATCGTGTTCTCCGCGTTGTGGATCTACTTCGCCGTCCCGATCCACGAGTACCTCGCAGACCAGGGCAATCGCGCCGTCCTGTTGTGGGGATACGGGCACTACTTCGTATTCGGATCCGCTACGGCCATCGGTGCCGGCATCGAAGTAGCCGTCGAGGAAGCAGTTGGCGAGGCGCACATTTCGACGTTCGCAGCATCTGCCGCGGTCACGATCCCCGCCGCGATGTTCCTGATCTTCGTGTGGCTCATGCACTCACGACACTTCAAGCGTGACAGGATCGAGCAGGCTGTTCTACCGGTGAGCGCAATCCTGGTTCTCGCCTGCACATTTGCCGGACACTGGGCGGTCCCGCTCGCCGGACTGGTGGCGGCGGGAACCGTCGGAGTCGGTGTCGGCCTGAGCACTCGGTCGAAGAGCTGACTCAGATTTCCGGGGCCGGAGCCTCGCCCTTGCTCTGCGGCTCGTGTTGCTTGAGCTCACCGCGCATCTTGTCGAGATCCTTGCCACGCTTTTTGTACATGTAGCCGAGCGCAACAAGACCCAGGAACAACGCAACGCCCAGGACTGCACCGACAACGGAGGCTCCGCGGAAACCGGGGCCGTCGACGTCGAGGATCCGCTCGCCCGCATGCGCTGCATTGTTGTTGCCGAGAACAACTGTCAGAGAGAGCAGATTCGGCAGCGCGAAGATCACACCCAACGCGAGAGCCGTGATCTGGATGATTCGAGCATGCTTGCGCTTGCGCACCTGCCAGACCGCCCGGAAGAAGATGAGCGGGACCAGGGTGCAGACGAGACCGAACAACAGTCCCCACGCGATTCCGGCGCTGAAGCTGCCGTTCGCCAACGACGCAATTCGCTGCGCCCACCAACGCGGAAGGAAGGCGGCAAGGATGAAGTAAGCGATGACCAGGACCACCGCCATCACTGCGATCCCGATGGCCTTCTTCGCCCACGGCGGCATGCCCGGTTTTGCGGTGGCCGGTGAAGTTTCCGGTGTCGTCATGACAAATCCTCGTCTAGTCGGCGTCTGTACTGACGAATCTATCCGTTACGGGCGTTCCTCATCCGCATCGAGAACGATCCGGGCAAGCCGCTTCGGAGCAACGAGGGTGAACGAGGTGTAGATCCATTCCTCCAGTTGCGACCATTTCTCCTCGGAAACGTCGGTGCCGATGTCGAGCGCAACCCACCCGTGGCGACCGAGACCGTAGCCGGCAGCGCTTGCGCCTGGTTCGGTGGCCACCACCGCTTCGGCTTCCTCCTTGCTCAACTTGACGGTCAAGGAGGTGGCTTCGACGTTGCAGAACACGAAGTTCTTGCCGCGGACCCGGAAGGTCGGGTGGCCGTCCCACGCTTCGATGTCGACGCGCTCCGCCTCCGGCAGGGACAACGAGATCTCTTCGAGTCGACGCATGTTGTCGGGCATGGAGACGATTCTGCACGCTCGATACCGCGCTTGACACCCGCGACACAGCTAGGCTCGGCGACGACCGCGTTACCGAACTCCGAACACAGGGAGAGTGGCATGCGCACGTTAGTTCATCTGGTTCTGCTCATTTGTGGAATCGCCGTTGCCGTCGGCTCGTTCATGTACGTACTGGCCGGGGTCAAACCCAACAACGTTCGCCTCGAGGACCTGCGGGACGGTTTTCCGGCCGGGTGGGCAATCGAGCAACTCGGCGATCAGTCCGTGACCTTCTACCATTCGATGGCGATACTTCTGCTCGCTGCAGCCGTATTGATTCTGATCGCCGCTTTGTTCGGTTCTCGTATTTCAGCGTGGATCGGAATCATCGTGGGATTGGGAACTCTGGGCACGTTCTACTACCGAGTGAACGATCAATTCGACAATGTCATCAGGGAAAACTACTCCACGATCCTGACAAATCAGACAGGATTCATCTTGACGGCCGGCGGACTGATTCTCGCTCTCCTAGCGTGTCTGGTCCCCCGCGAGAAGACCCGAGCCTGACCGCTCGGCAACCGGAGGGTTACCGTCGACGCCGACATTCACTAGTGTCTGCAACAGCCGGGTACTGACGAGTAGTACCCCAGAAGAGGTAGGGCATCAATGGCATCGCTTGACGACCTTCTATCCCAGATCCCCATCGACCAGATCGCGCAGCAACTCGGCGTGGACCAGGCAACTGCCGAATCGGCGGTCAAGACTGCACTTCCGACCCTCGTCGGTGGCCTCGGCGCCAACGCTCAGGATCCCGCAGGCGCAGCCTCACTCGAAAGTGCGCTGCAGTCGCACGCCGACACCAGCCTTCTCGACGACGGCGTCGACATCAGCAAAGTCGACACCGCTGACGGTCAGAAGATCGTCTCGAACATCTTCGGCGGCAACACCGATCAGGTCGCCAGCGCACTGGGCGGTGTCGGTGGCGGCGGTGGAAACGATCTGGTGAAGCAGTTGCTGCCGATCCTCGCTCCCATCGTCCTGGCCTACCTCGCCAAGCAGTTCACCGGTGGCGGCGCCGGCGCGCAGACCCAGGCCTCCGGTGGCGGCGGGCTCGGGGATCTCCTCGGCGGAATTCTCGGCGGTGGCGGCAATTCCGGCGGCGGCATCGGCGGCGCACTCGGCGGCATCCTGGGTGGATCCGGTGGCGGCGGCCTCGGAGACCTGCTCGGCGGCCTCCTCGGCGGCGGCAAGAAGTAAAACGCTAGACAGAACGCACTGCGGCGATCCCGTTCGGGGTCGCCGCAGTGCTCTGTTCAGTCAACCGTCGAAGATCGAAACATCCTCAGCGACAACGCAAACGCAACCAACAGCAGCGCGCCCACAAAGGCACTGACCCCACCCCAACCGCCGCCCGCGTACGCGAGACCAGCGAGGGCGCCCGCCACGGACGAACCCGCGTAATAGGCAAACAGATACAACGCCGACGCCTCGGCCCGGTGATCGGTCGCGATCAGCCCCACCCAACCGCTGGCCACCGAATGCGCCGCGAAGAATCCTCCGGTGAAGAGCAGCATCCCCACGAGAGTCAACGCCAGATTGTCCGGAACGGTCAGTGCCAGCCCGATACCGATGACAACAACCGAGCCGAGCAGAACACTGCGCCTACCCAGCCGGTCCGAGGCCCCGCCGGCTACCGCTGAGGTGAAAGTTCCGGCGAGGTAGAAAAGAAAGACCAGGCCGACAAGTGCTTCGGGAAGTCCGAAAGGTGCTGCCGTGAGCCGAAACCCGAGGAAGTTGTAGATCGAGACGAATCCGCCCATGAGGATGAACCCCAAGGCGAAAAGCGTGCGCAGCGACGGGTTCGCAAGGTGGCGTCGTAGATTCGATGCGATCGCACGCACCGACACCGGTTGCGGGCGAAAGAACTTCGACGCGGGAAGCTTCCGGATCATGTTGAGCGCGAACAACGCTGACAGCAAGGCTGCGGTCAACAATGCCCAGCGCCACGTACTGAAATCGACGACGGCCGACGGAACCAGCCGTCCGATCAGCCCACCGATCGTCGTGCCGGCTACGTACCTTCCCATCGCTGCACCGAGGTCCTTCCGATCGACCTCCTCGGCCAGATAGGCCATCGCCACCGCCGGGACCCCCGCCAGAGCCAAGCCTTGTGCCGCGCGTCCGATCAGCAGAACCTCGATCGTCGGACTGAGTGGCAGAAGCAAACCGATCACACAGGATGCCGACGCCGACGCGATCATCACCCGTGTGCGACCGAACCGCTCGGAGAGCGCACTGGCCGGAATGATCGCCAACGCCAACATGCCCGTCGTCGCCGAGACCGAAAGTGCAGACACCGCGGGCGAGACGTCGAAGCCTTCGGCGAACGCAGGCAGCAATGCCTGTGCCGCGTACATCGAGATGAATGTCGACAGCCCGGCCGCGAACAGCGCAACGGTCACCGTGCGATACCCCGATGTTCCGCGGCGAAGCGGCACCACTTCGGATTCGATCACATTCTCGACAGTCACCACATACCTCCAGGCATCACTTACCTCCGGTAAGAATCCTCCCGCCGCGCTTCGACAAAAGAAAATGCATAAACTTGGAGTTCTATATGCGTCATAGGTATATAGATTGGGTTCGTGATGCTGACCGAAGACCTCGAATGGTTTGTCGTTCTCGCCGAAACCCAACAGGTGACCGCTACCGCGGATCTGACTCACCTGTCGCAGCCGACACTCTCGCGCAAACTCGCACGCCTCGAACGACAGATCGGAGTGACGCTCTTCGACCGTCAGGGACGCCGGCTCGAACTGAACCGGTACGGCGAGATCCTCTACCGACACGCTCGCACCGCTCTTCACTCACTCGACGCGGCGCAGAGCGAAATCCAGTCGCTGGCGAGCCCCGAAAGCGGCACGGTCCGGCTCGACTTCCTCCACTCGTTCGGCACCTGGTTGGTGCCGCACATGCTGCGCGGATACCGCGTCGAGCATCCCGGAGTGCGATTCGAACTGCATCAGGACAGTGCGCAGTTCCTGGTCGACAGAATTGCCGCCGGCACGTCCGACCTGGCCGTCGTCTCGCCGCAGCCGCGTGATCCGCAGGTGGCATGGATGCAGATCGCCCAGCAGTCACTGGCATTGGCTGTTCCGGCTGATCATCGCTTTGCGAAGTTGCATTCGGTCGAGCTCGCGGACGCGGCCGACGAACCGTTCATCGGTATGCATCCGAACTTCGGGATGCGAAGAATTCTCGATGAACTGTGCGCGGCCGCAGGATTCACTCCGAATTTCGTCTTCGAGAGCAGCGAGCTGGCAACGGTCGGCGGACTGGTCTCCGCGTCCTTCGGTGTCTCGGTCATGCCGGTGCAGGATCCACCGATCTGGGCCGAAGGAGTCGTCTACGTACCGATCGAAGGAGCACAGCGAAAAATAGGGCTGATCTGGTCGAAGAGCCGCGAGCTGTCCGATCCCGCCCGGACGTTCCGCGACTACGTCGAAAGAACGACTTGGTCGTGAAAGTGCCCCCGGATAACTACGGATCGGTAACATCCCTCGAGGGGAGCAATTTTCATGCCATTCTTTTCAAACCTACGGTGCCGTAGGCTGGGGCGAAGTCGCGCATTCACTCAACATGGAGGCAAGAAATGACGAGGATTCTGACGCAGCTGGAGCTGCTACAAGAGCTGCAGCCGGTTGCCGAGGAGAACGTCAACCGCCACATCTCCATGGCCAAGGAATGGCATCCACACGACTACGTTCCGTGGGACGAGGGTCGTAACTTCGCAGCCATGGGCGGCGAAGACTGGAGCCTCGAGCAGTCACAGCTCGGCGAGGTAGCTCGCGCCGCGATGATCACCAACCTGCTCACCGAGGACAACCTGCCCTCGTACCACCGCGAGATCGCCGAGAACTTTTCGCAGGACGGCGCCTGGGGAACGTGGGTCGGCCGGTGGACCGCCGAGGAGAACCGTCACGGCATCGTGATGCGTGACTACCTCGTCGTCACGCGCGCAGTCGACCCCGTCGAGCTCGAGCGCTTCCGCATGGAACACATGACCAACGGTTACAGCGCGCCCATCGACGAGGGCGACGCCGGCCTGCTGCACTCGGTCGCCTACGTGACCTTCCAGGAACTCGCGACGCGCGTCAGCCACCGCAACACCGGCAAGGCTTGCGACGAGCCGATTGCCGACAAGATGCTTCAGCGCATCGCCGCTGATGAGAACCTGCACATGATCTTCTACCGCAACATCTGCGCCGCCGCGCTCGATCTTGCTCCCGATCAGGCTCTCAAGGCTGTGGCGAACATCGTCCAGAACTTCCAGATGCCGGGCGCCGGCATGCCGAACTTCCGTCGTAACGGCGCTCTCATGGCCAAGCACGGCATCTACGACCTTCGCCAGCACCTCGACGAGGTCGTCTGGCCCGTCTTGCGCAAGTGGAACATCTTCGAGCGCAACGATTTCAGCGCCGAAGGCGAGAACACGCGCGAAGAGTTGGCGGCCTTCCTCGAGACCCTTGCCGCCAACGCGACGAAGTTCGAGGAACAGCGCGATCGCATGCTCGCACGCGAAGCCGCCAAGCGCGAACAGCAGGCTTCTTAGTTTCACCAGCTATTCTGTGCCCGGTACCGGATTCGGTACCGGGCACTTCCAATTGTCACAAGTATTTGTTCAGAGGTAGACATGTCATCCCTACGTATCGGTTCACTCGAGCTGCACAGCCCCGTGGTCCTCGCCCCCATGGCGGGCGTCACCAACGTCGCCTTCCGCACGCTGTGCCGTGAACTCGAACTCGAACGTGCAGGCAGCACGTCTGGCCTCTACGTCTGCGAGATGGTCACGGCACGTGCGCTCGTCGAGCGCCAGCCGGCCACGATGCACATGACCACGTTCGGCCCGACCGAAACGCCCCGGTCGCTGCAGCTGTACACAGTCGACCCGGATACGACCTACGCCGCGGCCAAGATGATCGTCGACGAGAACATGGCCGATCACATCGACATGAACTTCGGCTGCCCCGTCCCGAAGGTGACCCGCAAGGGCGGTGGCTCCGCGCTGCCGTACAAGCGTCGGCTGTTCGGACAGATCGTCGCGGCTGCTGTGCGCGCGACCGAGGGCACCGATATTCCGGTCACCGTGAAGATGCGCGTCGGCATCGACCCCGAACATCACACGCACCTCGACGCCGGCCGGATCGCCGCAGCTGAAGGCGCTGCTGCCGTCGCACTTCACGCACGTACCGCGTCGCAGCGCTACTCCGGCACTGCTGACTGGAACGAGATCACGCGTCTCAAGGAACACGTCACCGACGTTCCGATCCTCGGCAACGGTGACATCTTCGATGCTTCGGATGCTGCCCGGATGATGAACGAGACCGGCTGCGACGGCGTCGTCGTCGGACGTGGCTGCCTCGGACGGCCATGGCTGTTCGCGGAACTCAGCGCAGCTCTCAACGGACAACAGATCGCCACGCCGCCGACGCTCGGCGAAGTCACCAAGATCATCGCCCGTCACGCCCAGCTGCTCGCCGCACACCACGGTGAGATGAAGGGCTTGCGCGAACTTCGCAAGCACGTCTCCTGGTACATGCGTGGGTTCCCGGTCGGATCGGATCTGCGGGTCTCGATGGCGTTGGTCAGCACGTTGTCCGAACTGGACGACCTGCTCGGACAGCTCGATCACGACGTCCCGTTCCCCAAGGACGCCGAAGGTCCGCGGGGTCGCCAAGGCTCGCCCGGTCAGGTAGCACTTCCGGAAGGTTGGCTCGACGATCCCGAGGACGATCTTGTGCCGGTGGGGGCTGACATGATGCACTCCGGTGGCTAGCGAGAACACGCCGTCGGATTACTCTGATCACTTTCTGAGTGAAGCACTCAGGATTCACCAGTAATATGGCTCCAGCTTCGTCGACAACCGGTTGACGCCGGCATCTGAATGACGAGTTACTGACAGTCGACGACGGGACAGGTTGCATCGGTGGGTGATGATCACGATTCGGGCCCACCTCCGCCCGAGAGCCGCGCCCCCTGGGAACGTCCGCTCGCAGACAAGCGGTTCCGCAACGCCCGCCCGGACCAACCGGCAACGCCCCAGCGTCCTGCCACACCCCAGCGACCAGCACCGCAACCACCCAGTCCCCCGGAGCGTCGCAGCAGTGGACGGACCGGCCGCCGGGATTCGCCTCCGACCGACGACTCTGTTTCGGTCGCCGAGTTGGTCCGTCGGGTAGGCGACAAGAAGCCGCCACCTGCCCCGGCTGCGCCGCCCAAGCCGGCGCCGACCAAATCCGTGCCACCCAGGACTCCACCTCCATCAGCGTCCGCGCCGCCCCCTGCCCGGCCGATTCCCGCGCGTCCGACCGTCCCGCCTGCCGCTGCGGACTGGATCACCGAAGAACATCCCGTCACCTCCGCAGTGCCGCGGGTAGTCGGTGACACCGGCGCTACCCGTCTGGCGCAAAGCAAGATTCGCCGCCGCCATCGCGCAAAAGTGATCGGCCGATCGGCAGTAGCGTTCCTGGCCGTCATGTCTCTCGCGTTGACCGGCGTCGTCTGGGGTTATCTGCGGTCGGTCGAAGGCGGTTTCGATCAGATTGCGGCACTCGACACCGAGTCCGACGACATCATCGACGCCGGGGGCCAGCTCGGCGACGAGACGTACTTGATCATCGGCACCGATACCCGCGCGGGCGCGAGCGGTGAGATCGGCGCCGGAACCGTCGAAGACGCCGAAGGCGCGCGCGCCGACACGGTCATGCTGGTGAACATTCCCGCCGACCGAAGCCGTGTCGTCGCCGTCTCCTTCCCGCGTGACCTCGACGTCGAACGTCCGATCTGCCAGGGTTGGGACAACGACGCCGGCAAGTACACCAGCGAAACCTTCCCGGCAGCCAGCGGCGACAAGCTCAATGCGACGTACGCACTCGGTGGTCCCAAGTGCCTGGTGAAGGTCATCCAGAAGATGTCCGGCCTGAAAATCGGGCACTTCGTCGGAATGGACTTCGCCGGCTTCGAGCGCATGGTCGACACCGTCGGCGGCGTGAACGTCTGCTCCCCCGGACCGATCGAGGACGGCATCCTCGGAACCGTCCTCGCATCCGGCGGAACGCAGATGCTCGACGGCCGTACCGCCCTCAACTATGTGCGTGCGCGCCACGTCGAAGCCGAGGGTAACGGCGACTACGGACGCATCACCCGTCAGCAGAAGTTCCTGTCGGCGCTGCTCCGCTCGGCCCTGTCCAACCAGGTCCTCCTGAATCCGAGCAAGCTCAACGGATTCATCAACGCCTTCACCAGCGACACGTTCGTCGAGAACATCGACACGAAGTCGCTGGTCACCCTCGGCCGTTCGCTGCAGAACGTCGACGCGGGCGCGGTCACGTTCTTGACGGTCCCCACGGACGGCACCAACGACTGGGGCAACGAGATTCCTCGCACCGACGAGATCAAGTCCCTCTTCCAGGCGATCATCGACGACGAACCGCTTCCGGGTGAAGAGCGCGAGGACACCACACCGTCGTCGACCAGTTCCACGACAACCGCTCCTACGTCCAGCACGCCGCCCGCCGCCACTTCCGTCGAAGCGATGAGCGCCTACAACATCTCGGTCGACGTCTCCAACGCGTCGGGAATCGCCGGGCAGGCCGCGACGATCGCCGACAGCCTCGCTGCTTACGGTTTCCAGATCTCCACGGTCGGCAACTTCAGCGCAGCCACCGGCCTGGCGAATGCTCAAGCCTCGACCACCGTCGTGCGTTACGCAGCAGGTTACGAGGCTGAAGCGGTCACTGTCGCTTCGTCGATTCCCGGTGCGGTTCTCGTTCTCGCTCCGAGCATGGGAGACATGATCGAGGTCGTCGTCGGAAGCAATTTCGCCGGCACCGTCGTCGCCCCCGCGGACCCGGGGACCATCCTGGCGGCAAATCCGACATCGGTCGACACCAGCACCTCGACGGCTCTGCCCGCCGACATCGCCAGCGTCAACGCCGGCGACACCACCTGCGACTGACACGCGTTCATTCACCTTGCGTTCACCTGGTGCTTGTGACTTGGTCTTTCACGGCACGTAGGCTCTGACCTCATGCGCGTGGCTTACAACGAACAGATGACCGAGCTTGCAGACACGCTCGGCGAGATGGCAGGACTGGCAGGTGCCGCTATGGAGCGCGCCACCCAGTCCCTGCTCCAGGCAGACCTGTCCCTGGCAGAACAAGTAATCGGCGAACACGACAAGATCACCGAACTCAGCACCATTTGCGAGGAGCGCGCGTTTGCGCTGCTCGCCCTGCAGGCTCCCGTTGCCGGAGATCTGCGCTCGGTGGTCAGTGGAATCCAGATCGTCGCCGACATCGACCGCATGGGTGCACTCGCCCTGCACGTCGCGAAGATCGCGCGCCGCCGACATCCCAACCACGTGCTTCCCGAAGAGGTCAACGGCTACTTCGCCGAGATGGGACGCATCGCTGTCTCCATCGGTGCGGCCGCCAAGGTCGTCCTCGAGACCCGCGACCCCGAGCGCGCTGCCCGCCTGCGCGAAGAAGACGAAGCGATGGACGACCTCCACCGCCACCTCTTCACCGTCCTCATGGACCGCGAGTGGAAGCACGGCGTTGCCGCCGCAGTCGACGTCACGCTGCTCGGCCGCTTCTACGAGCGGTTCGCCGACCACGCCGTCGAGGTCGGCCGACGCGTCATCTTCCTGGTGACCGGCAAGCTGCCCGAAGAGCCGGAAACCACCGAGAAGGTCGACAACCTCACCTCGTACCCGGATCTCTGAACCCAACAGTCCACGTGAGTAAAAGGCGGCCGCGCACTTGCACGGCCGCCTTTCCTATTCAGTTCTCGTGTAACCAGGTCTTCAACGTGGGTCCTGCAGTTGTGGATCCCGGCCCGGGCAGCAGCGCCCCACCCTTCATCGCCTTACCCGCTCCCGGCATCGAGATCGGGATCAGCCACTTGCGTCGGCCACGGTATTTCAAAATCTCACGCGTCATGGCCGGGATCTCGAGGACCTCAGGCCCGGCGAGATCTGGAGCCCTCCCGGTCGGACCGTTCTGAGCGCATGTCACCAGAGCCTCGGCGACGGTCTTCGCCGCTATCGGTTGGGAGCGCATCCGGGGAACCATCGCGACCGGCCCCAGTCCGAAGAGCGCGATGGTCTTCTCGCCGAACTCGAACCACTGAGTGGATCGCAGGATCGTGAAGGGAATGCCCGACGCTTCCACCGCGCGTTCCTGCGCGGCCTTTCCCTGGTAGTACCCGAAGGACTTCAACTGCGGATCGTCGCAGTTCACGATCGAGAGCAGCACGTGATGCTTCACGCCTGCTCTGGCTTCGGCCGCGGCGATGTTCTTCGCTGCCGTCTCGAAGAACTCGATCGCCTTCTTGGCACTGTTGGTGACGTGATCACTCACGTCGATGACAACGTCGGCACCGACAAATGCTTCGTCCAACCCCGCACCCGTAGAGATGTCGACTCCCGTCGATCGAGCGGCGGCGACGACGTCATGGCCCCCGATTTTCGCCTGCTCGACGACCAGCTTTCCCATCTGGCCGGTTCCGCCCAGAACAACAATTCGCATGATGCCTCCGTCAAACCCGTGCGCCCGGCTCTCTTCGGCCTGGTCACATACTGGACGACGCAGCCTCCCGAAGTGTGACGGTCGGGCGAATCAGTCGCTGTATTTCTGCGAAACCCGCCCACGCCACTGCGACCAGATCGGATCCAACGCTGCGCTCGCCTCGTGTGCGTGATCGGCCACGGCCCGTGCCAGCATCCCTGCTCCCGCCAGCGGCGTCACGTGCCCTTCAACCACGTCGGAAGTCTTGATCCCCAACAGCATCGTCGTACCGAGCACGCGATGGCCACCGAGAATTCCCGGCAGCGAACGGCCCGGCACGCTACGCAGGTCGAGTGTTTCCACGAGCAGCGCGTCACCGTCGACGGTAATGCGCTGATCCGAGCGAAGGGCACCGCCGGTTTCGCCGGTCCGGCCGAACACGATCATCTCGTCGAGCAGCGCAACCGCATCGGATTCCAGTGAAATATCCACGCGCCTGGTCACATCCGCGCCGCCCGCGACGACAAACGGTGCCGCGCGCCAGATCAGCGCCGCACCGGCGCCGACGCTCGCCGAAGCCGACCACGACGCCCGGCCGCCACGCGCGTTGTACGCGACGGTCCCCGACGGCTCGATCACCTCGAGGCACGTACCCGGAGCGACTACGAATTCGATACGCAGGTCGTCGCCGGCCAGCAGCGTTGCACTGTGCCCTACCAAGGCAATTCGCACGGTGAGCCCGCGAGCGTCGACGAACCGCGGGGCCAGGAAGTCGCCCGAGATCAGCTCTCGCGCAACAGCGGTGTCACCCACTCTCTCGACGACGACCCGCGTAGCTCCGGTGCGCATCAGTGAGCGTGAGAGTGGCTGTGCCCGTGACCGTGTCCGTGGTCTTCTTCATCGGCATGGAAGTGCGGCGCCATCGGCCCCGGATCCTGCGGGGTGTGACTACCCGCGCGGTGAGCTGCGATGACCTGGCGAAGCCACGCACTGAGCTGGTCGATCGTCGCGTGATCCTTCTGGCTGAGCGCGAGAACGGGAAGTCCGTCTCGCGCGGCCGTGGCATCGGCCACCATCTGGACCGCGTCGACGTCGACGTACGGGGCCAGGTCGATCTTGTTGACCACCAACAGATCTGCCCGCTCGATGCCGGGACCACCCTTACGTGCGACGTCTCCGCCGCCCGCGACGTCGATGCAGAAGATCTGGGCGTCGACCAGTGCCGGGCTGAACGTGGCGGTCAGATTGTCACCGCCGCTTTCCACGATCACCATGTCGAGGGGATGGAACTGACGCTCGAGGTCTTCGACCGCAATGAGGTTCGGCGTCACGTCGTCACGGATGGCCGTGTGCGGGCACGCTCCGGTCTCGACTGCGACGATGCGCTCGATCGGAAGTACGTTGGCCGCGCGCAACAGTCGCGCGTCCTCGTCGGTGTAGATGTCGTTGGTGACCACCGCGATCTCGTACTCCGACGCGAGCTCGCGGCAGATGGTGGCGATGAGGGTACTTTTGCCGGTGCCGACGGGGCCGGCAACGCCGAGCCTCAAACCTCTTGCAGCAGTGGTGGTGTTGTTCAGGTTGTCAAGCACGGAAAATCCTCCTGGATCGAGCGTGGTGTTCGAGTGACCATTGTTCGACCAACGGTCCTGTTGTTGCGGGTATATCTGTGACGCCCTCGACTGCTACGGCAGCCGCGGCGACGGTTTCGATGGTCGGGGCTGCTCGGAGCAACCATTCGACCGGTTCTGCCGGATCCACCGGCAGTAGCTTCAGTGCCGCCGACGCCACCGTTTGAGCGTCGTCGTACAAACAAGATCTGGCTGCCTGTAGGTCGTCCATCCCGGAGATCGCCGTGAAGACCCCCAACGCGAGCGGACGCATCGGATGCCCAGGCAGCGCCATGAGCATCTGGACCGCGGGGTGCTGCGGCCACAATCGCGACGCCAGCCTGGCCAGTCCACGTCCGAGCTGAATAGACGCCTCACGCAGCGGTGCGCTGGGCGTCCGAGCGAGCAGTTCCCTTGAGATCTCCTCGAGTTCGCCTGCACTACCGGCACTTACGGCCCAGCGGCGCGTGACCACCGTTGCAGCGGCCTCGACAAGTCCCACTGTTTCGAGTCGACCGCGAATGAAGTCGGGGACCTGACTCTGTAGGAGTCCGCCCGCCAGTGCCGGTTCCAACCCCGACGAGTGCGCGTGACCGCCGGTAGGCAGACGCCCGTCTGCCAAGAGCATCGATGCTATCTCGGCAGACGCCATCTCGATTGACATGGTTTCAGAACAGCATGTAGCGCTGAGCCATCGGCACTACGTCAACGGGGTTGGGCGCGATCAGGTCGCCGTTGACCTTGATGGCAAACGTCTCCGGATCGACGTCGATGGACGGCAGTGCCGTGTTGTTCGGCATATCCGCCTTGGTGAGGTGCCGCGTCGGACGAACACCGGTAAGGGTGCGCGTGAGACCGAGACGACCGGCCAGACCGTCCTCGATCGCCATCGGCGAGACGAACGTCGTGGACAGGTGCGGGGCTGATCCCGGAGTTGCCGCGATGGCCGGCCGAACGAACACCGGCTGCGGGGTCGGGATAGCAGCGTTCGGATCACCCAGCGGCGCAGCAACTATCGCCCCACCCTTGATCACGGCAGAAGGACGGACACCGAAGAACGCGGGATCCCACAGCACCAGGTCCGCCATCTTCCCGGCCTCGACCGATCCGATCTCGTGATCGATACCGTGAGCCACCGCGGGGCAGATCGTGTACTTGGCGACGTAACGGCGCGCACGCTCGTTGTCGGCCGGCATGCTGGTGCCCAGCTTGCCGTACTGGGCCTTCATGACGTGGGCGACCTGCCACGTCCGCAGGGTCACCTCTCCGATACGGCCCATCGCCTGGGCGTCGGACGAGGTGATGGAGATGGCACCTATGTCGTGCAGAAAGTCTTCCGCTGCAATAGTTGTCGGCCGGATCCGGGACTCGGCAAAGGCAAGATCCTCCGGAACCCGGGGATTGAGCGCATGACACACGATGAGCATGTCGAGGTGCTCGGCAACCGTGTTTACGGTGTGCGGCAACGTCGGATTGGTCGATGCCGGAAGAACGTTCGGCTCACCTGCCGTCACGATGATGTCCGGAGCGTGCCCGCCGCCGGCGCCTTCCGCATGGAACACGTGGATCCCGCGTCCGGCGATCGCGTCCAAAGTGTGCTGTACGTAGCCGGTTTCGTTGAGGCTGTCGGCGTGCAGCGCCACCTGGAGCCCGAACTCGTCGGCTGCTCGCAGAGCTGCGTCGATTGCCGCCGGAGTGGAACCCCAGTCCTCGTGGACCTTGAATCCACCTGCGCCGGCGAGAGCTTCCTGACGCATGGCCTCATGGCTGACGGTGCTGCCCTTGCCGAGGAGAAGAACGTTGAGCGGGATGTGGTCGAGGGCCCGGTGCATCATCGTCAGCGACCAGGCGCCGGGCGTGACGGTGGTTGCCTTGCTTCCCTCGGTTGGGCCCGTTCCGCCGCCCGCCACCGTCGTCGTACCGGTCGCGAGCGCTTCCATCATCTCGATTTCACTGAGGAAGTGCACGTGAGTGTCGATCGCACCCGCGGTGAGGATCTTTCCCTCGCCGGCGATCACGTCGGTGCTCGGCCCGATGAGCAACTTGGGGTGCACGCCATCCATGATGTCGGGGTTACCGGACTTGCCGATCGCAACGATGCGTCCGTCGCGAATTCCGACGTCTGCCCGGACGATTCCCCAGTGATCGAGGATCACCGTGTTGGTGATGACGACGTCGAGAGCGCCCTGGTCGCGAGTGGTCAGGCCCTGGCCCATCGACTCGCGGATGCTCTTGCCGCCGCCGAAGACCATCTCGTCGCCGGTCGCGGTGTAGTCGTGCTCGATCTCGATCCACAGATCTGTGTCGGCCAAACGGATCTGGTCGCCAGCGGTCGGGCCGTACAAGGAGGCGTAACCGCGTCGATCGATCCTGCTCATTCGGCTGTCCTCTCAACTGGCGTCGCGGCATCGTCCGGTGAATCCGCCTCGACTGGAACATCACTCACACGAACGTTCACCGAGGACGCTCGCAAAGGTTCTTCGACCTCGACACCGGGCGTGCCGAACGGCATCACGGTCTTGGGCTCACGCGCATGCGTCGGTAGGTCTTCGTCCGGCACGATCTGCAGGCCCGGAACCCTTTTGAGTCCGCCGAGCGCGATCAGTGTCACCGTCCTGCTTACCCCGGGTTCGAACCGAACCGACGTTCCCGAGGGGATGTCGAGCCGGAAGCCGTCTGCCGCTTCGCGATCGAAGGTCAACGCCGGGTTGGCCGCTGGAAGGTGGAGATGTGAACCGATCTGAATGGGGCGATCGCCGTCGTTGACGACGACCATCGTGATCTTTTCCGCGTCAGTGCCGAACTCGAGCGGTTCGGTGGACACACGTACCTCACCGGGAATCATCGAATGGGCTCCGTCACGGTGACCAGCTTGCGACCGTCCGGGAAAGTGGCCTCCACCTGGACGTTTGCAATCATCTCGGGTACCCCTTCCATCACGTCGTCGCGGGTGAGCACTTGCCGACCGGCGTTCATCAGTTCCGCAACCGTCATTCCGTCACGCGCACGCTCGAGAATCCAACACGAGATCAGGGCCATCGCTTCGGGGTAGTTCAGCAGTACCCCGCGCTCGCGGCGGTCGCGGGCGACCATGCCCGCAACGCTCAGGAGGAGCTTTTCGGTATCTGAAGGGGTGAGGTGCACTGACAAGCCCTTCCGGTTGTGAAACGACATCGATCGACAGCGTGCTGTCGGGCCGAGATTAGCATTGCCCGAAGCGTCGTCAGTATCCACGAGATTCACATCGGCGGCTACTTCAGCGCCCACTCGGCGCACTTACGCTGCTCATCGAATTATTCGGGCGCCCAACGACGCTCAGCTCTGCGCCCCGGAGTGGGAACTATCACCACAACCAAAAAGTTTCACCCCCGTCTCCTGTTGGAAACGGGGGTGAAACATGATCGTGCAGTGTGCAATCCCAGGGGCTATCCGAAGCGGCCGGAGATGTAGTCCTCGGTGGCCTTCTGCGTCGGGTTCGAGAAGATCTTCTCGGTGTCGTCGATCTCGACGAGCTGACCGGGCTTACCGGTTGCCTCGAGGTTGAAGAATGCCGTCTGGTCACTCACACGCGCAGCCTGCTGCATGTTGTGCGTGACGATGACGATCGTGAAGTCCTTCTTCAGCTCGGTGATCAGGTCCTCGATCGCGAGAGTCGAGATCGGGTCGAGCGCGGAGCACGGCTCGTCCATGAGCAGAACGTCGGGCGAGACCGCAATGGCACGCGCGATGCACAGACGCTGCTGCTGACCGCCTGAGAGGCCGCCACCGGGCTTGTCGAGG
Organism: Rhodococcus sp. FW305-130; assembly: GCF_058788335.1. Taxonomy (NCBI): domain Bacteria; kingdom Bacillati; phylum Actinomycetota; class Actinomycetes; order Mycobacteriales; family Nocardiaceae; genus Rhodococcus; species Rhodococcus sp. FW305-130. The sequence continues at coordinate 577,914 of NZ_JBYTAP010000001.1, read as the reverse complement.
CGATCCTTGACCTCGGTCCACAGGTTGGCACCGCGCAGCGAACGCTCGGCCACCTCGTCGAGCTTCTTCTTGCTGCGCTCGCCCTGCAACTTCAAGCCCGCGACGACGTTGTCCTTGATGGACATGGTCGGGAAGGGGTTGGGTCGCTGGAACACCATGCCGATGGTCTTGCGGACGCCGACAGGATCGACGTTCGAGCCGTAGATGTCCTCGCCGTCGAGCAGGACCGAACCCTCGACGCGCGCACCGGGAATCACTTCGTGCATGCGGTTGAGTGAACGGAGAACGGTGGACTTGCCGCAACCGGACGGGCCGATGAAGGCGGTGACGCTCCGGGGCGGGACGGACAGGCCCACATCGGCGACGGCGTGGAACTTGCCGTAGTAGATGTTGACGTCCTTGAGATCCAGACGCTTGGCCATTACCGGCTCCCTACTGAGTTGTTGACGCTGTTGAGTACGAACATGTTCCGAGGCCGCATCACTTGCTTCTGACCTGTGAGAAGTGACCGATCAGCTTCGCGACGATGTTGAGGATCGCGATCAGCAGGATCAGGGTCAGTGCTGCGCCCCAGATGCGGTTGGTGCCGGCGTCGGTGGGGTTGTTCATCTCGGCGACCATGACGGAAGGCAGAGTGCCCATTTCGCCGTTGAACAGGTCGAAGTTGATGAACGGCGCGTAGCCGACGAGGATCAGCAGCGGCGCGGTCTCACCGAGCACGCGGGCCAGGGCCAGCATGACGCCGGTGATGATGCCGGGAAGCGCCGTCGGCAGAACGATTTTCGAGATGGTCTTCCACTTCGGCACACCGAGCGCGTACGACGCCTCGCGCAGATCCATCGGGACGATGCGCAGCATTTCCTCGGTGGAGCGAATGACGACCGGGACCATCAGGAGGACCAGAGCCAGCGATACAGCGAACGCGGACTTGGGGAAGCCGAAGGTCGCGATCCACAGTGCGTAGATGAACAGCGCGGCCACGATCGACGGAACACCGCTGAGGATGTCGACCATGAACGTGGTGAGCTTGCCCAGCTTCGACTTCCGGTCGGCGTACTCCACCAGGTAGATCGCGACGAAGATACCGAGCGGGATGGAGAAGACCGCACACACGATGCCTTGCAGCAGGGTGCCGATCAATGCGTGATAGATACCGCCGCCGTCGGCCGACGCCGTCAATCCGCTCAGCGAGTTGGTGAACCACGTGGGCGACGTCAGAGCGGGCAGGCCCTTTGCGATGACCGTGAAGAGCACCCAGACCAACGGGATGAGCGCGATGACGACTGCCAGGCTCACCAGGATGGTCGCGATGACGTCCTTGGCACGACGGCGGGCGCCGACGCCTTGGAAAGTGGGGGCCTTGACCGGCCGGTCCAGAGTGGAGGTCATGGGTCAGTCCTTCTTTCCGGCGATCACTGCGCGGGCAGCCGCGTTGACGACGAAGGTCAGTACGAACAGCACCAGTCCGGCCGCGATGTACGCGCCTGCCTGGATGTCGTTGTTGAACTCCGCGTAGCCGAGGGCGATCTTGGAGGCGATGGTCGAGCCGCCGTCGAACAGCGACCAGCCGAAGGCCTGAGAGGTGGTGCGCAGGATCAGGTACAGCGCCATCGTCTCGCCGAGTGCGCGTCCGAGACCGAGCATCGAGCCGCTGATGTAGCCGGACTTACCGAACGGGATGACCGTGGTGCGCACAACTTCCCAGCGCGTGGCGCCGAGAGCGAGTGCAGCTTCGATCTGTGAGCGCGGGGTCTGGATGAACACCTCGCGGGTCACTGCGGTGATGACCGGAAGGATCATCACGGCGAGGACGATGCCTGCGGTGAAGATGGTGCCGCCGCCGGTGATCGATCCGCTGCCGTCGGCGAAGAGCGGGAACCAGCCGAGAGTGTCGTTGAGCCACACCGCGACCGGGGTGATCGCCGGAGCGAACACGAGAAGTCCCCACAGGCCGTAGACGATGGACGGCACGGCCGCGAGAAGGTCGATCGTGTACGACAGTGGCCGCGTGAGCCACTTGGGTGAGTACGAAGTCAGGAAGATCGCGATGCCCAGTGCGATCGGCATCGCGAGCACCAGTGCGAACAACGAGACCAACACTGTGACCTGGAAAAGATCGAGGACACCGAACGCCATCGCGTTGATGTTCTGCGTCACCCATTCACGGCTGGTCAGGAAGTTGACCTGGTTCCGGCTCAAAGCAGGAACTGCACGCCAGATCAGGAACGCGCCGATCGCCGCGATGACAACCGTGATGAAGATTGCCGAACCGGATGCGAGCGAGCTGAAGATGCGGTCACCCGGACGGGTCACCGTCTTGCTGTTGCCGCTTCCCGGACCGTCACCCTTCGGAGGATGCTCGGTTTCTGGAGCCTTGGTGGAAGTAATCGTGTCCTCCGTGGTGCCGTTCGGACCGCCCACCCCGGCCCCGCTGGTTGCGGGGCCGGGAGAACGAGATGTCGAGGTGATGGGCGCGTCACTCATGTGCGCTCACTTCCTTCACGTCTGAATGTAGATCCATGAGCTTGTCCGCACGAGTCTCTAGGTCAGCTGATTGCCGTGATGGACGCGTTGAGGCGATCCTGGACGTTGGCCGGCAGCGGGACGTAACCCTGCTCGGCCAGGTTGGCCTGACCCTCGTTGGCCGCGCTCGTCAGGAACGACTTCACTGCTGCGGTGGTGTCCGCGTCGTAGCCCTTGGAGCAGACGATCGAGTACGTGGCGAGAACCAGCGGGTATGCGCCGGCTTCGTTGGTCTTGAAGATCGACGCGAGGTCGAGCGTCAGGTCGCCGGTTGCGTCGGACTTGAACTTCGCGCCTGCGATCGACTTTGCGGCCGAGTCGTTGGTCAGTGCGACTGCCTCGGAGCCGGTGTTGATTTCTGCAACCGAGAGCTTGTTCTGATCGGCGAACGACTTCTCGACGTAGGTGATCGAACCCGGTGCCGTGGCAACTGCCTGTGCAACGCCCGCCGAACCCTTGGCGCCCTCACCGACGCCACCGGTGAAGTCGGACCCTGCGCCCGACGTCCAAGCACCGTTCGATGCCGCGTCGAGGTACTTCTGGAAGTTGTCGGTGGTGCCCGAGGAATCGGAGCGGATCACGGTGGTGATCTTCTCGTCGGGAAGCGAAGCACCGGAGTTGAGCGCGGCGATTGCCGGATCGTTCCACTTGGTGATGCCACCGTTGAAGATCTTCGCGAGAACCTCTGCGTTGAGAACGAGCTTGTCGACGCCGTCGAGGTTGTATGCAACTGCGATCGGGCCGAAGACGAGGGGAAGGTTCCAGGCTTCGCCGCCGACGCAACGCTCCTTGGCCTTGTCGGCCTGCTCGTCCTTGATGGCCGAGTCGGAGCCGGCGAAGTCGATCTGGCCGGCGATGAACTGCGTGCGACCGTCGCCCGAACCGCTGGGGTTGTAGGCGACGTTGACGGTCTTGCCCTTTTCCTGGCACACGGAGATGTAGGTGGCGACGAACTGGTCCATGGCATTCTTCTGTGCCGAGGAACCAGCGGCAGAGAGGTTGCTCTTGCCTTCGCACGTTGCGTTCGATGCGGACGCGTCCACACCCGTCGACGACGAGTTGTTGTCGCTGCCACATGCGGCCAAGGTCATGGCGCCCACGGCCACTACACCGAGCAGGGCACCACTGCGCTTGAGATTCACCAAGATCCTCCGGAAATCGCTACCGCCACGCCCACGATCGGGCGGCGACATGAGATGCAAAATGATTGAAATCTGCATCAGGCAACACGGCGCTGCCCACAGAGAAAAGTAGGCGGGCGCGGTGTCCGGTTGGACCACACATGGTTAACAGAGAATGAACAGACTGGACATTTCTGCGTGTTCGACTGTGACGTCAGAGCGCGCGAGCGTAAGCCATGTCCACGTGGAACCGATCGAAGCCGAGTCGCTCGTACGTGTGGAGGGCGGCAGTGTTGTCACCTTCGACGTACAGAAGGACCGTTCCGAGGCCGCGATCTCGCAGGTAATGCATGCCTGCGAGAGTCAGCACTCGACCGAGACCACGTCCCTGCGCCGCAGGATCGATACCCACGACGTACACCTCCCCCAGCTCAGGATCGTCACCTTCGGGTGCGTGCACCTTGGTCCAGTGAAAGCCGAGAAGAGTATCGGGATCGGTGTCCGCGAACGCCATGAACAGACCGGCCGGGTCGAACCAACCTTCGGCCGTTCTCTCGTCGATCTCCGCCTGGGTCCAGCCACCCTGCTCGGGATGCCAGGAGAAGGCCGCGTTGTTGACGCGAAGGATCTCGGAATCGTCTTCGGGCCCACGGTACGTCCGCATCGTTATACCTTCGGGCACAACGATTTCCGGAAGCTGCGGAGCATCGAGCGGTCGACGCAGCTGGAGGAGTTCACGAACGCTGACCAGATCGAGGCTCTTGGCGAATTCCACTGCGGCGTCGACGTTTCCGTGCGCCCAGACTCGCGTGCCCGGCCGACCTTCGTCGAATACCGCTGCGGCAAGCCTGGTTCCGATACCACGGCGCCGCGCCTGCGGGTCGACCACCAACTCGGCCATGTCGGGATGCTCGTCCGAACCGGCTTGCAGCTGTGCATAACCGACGACCGTATCGCCGTCGAGTTCGAGAAAGTGTCGTGCTGCGCCGCGCCCGGCAACGGCATGGCGCCCCTGTTCCGACACGGGTGCCTTGCCGTCGAACTCGGTCGCGCGATCGAGAAGCGCGGAAACCTGCTCGGCGGATCCGGCCGGCAGTGAATCTGTCCAACCCACGTCAGACCACCGATCCGTCGGCCGCGTCGTAGTCGACGTCTTCGTCGTCCTCGAACTGAACGGGAGCAGCTGCGCCGCCCTTGGCCCTGGTCGGACGTACTGCCTTGTATCCGACATTTCGGACTGTACCGATCAAGGACTCGTATTCGGTGCCGAGTTTCGCCCGCAGACGACGCACGTGGACGTCGACCGTCCTGGTGCCGCCGAAGAAGTCGTAGCCCCACACTTCCTGCAACAGCTGTGCCCGGGTGAATACCCGACCGGCATGCTGCGCGAGGTACTTGAGCAGCTCGAATTCCTTGTAAGTCAAATCAAGGGGCCGTCCACGCAGTCGTGCCGTGTACGTCCCCTCGTCGATAACCAGTTCGCCCAGCGTGATCTTTCCCGACGCTTCCGGACTGGCGACACCGCCGCTGCGGGCGACCAACAACCGCAATCGGGCGTCCACCTCAGCCGGACCGGTACCGGGAAGCAGGATGTCGTCCAACCCCCAGTCGGCGTTGACGGCAACGAGTCCGCCTTCGGTGAGGACGGCGACCACAGGTACTGCGGATCCTGTGCTTCCGAGCAATCGACACAACCCGCGTGCGGCAGCTAGATCAGTGCGCGCATCCACCAATGCCACGTCCGCGGAACTTGCCTCGAGTAGCGAGGAAACCTCTGTGGGGGCAGGCCGAACCGAGTGCGCCAGCAACGCCAACGCCGGTAGTACAGCTTCCGGGTTGGGGTCGGAGGTGAGGAGGAGCAGTTCCACACGGCCTCCTATCTAGTAGCCCGCGCAACCCGTGAGGGCAACGCTCGAGTAGTTCGACGCTTTTGGTCGGTCCCTACATTAGCGTGCCTGGTACCGGGGCCGTCGCATCGAACCCCGACCGGAGTCCGTCACAATGGTGCGGTGCGCAAACTGATCATCGGCATCGTCTTTCTCCTCGGCCTCGGACTGGTGGCCGATTTCGGCGCTGCCGCGTACGCCGAGTACCGGGTTTCCCGCGAGCTCCGAACCGGCGCATCACTCGAGTCGGATCCTGAGGTCACCTTCAACGGGTTCCCCTTCCTCACCCAAGCACTCGGCGGGAAATACAAGGACGTCTACGTCAGAGCTACCGGCGTCCAGAGCGACGTGGTCGGCGAAGTGACCGTCGAAGCCGACCTGCGCGGGGTCACCGTTCCCTTCTCCGACATCGTGAACGGCAATGTCACCCAGCTCCCCGTCGACAAACTCGACGGCCGGATGGGAATCAACGCCACCGACCTCGGAAAGCTGCTCAACATCCCTGACCTGCAGGTATCTTCGCCGCCGGCCAACAAGTCGGATGGCACCGGGGGCAGCGGTGGAACGGGCGCGAGCACCGCGGGGGCCGTCGTGCTGACCGGAACGGTTGCCGTCGGTCCGGTCGAGACTGCAGTGAGCGTCCAGGCCAACCTGGTTCTGGAAGGTGGGCAGGTCAAGATCGTCGCAAGCAACCTGTACTTCGGTCCGGAGGGCAAAGCCGATTTCTCGATCCCCGCAGCACTCGAACCCGTGGTCCTCGGATTGTTCAGCTACACGATCGATCCGCAGGCACTCCCCTACGGAATTCAGCCGAGCCTGGTCTACGCGGAAGGCGGAAGAATCGTGATCGAAGGCAGCGCCGAAAACACGACGATCGATCTCGCAGAGCTGCAGAACCGATGACCGGGATCACAATTCTGCTGGTCGCGCTTGTCGCCGTCGTCGCGGTCGGGCTCTTTCTCAAGTCACGCAACGGAGCAGTCCGAGCCACCACCGCGGCATCCGGCACCACGAACAGCCGCCTCGAACTGCTGAGTTCTGCCGGAGTGTCTTCGCCGAACGGCGGGCCCGTCGTACTGCATTTCTCCGCCGACTGGTGCGGACCGTGCGCGGCAGTACGCCGCGTCGTCGGCCAGGTTGTGGTTTCGATGGCGGACGCTCCCCGTCCGCCGGTGGAGATCGAGCTCGACATCGACAAGGAACCGGCTCTGGCACGCGAAATGAGCGTCCTGTCGCTGCCCACCACGTTCATCCTCGACGGTGGCCTGGAGGAACAGTTCCGAGTGTCCGGAGTGCCGTCCGCAGCCGATCTGAAAGCTGCGCTCGTACCACTATCCGGACCCCACGAGCCAAAATCCGAGAATTCGGGGTAAACTCGCCGACGTGCAAACCCGCCACGAGCTGATGCTCACCCGACGCCGCGCAGTAGACCTGTGCCGCCTCGGGGGCTGTTGCTGTACCTGTTGCTGATCACCACATCCGTCAGATCTCTCTGACCTTCGAGCTTTCGCTCACGTGATCAATCCACCGAGTGGGACTTTTGCGTCCCCTTTTCTCGGTCCAGGCAAGCACCATGCAATCCAGCGCAGGAGCACTCCCGATGTCCACAACCACAGCCCAGCTCGAGCAAGTCGACGTCCGCGGACCTCGGTTCGCCGCGTGGGTCACCACCGGCGTTCTCGTTCTCACGCTCATCCTCTCGACCTTCTCTCTGCCCGCCGCCACCGTCGTTCTCGCATTGCAGGCGATCGTCTTCGCAGTCGGAGCGGTACTCGGCCCCAAGCGCAGCCCGTACGGCCAGATCTTCGGCAAGCTCGTCGCCCCGCGACTCTCGCCGGTCAGCGAACGCGAACCCGTGGCGCCGTTGCGCTTCGCTCAGTTCGTCGGCTTCGTCTTCGCGTTGGCAGGCACGGTCGGTTTCCTGGCCGGGTCGACGATCGTCGGCACCGTTGCCACCGGCTTCGCCCTGTTCGCGGCCCTGCTCAACGCCGCGTTCGGCATCTGCCTCGGCTGCCAGATCTACCCACTCGTCGCCAGGCTGCGAAATACCGGCCGCGCGACCACCGCGTGAAAATGCTTGCCACACAACCCCGCTGAACCCCTGCTAGATATCGACCGATGCAAGACCACATCGAAAGGAACACCATGGCTCGCTCCGACGTCCTAGTCTCCGCTGACTGGGCTGAGCAGAACCTCAACACCCCCAAGACCGTTTTTGTCGAGGTGGACGAGGACACCAGCGCATACGACGGCGGCCACATCGAGGGTGCAGTCAAGCTCGACTGGCGCAAGGACCTCCAGGACGGCGTCCGACGCGACTTCCTGAACCAGGAGCAGTTCTCGGACCTGCTCTCCGCCAAGGGCATTGCGAACGACGACACCGTCGTTCTCTACGGTGGCAACAACAACTGGTTCGCCGCTTACGCGTACTGGTACTTCAAGCTGTACGGCCACCAGGACATCAAGCTGATCGACGGCGGCCGCAAGAAGTGGGAACTCGACGGACGCCCGCTCTCCAAGGACGCAGTCAACCGCGAAGCCACGCAGTACAAGGCCGAGACCCCCGACTTCTCGATCCGCGCATTCCGCGACGAGGTCATCGACGCCATCGGCAGCAAGAACCTCGTCGACGTTCGCAGCCCTGACGAGTTCTCCGGCAAGATCCTCGCTCCCGCCCACCTTCCGCAGGAGCAGGCGCAGCAGCGTGGCCACGTCCCCGGAGCCATCAACATCCCGTGGAGCACCACCGCAAACGAGGACGGCACCTTCAAGTCGGACGACGACCTCACCAAGCTGTACGCGGAGAAGGGCTTCGACGACACCAAGGAAACGATCGCCTACTGCCGCATCGGCGAGCGCTCGAGCCACACCTGGTTCGTACTGCAGGAGATCCTCGGCAAGAACAACGTCAAGAACTACGACGGCAGCTGGGTCGAATACGGCTCACTCGTCGGCGCACCGATCGAATTGGGAGCCTGATCATGTGTGGAGCACCTACCCAGGGGCAGACCCTGCCTGCCGGCGTCGACGTCGAGAAGGAAACGGTCATCACCGGCCGCGTTCTCGCCGCTGACGGCCAGCCCATCGGCGGCGCATTCGTGCGTCTGCTCGACGGCTCCGGAGAGTTCACGGCCGAGGTCGTGGCATCGGGAACCGGCGATTTCCGCTTCTTCGCCGCTCCGGGCGAGTGGACCGTGCGTGCACTGTCCAGCTCGGGCAACGGCACATCCACCGTCGCTCCCGAGGGCTCGGGCGTGCACAACGTGGACGTGACCGTCAGCAAGTAATTCCTGCTTTTTCAGGCGGCCCCGCACCCCTTCGGTGCGGGGCCTTCTGCATTCCGGCTCCCGATTTTTCCGGTCGGTCGCCGCGGTCTAAGATGTACCCGTGGTCATTTTCTTCGAGGTACTCCTCGCACTCGCATCCGTCATGATCGCTTGGTTCTCCGTGTACGTCGTGTACCGCTTGGTCACCGACGAGTCGTGAGTCAGGCTCCGGATTCAGGGTCCGACGCGACCGCTGACGATTCCGCCGCTGCAGGTGCCGTAAGGCGCGGCAGCGGGGACGAAGCTGTCGCCATCGCCGTCGAGCGCTCCAAGTCGACGGCGTCGCTCAACATTCCGACCCTGCCGGACCTTCCGTTGCCCGAGGACACCGCAAACCTGCGCCTCGGCCCGGACATCAATCCCGAACTCCTCGCACTGCTCCCCCTCGTCGGCGTCTGGCGCGGCGAAGGTGAAGGGCACGACGAGACCGGCGACTACGCCTTCGGTCAGCAGATCGTCATCTCTCACGACGGCGGCCCCTACCTCAATTGGGAGTCCAGATCTTGGCGTCTCGACGCCGAGGGCAAGTACGTGAGCCCTGATCTGCGCGAGAGCGGTTACTGGCGCATGGGCGGCGACGGCATCCCGGGCAGCGTCAACCAGGAAGTCGTCGAGCTCCTGCTCAGCCACAGCTCCGGCGTCGTCGAAATGTACTACGGCCGTGCGCTTACCCAGGCGTCGTGGGAACTTGCCACCGACGTGGTGATCCGCAGCCAGTCCGGTGCACTGTACGGCGGCGCGAAGCGCCTCTACGGCATCGTCGAAGGCGGCGACCTCGCGTACGTCGAAGAGCGGATCATGTCTGACGGTGGCCTGGAACCGCGCCTCTCGGCGCGGCTGACCCGCTACATCGGCTAGTTCTGCTGTGCGCCTTTATTAACCCCCGGCGGTTAATAAAGGCGCACAGCAGATCCATCCACAGGCACCGACAAATTCCACAGGCGGGCTCTGGAGCGGCAGTTTCGACCGATTCCTGTCGGACCGCGATCTCACGGTATTCGCATGAACTGCGACTACATCGATCCTGATCTCCGAAGACTCTTCGACTTCCAGCACGGGCTCGCGACCAATAAACAGCTGCGCCCTTTCGGCTATTCACCGCGGCGCATCCAACATCTGGTCGAATCGGGTCAATGGACTTCCGTCCTCCACGGCGTTCAATCCAGCACCAACGGCCCACTCAACCGAGCAATGATTCTCGAGGCCGCCCTTCTGTTCGGCGGCGGAGAGACCTACCTGAGTCACCGGACTGCTGCTGAAGAGTGGGGGCTCACGCACATCGAGTCCGAACTGCCGGTCCACATCACTGTCCGATACGGCAGATCCTCACGCTGTCAGAGTCCGACGGTCAGACCCGAACGCTCCCCGGCGCGCCCCGTTCCGTTGGGGTGGTCCACTGCCCATCCCGGAGTGATCGTTCATCGTTCACGCGCTCAGGCCCACATCGGCGTTGCCACGCAGCCTGCTCGTACTTCGCTGGCCGACACCGCAATTGACCTGGCAGTTGCAGAGCCGTCGGCTCGCGACGCCGCTCGTTCTCTGGTCCGCTCGGCCACGGCGTGCAAGGTGTCCCGGGTGGAACTACGCACCCGAATGGAGTGCCGCCGGCCGAGGCGATATGTCAAAGCGCTGTCCTCGACATTGGACCTCTTGGATCGCGGCGTCCAGTCGGTACTCGAACATCGCTACGCAATCGAAGTCGAGCGAGCACACGGTTTGCCGGAAGCACGACGGCAATCGCCGGTCCTCGTCGACGGGAGAACTCTCTACGAGGACGTCGACTACCGCAATTGCGGTGTCGCACTGATCGTTCGACTCGACGGTTTTGCCTTCCACTCTTCTCGAGCGACTGCACTGCGGGATCGGCGGCGAGGTAACGCATCCGAACTGTCAGGCAACGCCACACTGGTCTTCGGTTGGGAGGAGGTGGAGGGGGCCTCGTGCCGAACTGCAGCCGAGGTCAGAGCGATCCTCGAGCGCGGTGGATGGTGGGGGCCTAATCCTTGTCCGCGCTGTGGGCCTTTCTTCACCGCCGGGGGTTAATAAAGGCGCACGGCACGAAGCGACCCCCGAGCCACACCCACGCTTTCGCGCGGATCCCGGTCGGACTGATCGGGGGCTCGGGGGTCGGGTGGCTGCCTGGGATTCGCCGGCCGCTCACGCGGTAAGTGAATTCCATCAGCGATTGCGGCTAGCTGGCAGCCACCTCACGCGTCCGTCTGTACTTCAATTTCAGACCACCTCCTTCCTTGTGTAAAGGAGAAAGTACGCCCACTTCACGACGACGGCAACGTATTTTCCACAGAAACTTTTCCGACGCATATCACCTGGTCAGCTGCTGTGCCGTCCGGAAGTTGGTGGGTGACGACAACAACGGTTCGCGAAGAATCGACCAGCGTTGCGTCGCGACTGAGCAACTCGCGGAGCAACTGAGCGCCGGCCTCCGCGTCCATGTGCTCGGTCGGCTCGTCGAGCAGCAGCACCTCCGCAGGCGAGACGATCGCGCGTGCCAACAGCAACCGACGACGCTCACCGCCCGAAACCGCTCGCATACCGCCGACCAGGTAGGTATCGAGCCCTTCCGGCAGTTCCGACAACCAGTCGCCGAGACCAACTGCGGCAAGTGCCTTCTCCGCGTCCTCGGCGGTGAGGTCACCCCGCGCAACGCGCAGGTTCTCGAGTACCGACGTCTCGAAGAGGTGTGCATCTTCGGCGAAGTACCCCACGTGCTTGCGCAGTTCGGCCGGATCGATATCCGAAATATCCACTGCGCCAACGCGAACTGTTCCCGCGACGGGCGGCAGCAACCCCGCCGTCGTCATCAGTGCGGTGGTCTTTCCGGATCCACTCTCCCCGACGACGGCAACGCGGGCACCGCGAGGAAGATCCACGGAGAGCGGTTCGGTCACCTTTCCCCCGGGCCAACCCGCCTGCAATGCATGCACGCTGAGAATCCCGTTCTCCGGCCACGCACGATTTCCTTCGACGTGTTCCGCGTCGGCTCGATCGAGTACCGCCATGATGCGAGCCGACGCCAGCCGCGCCTTGGTCAATGCAACTGCCGCGCTGGGCAGTATCGCGGTTCCCTCGAAAGCCGACAGCGGAAGCAGTACAAGGATTCCCATGGACATCGGTGACATGTCGGTGGTTCCGTACAGCGTAATTCCGATCAGCAGGGCACCGAGTACGCTCACGCCGATTGCCAGGGGCGTCGCAGCGGCGGCAAAGGCACTCGGTACCGCCGCGCGATCGGTTGCATCGACCACCTCGTTCTCGGCGGACACAGCCTCGCTCACCGCCTGATCCAAGCGACCTGATACTCGAAGCTCAGCGGAATGGTCGAGCGCGGTAACCGCCGACGCACTGAATCGCGCTGCGGCAGCTGAACTGTCGGCCTCCGCAAGTCGAGCAGCTCGCGCCGACAGCCAGGGCGCCGCAATCCCGGACACCGCCAGCGCAACAGCCAGAATGAGTGCGGCCGGAATCGAGATGAACAACAGGATTCCCACCGCGGCGAAGGCGAGGACAACCGAAACAGCAATCGGGATCAGCGCTTTGACGACGACGTCGCCCAGCGCGTCCACGTCGGAGCCCGTACGGGAGAGCAGGTCACCGCGTCGTAGTCCGGCGGCGGCCGCGGGATCTCCCGCCGCCAACTGCTGGTAGATCCTCGACCGCGCTGCGGTGGTGCCGCGCAATGCGACGTCGTGCGTCGTCAATCGCTCGAGGTAGCGGAAGACACCACGCGAGATTCCCAACGCGCGTACGGCAACCACGGCGACGCTGAGATCGAGAACGGGAGGCATCTCCCACGCGCGCGTGATCAACCATGCGGACAGCGCCGCCAAGGCGAGTGCGCTACCGAGTGTTGCCACACCGGCGGCCACCGCAGTCAGTACGCGTCGTGGTCGAAGTTCCAGTAGCCGAAGAGCACGCAGAAGCGGATCGTGAGCGTCACTTCTCATGAGCGCGCACCTCGACGATCCGGTCAGCTGCGGCGAGCACACTCGGACGGTGGCCGATCACGACGACGGTGTCGCCGCGCTCCGCCCGTGCTCTCAGAGAAGCCAACACTGTCCCTTCCGAATCGGAGTCGAGGTGAGCGGTGGGTTCGTCCAGGACAAGAACTGCGCGGTCGGAGGCGAGCACGCGTGTCAGCGCCAGTCGTTGTCGCTGCCCCAGCGACAAACCTGTGCCGCCGACGCCGATAACGGTCTCGACACCCGCAGGCAGCTCGGCCAATACCGCGTCGAATCCCGTCGCAGCAGCGGCGCGAGCCAATGCTTGCGCATCGACGACCCCGGTGAGATCGAGATTTTCACGAACGGTGCCAGGTAGGAGGACCGGATGCTGGGGAAGCCATGCCAACTGACTCCACCACGCGTGCTCGTCCAGGTCTCGGACATCGACGCCGGCGACCGTCACGCGGCCACTGCTCGGTTCGATCAGTCCGAGTAGCGCGTGCACTGCCGTCGACTTGCCGCAGCCGTTGGGACCGGTGAGCACGGTGATCGCCCCTGGCAACGCCACGGCGGAAAGTTGAGACGGTGCGACTCCCCCACGAGAGGTCACGCCGAGTCCGTCGAAGACGATGTCGGCACCGCGAGCGACCACCGTCGTGCTACCACCCTCCGGTGCGGCAGAATCCGCCTCGATCACCTCGAATGCCTTGTCGGCTGCTGCCATTCCGTCCTCGGCGGCGTGGAACTGGGTTCCCACCATCCGAAGTGGCAGGTACACCTCGGGTGCGAGGACCAACGCGACTATCCCCGGCTCGAGTGACATGTCCCCGTACACAAGTCGCAAGCCGATGCTCACGGCCACCAATGCGACGCAGAGTGTTGCGAGCAGTTCAAGCACCATCGAGGACAGGAACGCGACGCGGAGGGCAGACATGGTCGTTCGCCGATGGGCGTCACCGAGTTCACGGACACGCTCGGCAGGGCCTTGCTGACGACCGAGCGCTCGCAGCGTCGGCAGTCCGGCAAGTAGATCGAGCAGTTGCGAAGACAGCGTGGTCATCGCTGCCAACGTCTTCTCCGACTTACCCTTCGTCAGCAAGCCGATCAGAATCATGAAGATCGGGATCAGCGGCAGCGTCACGAAAATGATGACCGCGGACGTCATGTCCTGCACCGCAATGACTATCAGGGTGATGGGCGTCAGTGTCACCGACAGGACCAGAGCCGGAAGGTATCCCGTCAGGTACGGGCCGAGGCCGTCGACACCGCGGGTGACCACGGTCGCGATCTCGTCACGCCGAGGATCCAGATCGCGCGGACTCATCGCCGTCGCCGATGTCAGCACGCCGTTCTTGATCTCGGCAACGACGCGAGTCGACGCCCGGTGCGCATACCTCGTCTGCAACCAGGTCCCCAGAACCCTGACCGCCACCGCTGCGGCCAGAACAACCAATTCGGTTGTCCACGAAGAAACATCCACAGTTCGAGTGGTGATCACTCCGGCCAGCACTCGGCCGATCATGAGCGCCGCGACGATGACCATCACGACGTTCACCATCGACAGAGCGACCGTCAGGATCAGATAGCCGCGCGCAGAGGCGGAATGGCGCCACAGTCGCGGGTCGATCGGCCCCCGGCGACGCTCCCGAGTGGTGGGAGCGTCACCTACTTCGATAGTCACGTGAATTCGACCGTCAGTTCTTTCGTGTTTCGAATCTTTTGTGATTGCGGGTTTGCCACTACCACGTCTTCTCCTTGAATCGCAGACCGATCGACGCCGGAATCTGCTTGGAGGAGATGCGCTGTCGGAACACCCAGTACGTCCAACCCTGGTAGATGATCACCACCGGCGTCATGAATGCCGCGGCCCACGTCATCACCTTGAGCGTGTACGGACTCGACGACGCGTTCTCGATGGTCAGGCTGTACGCCGGATCGAGCGTCGACGGCATGACGTTCGGGAACAGCGAGGCGAACAGCAGCACGACGGTGGCGATGACGGCCACACAGGTGAGAACGAAGGCCCAGCCTTCGCGCTCGGCCCGCGTCAGGAAGACGACGCCGATCAGTGCAGCAGCAGCGGCGGCTACCAGAATCCACGTCCATCCCTTGCCGTAGGCGAGCTGCGTCCACAGGACGAATCCGCCGGCGACGGGAATAGCCGGAATTGCGAGTCGTGCAGCAATTTTCACTGCGTCTTCACGAACCTCGTCTGCACTCTTGAGTGCCAGGAACACAGCGCCGTGGAGAGCGAACACCAGCGCGGTGGTCAGACCGCCGAGCAGTGCGTACGGGTTGAGCAGATCGAAGAATCCCGACTCGACCTGCTTGTCGGCGTTGATCGCCACGCCCCGAACGATGTTCGCGAAAGCCACGCCCCAGAGAACTGCCGGGACCCAGGAGCCGAAGATGATGCCCCAGTCGCAGCGCTGACGCCATTTGTCGTCGTCGATCTTGCTTCGCCATTCGATGGCACAGATTCGAACGATCAAGGCCACCAGGATGATCAGCAGCGGCAGATAGAACCCGGAGAACAATGTCGCGTACCACTCCGGGAATGCCGCGAACATCGCGCCACCGGCGGTGATCAGCCACACCTCGTTGCCGTCCCACACCGGGCCGATCGTGTTGAGCGCCACCCGTCGACGCGTATCGGCCGGGAGGTCACTGCCTCTGCCGACAATCGGCATGAGCATTCCGACACCGAAGTCGAATCCTTCGAGGACGAAGTAACCGATGAACAGTACTGCGACGAGCACGAACCATACTTCTTGAAGTCCCATGATCGCCTCCTAGTACGCGAACGACAGTTGTTTGGGCTTGTCCGGATCTTCCGGCTCGTCATGATCCGTATCGCCCGGCGGATGCATGTCGTGCTCCAACGGACCTTCCTTCGCGTACCGCACGATCAGCTTGAACCAGACCACACCCAGCGCTCCGTAAAGGAGGGTGAAGGTGATCAGCGAAGCCCAGACGGTAGCCGACGCGTGGTCCGAAACACCTTGGTCGACAGTCAGTCTGATCATGTCGACGCCGGTCGGATTGGGATGCACCACCCACGGCTGACGGCCCATCTCGGTGAAGATCCAGCCCGCGCTGTTCGCCATGAACGGAGTGGGAATCGCGACGAGACTGAGGATTCCGAACCACTTCTGGTCCGGGACCCGCCCCTTACGTGTGACCCACAGTCCCGCGAGAGCCAGTGCTGCCGAACCGGCGGCGAGGCCGATCATGGCGCGGAAAGACCAGTACGTGACAAAGAGATTCGGTCGGTAGTTGCCCGGTCCGAAGTCCTGCTCCGCCTGCTCCTGCAGTTGGTTCACGCCTTGCAGTTCGACGCCGGTGAACTTGCCCTCGGCCAACCACGGTAGAACGAACGGCACCTTCAGAACGTGCGTCACGCTGTCACAGTTGTTGTGTGTACCGATGGTGAGAATCGAGAAATCCGGATCCATCTCGGTGTCGCACAGCGACTCTGCCGACGCCATCTTCATGGGCTGCTGCTGGAACATGAGCTTGCCTTGAACGTCACCGGTGTAGATGATGCCGATTCCGGCCACGATCATGACAAGCAAGGCGAATCGTGTTGCCGGGCGGTACATCGTTCGTGCGTCGGTTTCGAGACGCTCGGCTTCGGCGGCCTCAGCCTGCTTGGCGCGGCGCATGTTCCGCACCATCCACCAACCACTGATGCCGGCAACAAACGTCGCCGCCGTCAGGAAGGCGCCGGCAACCGCGTGCGGGAAGGCAGCAAGAGCGGTGTTGTTGGTCAACAACTCCCAGATGCTGGTGAGTTCGGCACGACCCGTTTCAGGGTTGTACGTCGCACCGACCGGATGCTGCATGAACGAGTTGGCCGCGATGATGAAGAACGCCGACGCGTTGACGCCGATCGCCACGAGCCAAATGCACGCCAGGTGTACAAGTTTGGGCAGCCTGCCCCAACCGAAGATCCAGAGTCCGATGAAGACGGACTCCATGAAGAAGGCGACCAGGCCTTCCAATGCGAGCGGAGCTCCGAAGACGTCGCCGACGAATCGCGAGTACTCGCTCCAGTTCATTCCGAACTGGAACTCCTGCACGATGCCGGTGGCTACACCGAGTGCGAAGTTGATGAGAAAGAGCTTGCCGAAAAACTTGGTGAGCCGATACCAGTGGTCCTTTTTGGTGACCACCCACATCGTCTGCATGATCGCGATCATCGGTGCAAGTCCGATGGTCAGCGGAACAAGGATGAAGTGGTAGACGGTAGTGATACCGAACTGCCACCTGGAGACGTCCAAAGTATCCATTGGCTACTCCGAGAGTAGGGCCCTGGGACAGGCTTCGGGGTTCGAGACGCGGGCAGTCGCTCGGCCCCTGCGGACACGGTACTGCTGTCCGGTTTGGACCGCAGGACTTTGCTACTACCAAATGTAGTAGAGACCTGTCGCGATTCCTATTCGCCTATCGCCCTGCTGAATCCGAATCAATTGCACGTTCAACCAATTCCGCGAATTCCTCGGAGACCTTCGGCTCTGGCAATGCGAGCCCGTCGAGTGTATGGACGCGTGCGGCCAGCGTGACGCTCGAAACCATCCACACTCCGTCGGCCGCAATCAAATCCGCAGGTCGGAGGGTTTCGTATCGGCAATCGAAGCGAGCACTGCCGGCAACGTCGAAGAGGGCACGCTGCGTCGTACCCATCAAAATGCCCTGTGCGGGAGGCGGTGTGATCAAAGTCCTGTCCCGAACGATCACCACCGTCGAGCGTGGCCCCTCCAACACATTGCCCTCGGAACTGACGAAGATCACATCGTCGGCACCCAAATTCGCCGCATATCGGAGCGCTGCCATGTTGGTTGCGTAGGACAACGTCTTCGCGCCCAGTAGCTGCCAGGGTGCCCGGGCAGAGAGATCGACCGAGAAACCTCGCTCGAGAGTCATCACCGACAGCCCCGATTCGCGGACCTGTCTGACCCGATCGGCCACCGGACCGACCATCACGAAGGCTGTCGGCTTGTCACCGCTCTCACGGCCGCGGGTCAGAACAAGACGAAGAGCGCCTTCCTTCTCTGTCCCCCACTCCTCGGCAGCCATCTCGGTCGCCAGACGCCAGTCATCGAGAACGGGGGCGGGCAGACCCAGTGCCCGCGCGCTCAGAACCAGTCGACTCAGATGTCCCTCGACCACCCGCGCCCTACCGTCGCGCACCAACAGCGTCTCGAAGACTCCGTCGCCGCGCACCACCGCCAGGTCGTCGGCGTGCAGAAACGGTGCGTCAGCATCGAGCACCTCATGGTCGAGAGTCACCAATACGCGATCAGGCATGCCATCAACCCTAACGATCTGCCAAGCCGCCGGGGCCGCCCTGTAACCGCGATCCCGCCCACACTCCTAGACTGGTCTTGTGGTCGACAACGCTCTTGTGCCCAACAGCCCACTTCTGACTTCCCCCGGCGCGGTCACCGCACCGGACAGTTCGGCCGACATCGGTGTCGCATGGCACTACGGCGATCCCCTCGGTGAACAGCGAACCGCGCAGCGCGCAGCAGTGGTGGTCGACCGCAGTCACAGATTCGTGATCGCCATTCCCGGCGACGAACGCCTCACGTGGCTGCACACGATTTCGAGCCAGCACATCGCCGCGCTCCCCGACGGCAAGAGTGCCGAGAACCTGAGCCTGGATGTCAACGGACGCGTCGAGCACCACTTCGTGCAGACGGACCTGGCCGGTGTCACCTGGATCGACACCGAAGCCGACCGCGGACCCGACCTCCTCTCCTTCTTGAAGAAGATGGTGTTCTGGTCCAAGGCCGAACCTCGAGACGGCAACGAACTCGCGGTCCTGAGCCTGGTCGGTCCCGAATCCCCAGCTGTCCTCTCCGCGATCGGCGTGCAGACACCAACCGATGCCTACGACGCTCTCGCGCTGGCCGACGGCGGGTTCGTCCGCCGCATGCCGTGGCCCACCGAGGACTCTTTCGATCTGCTCGTCCCACGTGAGCAACTGGCGGCGTGGTGGACCAAGCTGACCGATGCCGGTGCCAAGCCCGCCGGAAGTTGGGCCTTCGAGGCGCTCCGCGTCGAAGCGAGGAGGCCTCGCCTCGGACTGGACACCGACGAGCGGACGATCCCGCACGAGGTCCACTGGATCGGCGGGCCGGCCGAACACGGCGCCGTCCACCTCGACAAGGGCTGCTACCGCGGTCAGGAAACCGTCGCCCGGGTTCACAATCTCGGCAAGCCCCCGCGCCATCTCGTCATGTTGCACCTCGACGGCAGCGCCGAAGCGGTCCCGGAACCGGGTGACCCGATCACGGCGGGCGGACGAGCAGTCGGACGTGTCGGGACCGTCGTCAATCATCACGAACTCGGCCCCATCGCGCTCGCTCTGATCAAGCGCAACATTCCGGTCGACACCGAACTGATGGCCGGCCCCAGCGCTGCGTCCATCGATCCGGATTCGATCGTCGCGGACGACGCACCCCAGGCCGGACGTGAGGCTGTCAACCGATTGCGCGGAAAGTGACGGGCATGGTCGACGCGGTCTGCGTCGTCCACACCGAACGTGACAGTGGCGTCAGGCGAGTCCCCCGGACCGCGATCGACAAGCGTCCCGTCGACGGCCGCGTAGCGGTCGGCCGACTCGGCCTGGGTGGCGACTACGTCTGCGACACCGAATTCCACGGCGGCGCCTTCCAAGCTGTCTACGCGTATCAGCGCGACGAAGCGCAGCGATGGTCGGACGAGTTGGGCCGACCGCTCGCCCCGGGGTGGTTCGGCGAGAACCTCCACATCAGCGGAATGCTGGTCACGGACGCCGTGATCGGCGAGCGTTGGCACATCACCGGAGCCGAGGCGTCCGACGTGTTAGAACTCGAAGTAACCGCTCCCCGCGTCCCGTGCGGCACGTTCGGCATCTGGGCCGCGGAAAAGGGCTGGGTCAAAAGATTCACCGAGCGGACCGACGTCGGCGCCTACCTTCGCGTCAACCGGACCGGCACGATCGCTGCCGGCGACTCGGTCACCCGAGTCCACGTACCGGATCACGGCGTGACTGTTCGAGAGGTCTTCGCCGGAACCGACCCCGAGAGACTCCGACGGCTCCTCGCAGAACACACCGATCTTGCACCGAACGTCGCCGCGCGCGTCCAGAGGTTCATCGAACAAGCAGAAGCGCAGGTGCACTCGTGAGTATCGAATTGGTGGAAGTGGTCCGCTCCGGATTCCGCGAATGCGTGCATCGCGGATCGGCCGTCATTCTCGGCGCCGACGGCGAGGTCGTTGTCGGACTCGGGGAGATTCACACACCCATCTACCCGCGCTCGGCGAACAAGCCGCTGCAAGCCGTCGCTGCGCTTCGTAACGGCTTTGCACCCACCAGTCCGGAAGAGTTGGCCGTCGCGTCGTCCTCACATGCGGGCGAGGCCGATCACATCGAACTGGTCGCCGCGCTTCTCGCTCGCTACCAACTCGGTGTCGACCAGTTGCAGTGCCCCTCCGATCTGCCGGGCAACGAACTGGCCCGAGCCGAACTGATCGCAGCGGGCGAACTTCCCAGTCCGATCTACATGACCTGCTCGGGCAAGCACTCCGCGATGCTCGCGACGTGCGTCGTGAACGACTGGCCGCTCGAGACGTACATGGAGCCGACCCATCCCCTCCAACTCGCGATCCAGGAGACGATCTTCGATCTCAGCGGCGAGGAAGAGCAGGAACTCGGCATCGACGGTTGTGGTCTCCCGATCGTCCCGCTTTCGCTCACGAACCTGGCTCGGGCATTCGGACGCCTGCCCTCGGCCGAGCCGGACTCCCCCGAACGGGCTGTGGCCGACGCGGTCCGCGAAAACCCCTTCCTCGTCTCGGGCACGGGCCGCAACGATCAGCGTCTGATGTCCGCCGTGCCGGGTCTGTTCTCCAAGACCGGATACGACGGCATCTACGCCGGAGCGCTTCCAGACGGTTCCGCTTTCGCCCTCAAGATCGACGACGGCCACGAGCGGGCGCTCCTGCCATTGGCGGCAGCTCTGCTCAAGCGAATGAACACCGAGTGGACCGAGGAATTGGCGGCTCTCGCATCCGCTCCGGTCTTCGGCGGGGACGCCCGAGTGGGGACGATTCGCGCAATTCCCGGAAACTTCTGAGCAGTTCTCACAAAGTTCTGACGAGTTCTTTCAGCATCCTGGCAGCTCGCGGCCATAGTGAGAGCAATCAGACACGGCGGTGAGGCGTTCGTGGAAGCGGAAGCGACTTTTCCACGCTAGAGTGTGTGTCAGGAAACTTACACACTCAAACGGGGCCGCCAAATTCCCCAGGCCGCCCCGCGAAAGCGCGAGGGGGTCAGCCATGGGCCGCGGCCGGGCTAAGGCAAAGCAGACCAAGGTTGCACGCGAATTGAAGTACAGCGTACCGACCACGGATTTCGACAGCCTGCAAAGAGAGCTCGCAGGTGGATCGACCAACTCGCATCGGAGCAGTGTCCGATCGGACCAGACTTCCGATAGGGAAGGGCATGCGCGAGAGGACGACTACGACGACTGGCGGCGTTGACCGCGCACTGCCACCGCGCAGACTGTGAAATGAGGAAGAGCTGATCGCTCTTCCTCATTTTTGCGTTCCATTTTCTGCCTCGCGACTGCTTGTACGGACACACAAAACTGCCCCACCGGATCTCTCCGATGGGGCAGCTGACGTTGCGGTCTAGAAGCGCGGGTGGTCTCCGGCCAGGAACGCACGCTCTGCAGCGGCGTCCGACGCCTTCTTGACGCTACCGAGCGTCCAGCAGTCGATGTGGCGTGCAGTCAGGACGGCAAGTGCGCGGTCGACGTCCTCGGGCGCCACGACGGCAACCATGCCGACGCCCATGTTGAAGGTCTGCTCCATCTCGGCGCGCTCGACGCGTCCGCGCTGCGCGATCATCGCGAACACCGGAGCGGGGCTCCAGGTTCCGCGATCGAGTTCGGCGACCAAGCCCTTGGGCATGACGCGCGCGAGGTTGTTGGCAAGGCCGCCACCCGTGACGTGGCAGAACGTGCGCACGTCGGTCTCGGCAGCGAGTGCCAGGCAGTCCTTGGCGTAGATCTTCGTGGGCTCGAGCAGTTCTTCACCGAGCGTGCGGCCGAACTCGTCGACGTGTGCGCTCAGGTTCATGCGGTCGATCTCGAGCAGGACCTTGCGGGCCAGGGAGTAACCGTTGGAGTGCAGTCCCGACGAGCCCATGGCGATGACGACGTCGCCGGGGCGAACGCGGTCCGGTCCGAGCAGCTTCTCGGCCTCCACGACACCGACGCCGGTGGCGGAGAGGTCGTAGTCACCGTCGGCCATGATGCCGGGGTGCTCGGCGGTCTCGCCACCGAGGAGAGCGCAACCGGCCTGGATGCAGCCCTCGGCGATGCCGCTGACCAATTCCGCGACGCGCTCGGGGATGACCCGGCCGACAGCGATGTAGTCCTGAAGGAACAGCGGCTCGGCGCCACAGACGACGAGGTCGTCGACAACCATGGCGACGAGGTCGAGTCCGACCGTGTCGTGCTTGTCCATCGCCTGCGCGACAGCGAGCTTGGTTCCGACGCCGTCGGTCGATGCGGCGAGCAGCGGCTCTTTGTAGTCACCCTTGAGGGAGAACAAGCCGGCGAAACCACCGAGGCCACCCATGACCTCGGGGCGGCTGGCCTTCTTGGCCAGAGGGGCGAAGAGTTCCACCGCCCGGTCGCCTGCGGCGATATCGACTCCTGCTGCCGCGTAGGAGGCGCCTGCGGTGCGGTGACTGTCCTCGGTCATCGGGTTACTACTCCAGCCTTGTATTTCTCGCGAGCACGTATTGCTCGTGCACAGGTAAGTGGTCTTGCAATGTGAAGTGTTTGCAATCCTCGTGACGCGAGATGGATCGTTCGACTCGAGACCCAGAGCGCGCACACAAATACCGACGATTACGCCCATACGCTACCGGACCGGCCCCCTCGGTGAGACCTCGCGTACCCCGAGACGTCAGTTCTGCAGCCGCGCACCGATCGAGGAGTGCAGCGCTCGCAGACTGTTCTGCCCGAGTGCAACGGTCTCGGATTCGATGTGTTTGAGGAGGTGCCCGTCGTGGACGACCTTCTCGCTCGACTGGATCAGCACCGTGCCGGCTCCGGTGAAATCGAACTGGCGTTCTTCACCGGTATTCGCGCCGAACATGCTTCCCCGAACCGCGCCCAGGAAGCTCTGCATCCAGTCCGCATCGAAGTGATGGGACGGCGACGGGCAGTCGGCCCAACCCACCAACGCCTGCGGGTCGATGCGCAGCGGCGGCTCCGCGAACATGACCGGGCCGTTGGACGACGCCAGGAACTTGCCCGTTCCCAGCAGCGTCAAAAAGCCTGGGACGATGGACTGTTTGAGGTCCAGGCTCGTCTCGAAGGCGAGGAGATTGGCCGCGCGAATCGTGAGGTTGCCGTCGTCGAGGTCGTAGGAATTGATGTTGAATCCGCGGTCGCCGAGGATCAACTTGCCCTGCCCCTGGGCGAGCACCCAGTCGTCCGCGTAGAGCGGCGAAGAGAACCTGGCCGCGACGATCGCCGTCATGCTCGTGCGCCCGAGCGGCTCGAAGTTGATGTTTCCGTAGTACGCGATCATCGCGCCCTTGGACGTGAACCACGGTTGTCCGGCCATCTCGACGCAGAAGGCGTAGTCGTTGCCCGGGACGTTGTCGTTGGCGGGCAGAGTTGCCGGATTGTGAATTTCGATACCCATGCTCGTTGCCCTCTCAGAACTTCTGCTCGGACGCCTGGACCCAGACGGTGCCGGCGCCGGTCATCTTCAGCTGGATGGACTCCCCCGAGCCCTTGCCGACGGCCTCGCGCCAGCCGACGTTCGCGGAGATGTCGACGTTGATCTGACCGATGTGGCACACGTATGCCTGCGGGTCGACGACGACCTGAGGATTGTTCGGACCGACCTGCAACGGAATCGCGCCCCCGTGCGAGAGAACCGCGACGCTTCCCTGGCCGTGCAACTGCGTCGTGAACAGTCCTTGACCGGTCATCGCTCCGCGTACCGCTCCGCGCACACCGCCCTGCGACGTGAGAGCGACTATCGAACTCTGGAGGTAACCGTCGTGTGCGAGGAGTCGGTCGGCTTCGACCGTGAGCATCGACGAACCGTCGAGGTGGATGACCTCGACATACAAGCCGGCATGCCCGTAGAAGACCTCACCGTTTCCCTCGGCCGCCATCATGCGTGCATGCTCGCCGGACATCATGCGGCCGGCCATCCCGGCGATACCGCCCATGTTCGGCATGGCGCCTGGCCCACCGCCCATGCTGTGCGGGATGAAGCGGACGTCACCGGTGTAGTAGAGCATCGACCCGGTGCGGGCGAGCACGTTCTGGCCAGGCGCGAGGGTCGACTTGACGACCTTGCTGTTCACCAATTCCAACGGCATGGTTCAGCGCTCCTCGGGCTGGATGTAGACGACTCCGGATCCGTCGAATCGCAGCGAGAACGCTTCACCGCTGCCACCGCCGATCGCGGAGCGCCAGGTGACGTCGGTGACGAAGCTCTGGTTGAGCTGGCCGCGGTGAGCGACGAATGCGTCGGGATCGGCAACCAGCGGATACTGCGGGCTGACTTCGAGCGCGATGATCGGTCCGCCCTTCGACAGCACGGCCACCAGACCGGTGCCGCTGACGACCGTCGTGAACAAGCCCTGTCCGGAACCTGCGCCGCGGAGGCCGGCAAATTTCACATCGGTTCGCAGCTGTCCGACCAGTGCGAGCAACTGTGACGCTTCCACGTGCAGAGCGTCGTTGTCGAGTTCGATGATCGTGATGTCCTGGGCGTCGACCGCGAAGTAGACGGTGCCTTGTCCGCTGACTTCCATCAGGGACAGTGATTCACCTGCCGCCTTCTGTTTCAGCGCGGCACGTAACCCTCCGCCACCGCCCATACCGGCGTTCTTGAAGGTGATCGCACCCTCGTACGCCACCATCGAACCGTTGATCGCTTTGATGGTGTCCCCCACCAGGTCTGCGACCAGTACCCGGTGCCCATCCATTCTCAGTTGCGCCACGGAGGGCACTATGCCAGATGCTCACGACGTATGCCGTGTCGTCGAACGGAAAGTCGTGGAACAGAAAATCTGCCGCCCACATGTTGTGGACGGCAGATTCTCGGCTATCGATTTTCGGCGCTTTGCAGCTTTCGGTGTTCAGGGGCGGCTGAGCGCGCTCGCGTTGTCGTTGTCGCGAGTGGCCGTCGAACCTGCGGTGCTCTCGAGCATCCCCTCGAGGACGTTCTTGCCGATCGACGTTTCCTTGGGAAGCGCGATCGGGTAGGTCCCGTCGAAGCATGCGGCGCACAGACGGCTGGCCGGCTGCTCGGTCGCGGCGATCATGCCTTCGGTGGAGATGTATCCGAGCGTGTCCGCTCCGATGGAACGACGCACACCGTCGAGCATTTCCTCGAACGTCGCATCCTGTCCGCCTGCTCCGTTGGCAATCAATTCGGCCGGTGAGGCGAAGTCGATGCCGTAGAAGCAGGGCCACTTGACCGGCGGCGAGGCGATACGGACGTGAATTTCGAGGGCGCCGGCTTCGCGGAGCATCCGGATGAGCGCACGCTGAGTGTTACCGCGGACGATCGAATCGTCCACCACCACAAGCCGCTTGCCGCGGATGACTTCCTTGAGCGGGTTGAGCTTGAGCCTGATACCGAGCTGACGGATCGTCTGCGACGGCTGGATGAAGGTACGGCCGACGTAGGCGTTCTTCATCAAACCCTGGCCGTAAGGAATGCCCGAACCCTGGGCATACCCGACGGCGGCGGGGGTGCCGGACTCGGGAACGGGGATGACCAGATCGCCTTCGGCGGGGTGCTCGCTGGCGAGCAGACGGCCGATCTCGACGCGGGTCGAGTGGACCGAACGGCCACCGATGACGCTGTCGGGACGCGCGAGGTAGACGTACTCGAAGACACAACCCTTGGGAGTCGGGTTCGCGAAACGCGAGGAGCGGACGCCGTCTGCGTCGATCGCGAGTAGCTCACCGGGCTCGATGTCGCGAACGAACGACGCGCCGACGATGTCGAGGGCTGCGGTCTCGCTGGCGACTACCCAACCGCGGTCGAGTCGACCGAGGCAGAGCGGGCGGATGCCGTGCGGATCGCGCGCTGCGTACAGCGTGTGCTCGTCCATGAAGGTGAGGCAGAACGCGCCCTCCAACGTGGGAAGCAATTCCATCGCGGCCTGTTCGATGGTGCTGTCGCCGGCAGCGTGTGCCAGGAGACCACCGATGAGGTCGGAGTCGGAAGTCGCGGCATTGGGGCGCTTGTCGTTGACCAGGCCGGCTGCACGGGTGCGGCTCGCGAGTTCAGCGGTGTTGACCAGGTTGCCGTTGTGGCCGAGCGCGATGCCGGTACCGGCAGTGGTCGTACGGAAGATGGGCTGCGCGTTCTCCCACGTCGTGGAACCGGTGGTGGAGTAACGGCAATGTCCGACGGCGACATGTCCTGGCATCGCTGCGAGAGTCTGCTCGTCGAATACCTGGCTGACCAGGCCGAGATCCTTGAACACCAACACCTGGGAGCCGTCGGCTACCGCAATGCCGGCAGCTTCTTGACCACGGTGCTGAAGTGCGTACAGGCCGTAATAAGTGAGCTTCGCCACATCCTCTCCCGGCGCCCAGACGCCGAATACACCGCATTCTTCGCGGGGCTCGTTCTCGTCCTCGTCGGACGGGTTCGAAGCGAGGAGATTTGGACTGTTGACCGACAGATCGGCACGAGTCACCGGGCGCTCCCTTTGTGGGCAGGGGTTGGGGGGCATCCACAGTCTACGGCCATTTTGGGACACACTTCCCCTGAGGGCAGCCTTGGGCCTCAGATCACGCCGAAGCGAACCGGATGGTCTCTGTCACTACGCCAACCGGAGCAGTGGGAGCCAGTGCGCAATTTCGGGGGCGCGGCTACCTGATGCGTCGACTCGTCCGTCACCTGCGGCCTCGGAGAACTCGAGCAGTCCGGTGACCATCTGCAACCACGTGCGAGCGTCCGTCTCGACGACGTTTGGCGGGGTTCCGCGCGTATGACGTGGACCTTCGATGCATTGCACGGCGACAAACGGCGGCACCCGCACCTCGACGCTCGATCCGGGGGCGATCTGTTCGAGAGTGCGCGCACTCATCTTCACTGCGGCGCCGAGTTCAGCGCGAGAAGGCTTCGGAAGTTCCGGATCGCGAAGCCACGGGCCGACAGCCAGGACTGCGGCACGGAATTCGGCGGGGTCGACGGCGCGGCGGGGCGGCATCAGTTCACTCCTTGTCTTCGAGTAGCGATACGAACGGCAAGTGCGCCACCGGCATTGGTCGCGAGGTGCAGCAATGCCGGTGCGAGGACGCTGCCACCCCTGCGATGCAGCCACTCGAACAGCAGTGCCGACGCGCCGGTGAATGCCACTGCAGCGGGAACGTTGTCGCCGGCACCGCGGGCGGGGGCGACGTGCCACAACCCGAAAGTCAGTGCATGAACAGCCTGCGCGGTGGGACGGTTCAGCTCACGATTCCAGACTGCGGACATCGCGCTACGGAACAACAGTTCCTCGGAAAGCACCGTGCCGAAGGGGATGTGCAAGATGATCCATTCGAGGAAGTCCTCACGGCCGTCTGCTCGCTCGTCGGCAGCGAGTGTCGCACGCAAGGACGGGACAACCAGAGCGGCGCTGTAGCCGGTGAGGACCGCCCCGGCCGCGGCTCCGCCGAACTGGGCACCACCACGAATTCCGGTGTGTGCCAATCCGAGTTCCTCGCGGGTGTAACCACGTGCGAGTAAGACTCCGATGGCCGACAGACCGGCCGCGGTGTTGACCACGGCGCGAGCGCGAGGCGAAAGACCGAATGCCGGAAGCACGACGTTGCTCCAGGTGATCGCGGCGGCGGAGAGCGCGATCGAGGCGACTCCCCTCACTTCTCTGGGCCCTCGGATTTCACGGCGACAACCAACGCCGAACGCACCCGCTCGGTTTCTGCGGCCGTCCATCCCTCGGGCTGGGCGACGCTGATCCAGGCGTCCAGAACGGAGGTTCCGTAATTGTGACCGTGACCGTCCGGAACTCCCGCGGCGTTACCGAGGTCTGCAGACACCTGCCAGAACGTCACGACCGGGAACCATTTCATCGACGGTGAGCGGTCGAATCCCGGTACTTCCTTGAGCCACTCGGGCCGGTTGAACATGAGGTCGGGTGACCACCACACCACCGGATCGGAAGGATGCTGGACAAACAGAACTCGCGGCCGCGGCCACGTCATACCGTCGGTCGGAATGTCTGCGGAGCGATCCGCGAACCGGACTCCGGCCAGACCGTCCGCGTACACGGGCGCCACTTCGGGAGTGCCGGGATCGCGCCTCTTCTCGATCGAACGCCACAACTGCGTCGCGTTCGGTGGACCTACCCACAGAATTCCGTCGGCGGTATCGCGCGCCGCTTGCAGTGTGTCGAATGCCCCCGCGCCGGCCATGACGCCGAGGCTCTCGCCGTAGACCATGAACTTCGGCCTGGTGGCTTCCGGTTCCTGAAGCCATCTTTCGTGTACCCGCTCGATCAACAGGCGACCGGCAGCTTGCGCCTTCTCCTGGTCTGCGAGGAACGAGATCCAACTCGGCAGGTACGAGTACTGGCTGGCGACGAGAGCAGTGTCGCCGCCATGTACAAGCTCGATTGCCTGTGCCGCAGTGGGATTGACCCACCCTGTACCTGTCGTCGGAATGACCACGAGGACCTTGCGTTGGAAGGCGCCGGTTCGCTCCAGTTCCTTGATGACCAGATCCATACGCTCTTCGGGATCTTCGGCGCTTTCGAGTCCGGCATACACGCGAATCGGATCCATCGCAGGGTTACCGGTTGCCGCTTCGAGTTCCTGGGCGTCCAGTCCACGCGAGACGAAGTTGCGCCCCTCGAACCCCAATGTGTCCCAGGGAGCAGCAGATTCGGGGCTGCCCGATTTCATCGGATCCTGCGGTTCGACGACGCCGTCTCGAGTGGTCGAGTTCTGCAGACTGAAGATCGAGTTGGTCGCGGCATAGATTCCGCGGACGAGGACGCCGTCGACCAACATGAAGAACAGGACGGTGACAACCAGGACGCCGACACCATTGGCCACAGACCGCGACCAGTGGAACCGCCGCATCAGCTGTCGGGCAATCAGTTTCACCAGATCGTGGAGGACCCGCCAGATCGAGATGAGCAGGCCGCCGATGAAGAGGCTCAATCCGAGGGTTCGGATGTAGCCGGAGGTGGTCGTGCCTTCGGCGTCGGTCAGCGCCGCAATTTCGCGTTGCCACCCGGCGGCGTAGACCAACATGATGATCGCCGCGACGATGGATGCGACCGGTACGAAGACCTTGATCGCGGAAGGCACCGGCTCGGGCAGGGGCCACCACCGTCGACCGCTGAGC
The DNA here is from genome assembly GCF_058788335.1 of Rhodococcus sp. FW305-130. Lineage (NCBI taxonomy): Bacteria > Bacillati > Actinomycetota > Actinomycetes > Mycobacteriales > Nocardiaceae > Rhodococcus > Rhodococcus sp. FW305-130. The sequence continues at coordinate 548,686 of NZ_JBYTAP010000001.1, read as the reverse complement.
AGGTATCGCTCCACAGCCCAACCGATCGCGGTGCCGACGCCGTAGCCGATGGCCGAGTTGATGCCGCCGATCAGACCCTGGAAGAGCCAATCGCGCGGCAGCAACGACGGCGTCAGAGACCAGCAGAAGAAGAACGCGGCAAACGCGATGCCGGTGAAGTCGAGTTTGAGGAGCCCCCACGCCCACTCGGTGAAGCGGTTGTCGAACTTCTCGAGAGATGCGGGAACAGCCAGCCGCAGGTGGTGTTCCTGCGGCTGGCTGTCAGAAGAAGTCAGTTCTCCGGAATCGACCATCTATCACCCGAACAGTGCGGGCAGCGTTCCCTCGAAGGCCTCACGGAGCTTGGCCATCGTGACGGAGAAGTGTCCCTGGACCTCGACGGAGTCGCTGCCCTCGTCGACGACCCCGATACGCGTCCACGGCAAGCCGCGAGCGGTGCACATACCGGTGAAGCGGGTCTCCTCGGTGCGAGGAACCGCAACCAGGACGCGTCCGGACGATTCCGAGAACAGGGTCACGAACGGATCTGCGCCCTCGGGAATCAGGATGCGGCAACCGGTTTCGCCGGCCAGCGCGGCTTCGACGACAGCCTGGGCCAGTCCACCCTCGGAGAGGTCGTGAGCTGCGGTGACCAGTCCGTCACGCGAGGAGGCGAGCAGGATGTCCGCAAGCAGCTGCTCACGGGCGAGGTCGACCTTCGGCGGCACGCCACCGAGGTGACCGTGCTCGACCTGCGACCAGATGGAACCGTCGAACTCGTCGTGGGTGTCGCCGAGCAGGATCAGCGTCTCGCCAGGCTCGAGTCCGAGGCCCGTCGGGATACGGCGGTGAACGTCGTCGATCACACCGAGGACGGCAACCACCGGCGTCGGCAGGATGGCCGTGGATCCGGTCTGGTTGTAGAAGCTGACGTTGCCGCCGGTGACGGGGATGCCGAGGGTGGCGCAGCCGTCGGCGAGGCCGCGAACGGCCTGCTGGAACTGCCACATGACACCCGGGTCCTCGGGAGAACCGAAGTTCAGGCAGTTGGAGACGGCCTTGGGCGTTGCGCCCGTGACTGCCACGTTGCGGAAAGCCTCGGCCAATGCGAGCTGCGCACCGGTGTACGGATCGAGCGCGGTGTAGCGGCCCGAAGCGTCGGTGGACAGAGCGATTCCGCGTCCGGTCTTCTCGTCGATGCGGATGACACCGCCGTCGGCGTTCTCGGCCAGGACGGTGTTACCGCGGACGTAGCGGTCGTACTGCTCGGTGATCCACTTGCGGCTGCACAGGGCAGGCGAGGCGATCATCTTCAGCAGGGTCGCTTCGAGCTCGGCGTCGGTTTCGGGACGCTTCAGTCCGGCGGTCGTGTTCGCGATCAACGCGTCCTGGCTTGCCGGGCGCTCGACGGGACGGTTGTAGACCGGGCCTTCGTGAGCGACGGTGCGCGGGGGAACATCGACGACGGTCTCGCCGTGCCAGGAGATGGTGAGGTGCTCACCGTCGGTGACCTCGCCGATGTCGGTGGCCAGGACGTCCCACTTCTTGCAGACCTCCATGAACGCATCGACGTTCTCGGGCGTGACCACGGCGCACATGCGCTCCTGCGATTCGCTGGAGAGCACCTCGGCGGGGGTCATGCCGGTGGCGCGCATCGGAACCTTCTCGAGGTTGATGTGCATGCCGCCGTCACCGGCTGCAGCCAGCTCGGAGGTGGCGCAGGACAGCCCGGCGCCGCCGAGGTCCTGGATGCCGACAACGAGGCCGGCCTTGTAGAGGTCGAGACAGCACTCGATGAGCACCTTCTCGGTGAAGGGGTCGCCAACCTGAACCGCAGGGAGCTTCTTACGTCCGCCGGTGTCTCCACCCTCGTCGTCGAACGTCGCCGACGCGAGAACCGAGACGCCGCCGATGCCGTCGAGACCGGTGCGTGCGCCGAACAGGATGATCTTGTTGCCTGCACCCGAAGCGAAGGCCAGATGCAGATCCTCGACGCGCATGACGCCGGCTGCCAGTGCGTTGACCAGCGGGTTGCCTGCGTAGGACTCGTCGAAGACCGTCTCGCCGCCGATGTTGGGGAGGCCGAGGGAGTTTCCGTATCCACCGACACCACGCACGACACCGTCGACGACGCGACGGGTATCGGGGGCGTCAGCAGCACCGAACCGAAGCTGATCCATGACGGCGATCGGACGAGCACCCATGGCCATGATGTCGCGGACGATGCCGCCGACACCGGTTGCCGCCCCCTGGTAGGGCTCGACGTACGACGGGTGGTTGTGGCTCTCGACCTTGAACGTGACTGCCCAGCCGTCACCGATGTCGACGACGCCGGCGTTCTCGCCGATACCGGCCAGCATGTTGGCGCGCATCTCGTCGGTGGTGGTCTTGCCGAAGTATCCGAGGTGGACCTTCGAAGACTTGTACGAGCAGTGCTCGCTCCACATCACCGAGTACATCGCCAGTTCGGCGTCCGTGGGACGGCGGCCCAGGATCTCCTTGATGCGTGCGTATTCGTCGTCCTTGAGACCGAGCTCCTTGAACGGCTGAGCGGCATCGGGATCAGCCGATGCGTGCGTGACGGTATCGACCTGGTGAGCAGACACTGGAGAGTGGTCCCTTCCCTACGGGAGTCAAGAGGCAAGCCGGCGCGGAGCGGGACACCACGAATGTGCCCAACGAAAGAACGTGCCGGGGGACAGTCTATCGGTGTGGGCCGACGACTTCCGCAGACGGCAGCACCCGCAACACCTCCGGGCCTGCGAAGTATCGCCCGTCACACCCACCCCGGTTTGGGTAATCCGGTCGGTTTTCTTAAGGTCAGGCCGGTTCATTCTTTCCCTCGAAAGGTCTCGCATGCCCCAGGATGTTCGTCAAGCCGACCTCACGGCACAGTCCCAGTCGGTGACCACTCCCCTCACTCCGGCTGCAATTTTCCTGGTCGCGACCGTGAATCCGGGTGGCGAGAACACCACACGAGAACTGCTCGCCGATGTCGCCGGTCTGCAGCGGGCTGTGGGGCTGCGTGTCCCTGGATCGGGTTTGGACGTCGTGACGAGCATCGGTTCGCTGGCCTGGGATCGACTGTTCGCCGGTCAGCGCCCTGCGCTGCTGCACCCGTTCACCGCTTTGCAGGGTGACGTTCACTCGGCGCCGTCGACTCCCGGTGATCTGCTCTTCCACATCCGCGCGATGAGCATGGACGCGTGTTTCGAGGTGGCTCGGCAGATCACGAAGCGACTGCACGGCGCGGCCACGGTGGTCGACGAGGTTCACGGCTTCCAGTACTTCGAGAACCGCGACCTCATCGGCTTCGTCGACGGCACCGAGAATCCGGTCGGCCGCGACGCCGTCGCCGCAGTGACCGTCGGCGACGAGGATCCTGCGTTCACCGGCGGCAGCTACGTCCATATCCAGCGCTACATCCACAAGATGCGCGATTGGGAAGCAATCACCGTCGACGAGCAGGAGCGTGTGATCGGGCGCAGCAAGCTCGAGGACATCGAGATGACGTCCGACGTGAAGCCGGCCAACTCGCACGTCGCGCTCAACGCGATCAAGGACGAGAACGGCAAGGCTCTAGAGATCCTGCGTGCCAACATGCCGTACGGGCGCCTCGGTGACGACGAGATCGGCACCTATTTCATCGGCTACTGCCGCACGCCTGCGATCACCGAACGGATGCTGGAGAACATGTTTCTCGGCGACCCCCGCGGCAACTACGACCGACTACTCGACTTCTCGACGGCCGTGACGGGCTCGATGTTCTTCACACCGAGCGCCGACTTCTTCGAGGGTCTCCCGGCCGCACCCGCCGGGCTCTCAGCACTTTAACTACGCGACCTCTAACTTCGAGGCGTGAGGAAGGCACCGAGCGCGTCGGCATACATGCGGACGTCTGCCGCGCCCATCAACTCGCGGGCCGAGTGCATCGCGAGCTGGGGCGCGCCGACGTCGACGGTGGACAGTCCGGTCCGTGATGCCGTGATGGGTCCGATGGTGGAGCCGCACGGCAGATCGGCGCGGTGGACGTAGCGCTGCATCGGCACTCCCGCCTGATCACACGCGAGCGCGAATTCGCCTGCACCGGCCGCATCGGTGGCGTATCGCAGGTTCTGGTTCACCTTGAGTACAGGCCCACCGTTGATCTCGATCCGATGAGCGGGCTCATGGCGGTCCGGGTAGTTGGGGTGCGTCGCGTGAGCCATGTCGCCCGACGCACACACCGAGCCCGCCATCGCCTGCAGGAATTCTTCGCGGCCACCACCGCGCCCCAACACGATCCGTTCGAGCACGGTGTTCAGCAGATCTGAGAAAGCTCCACGGTCGGACATGCTGCCGACCTCTTCATGATCGAAGAGTGCGAGCACCGGGACCTGCTGACCGGGCGACTCGACTGCGGCCAGAAGTGCTTGTGTCCCTGCATAACACGTGCCCTGATTGTCCAGCCGAGGGGCGCTGACCAATTCCTTGTCCACCCCCACGACTGCGCTGGGCGCAAGATCGTGTGTCATCAATTCCCAGCCGAGAACCGACGACGCGGCTACACCCGCACGCTCGGCGACAAATCCGATGAACGACTTGGGTTTCGAACCCACTCCCCAGATTCCGTTGACGTGCCGCTGCGGATCCAGCGTCACGCCCTTGCGATCTTCGGACAGGTGGATAGCCAACTGCGGAACACGCAGAATCGGGTCGTCGATGCGAACCAGCTTCTGCTCCACCGTGTTTCCCACCCGGACACTCAATCGGCCGGAGATACCGAGATCGCGGTCGAGCCAAGAGTTCAGCCACGCACCGCCATACGGTTCGAGGCCCACCATCTGCCACCCGGCCGAAGTGAGGTCGGGATGCTGTTTGACCCGCAGATTCGGGCTGTCGGTGTGACCTCCGACGATCCGGAACGGAGCGGTGTTTCCCACGCCCTCGGTGCTCCAGGCAATCAGCGAACCACCGCGCACGAGGAAGTACCGTCCGGGCTCGGCGGGCCACGACTGCGTTTCGTGGACTTCGACGAACCCGCCGGCCGTCAGCTCGGTCGCCACCGTCGCGCACACATGGAACGGCGACGGTGACGAATCGACGAAGCTGCACAGGCCGACTGCGTCGGCCCCGGTCCGAGAAGTCTGAGAAGTCATGCCCCTCATCATGCCCGAATCGGTGCCCGCGAAATCAGTGGGCACGAAATCAGTGGGCGCGAATCGGGTGAGCTCAGAACCTGTCAGCTCAGGCGTGAGGACCGGACACACAGAACTGGTTCCCATCAGGATCGAGGAGCGTCACCCAACGGAAACCGTCCATGTTCTCGCGGTGGTGCTCGGTTGCTCCGGCCTCGACGAGCCGCGCCACCTCGGCGTCGAGATCCGGACTCCCCAAATCGAGATGGATGCGATTCTTGCCGGCCGTGGGGTCCGGGACCTTCTGGAATGCGAAGTTGGTGGCGCTGTCAGGGACCGCGACGATGTAGAACCAACCGTCGTTCTCCTCGACGATGTTTCCGCCCAACTGCGCCGCCCACCACGTTGCGAGCGGACCGGGATCGAGACTGTCGAAAGTGATCATGCCGAGTGTGAGAGTCATGCGCACAAGCTAATACAAGCCACCGACAAAGAGTCTCGATCTCGGGCTGAGATGAGACGATCCTCGAATGCGATTCACAACGCTGCGCGACCGTGTTGCAGAACCACTCTTCGCAGTTTTCATCGCGACCGGATTACTCCTGAGCGTCCTCGGAGTGCTCGCCTGGCGATTTGCCACGCCATCCACGCGGACAGAACATATCGGCATCCAACCTCCACCACCGCCGCCGATAGAGGACGGCAAGACGGGGTACATGTGGGTGATCGACGGCTACAGCTACTCCGACGCACCACATTGGTTCCCCGCGGCCGCTTGGTTCCTGATGGTCGGAACGGCTGTCGCCGTTGTCGTCTCGGCGATACTGAACGCGACGGGATGGCGACTGGCCCGCGACGCGCACGGTAGAAAATTTGCTCTTCCGCTTGCCCTTTCAGCTTTCGGCGCAGCCTACGGACTCGCGGTTGCCGTTGTCGGACGAATCTGGCCGCCCACCTTCTATTCGGTGGTCCTTCCCGAACCGCGCGACCCTCAGAACCCCTACCCGGCATCGGCCGTTATCCACTTCGACCTCGAGCCGAACCTGATCACCTTCACCGCAACAGGTCTTGCCGTCGGCCTTCTCGCGGCCGCCCTGCTTTATGTCCGGAACTACTCGCTCACACGAACGAACTAGCGGGCGCGGAGATCACTCGACCGCTTCGAGTTCCGCGACACTTCCGTCCGAGATCACTCGGACGTGGCGGGTGATCTTCTCGATCGGCCAGTCCCACCACGCAATTCGCACCAACTTCTCGATGTCTTCAGCGCTGAAGCGGCGCTTGATCTCCATCGCCGGGTTGCCGCCGACAATTGCGTAGTCCGGGACGTCGCGCGTTACGACGGCGCCGGTGGACACGATCGACCCGTGGCCGATCCGGACACCGGGCATGACTGTCACGTTCCCGCCGAACCACACGTCGTTCCCCACGACGGTGTCACCGCGCGACGGCAAATCCTGCACCAAATCCATGTGCCGGGCCCAATCGCCGCCCATGATCGGGAACGGGTAAGTGGAGACACCGTTCATACGATGGTTTGCGCCGTTCATGATGAAGGTGACACCGGTGGCCAGGGCGCAGAACTTGCCGATCACCAGTTTGTCGGGACCGTAGTGATGCAACACGTTTCGAGTCTCGAACTCTTCGGCGAACTCCGGATCGTCGTAGTAGGTGTACTCCCCTACCTCGATCAACGGGTTGTCGATCAACGGCTTCAGCAACACCACTCGTGGTTGCCCGGCCATCGGATGAACATTTGTGGGATCTGGCGCGTTCACTGCTTACTCCGATCCGTCGGCGCGGTGTCGCCGACCGCAGCAAGACTATCCGGTTCCTGCTGCGGTCGATCGACAAGCGAAAACGTTCCGGTGTCAGCCCAGGAGGCCCTTGGCGATATGGGTGACCTGAATTTCGTTGCTGCCCGCATAGATCATGAGCGACTTGGCATCACGCGCCAACTGCTCCACTCGGTACTCGGCCATGTAGCCGTTTCCACCGAACAGCTGCACGGCTTCCATCGCGACCTCGGTCGCTGCGCGCGACGAGTACAGCTTCATCGCCGACGCCTCCGCCAGGCTCACTTTGTCTCCGGCCGCGGTGCGTTCGATCGCGTTGAAGACCATGTTCTGCACGTTGATTCGAGCGACCTCCATCTCGGCGAGCTTGAGCTGGATGAGCTGGAACTGCCCGATCTCACGTCCCCACAGTTTGCGGGACTTCGCGTATTCGATGCTCAGACGGTGGCATTCGTTGATGATGCCCAGTGAGAGCGACGCGATGCCGATGCGTTCGGCGGCAAAGCTCTCCTTGGCGCTGGACTTTCCGTCGGACTTTCCGCTGTCCTCGGTTTCGCCGAGCAGACGATCCTTGGTGATGCGGACGTTGTCGAAGAACAGCTCACCCGTCGGCGAGGAGTTCATTCCCATCTTCTTGAACGGCGGGCTCTGTGTGAGCCCCTCCATGCCCTTGTCGAGGATGAAGGCGAGCACCTTGCGGTCACGACGATCAACCGAAGCGTCCCCCTCGTCGAGCTTTGCGTAGACGATCATCACGTCGGCGTACGGACCGTTGGTGATGAAGGTCTTGTTGCCGTTGAGGATGTAGTCGTCACCGTCGCGGCGTACGTAGGACTTCATACCGCCGAAAGCATCCGAGCCGGAGTCCGGTTCGGTGATCGCCCATGCACCGACGGTTTCGAAAGTTACCAAGCCGGGGAGCCAGCGTTCCTTCTGCGCGAGTGTGCCGCGGCTGCGGATAGTTCCAGCGGCCAATCCGAGGCTGACGCCCAACGACGCAACGAGGCCGAGGCTGACGCCGGCCAATTCGCTGTTGAGCACAACGCCCATGCTGCCTGCGCCACTGAAGGCGCTCGACTTCTCACCGTCACCGGACGGAGCATCGCCGCGCTCGCGTGCGAGCGACTTCTCGAGGCCCTCGCGTGCCATGTCGGCCAGACCGAAGGTCGAGTACAGCTTGCGAATGATGTCGAACGGCGGCAGCGCACCACTTTCGAGCTCGTCGACATGAGGCCGCACCTCTTTGTCGATAAAGCCCCGCAAGGCGTCGCGGAACATCAGGTCGGTGTCGGACCACTCGTACATGTGCCTGAACTCCAGTCGGTGAACGATCGAGAGACTGCCGAACGGCAGCCACACACCGAATATAGAACACGTTCCAAAACCGGAACAGGATTCAGCTGATCAGTCCCATTCGCTGCGAGATCCACGTCAGCTCCTGCTCGACGCCGGCCGACCACACCGAAAAGCTGTGACCACCGGGAAGCTCGAGATACCTGGCGTCCATTCCGGCCGCTTTGGCCGCTTCGTACACCTTTTGCTGGCCGGGCTTGAACTCGTTGTCATCTGTTCCGACCACGAACACTCCGCCCGAGTTCGGGAACTTCCGGGTCGCCAGCAGGTCCATCGGATTCACCTTCACGAATGCCGCCTCGTCGCCGCCGAATATCTCGTCGACGGTTCGCTGTCGGTCACCGAGCGAGGGCTCCAACTGACCGGAGAGATCGAGGAAAGTCGGATACACGTCGGGGTAGTTGGTAGCCATCTGCAGCGAGCAGGTACCGCCGTAAGAGAGTCCGCCGATGGCCCACGCCCTCGGGTTCGAGTCGATCTGGAACGCATTCGCCACTGCAGCGGGCAAGTCCTTTGCCAGGTACGTGCCGACCTTGCCCTGCGACGAGTCGGTGCACAGCGGATTGGCCATCTGCGAGCCTGTTCCATCGGCTATCACGACGACCGGCGCCAACCCCTCGTGATCCCGGGCAAAAGCATCCATTGTCGCGGTGAGCTTTCCGCCCTGGAGCCAGTCCTCGGGCTTGCCAGGCTGACCGGCCATGAGCACCAGGACGGGCAGTAGTGGACGCGGATTGGTGAAGTACGACGGCGGCAGATACACCTGGGCGTCACGTGCGGAGAATCCCGAAATCGTTCCGGGAACAGGCAAAGTCGTGACTCGTCCGCGAATCGGCATGCCTTCCGGCGCTTTCCACACCGTGTCGGTGGGATCGCCGGTGACAACAGGATCCGTCGGACCGGGAACTTCGCTGAGTGAAATGCGGTCGAAATCATCGTGTCCGAAGGCAATTCCCACCGTCGGGTAGGCAGCAAAGACCAGATTGATCTGCGTCGCGGCGGTGACGATGACCAGAACGGTCGCAACGACGGACACCACCGCCTTCGCGATCGTTCCGCCCGCCTTGATTCGCGGCCCGAGAAGTAGCACCGCGTAGATACCGATTCCGATCCACACGTAGATCGACATCTCGATGGGATCCGGGAACGGCACGATCACCTTTTCGACGGTGATCCAGACGGCGATCATGATCACCAGTGCGATCAGCCCCGCGATCGGTACCGCTCTGCGGTAGTACCAGCGAACGCTCGAACCGAGCAGCCACACACCACCCAGGACCCCGAGCACAGTCAGGATCACCGGCAGTGGTCCCGAGATCAAACTGATTCGGTAGAGCCAGTCCACGTCAAGCCTCTCGCACGTAGAAATGTCGCACGCACGAGGCTAGACGACCACGCTGATACGGCGACGACGCTAGTACTGTGTATCAGGTGACATTCATCAAGGTCTGTGGGCTGCGGGACGCTGACACGGTCGACCTCGCGGTGGGTCTGGGCGTCGACGCCATCGGTTTCGTCTTCGCCGAGAGCGTCCGCAAAGTCGACCCCGCACTCGCAGTCGATCTTCTTGCACGAATCCCCGAACACATCCGGGCAATCGGAGTATTTCTCGGGAACCCGATCGATCAGGTCCTCGAGATCGCCGAGATCACCGGTCTTCGTACCGTGCAGATTCACGATCTGGTCGACGCCGAGCAAGTGCAGCGGCTGCACGACGCCGGCCTCACTGTCATCCGCGCTGTTGTCTCCAGCAACGTCCGCGACGGTTACAACCTCGACCTCGGCGAGGACGAACTTCTGATCGACGGCGCCGACGCCGGATCCGGCGTGCCGTGGGACTGGGCACAACAGCAATCGCGCCCCCAAGGCCAGTGGATCCTGGCGGGCGGACTGTCCCCGGAGAACGTCCGTGACGCTCTTGATGCCACCGGTGCCTGGGGCGTCGATGTCTCCAGCGGCGTCGAGTCTTCCCGCGGCGTCAAGGACCACGCTTTGATCGAGAAGTTCGTCAGCGCTGTCCGGCAGACCGATCACTCGAAATAGGACGCATAGTCACTGAAGGCGATTTGACCGGTGGGACTCGCCTTCACGGCGTCGGCAACGGCAGGCGGAATGGGAGCCCAGTGCGCAGGCATGGCCGCCGCCAGTGACGGCTTCAAGATGTAGAGCAGTGCGAAGTTCACTATCCAGAGCGACGGCGCCATCGACATGCCGACTTCCGAACTCACATCGCCTTTGGTGTTGGTCACCAGCTGTGCTTCTCCCGAAATCTGTTGCGCTGCAAATCCGTAGACTGCCTGCACCGTGTATGCCGACTGATAGAGCGCAATCAGAGTGTGCGTCGCACCGTTGTTGCGCAACCAGGTGCCCACGAAACCGCCAGGGGCGATCAGCGTATTCACCTGTCGCGTCGGCGCATCCGCGTTGGCCGGACTCTCCAGCAATCCGTCGGGATTCACGTACAACCCGTAACTGGCCAGAACCGACGGCGTAGTGCCGGAATAGAGGGGCCGCCCGTTCGTATTGGTGAGAATCCGAGCGCATTCGTCGATCACCTCGGCATCCTCGAGATTGCCACCGATCCCACCGCCGGTCATGAGGTCGCGATACTGCTCCTCGGTCAAAGCGTCGGCTGGCTCGAGTCCGATCTGCGCGGCAATCTCTTCCGCAGTCTGCTGACCGAGCGGCTGGTTGAGTTGATCCGGAGTAGTCATCTGCGTGGGCGCGACGCTCTCGTAGACCGGTGCCCCGGCAAAAGGGATCACGAACCCGGTATCGACATTCTCTGCAACCGGTTGCGCGCCGGCCGTCTGAGTGGTGGCAAACGAAAGTACGCACACCCCAACCAAAGCCAGAACCGAGACGGTCCCGCGATGAGACCTTGCTCGTAGAGATTCTTGTCCACGTCTACAGCCCTCGCCTGAGAAAGCCTTGCCTGCAATTCCATTGCCGCGCATAGGTCAACCTCCCGGGACACAGTCCGGCGAATCAACTCGAGCTTGCATCTCAGTCAAACGCTGTGACCAGCGCCGTGTCAAGACACTGGTCAGGTCGAGGCACCTACGGCGACAGCTCGCTCGATACAGTCGACAGCTCGCCCGCTACAGTGATGCTTCCAACTGAAGTGACCTCACCCCATTTGAATTGCAGGACATCTCTGGAGGCGAGCAGTGTCTGACAGGCGCGGGACCGTGTTGATCACCGGCGTCGGCCGGAGCAAGTCGATCGGAGCAGCCCTCGCATTGGGTCTCGCCGAGGATGGTTGGGATCTGACGATCGGCTACTGGGCGCCTTATGACGAACGCGTCGGGTTCGTCCGCGGAGCGCACGATCCGCAGGACGTTGCCGAGAAGTGTCGCGCACTCGGGAGCCGTGTCGACCTGGTTCCCGGAGATCTGGCCTCGCCGGATGCGGCCGCACAGCTCGTTGACGCTGCCGCATCGCGGAATGACCTTCGTGGGCTGGTGCTCTCGCATTGCGAAAGCGTCGACAGCTCGATCCTCGATACCACCGTCGAGAGCTGGGAACGACATTTCGCCGTCAACGCCCGCGCCTCTTGGCTGCTGATCAAAGCGTTCGCTGAACGCCTTCCGGAGCAGCGCGACGTCAGTCAGGTGACTGGGCGGATCATCGCACTCACCAGCGACCATGCGGCCCACAATCTTCCGTACGGGGCCAGCAAGGGCGCTCTCGACCGCATCGTCATCGCCGCCGCACTCGAACTTGGATCACGCGGCGTGAGGGCAAACGTCATCAACCCAGGACCGATCGACACAGGGTGGATGACACCGGAGATCAGACAGGCCGCAACCCTCCAGACCCCTGCCGGCCGGCTGGGTACTCCCGGCGACACTGCAGACCTCGTTCGATTTCTGATGTCCGACGCCGGAGGCTGGATAACAGGACAACTCCTTCACTCCAACGGTGGATTCCGCACCAGCTGAGCAGGCAGACTGGGCCGCGCCCGGACTCAGGTCAGGCCTTGTAGGTCGGTAGCGTCTGCCCGAGCCTGCGGCCCATCTCGGCAGCCAATGCGGCGAGCCCGCTGGCCGGACGCACCATGACCTCGAAATCGACGATCTTGCCGTCCTCGTCGAATTCGACCATGTCGATTCCCTTGAGGCTCTTGTCTCCGATGTTCGCACTGAATTCGAGAACGACCTGCCGACCGTTGGCTCCGGCGAACTGACGGTGGTACTCGAAATTCTCGAACACCTGGATCACCGTATTGAGAATGAGCACAACGGCATCCGCGGACTGGTACGGCTTGAATCCGGTGGGCGATCGGAACTGCGCGTCGGGCGCGACAATGGTCGGTAGTGCCGACAGGTCACCGGTTTCGATCATGGTGTGCCACAACTGCAGTGCAGCTTCGACTTTCGGTTCGAGCGTCAATTCCGTGCTCATGCTTCTACCCTTTCCTCGATGTTACCTGCCGCTTGATTTACCGGCACTTGACTTGCGACGGCCCACGCACTCAACACAGTTCGCACCCCGGTCACGAGTTGCAACGGCTGATCGATCATGACGTGATGGCCGGCTTCGGGAATCTCCGCCACGATGGCCTCCGGTCCGAACAGTCCGCGCATGTGCTCCATGAGTCGATCGGACACGATACCGTTCTCAGCTCGGAAATAGGCTACGCGGCAACGCGGTTCACTGTCGAGAACATCTTCGGCGCCAACTCGGAGAAAGAAGTTCGGATCGAATTTCCATGACCAACCGCCATCGACTTCCTCCATGGACGTGGCTGCCACATGGTCACGCACCGCAGGCAGTCCCGAATCCTGGGGCGGAACGAAGCGGAATCGACCCATCGCGTCTTCCCTGGTGGGGTAAACCTTCTTGGGGCCGAACGCATTCTGGCGTCGAGCTGCCTCCTCTTCGGGCGTCCGCGCCTTGAGTGGCGAATCGATGATGACAACGCCGTCCAACAGTTCACCGTGCAGATGCGAGGCCACGAAGGAAACAATCCCACCCATACTGTGCCCCACCAGAATCGGCTTGCCGTCGATTCCCCCGGCCTCGGCCGCCGCCAGCACCTCGCGAGCCCACTGGGATATCGCGTAGGCATCGCGAGTGTCACTGTCGCCGTGGCCCGTCAAGTCGAGAGCGACGACGCGGCGCCCCTCGGCGAACTGCGGCGCGATGTGATCCCACCAGCGACTGTGGGCTGCGCCGCCGTGGATCAGCACAATTCCCGGCCCCGCCGACCCCCAAGCCCGAAAGTGCACCGAAGCGCCCTCGACCTCCACCGACCCCGTCTCGACCGGCGCTTCCAGCGCCCGAGTGAACCAACCAGGCGCGTCTTCGACGACATTGCTCATCGATCGAACATACATAGTCGTCAATCGGTTCATCCAACTCTTCCCAGTTCGTGATCCATCACCTATATTGAATCCGGCCTCAAGTTCAATTCGTTTCGCCGAAGGGGAGAGATGACCAACCGCCAAGTACGCCTCGCCGCCCGCCCGACAGGACTTCCCGACGCTTCCACCTGGGAATATGTCGACGCCGAGATCCCGTCCGCCGGGCCGGGTGAGTTTGTCGTCAAGGTCGAATACCTCTCCCTCGACCCCGCGATGCGCGGTTGGCTCAACGACGTCAAGTCGTACGTTCCGCCGGTCAAGCTCGGTTCCGTCATGCGCGCCCACGGCGTCGGACGCATCACCGAATCCCAACACCCCGATTACCAGGTCGGGGACATCGTGGCGGGATCGTTCGGCGCTTCCGAGTACGGAGTGTCCGACGGAACAGATGTGACCCGGGTCGACGAATCGATCGCTCCCCTACCGACCTGGCTCGGAGCTCTCGGATTCCCCGGCGTCACCGCATATTTCGGACTGCTCGACGTCGGAAAGCTGAAAGACGGTGACACCGTCGTCGTATCCGGTGCTGCGGGCGCGGTCGGCAGCCTGGTCGGTCAGATCGCAAAGCTCCACGGATGCAAGGTCATCGGCATCGCCGGCGGTCCGGAGAAGTGCGCGTGGCTCACCGAGGACCTCGGCTTCGATGTCGCCATCGACTACAAGAACGAATCCGTCTACAAGGCGCTCAAGTCCAACGCTCCCGACGGTATCGACGTGTACTTCGACAACGTCGGCGGAGAAATTCTCGACGCTGCTCTCTCCCGTTTGCGCCTGGGCGCTCGGGTGGTCATCTGCGGCGCCATCGCGGGTTACAACGCCACCGAGCCTCAGCCAGGCCCCGCGCACTACCTGTCACTTCTCGTCAATCGGGCCACGATGGCCGGCTTCGTGGTCTTCGACTACCTCGATCGCTACGCAGAAGCGCAGGAGCAGATCGGAAAGTGGATCAAGAGTGGCGAATTGACTGCCCGCGAGCACGTCGTCGACGGGGGTATCGACGCGTTCGGCGACAGCCTCAACCTTCTCTTCGCCGGTGCGAACACCGGAAAGCTGGTCCTGAAGGTCATCTGAGTCACCCACACACGCAGATCGGCCACCGGTATTCCGGTGGCCGATTCGCTTGGGTCAACTGACTCCCGACGGAGTGGGAACGCTGTCCTCCCCCAACCGCGGCGGGGCCGACCGATAGGTTGCCGGCGTGCCGCTCATCCGAATCGGATTGGCTACCTGGCGGGTCGGTGCATCGCGACGCGGGTCGTCGATGGACACCACCGGATCGAGATTCAGTCGCTCCGCCAGCGCTATCGCGTCGGCGATGTCGTTGAGAGGTCCACACGGGACACCTCGCTCGGTCAGCGCCTCGAACCACGAGTCTGCAGTGCCCTTGGCCAACGCAGCAGTGACGGCATCGAACAACTCTTCTCGATGCGCGACCCGATCCCGGTTCGAGATGAACCGCACATCCGCGGCAAGTTCGGGAACTCCGAGAACCTCTGTCAACGAACCGAATTGCCGGTCATTGCCGACAGCGAGGACCAGCGGACGGTCCGCGGTGTCGAACACCTCATATGGTGCGATGCTCGGATGTCGATTGCCCATTGCCTGAGGCACCACGCCCGCGGCAACATAGCCGGACGACTGGTTGGCGAGCGCGGAGAGCAACGAGGACAACAGATTGACCTCGACGTGCTGTCCTTCGCCCGTTCGATCGCGATGGCGCAGCGCTGCAAGGATTCCCACGCTGGCGTGTAGGCCCGTGATGACGTCGACCACCGCGACGCCGACCTTGGTGGGAGACTTGGGATCGGGGCCGGTGATACTCATCAATCCGCCCACCGCCTGGATCAACAGGTCGTATCCCGGCAAAGAGTTGTTGCCACCGAAGCCGCTGATCGAGCAGTAGACCGCACGCGGATTCATTTCTCGCACAGAGTCGTAACCCAATCCCAGCCGGTCCATCGTTCCCGGCAGAAAATTCTGAACCACTACATCCGCGCCGCGAACCAACTCACGCGCACTCTCCAGATCCTCCGGCTCGCGCAAATCCAGAGTGACCGACTTCTTGTTGCGGTTCACCGACAGGAAGTAACTCGACTCGTCCCCGACCCATGGCGGACCCCAACTACGAGTGTCGTCGCCGACACCCGGACGTTCGACCTTGACTACCTCCGCGCCGAGGTCGGCGAGAATCATCGTGGCGTACGGGCCGGCGAGGACGCGACCGAAATCCGCGATCACCAGCCCGTCGAGCGCTCCGACAGCGTCGACCGTCACCGGAACGCTTCTTCACCGGTTAGAGCGCGACCGATCACGAGCTGGTGAACCTCGGAGGTGCCCTCGTAGGTGAGAACGGATTCGAGGTTGTTGGCGTGGCGAATCACGGGGTACTCGAGTGTGATTCCGTTGGCGCCCAAAATGGTGCGGCATTCACGGGCGATCTTGATGGCCTCGCGGACATTGTTGAGCTTGCCGGTACTGACCTGCTCGGGGCGAACCGTCCCGGCATCCTTGAGGCGTCCGAGGTGGATGGCGAGCAACTGACCCTTGCCCAATTCGACTGCCATGTCGGCGATCTTGGCCTGGGTGATCTGGTACGCGGCGAGCGACTTGTCGAAGACCTTGCGATCACGCGCGTAGGAAATCGCGGTCTCGAGGCAGTCACGTGCGGCACCCATCGCGCCGAAGATGATGCCGAAGCGTGCCTCGTTGAGGCAGCCGAGGGGCCCGGAAAGTCCGCGTGCCTTGGGTAGCATCGCCGAGGCAGGAAGACGCACGTCCTCGAGCACCAGTTCCGAGGTGACCGACGCGCGCAGCGACATCTTGTTCTTGATCTCGGGGGCGGAGAATCCCGGAGTGTCGGTGGGAACGACAAATCCGCGCACGCCGTCTTCGGTTCGCGCCCAGACCACGGCGACGTCCGCGATGGAGCCGTTGGTGATCCACATCTTGGTGCCGTTGAGGATCCAGTCGTCGCCGTCGCGCTTGGCGTTGGTTCGCATACCGCCGGGGTTGGATCCGAAATCGGGTTCCGTGAGACCGAAGCAGCCGATGGCTTCACCCGCCGCCATCCGCGGGAGCCATTCTTCCTTCTGCTCTTCACTTCCGTTGTGGTGGATCGCGAACATGGCGAGCGAGCCCTGGACCGAGACGAGGCTGCGAATGCCCGAATCGACAGCTTCGAGTTCCTGGCAGGCCAACCCGTACGCCGTGGCACTCATTCCGGCACAGCCGTAGCCCTCGAGGTGCATGCCCAGAACGCCGAGCGCGCCCAGTTCCTTGGCCAGCTCACGCGCCGGCAGTGCTGCCGCTTCGAACCATTCACCTATGTGCGGGCGAATGCGATCGTCGACCATCTTGCGGACCGTGTCGCGGATCGCGATCTCCTCGGCGTCCAGCAGGGTGTCGATGGCAAAAAGCTCGGACAGGGACTGCGGCGTGGTCACGGGGCCTCCAGTGTTCTCGGGCGCAATCCTTTGCGAGAACGATTGCGCAATCGTTTGCATCACTTAGAGTAGAGCCCGGTTGCACACCCGTCAATCCCCGGACAGTCAACCGACTCAGAACCGACTCAGAACCGACGCACACCAGGAGCCCCGACGCAGATGACGCCCGATCCGTCGAACCGCAGCAACGGCCGTCCGCCAACGCTGCGCGAAATCGCCGACCAGGCCGGGGTCCACATCTCGACGGCGTCGCGGGTCCTCCGTCAGCCCGAGCCCGCCGACGGTTGGTCCGACTCCGCACTCCGAGTTCGTCAGGTTGCCGAGGAACTCGGTTACCAACCGAACCTGTGGGCGGCCAGCCTGCGTACCCGCAAGACCACCACCATCGGCGTCGTGATGCCGAGGCTGACGGACGTCGTGGTGGCCACGATGTTCCAAGGCATCGAGGAAGCCGCCACCGCAGCCGGGTACTCCGTCCTGCTCTCCAGCCCACCCGACGATCTGGACGCGCAGCGCAAAGCGGTCGAGTTCCTGGTCAGCCGACAGGTCGACGGTCTCATGCTGAGCAGCATCCACCTGCCGGGTACCGATTTCGTCGACTCGCTCCCCCTGCGCTCACTGCCGATCCTGCTGCTGAACCGGCACATCGACTCGGCGACGTCGTCTCCGAACCGAGGTCTTCCCTTTGTCAGCGGCGACGACCGCCTCGGCGGCTACCTCGCGGGGAAGCATCTACTGGACTGCGGCTATCGCGATCTCGGAGTGATCGCGGGGCCGGATCACGCCAGCACGTCGAGGGAACGCGTCGCGGGTTTCCGCGATGCCCTGACCGAAGCCGGTCTGGAACTGCCGACGAACCGAATAGTGGCGTCCGAGTTCGAAGTTCAAGGGGGTGTCGATGCGGCGGCGACATTGCTCGGTGGAGATTCACGCCCCGACGCCGTCTTCACGGTGAGCGACACCATCGCGATCGGCGTACTCGGTGTGGCCCGTGATCTCGGGTTGAGCATTCCCGACGATCTTGCGCTGGTCGGCTACAACGACATTCCGGTTGTCTCGCAACTCCCGGTACCCCTGACAACGGTGAGGTCCCCCGCCCGAAAGATCGGCGCGACCGGGCTCGAGCACCTACTCGCACTTATCTCCGGCAAGAACGTCGAATCCGTGAAACTTCCCGTCGAACTGATCGTGCGAGCCTCCACCAGAAAGCCTGCCAGTCGCAAACTCTGAGCAGCTACCAAACCTGAGATTCGTCGATGCCCAACTGTCGCGCGTAACCGGAGTTGAGTGCGTCCCAACCGTACTCGCGCGCCCGTTCGCCCACGATCGGTCCGAAGGGCTCGCCTGCCAGAAGGGCATCGAGTACGTCGAAGCACAAATGCCACCCGGCAGCGAGTGCCGACGCCATCCCCTCGGCGCGCGACCTCTGCGTAAGTACGACGCGGGTGCCGCCCTCGACCGAGGTCAAGTCCCACACCAATTCGTCCGGGCCCCACTCGTGTTCGAGCCGCCGAGTGGTCTCCACAACGTGAACATTGACCGGCAGCGACATTTCGGGGGCTCCGTCCTCGGTGAGCATGGTGATCACGGCGTCACCGGTACGGCTCAGATTCCGATCGGCGGTGTACGGCGTCCATTGCGCCAACATCTCCGGGTCGGTGATCGCCTCCCACACCTTCTCGACGGGATACGGCAGCACCCGAGGGAAGCTGACGACTGTGTCGTCCCCGTCGACGCTCACCGTGACGTCGGACAGGGCACTGGGCTGATACGGCTGGGCACTCATGATTCGATCTCACCAGGAACCACCGACACGGGCAACTGCCCGCTCGGCGTTCAGAACACGAACAAAGCCGATGCGGCCGCGACTGTCGCCTCCACCACCGGAAATTTCACAACGGACAAGTCGTGTCGTGCTCCTTCGAACTCCACCAGACGTGTCGCGGCGGGAACCTGGTCGAGTGCTGCCTGTATCTCCTCCGTCGTCGCGAACTCGTCCTTCGATCCGTGGACGACAACGGTCGGTGTGTTCAGGTCGGGCAGGTGTTCGGTTCTGAGCTTCTCGGGCTTCTTCGGTGGATGCAGCGGATAGGACAGCAGGACCAGGCCGTCGACAAGTCCCGGGTTCTCCGCTGCCAGCATCGACGCCTGCCGACCGCCGTACGAATGTCCGCCGAGCAGAACGGGTCCGGGCACCGAGTAGTCCGAGCGAACAGCGGCAATCACCTCGGCAATGCCCGCACGATCCTCCGCAGCACGCGACGGATGCGGCGGCCCCGAAGCTCGACGCACCCGAAACGCGAGATCGAAGCGCAGAACTTGCACTCCTGCTGCAGCAAAGCCGTCGGCGACAGCGCGCAACAGCACAGTGTCGCAATTACTTCCGGCGCCGTGGGTCAATGCCAGGGTTGCGACGGGCACTGACTCGGGGCGGTGCAGGAAACCGTGCACCGCGCCTTCGTCGACCGTTTCGACAGTACTCATGGACGCATCCTTGTCCGGCCCGCTCGGGCCTGTTCGACTGCGGCAGCCAAGCTGCCTTCGTAGACCGGCCCGTGTCCGGGAAACAGCGCGCCGGCGGGCGCAGCGGCAATATTGTCCAACGCCTGGTCCGTCGCTCCACGGTCATGGTTGAAGGGGCACACCAGAAATTGTGGTCCGGCGACACTCGACGTCGCATGTCCGGTCACCAGAGCGTCACCCGACGCGATGACTCCTGCGTCGGGAACAAGGTAAGCGCTGTGGCCGTCGGTATGCCCGTGGGTAGGAATCGGTACGATCCGACCGGGAACGTCCAGCGCACCACCTGCCGCAAAGGCCTGTGCTCGAGGCAGTTCCGCGCCTCTCAACGCGCCTGCTCCGATCACGTCGAGTAGCCACTTCGGAGCGCCTCGCCGCCACAACAGCAACGGAACTTTGGCCGGCGACAACTGCTGCAGGTACTCCCGCTTCGCGTGGGGCACTTCCAACGGATCCATCAGGACCGGAACCTGGAGCCGAGTCACGATGTCCGCGATTCCACCGATGTGATCGACATGCGCGTGAGTGACGAGGATTGCCCGAACATCCCCGAGCTGGTGACCGATCTGCTCGATCGAGCGTTCGACGTCGGCGCCGTTGGCCGGGTATCCGCCGTCGATCAACGTCAGATCGGCCCCCTCTTCGACCAGGACCCAATTGGCGTGACCGCACCGAACCAGATGTGTGTTCTCGATCTGCGTGATCGACAGTGCCGCAGTAGTCATGCTTGGTAGTCTGCGCCACGTGTCGGAATCCGTGAAGCAGGCCAGCAGCCGCAGCATTCGAGATCGCGCCGAAGCGTTCTTGGTAGCAGCCGCATTCGCGCTGCCCAGCGCGGTGAAACGTCGAATCACCGGGCCACCCGTCGTCATCGAGGGCAACACGCTCGACGCCGACGCACACCTGCTGCTCACGCTCGCGAAGACGCGGCCACTCCCCTCACATTCCACCGATCCCCAGTCACTCGCCGCTGCTCGCGCCAATCTCACCCGAACCGCGATCATGATGGGCGGCAGACCCGCGCAGGTCCGCACCGAAGAGATCTCCGTTTCGGGCGCCGACGGCCCCCTCCGCGCCCGGCTCTACGTTCCGACTACCGACACCGGCGCTCTGCTCGCCTACTTCCACGGCGGCGGCTGGGTACAGGGCGGCATCGAATCACACGACGCTCCGTGTCGCCTGTTGGCCGAGACCTCCGGCGCACGGGTCATCTCGGTCGACTACCGGCTTTCACCCGAATTCGCTTTCCCCACACCGGTAGACGACGCCTATGCCGCGTACCAGGATATCGTCGACCGCGCCGAAGAGTTCGGGGCAGACCCGACACGCATCGCTGTCGGAGGAGACAGTGCGGGCGGGCACCTGTCCGCGACGGTGGCGTTGCGTGCCCGCGACGACGGCAAGACCCCACCGGCAGCACAGCTGTTGATCTACCCCGCTACCGACTTTCACGAGAAGGCTCCCTCGAGAACGACGTTCGGTGAAGGCTTCTTCCTGACCGAGGCCAATATGAACTTCTACGAGTCCAGCTTCCTCGGCAAGGATGCCGATCGACTCGACCCGTTGGTGTCGCCGCTACGCGCCCCCGACGTGGCCGGACTGCCACCAGCCATCGTGATCACGGCGGGGTTCGATCCACTCCGGGACGAAGGCGAAGCGTACGCAGCACGATTGCGAGACAACGGTGTTCATGTCACGGATCGACGCTACCCCGGATTCATCCACGGTTTCGTCAACGTTCTGGGGCCCAGTGCCGGATCCCGTGCAGCGGTCGCCGAGATCGGCGGCATGCTCCGCGCACTCCTCAGCCGCCCGACAAAATTTCCCGCACCGTATCCACCAGCGGATCGACGGGAAGCTCTGGGCTGATTGCGCGCTGTAGCCCCAAACCGATTCCGACGCTGAGCATTCGCAGCGCGGCTGCGTCCGGATCCAGCGTCGGCGTCACCCCGTTGGATTCCGTGAGGTGTTGGACCAATCCGGCGATCAGTCCCCGCACCTGGTCGGCGCCCGCCGCGATCTTCTCCCGAATGTCCTCGCTGTGCCGCGATCTCACCGAGAACTCGACCTCGAGCAGCGTCCACCTCTGGTCCCCGATTGTTCGCTCGGCCCACCGCGCGAATTCAGCCACCGCATCGTCGAGGGTCGATTTCGCCCCGAGTTGCGCAGTGATCTCACCGACCTTGGTCAGCCTGATCCGGCCGAGAACTTCGGCACACAATTCATCCTTGTTCTTGAAATTCGAGTACACCGCCCCCTTGGAGTACCCGGCATCCTCGGCGATCTGATCGAGAGAGGCCGCGGCGTATCCGCGATCGAGAAAGTGCTCGACGGCCGTCGCCAACAGGGTCTCGCGGGTCAACGCCTGCGCTTCCTGCCTGGTCAATCGCGCCATCGGAACCTCCCATTGGTCCTCGGTATCGAGATTCCCACGGTAGCCGAATACCGCGAACGGTCGTCGAGTGGAGTACTGAAACCAATTTTTGGGGTACCAACGTTATTCGGATACTGATAGTCTCCGAAACATGACTTCAGATGTGACCGGTACCACCGTGCGCCAAAACAGCGCACCGAGACGCGGCTTGGCCATCGGTTGCGGCGGCACTCTCGGTTTTGCCTGGACTGTTGCCGCGCTCGCCTCGGTCCGGGATGCGCTCGACTGGGATCCACGGGAAGCCACAGCCATCATCGGGACGTCTGCCGGCGCCGAGTTCGTGACGATGCTCGGCAGCGGAGTCGGTGTCGACGAGTTGGTTGCCATGCAACTCGGCAACGCCGCCGCACGCCCCGAGGTCCTCACCCACATCGCGTCGGCGCCCGGAAAGCTCCCACCACTTCCGAGACTGGGCGTCGGCAATCCACGACTCCTCACGCGTCGAGACCTTCCGGTTCTGAGCCGGGTGAGCGGCATCGCACCGGTTGGTGGCGGCGACCCGTCCTGGCTCACTACGCTCGCCGAATCACTTGCTCCGGGCGATTCGTGGCTCCCACATCCGAACGCGTACATGGTATCCATGGACTACAGAACGGGGCGACGGGTCGCATTCGGGGCACAGGGGGCTCCGAAAGTGACCGTCGGTGAAGCACTCCGAGCGTCATGGGCGATTCCCGGCTGGTTTCCACCCGTGACGATCGACGGCGTCAGGTACATCGACGGCGGCGCCGCATCCACGGCTTCGGTAGACCTTCTGCTCCCCCTTCAACTGGACGAGCTGGTTGTACTGGCGCCCATGGCTTCTCGAACCCTGAGGCCGGCGCGCGGCGCCGCCCGTATCGAACGCGGTGCCCTGCGCAATGCCATGTCCAAGGGGCTCGATCAGGAGATCGAACTGGTCCGCTCCGCGGGTACCAGGGTCATACGAATCGATGCCACCGACGACGACCTTGCCGTGATGGGCGCCAACTTCATGGACGGCCGCCGACGGCTCGCCACCTTCGAATCATCGCTGCGTACAACACGTGCGAGTGTCAAGCGCGAACTCGATGTGCACCCGTTCCAGCCCACTCGTTCCCACCAGTGAAAGCGCAGACTCAGTGAACAACGAATCTGACCACTTCGAGGTCGTGATCATCGGCGGTGGAATTTCCGGAATCGGCGCGGCTATCCACCTGCAGCGTCTCGGAATCGACAACTTCGTGCTACTAGAGAAGGCCGACTCCCTCGGTGGAACCTGGCGCGCCAACACCTATCCCGGGTGCGCCTGTGATGTTCCATCCGGTCTGTACTCGTACTCCTTTGCCGCCAATCCGGATTGGACGCGCTTGTTCGCGGAGCAACCGGAGATCCGCGAATACATCGAGAACACGGCGGGCACGCACGGAGTCGACAAACACGTTCGCTTCGGGGTCGAAATGCTCTCCGCGCGTTGGGATGCGTCGCAATCACTGTGGAAGATAACAACTTCCAGCGGAGAACTGACTGCTCGCTTCGTGATAGCCGCTGCCGGCCCATGGAACGAACCCCTGACACCGGCGATCCCCGGACTGGAAGCGTTCGAGGGAGAGGTGTTTCATTCCTCGCAGTGGAATCACGACTACGACCTGACCGGAAAACGCGTCGCCGTCGTAGGAACCGGAGCCTCGGCAGTCCAGTTCGTTCCGCGCATCGTCTCCCAGGTCTCCGCCCTTCACCTCTACCAGCGAACCGCTCAATGGGTTCTTCCCAAACCCGATCACTACGTACCGCGGATCGAAAGGTCCGTCATGCGATTCGTGCCGGGAGCACAGAAAGCCTTGCGCAGCATCGAATACGGAATCATGGAAGCGCTCGGATTGGGATTCCGTAATCCGTGGATTCTGCGAATCGTGCAGAAACTCGGGTCAGCCCAATTGCGCCTGCAGGTACGCGATCCGAAGCTGCGCAAGGCATTGACTCCCGATTACACCCTCGGTTGCAAGCGACTGCTCATGTCGAACTCGTACTATCCGGCCCTCGGCAAACCCAACGTCAGCGTCCATGCCAACGCCGTCGAGCAGATCCGCGGTAACACCGTGATCGGCGCCGACGGAGTGGAGGCGGAGGTGGACGCCATCATCTTCGGAACGGGCTTCCACATCCTCGACATGCCCATCGCATCCAAGGTATTCGACGGAGAAGGTCGATCACTCGACGATCATTGGCAGGGAAGCCCGCGGGCGTACTTCGGTTCCGCCGTCAGTGGATTCCCCAACGCGTTCATCCTGCTGGGCCCGAGCCTCGGCACCGGGCACACATCGGCGTTCATGATCTTGGAAGCCCAACTGAACTATGTGGCGCAGGCAATCGGCCACGCCCGTCGTCACGGCTGGCAGACCATCGACGTGCGAGAGGAAGTTCAGGCAGCCTTCAACTCTCAGGTTCAGGAGGCATTGGGGACCACGGTCTACAACGCCGGTGGTTGCGAAAGCTATTTCTTCGACGTCAACGGCCGCAACAGTTTCAACTGGCCGTGGTCGTCCGGTGCCATGCGTCGACGGCTACGGGACTTCGATCCGTATGCCTACAACCACACGTCGAACCCTGAGTCAGACAACACGCCCCCTGAACCCACGCCGTCTGAACCCACGCCATCCGAGCCCACCACCAGTCCGGAACCGGAGTACACCGCATGAGCCTCTTCGGCACCACCTACCCGCCGATCGATCTCGACGGAGCGGTCGTCGTCATCTCGGGCGGTGGCCGCGGAATCGGCCGGGCGACAGCCAAGTTGTTCGCTGCTCGCGGTGCACTCGTATGCGTCGGCGATCTCGACGAGGAGACGGCCGCCGACACAGCGGAGTCCATCGGCCCACGTGCCCGCGGTTACCTGCTGGACGTCACCTCACGCGATTCCTGGGATGTGTTCGTCTCCAAGGTGATCGGCGAATTCGGCCACATCGACATTCTCGTCAACAACGCGGGAGTGATGCCGCTCGGCAGCTTCCTCGACGAGTCCGACGCCACCAGTCGAGTCACCCTCGACGTCAACATCTGGGGGCCTGTTCACGGGATGCGCGCCGTGTTGCCCGGCATGGTGGATCGACGACGCGGGCACGTCGTCAACATCGCATCGATGGCAGGCAAACTTCCGGTACCCGGGATGGCCGTGTACAACGCCAGCAAGTTCGGCGCAGTGGGTCTTTCGGCTTCTGCCCGTGTCGAATTCGCAGATTCCGGGGTCAGCGTCAGCGCGATCCTGCCCAGCGCGGTGCGGACCGGCCTCTCGTCAGGCGTGCCACTCGGAAAGGGAATGCCGACGGTTGAGCCCGAGGTAGTGGCCAAGGCCGTCGTCGACACGGTCGCGCATCGGCGAGCCGAAACTGCAGTTCCCCGTTACCTTGCGGGCTGGGATCTCGTCGACGCACTGGTCCCCGAATGGATCATCAACATCGGCCGCCGGGTGATCGACGATCGCCGCGCACTGACATCGGTAGATCCGAACGGGCGTGCGGACTACGAAAAGCGAGTGGCACGTCAGGTCGAAAACGGGGAGCACAATCCGAAGTGAACCGGGTAGTTTCGTGGCCATGTACATCCGCCGCGAAACTTCTTCCGACCGTGACGCCATCTATTCACTGCTCGGGGCGGCGTTTGCCGACCAGGCACCGCCCGGCGAGACTCCCTACGAGATCGAACTGACACGCCAACTCTTCGCCTCGGACGACTACTTACCGAAGTTGTCGCTGGTCGCCGTAGCCGGCGGTGAGATCGTCGGCTTCGTGATCGGGACACGCGGATGGGTCGGTCCCGTGGAGGCTGTTGGCCTCGGCCCGCTGGCTGTCACCCCGGGTAACCAGCGCAGCGGGGTTGGTTCGGCACTGATGCACGCGGTGGTCGGCGCGTGCGACGCCCTGGACGTGCCGCTGATCGCGCTCTTGGGCAGCACCGAGTACTACCCGCGGTTCGGATTCGTCACCAGCACGGACGTCGGAGTGGAGTCTCCGGAAGCTGAGTGGGGCGCTCACTTTCAGATCAGAACGCTCACCACGCATCGCGCTGATCAGACGGGGAAGTTTTCATACGCAGCGCCTTTCGGAATCGCGTGACCCGGAGCGCGATGTAAGAGTTCTTTGACATACGGCGTGCGTGAATCTACGCTCAACCCTGTCAAAGAACTCTTACATCCGGGAGGCTTCATGAGCACCACGGCACGGTGGAGCCTGGTTATCGGCATCGGCGTCGCAGTAACGCTGACCCTCGGCTTTTTTGCAGCACTGACCGCCGGCGACCAGAAGACGTTGACCTTCGTCGTCTTCGCAATCGTCATGGCGCCGGCTTGCATCGGATCCGTATGGGCCCTTTTCCCATCGGAAAAGAACAAGGCTCCCGCCTATCCCGAGGACACCGTCGAAACAGAATGGAGCCGCAAGGCCGGATTCGGCGCGTTCACAGACTTGATCACTGCCATGGGAATCGCGCTGATCGCGCACAATGTCTTCGGCGCTCCCGAACTGCCGCTCCTGATCTTCACTGCCCTCGGCCTGGTCGACTTCGGAATTCGGTACTGGGCGGTGTCGAGGGACCGCGCCCCCACGATCGAGATCTGATGCGCAACAATCTTCAAGAACTCAGGACGGCGGCCGGATTGTCACAGCAAGCGTGCGCCGACGCACTCGGAATCACGCGCCAAACCGTCATCTCGATCGAGAAGGGACACTTCGACCCGCGTCTGTCACTGGCGTTCCGAATCGCCGAGTACTTCGACAAACGCGTCGACGACGTCTTCTCCAGCTGACGTCTTCTCGGGCTGACAGAAGATCAGTCGAACAGGGTAGGCGACCCGTTTTCCTCTTTCCCGTCGTCGACCGCCGTCGTCTTCTTGCCCGAGCCCTTGCGGACGACGGTCAACGTCGTCGTTCGACGCGACAACCTGTGCCCGTCACTGTGTTCGAGCAACGCCATGCCCTGGCGAACTTCGACTACCGTCCACGGACCCGCATGGCCGGCTGCCTGCACGAGGTCACCGGACTCCACCTCAGTTGCCATGACCACTCCTTGTTCGTCGTGTCCTGCACGTTCTCCTTCCTATTATCGACGCGGCCACCTGGTAGTCGACGCGCAGGGTACCTACGCTGCAGCAGCAACCTTGACCGCATGGCCGACTTCGGCTCGGAATGCCGCGTATTCGGGTGAGCCTCGGAGATCGTCGGGATCGACGCCGGTTCGTGGCAGATCGATTTTCAGGTCCAGTGCGACCTTGCCTGGCCGGCTTGTCAGAACTACGACGCGGGAGCCGAGAAAGGCCGCCTCGTCGGCACTGTGAGTGACGAAGACACTTGTTCGCCCCGATTCGGCACTGACACTGCGGAGGTCCTCCTGTAGACGCTCGCGAGTGAGGGCGTCCAATGCGGCAAAGGGCTCGTCCAACAACAGCAACGATGTTTCGGCCGCCAGGGCCCGGGCAATTGCCACCCGCTGCTGCTGCCCGCCGGAGATTTCCCAGATACGCCGGTCCGCAGTGCCGCCCAGGCCGACGCGGTCGAGAAGCTCGTCGCGCCTTCGCCCGCGTTCGCTCTTCGTCACCCCGGCATATTTGAGTGCCAGATCGATGTTGCCGCCCACCGATTTCCACGGAAACAATCGTGGTTGCTGAAACACCACGCCGGCACTCGACCCGGGAATCGGGTCGGATCCTGATACCTGAACTGTTCCGCTGGAAGGATTTTCGAAACCTGCAATCAGCCGCAGCAATGTGCTCTTGCCGCAACCCGACGCTCCGACGAGGACCAGAAACTCACCAGGGGCGACGTCGATCGATACCGGCCCGAGTGCCGTGACGGACTCTCGACCGTGGCCGTACTTGTGCGAGACGGTGTCGATTCGGATCGCGCCCGGGCGGTCGGCAGCGAATCCTCCCGCGGCCTGCTGTGCGGTCTCGCTACTGGTCAAGGACATCGGGAAGCCCCTTCACATAGAGAGCATTCTGAAAGACCGCCAGATCAGGCACACTGTCGATCTGCTTCTGCTCGGCCAGGAATTGCGCTGCACTCTGCAGGTTCACTGCCAGATTCCCGGGAGCGCCTTCGGCGCCCAGCCATTCCGGCGAGGAGATCTGCTCGGGAGTGAGGAACACTCCCTGCTTCAGCTGCGCTGCCGCGTCGTCCTTCGAGGCGCCCAATTGCGCGGCAACAGCTTCCGCTGCCGCGTCCGGGTCCGTGGCGATCGTCGTGAGCGCGCGGGCCTGAACCTGGCGCCAGGTATCGACGATCTCGGGGTGATCCTTGGCAAACGCGGTCGACACCACACCAAGATCGAGTGTCGGCTTTCCAGCCGTCGCGAGCTCGCGACTGGCGATCAACTGTGTTCCGTCCTTACGGAGCTCGTCGAGCGTGGGCAACCAGGTGTAGACGGCATCGATGTCACCGCGCTGCCAGGCAGCGAGGGATGCTTGCGGCTGGAGATCCACCAACTGGACGTCGTCAGCACTGAGTCCGGCCTGGTTCAGTGCTGCCAGCAGACTGTAGTGCGCGGTCGAGGCGAATGCCGTGGCCACTTTCTTGCCACGCAGATCTGCGACGGTCTTGATTCCGGTTGCGTTGCGCGCCACCAAGGCTTCGTTGTCGCCGGCCACGTCGAGAACAAACGCGACCTGGTACGGAATGTTCAGCGGTGCCGAGAGGCCACGAGCAACCGGACTCGAACCGATTGCGCCGAAATCGATTTCACCGGCAATGAAGGCGGTGTTGATGTCGGCTCCCGAATCGAACTTCGTCCACTTCACGTTGTACTCGGGCAATGCGTCTTCGAGCCAGCGATTGTTCTTGACTATCAAGTCGCCGCTCGGGAACGACTGGTAGGCGATACGGATCGTTTCCTTGGACGAATCCTGGCCCGAATGATCC
Organism: Rhodococcus sp. FW305-130; assembly: GCF_058788335.1. Lineage (NCBI taxonomy): Bacteria > Bacillati > Actinomycetota > Actinomycetes > Mycobacteriales > Nocardiaceae > Rhodococcus > Rhodococcus sp. FW305-130. The sequence goes on along the minus strand of NZ_JBYTAP010000001.1, from coordinate 519,809 downwards.
ACCGAGCACGCACCGAGAACAAGGGCAAGAACGCCGATCAGCACCGTGAACGCCGTCCGGGAAGCCCTTCCCTCGTTGCGGTTCGGATTGCTGTTGCGCTTCAGATTGCCGCTGGGCTCGGAAATGCTGCCATATTTCTTATTGTCGGTCATACTTTTCCCCTCCAGGGAACGGCGCGGCGCTCAGCAGCCCGCAACAGTCCGTCGATGATCAAACCGGAGAATCCGATGGCGAAGATCCCCACCAGCACTACCGGAGTGTTGTTGTAATTGCTTGCATCCTTGACCATTCCGCCGATTCCGGGGATGCCGTTGAACAATTCGGCCGCGACAACTGACGAGTACGCCATACCCACCGACAAGCGAATGCCCGTGAAAGTTTCAGGCAGCGCCGACGGGACAACCACGTCTCGGATCACTTGTGCCCGTGAGGCTCCCAGCGCCCTGGCAGCTTCGACCAGCCCGACGGGTGCCGCGACAACAGCAGCTGTGGTGGCCACTGCTGCCGGCGGTAGCGCAGCCAACGCCAGAAGCGTGATCTTCGGCGCCTCGTCGATTCCCAGCCAGATCACCAGCAGGAAGAAGTACGCCAAGGGCGGCAGTGCCCGCAGGAAGGTCAACCACGGTTCGAGCAGGCTCCGCAGCCATGTCACCGATCCCATTGCCAAACCTAGGATCACGCCCAATCCGACGCCGATGATCACACCGACCAGCACCCGTCGCAGCGTCATGTAGAGGTGCTCCCAGAGCAAATACCCCTGGTAGCCACGCACTCCGTCGTGCGTGGTCATCGTGTTGACGAAGGCATGCCAGACCGTGCTCGGAAAGGGCACGAAGGTCTCACTCCAGGTGCCGCTCGCCGCGGCGACCTGCCACAAGGCCAAGAATGCGATCACTGAGAGCACCGGCAGTCCGACAGTGGTCACACTCGAAGTCCACGGCCGACGCGGTTCACGGTTCGGTTCCGCGACTGGTGTTGGTTCTATTGCTTCGACAGGAGTCGACATCGCTGTTCTTCCTCGACGTACGGAAAATTCCGGCACACATGCAGCAACGAGCGCACATGCAGGGGCGAAGGCGCACAGAGCGGCGCCGTTCTCACTCAGGAGAGTCGGAAGGAATCAACAGCAACAGCAGTTGGCACCAAGACGGCACAGGTCGACGGCGATGCGTCGTGTCAGTGGCGTCGTGGGCATGGGGGTAATTACTACCTGTGTCTGCAATTACCCGCAAATGCGGGGGAAATAGGCGTCAGTCGGCCAAGCGAACAGACAGCGAATACATCAGCGGTATCTCTGGTCGTCCGGCCGGGACTCCCCAACGCTTGCCACCGAGTTCTGCCATCTCCTCGAATCCTTGCCAACCGTTGGCGTACGGGTACTCGTCGAAGGACTCGAGCGTCAATCCGGCACGCCGCAGGGCGCCGAGCACCTCGGCGATGGACCAGTTGAATTCACATGAAGGGAAGGGATTTTCGAAGTTCTCGACTCCGTCTCCCTGAGCGCCCGGCAAGACGAGATCGGCTGAATCTGCCACGTAGTCGCCGACGCCACCGGGTTCGGTCACGGGAGTCCCGCCTCCGTACGGGTATGTCAGCGACCACTTCTCGTCGAAACACATGGCAAACGGATGAAACTCCACCAGAACGAATCGACCGTTCGGCGCCAGAACACCGGCAATCCCCTCGGCCCACTCGTCGAGATCGGGTAACCAGATCACCGTTCCGTACGAAGAGAAGACTCGATCGAACTTCCTCCCGGTAGCGCCGGCATCTCGGAGCCACGCAGATACATCCGCTCGCTCGAAATCGGCGGCAATGCCGGATTCCGCAGACAATGTTCGGGCGAAGTCGATCGCAGAATCCGAGATGTCGACGCCGGTCACCGCGGCACCGAGAGCAGCCAAACTCAACGAATCCTGACCGGAATTGCACTGCAGATGAAGAATCGAGGAACCGTCGATCTCGCCGAGCAGCGCCACTTCTTCCGGAAACAAGGTCGACCCGCCGTTGCGAAAGAACTGTGCTTGGTCACCTTTGTGACTGTTGTGAGCGACGGTCGCCGCATTCCACGACAACCGATTCATCTCCACTGCGTCCATCTCTACTGCATCCACCTCTCGGCCCACAACAACTCCGCCCGAGTTCACCACGCCCCCGGTCACGTCGGCAATCGATTTACTGGGCTGGAAACCTATCCGAACGAAGATGCAACAGGTTACAGTTTTTCGACGGACCATCGAAGGAGAACCAGTGCGCTACGGACTCAGCCTGTTCACCAGTGATCGCGGCATCCGCCCTGCCGATGCAGCAAAGGCTGCGGAGGCGAATGGATTCGACGCCTTCTACGTTCCGGAGCACACTCACATCCCCGTATCGAGGGATTCCGATCACCCCGGAACCCAGTCGGCAGAATTGCCCGACGACCGTTACATGCGCACACTCGACCCCTGGGTTGCCCTCGGCACCGCCGCGTCGGTCACGAGCACCATCCGATTGGGCACCTCGGTGGCCCTCCCCCTCGAACACGATCCGATCACTCTCGCGAAAACCATCGCATCGCTGGACCATCTTTCCGACGGACGCGTGGTTTTCGGCGGCGGATTCGGCTGGAATGCAGAGGAACTCGCCGACCACGGCGTACCGCCCAACAAACGCCGGACCGCACTCCGGGAGTATCTCGAAGCCATGGGTGAACTGTGGTCGAAGGAAGAAGCTTCGTACGACGGCCAATTCGTGAAGTACGGGCCTAGTTGGGCCTGGCCCAAGCCCGTTCAGAAGCCCCGTCCTCCCATCATGTTGGGCGGCGGCGGCAACGAGAAGACTTTCAAGTGGATCGCAAAGTCTGCCGACGGGTGGATCACCACACCGATCGAGCAGGAGATCGACGGAAACGTGGAACTGCTCCGAAAGATCTGGGCCGAAGCAGGTAGAGTCGGCGAGCCTGAAATAACCGTCCTGGCAGGCAAACCCGATCCGGAGAAGCTCGCCCACTGGGCAGATATCGGTGTCACGGAGGCGATGTTCGGCACTCCGGACAAGAGCCCCGAAGAGGTGGTCGGATACATGGAACGTCTGGCAGCCAAGCTCGGACGGTGAGGTCCGCCACAGCACCTTGACCTCAACTGCACTCGAGGTTTTAACGTCGGTATTGCACAAGACAGTGCAACGACAGCAAAACCCGAGTCAGAAGAGGTGCTAAGTGTGACGACAAAATTGGTTGGCACCCAACCTGTTTCGGATGTCGCTGTTGATTCGGCGCCGTCCATCCGAAGCGCATTCGTCGAGGCATTCCGAAATCATCCCGCCGGCGTCTCGATCATCACCGCGACGGGCGATGACGGCCCGGCCGGCATCACGTCGTCTTCGGTGATCTCGATCAGCGCCGATCCGGCAGTTCTGGCGTTCTCACTGCAGTCGTTGCGTGGTTCTGCGAGCGTCATTGCTTCCGCAGGCAGTTTTGTTGTTCACCTGGCAAATTCGGCGAACGAGCGACTGGCGGCCACGTTCGCGACCCGCGGCGCTGTCCGCTTCGGAGACGACATGCGCTGGTCGTTTCTGTCGACGGGTGAACCATTCCTGCACGGCACGGGCCACGCCTTGCGGGCGGTTCCCTTGAATGCCACGACGTGTGGCTCCGCAGTGATTGTCACCGCGCGCGTTGTCGACGTCATCGATCCGCAGCACGTGTCAGCGCCGCTCGTCTATCACGATCGAACCTATCGAAATCTCTCGTCTCACAACATTTCCTCAAAGGAAGGCATGTCACATGACTGAATACGTTCTCCCCGAGCTGGACTACGACTACGCCGCACTCGAACCGCACATCTCCGGCGAGATCATGGAACTGCACCACAGCAAGCACCACGCCACGTACGTGGCGGGCGCCAACAGCGCAATCGAGCAGTTGGCTGCTGCACGCGAAGACGGCACGATCACCGCGAAGGCGCCGCTGCTCAGTAAGAACCTCGCCTTCCACCTCGGCGGCCACACCAATCACTCGATCTTCTGGAAGAACCTCTCCCCCAACGGCGGTGAGCGACCAGAAGGCGATTTGGCAGCCGCGATCGACGAGCACTTCGGTACCTTCGACGCATTCGTCAACCACTTCTCTGCTGTAGCAACGACTTTGCAGGGGTCCGGCTGGGCGGTACTGGCCTACGACACGGTCGGGCAGCGCCTGGTCATCGAGCAACTCACCGACCAGCAAGGCAACATCAGCATCGGTATCGTTCCGTTGCTCATGCTCGACATGTGGGAGCACGCCTTCTACCTGCAGTACAAGAACGTCAAGGCCGACTACGTGAAGGCCTACTGGAACGTCATCAACTGGGAAGACGTTGCACAGCGATACGCGACGGCCACAGCCTCGACCGGCTTGATCGTCCCCGCCTGATCGTCCCGACCCGTTCACTGCCATATCACCCCGATCAGCCCAGCTCGGCACGGTGGCTCCGTTGCCGAGCTGGGTTTTTGCACCCCCGAGATCGATGTATGTGAAGGCAGGTAACATACACCGAGCACGGCTGACTCGGCCGTCCGCCGATTCGACTCCGAGGGGAACCAGTGCTCGATATCAGTGGTTTGATCGCGACGTGGCGTCCGACGCTGGACACCGCAGCGCGCAATGCATGGGGACTCTCGTTCGGCGACGGTGTCGAGAAGGCCGAACGCACGCCGTCGGTACTGATCAGCGAAGGTCCACACCGCGATCTGTATCGCTTCGGCGCATTGTGGACGCCCAGAGGCAATCCGGTCCTCCTCGTACCTCCCCTCGCGGTTTCAGCCGACTGCTACGACCTTCGTGCAGGCCAGAGCCTCGCCGCACACCTACTGGATGGCGCAAACACGCCCTACCTCCTCGACTACGGGACCATGCGGTACTCCGACCGCGGAATGGGTTTCGAGGCCTGGGTCGACGACATCATCCCGGAAGCGATCCGTACGATCTCGGACTTACATGACGGCGCACCTGTTTCGCTGATCGGGTGGAGCCTCGGCGGGACCATGTCTCTGCTCACGGGCTCCGCTCACTCCGACCTTCCGATCGCATCGATCACGGCAATCGGCACGCCAATCGATTACACGAAGATTCCCGCTATCAGCCCGTTGAGGCTGATCGGCAAATACACGGGCGACACCCCGCTCACGTCCGCGACCAATCTGGTCGGCGGACTGCCTGCTCCACTCGTTCAGGCGAGTTACAAGGTGACGGCGTTGCAGCGCGAAGTCCTCAAGCCATGGTTCATCGTGCGCAACCTCCACAACACCGAGACCCTGGCTCGCATGGAATCGATAGACAAGTTCATGGCAGCCATGCCTGGATACCCTGGCAAGGCATTTCAGCAGATCTGCGAACAACTCATGCTCGGCAACAATCTCTACAACGACGCTGTCACGCTTGCCGGACGCGAGATCAAACTGTCAGCTCTGAGCGTTCCCGTTCTCGCGATCGGCGGCACCACTGACGTGATTGCACCCATCGCTTCGGTGGAAGCGATCACGTCGGTCCTCACCGGCGCGCCGTCGGTCCGGTTCGAGAAGGCGCCGGGAAGTCACCTCGGGCTCGTTGCCGGCCCCACCGCGAGAGACTCCACCTGGGCGCACATCGACGAATTCTTGAAAGAGAATGCACCGCAGTTGGTTTCGACCAGCTAAATCACGGCGTCGTGATGCCCGCGGCCACAGCTGCCTTGTGCCAATCCGGGAATTCACTCAGCAAACGGGTGTACAACTGGGCGTCGTCGACGGTGTCGATGTCGTCCAGCGCGAAGAATCCGGCATTGTCGACCACCCTGCCGTCGAGGTCGTCGAGCTTCTCCAGCACTCCGTAGTTGGCCTTGCCGATTCCGACGAACTGCCAAAAGGCCGGGAGCCCAGACGCTTCGCGCATCAATTTCGTGATTTCCTTGCGCTCGCTGAAGCCTCCGTCGGTGAAGAACAGGACGAGCGTCGGCGCCGAACCACGTGTCAGGCCGGAGAGAATCTCAGTCATGATCGGCACTTCACGATTTGCGGCGCCGATCTTGTCATAGTTGAATCCGCCGTGCGAGCCGCGCAAGTGCAGGTAGGTATCCGACCACTCTTCCGCGTCATGGACAGAGATCTCGGGAAGCTTGACGAAGCTGACTGCATACAAGTACGGCTCCAGCTTGCCGTCGTCGTCGAGCTGGATCGCAACGGGAACCATGCGTTCGACAACACGATGCACCACTCTGGTGCGGTACTGCTTGGCCATACTTCCGGTTTTGTCGATCACCAGGACCACTCGCGCCCGAATTCCGTTGCCACCCTTGGTCAGCAGGACCTTGGCCACTTCGCGCTTTCGGAGGTCCAGTTTTTCCCGCTTCACCATCGAGAGTTTGGCTTCGTCGGGCACGGTCCGAATGCCATCTGCCGATTCAGCCGAGTCGGGTCGGCTCTGCGGTTCCTCGTCGACCGAGACTCCGAATGCAGTGACCAGATCTGCCAATCCGCTGTCCCAACCCGCCGAAACGTTCCGAACCTTCCAGTCCGTGCCGCGGCGATAGATCTCGACGAGGACCGCTGCCCTCTCACTCGTCAAACCCAAAGCCTGAGCCACGATAGCGATGGAACCAGCCTGCTCCACCACGACACCAAGGCCCCCGACAGCAGAAAGGGTTCCGTTTGCCGCCGCATCAAGCGCCACGGCAACACTCAGCTGGTGGATGTCGGCGGGCAACCTCGCAATGTCGATTTCGATGACGCCGCCGGACTCCAAGCGCACCGCACCTTCGGGCGACACCGGCTGATTGAAGAAGACAAAATCTGCGTCGTTCCGCACCTGGTTCCGTTCGTCGAGCTGGAACACCATCAGGTCCACCGTGCCCGGGGCGCTACCGTTCACCGCCACCTTCAGCGAAGTTCCGTCAACGACTGTGTTCGCTCCACGCGCCAGCTCCATGCCTGAAGATTAGCGGGCCACCAAAGAATCAACGGCCCCGCGGTCGGAAGAATCACAGCACACTTTCAGCAATCGCCAGGATTCTCGAGGCAGACTGTTCGTGGAAGATTTGTCGCACGCGGGACCAAGAGCCTGAGCATCGACAGAATCTTAGGGTCGATCAGGAGGTCACCAAATGCCGCACGGCCAGGCGCGCACCATCCCGATGTTGCCACTCCTGCCACCACTGACGAATTTCGACGACGCAAGTCGCTCGATCGTGTCCTACCTCGACGAATATCTTCCGCTGGCACTGTGGTCGATCACGCGGTTCGACGGGTCGAATCAAATCTTTCTCACCGTCTCACCCAACCCACTTCACATCGAAGTCGGCGAGACCCGGACTTGGCAAAACACCATGTGCAGCGAGGTAGTCCTCGGAAATGCGCCGCCAGTCTCATCGAATCGCGCACTCGTACCTGCACTTTCCCGAGATGACAGGTGGGAAGGCATAGGCGCATACGTCAGCATCCCAATCCTTCACAACGACGGCAGTCTCTTCGGCACTCTGTGTGGCGCCGACCCGATTACGGGCGACTCCGTACTCGAGGACAACCTGGCCCTCCTCACTCTCCTGTGCCGACTCCTCGGAACGATTCTCGATGTCGACTATCAGCGCGCGCAGTCAGTGCGACTGGCCGAAACTGCGCAACTCGATGCCGAGACCGACCCGTTGACAGGTCTTCTCAATCGGCGCGGGTGGAACCGCATCCTCGAGGCCGAGCAAACCCGGTACCGCCAATTCGCCGATCCGGGATCTATCATCATCGTCGATCTGGACGGCATGAAGACCATCAACGACGAACTCGGTCACGCCGCGGGTGACGAATATGTTCAACGGGCCGGCAAGATCTTGGCAGCATGCGCGCACCCTGGTGCGGTGGTTTCACGGTTGGGCGGAGACGAGTTCGGAATCGCTCTGCCCGATACACAGCCGCGCGCCGTCGACTACCTGGTCGAGTGTTTGGAGAAGGCGTTCCGGAATGCCGACGTCTGTTGTTCGATCGGTCGAGCCGACTTTTCCATGTTCCACAGCCTTTCCGAGACTTGGGATACGGCCGATGCCGAGATGTACCGCCACAAGCGCTCGAAGCACTGATTCGACTCCCCCACGGCCTGTTGGCACCGCATCGGAGGATCCCTTCGATGCGGTGCTGGCCCGTGTTCTGTTGTGCCCGAGGTTCTTCTCAGGTTTTGAAGGTGGTGTTCGCGGGCCGCGGGTGCTGCTGCGGGTCGATCGAGGGTGGTGGGATGAACCACGGTTTGTTGTCGACCCCGATGCGGATCACCCATTTCCCGACGAACCCGGACTTGCGGTGCATCAGCCGGTGATGTGAACGGCACAGCAGGACAAGGTTGTTCATCACCGTCGGGCCGCCGTTGGCCCAGTGCCGGATATGGTGCGCATCGGTCCAGGCCGGTACACACGTGCAGCCGGGGAACGCGCAGCCTCTGTCGCGGGCGATCAACGCCACTCGCTGCTCCGCGGTGACCAACCGTTTCCCGGGTCTCGCATCCAAGGGCGCGCCGTGATCATCGAGCAGAACAGTCGACAGGAAACAATCACAACCGAGGAGTCTGGTCTGCGAGACGGACAGTGGTCCGAGCCAGGGCATATGCCCGACGTCGAGATCCGACACAGCCGCTCCACCATCAGGAGCAGCGGGTGTTGCGGCGCAGTCCCGATGCTCCGCGAGATCGCGGGCGTTGATGTGCACGTTCACGTGCGGACGCTGACCACCGTCGGTGCCGGTTTTGGCGCAGTCGAGGTAACGCCGGATCAGTTCGGTGAACCCGTCCGCGGTCCGCTTCGCTGCCGACCGGGCATCGGGGGTTCCATCGGGTGCCGGGGTGGGCATCGTCAGATTCGACAACGCCGACAACAGCATTTCGCCGGTGAGGGCGTCGAAATCGCCGCGCACCACCACCCGACCGTTCAACGTCGACGCGATCCGCAACTCATTCCGATCCACATCCTCGGCGGGCGGAATCTCATCGGACTCGAACACTCGCTCCAAGGTCGCGATAACACTCCGCACCTTCGTGGTCATCGACTCCACCCCGGATGCCGCAGCCAACAACAAATCGATACAGCGAGGGAGCGCTTCCTCCGGCATCCCCTTCGGCGGTGACTCGCAGAACGCCACGATCAACACCGCATGATCGAACGAGCAGTCCCCGACGTCGAACCGGGCCGTCACCGCGGGAAACGGTCGTAGCGCTGCACCGAGGGCGGCGATCTTCTTCCCGTCCCGAACCTGCAGCATCGTGTTCGCCGCCAACCAGGCACCGACACCGCGGCTGGCGATCAGCTGATCATCGGGCCGCATCGAGAGTTCGTCGACCACCGCCACCCGAACGGCCTCGAGACGAAGAATCTCCGCGCTCGCCGACACCGCAGCGGCACGTAACTCAGAAGCAGACAACCGCCACAGCCGTCCACGCAACCCCACCGCAGAACCAGACACCACATCCGACAACAGAACACTCATTGAATCCCCCAATCCCCACCCCCAACAATACTCGAACACGTGTTCGAGTCAATACCTTGCTACCAGCACAAATGAGAGCGGGGAATAGTTCGATCGATCCAGGCGTATTATTTGAGTAAGCAATACTTGCGAGCGCAAATAAATGGAGGCTGTCACCGATGACTACCGACGAACGTCGACGCGGTTCCGTCTGGCGCGACCTAGTGGTCAGCCACAGCGTCATCCTCGGCAAGATGGAGGCGGACCTTCGAACCACCACCGGGCTCACCCTTGGCCAGTACGACGTTCTGCTCCGACTGCACGAAGCGCCGGGAAACACGATCCGAATGGGCGATCTGGCCGAACTGGTCCTGGTCACCACCAGTGGCGTGACGCGCGTCGTCGATCGATTGGTCGAGGCAGGACTGGCAGAGCGCGTTCGACCGGAAAACGATCGACGCGTCGTGACGGTATCGATGACGCCTGCGGGCAAGAAGACGCTTCGAAAAGCGTCCGCCATACACACGCGAGGGATCGCCGAATACTTCTCCGATCTCATTGAAACCGAGGAGCTTCCGGTACTCGAACGCTTCTTCTCCCGACTTGCCGCACATCACACGAATCAAGGCGGCGCATGCGATGCGCACGTAGAACAACTTTCCATCACCCCCACGAACAGATAGCGAGAAACAACATGGCTTTCGAATTGGGCGTCTACCATTTCGGTGAACTCACCCCAGATCCCACCACCGGCGCGATGATGAATCCCGGTGTCCACCTTCGCCATTTGGTGGAGCAGGCAACCGTTGCCGATCAGGTTGGACTCGATGTCTTCGGCGTCGGCGAGCACCATCGCACCGACTTCGCAGTCTCAGCCCCTGCAGTTGTGCTCGCGGCAATGGCTCAGGCTACCGACAACATCAAGCTGTCCAGCGCCGTAACCGTACTCAGTTCCGACGATCCCGTCCGTGTGTTCCAACAGTTCGCGACAGTCGACCTGCTTTCCGAAGGCCGTGCCGAGATCATTGCCGGCCGAGGTTCGTACACGGAGTCATTTCCGCTTTTCGGGTACGACCTGTCCCAGTACAACGAACTCTTCGCCGAAAAGCTCGATCTACTACTGAAACTGCGCGACGAGAACCCGATCAACTGGGAAGGACAACTTCGCGCACCACTGACCGACGGTGACGTGACGCCCCGCCCGGACCGTCAGATTCCGGTGTGGATCGCAGTCGGAGGTACTCCGGCCTCTGTCGTCCGTGCCGCGAAACTGGGCCTGCCCCTCTCACTGGCCATCATCGGTGGAAGTTACCAACAGTTCGAACCGTTCGTCGATCTATACCGCAGGGCTGCAGCGGAGTTCGGACACGATCCGAAGAAGCTCGCTGTCTCGATTGCTTCGCCAGGATTTGTCGATACCTCGAAGCAAACAGCACTCGACACGTCGTACCCGTACTTCCAGGCCGGGTGGATGCAGAATCATCATCAGCGGGGAAACGGAGTTCCCATGCCGCGCAGGGCATACGAGGCGCAGGCAACCACCGCGGGTGCGTTCTTCCTCGGCGGCCCGCAGGAAATCATCGACAAGACGATGGCGCAGTACGAACTGTTCCATCATGACCGCATCATGATCCAGATGGGGTTCGGCAACGTGCCACAGAAGGACATGCTGCGTGCGATCGAGATCCTCGGCACCGAAGTAGCCCCCGTTGTGCGTAAGGAAATCGAATCACTGAAGTCGTCCCAAAAATAGGAGTTTCGATGAGCACACCGCTCAAAATTGTTGCCGTTGTCGGCAACCTTCAAAAACCCTCCAAGACTCGTGCCCTCGTCGACCTGATCGTCGAAACCTTGGGAGACTTCGAGCAGATCGACACACGAGTTTTCGAGATCGTGGATCTGATTCCAGGTCTTGCGTCTGCTCTGGATCGCGATCACGTCGACTCAGTGACCGCCGAAGCGCTGGCAGCAGTCGAGTCCGCCGATATCGTCATCGCGGCGTCACCGGTGTTCCGCGGCTCGTACACGGGAATGTTCAAGCATTTCTTCGATCTCGTGGACCAGTACGCGCTTGCCAACACTCCGGTGATTCTTGCTGCGACAGGTGGCAGCGACCGCCACGCTCTCGTGTTGGACCATGCCCTGCGTCCACTGTTCGCCTTCTTCCAAGCGCTGACCGCTCCGGTCGGGATCTATCTCAGCTCAGGTGATTTCGACGGAACGACTATCCTCAACCCCGAGGTATTCGAGCGTATCGAGATGGCAGCAAAGGACGTCCTGCCGGTAGCGAGGATGCTCGCGGAGCGGGATCGAGTTGCGCTGACGTGAACGCCCCTCATTCGCACAACACGGCAACAGTTGCCGGTCTGAGGATGATCGAACAGCTACGTCAGGTTCACGAACCTCTACGAGCCGATATCGAGGTACTCGAGAACGCCCTGCAACAGTTGTCGGACGAAACCGCCGATCTGACTCGGATACCCGAAATGATCGACAATCTGACGATCGCGGATTTCGTCTGGCAACTACGGGTCAACTGCGACTTCTACTGCAACACGCTGACTCTGCACCACACCATCGAAGATCAACGTATGTTCCCCGTAATGACCAGGAACTTTCCCGAGTTGGCCCCTGCGGTCGAACGACTGCAGGCAGAACACAAGCTTGTCGGGGAGATCGTGGCGGAAGCCAAGCGTGCGTCACTCGCGCTGAGCACCGAATCCTCCACGGTCAATCGGGCACACGCCGCAATCTCCGAATTGGCGGATCATATGCAGTCGCACCTCGATTTCGAGGAGGCCACACTCTTTCCGTACTTCCGACGGATGGATCGCGACTGGCATTACGGCTGATCGTGCACACTCAGTGATTCTTCAGCTCCATCGCAGTAGCGTCGAAGGGGCCACCTCATGTCAGGAGCCCCCATGACCAACCCGGATCAACCCACCGTCCAGCAATCCGTTCCTCAGCACCCGATTCGACCGCCCGTCAATGCGGGTTGGGCAGTGGTCTCGCTGCTGTTCTTCTGGCCGCTCTCCTTCTCCGCTTTCACGCACGCCTTCAACGTGTATCCGCTGTGGGCCGACGGCGATGTGGCCGGGTCGCGGTACGCGTCCGATCGAGTGAAACGACTCGGTCAGATCTCGTTGTGGATCGCAGGCGGGCTACTACTCCTGGTCTGCATCCTGTACGCGATTGCGGCAATCGTGTGGTTCGCCAACGGTGGCCACGATTACGGGCCGCGACGTATGCGCTGAACAACCACCCTGAAACAACAAACTGCAACAACAACACCGCAACAACAACACCGCCGAACATCACCTCATCAATCGATCGATGAATTCCATGGTCTGGTCCATCGAAGCGACCGTCGTTTGGCCGTGGCTGATTCCGCTGAGTTCTTGATACTCGAACTGCGTTCCTCGCGAACGCATGTCGACCAGTTGCGCCCAGGTAAGGGCGACAGGAACCGTTGTGTCCGACACGCTCTGCACCACACGCAGTGACCGGTCGTAGCCGTCGACCGGCACCTGCATCATCTCGCGAAACAGATCGTGGAAGCGTGGCGTCCACACCGACCGAGAAAACAACGAGCTCAACTGGATTCGTTCGGCGCGAATGTGGCGGCCGAGATCTCCGGCGCACAGTGTCCGAGCCTTTTCCATCCACTCGATCCCCTGCGGCGAGAGAACCTCCCGAATGTTCTCTTCGGGTCGTTGATCGTCGATCCCGGCCAGAACGTACAGCGCGTATCCCACCAACCCGGTGATGCCGATGTCGGGAAACAGCGGTCCGCCCAACGGAAACAAACCTTCCATATGGGTGGGGCCCGCAACAACGACCGAGCCGCGGAAATCCAATTCCGGTGCACGAGTGGTGGCCTCGTGTCCCGCGAAGTACGCCGCATGACCGCCTTCGGACAAACCCGCAACCATCCACCGCGGACTCAGCACACTGCCGTACAACTCGTGCGCAGCCCGCACGATGTCGACCGCATTCGCGCCGGCGGCATGTCCGTCGAGATAGGCCAGCACCCCGTCGGTACCCAGTCCCGAGTAGTCGGTAGCGACTACCGCGTATCCCTGCTCCAACCAGCGTTCGATCGGTTCGATCTCGCCCGGACCGAATCCGGTCGACGAGGGTGCACACTGATCCGCACTGCCCAAAGTTCCGTGGGCATACGAGATGACGGGCCAACCGCCCGCCGGTGGGGCACCTTCCGGCAGAAACACGGACCCTGACGACTCTCCCCATCTGTCAGCGGTACGCAGAGTTCGATACACGACCCGCTGCGTCTCACCGGCGCCGACCGGAAACACTGCGGCCGAGAGTTCGCCATAGGACTCCAGCGCGCCCGCGACTTCCGGTTCGTCCGTCGTCGCCGCGGCAGCCCCTGACCCCCACCCGAGACTCGACAACAGAATGCTCGCCACCACGGCCGCAACAAAGGTTCTACCCGAACGACTCACCACGCCAACCCCTCCCGACCTGTGCAGAGCATGATGTCGATATGCAGATCATCATCACCGGTCACAGCCTGCCCGGACGTGAGTGTTCCGAAACCGCAACCTTCGAAGGGCGCAGCAACATCCACGTCGGCGTTCAGCGCCGAGGCAAGCCACACGAAATCCTCGACCTCGTACCAGGAGATACCGAGACAGTGCGATGGGAACTGACAGCGAGTCTGGAGCGAAAGTCCGGTGCCTGGGACATTCTCGGTTCACACATCCAGGGTCCACCTCGCGGACGCTTCATCTACCTGTCCTGGGTGACGGTATCCGATGACCAGACGTTCGAGATGTTTCGGCGCGCAAAGCTGATGCTCGACGCGATCCCCGAGCACATCGTCGAGCAGGCCGACGCTTCCGGTGTGCTCCACGGAGACCTCGGGCTCACCGACACCGCAGGTAAACCACTGTGCGCGGCAATCCGACCACCAACGATCACCTGGTCCTCCTCGCCTTACTGAGCATCGTTCAGTAGTGTGGTGATCGAGCACTAACTCTGCCGGTGGCCCCACATAGTCGATACGGAGTCCGAACTGATGAGCACCGAACACCTCGATGTCCTGATCGTCGGCGCCGGCTTGTCCGGCATCGGTGCTGCTTATCGACTCCAGACCGAGCTCCCAGGAAAGTCGTACGCAATCCTCGAGGCCCGAGCGAACAGCGGCGGAACCTGGGACCTCTTCAAGTATCCCGGCATCCGATCGGATTCCGACATGTTCACGCTCGGCTACCCGTTTCGCCCGTGGACGGATGCCAAAGCAATCGCCGACGGTGATTCGATCCTGCGGTACGTGCGCGACACCGCCCGAGAGAACGGGATCGACAAGAAGATTCGGTACAACCGGAAGGTGACGGCCGCATCATGGTCGTCAGCGACCTCGACCTGGACAGTCACGGTCACGACCGGCGACGAAGACGAAACATTGACCTGTAACTTCCTCTATCTCTGCAGCGGGTACTACAGCTACGACGGCGGATACACCCCCGACTTCCCCGGACGTGAATCGTTTGCCGGTGAGGTAGTCCACCCCCAGTTCTGGCCCGGAGAACTCGATTACTCCGACAAGAAGGTCGTTGTGATCGGAAGCGGCGCCACCGCAGTCACTTTGGTCCCCACGATGTCACGGGACGCAAGCCACGTCACGATGCTCCAGCGATCACCGACGTACATTCTGGCGCTGCCGTCCAGCGACAAATTATCGGACACCATTCGCGCGGTACTGCCGAATCAACTCGCGCACAGCATCGCTCGATGGAAGAGCGTCGTAGTGAACCTGAGTTTCTACCAACTGTGCCGACGCAGTCCGGCGCGTGCAAAGAGGATGCTGAACCTCGCGATCAGTCGTCAACTCCCGAAAGACATCCCCCTCGATCCTCACTTCACACCCTCCTACGATCCCTGGGACCAGCGCTTGTGCGTCGTACCCGACGGCGATTTGTTCAAAGCCCTCCGATCCGGCAAGGCCTCGATCGAGACCGATCACATCGACACCTTCACCGAGACCGGGATCCTTCTCGCGTCAGGTCGCGAACTTGAAGCTGACATCATCGTCACTGCAACAGGATTGAAGATGGAGGCGTGCGGCGGGATGTCCATCGAAGTGGACGGCGAACCCGTCACCCTCGGTGATCGTTACGTCTACAAGGGCATGATGATCAGCGACGTACCGAACTTCGCGATGTGCGTCGGCTACACCAACGCCTCGTGGACTCTGCGAGCAGATCTCACGTCGATGTACGTGTGCCGACTGCTGACGGAGATGGACAAGCGCGACTATTCGAAGTGCGTGCCGCACGCGACCGAAGAAATGGACCAGCGGCCGATCCTGGATCTGGCGTCGGGGTACGTCATGCGTGCCGTGGAACAGTTCCCGAAGCAGGGATCGAAGTCACCGTGGAACATGCGTCAGAACTACATCCTTGACCGTCTTCACTCCACGTTCGGGAGCATCAACGACCACATGACGTTCTCGAAGGCACCAGCTCGACATTCGACGCCGGTACCGAGCAAGAGTTGAGCGGACCACGAACAACCAGGTAGAGCAGTCTGGCGAAGCCACCAATCGATCCGACGACAAAGAACACGCCAGAACCTGCGACCACGGCACAGAGCGCACCGAGAACGATGATCGTCGACGCCTCTACCATTCGACCGGCTGACTCCGATCCCAGAACGTGTATTTCATCAACTCCTTCGTTCATAAAACTATTTTCAGCCAACCGTCCAGCCGGTTTGTAGGGACTTTAGTCACGAGTCGGGTCAAAATGGACTCATAATTGCAGGTCAAGCGTTCAGTTGGCCACTCCGGTCGGATGAACTGCAGACCGTTCCGTAGTGTGCGCATCACAGAAAGTGGAACCAACGCCGGGGGGAACATCATGAAGGTCGTCGTTTTCGGGGCAACAGGAATGGTCGGCAACAGCGTCCTGAGGGAATGCCTCGACGATCCACGAATCGACGAAGTCGTGACCGTCGGCCGCAATCCGTCCGGTACAACTGCCCCGAAGATCGTCGACATCGTTCACCGCGACATGCTCGACTTCTCGGCGATCGAAGCCGATCTGACCGGCGCGGACGCCTGCTTCTTCTGCCTCGGTGTCTCCTCTGCCGGCATGAACGAAGCCGACTACACCCGCATCACGCATGACATCACGCTTGCCGCCGCCACGACACTGTCGGGTGTGAATCCTCAGATGGTGTTCGTCTACGTGTCCGGCGAAAGCGCCGACTCCACCGAGACCAGCAAGACCATGTGGAAGCGAGTACGTGGCGCGACCGAGAATGCGCTACTCGCCCTCCCTCTCACGACCTACATCCTCCGGCCGGGATTCATCCGTCCGCGCCCGGGATCGCCGTCGAAGACGTGGTGGTACAAGGCCTTCTATCAAATCTCCGTGCCTCTCTACCCACTCTTGCGCAAGGTCTGGCCCAGCAGCGTGACCACCAGCGAAAACATCGGCAGGGCAATGATCACCCTCGCGGCAAACACGCCCGATCTTCCCGACCGCGTCCTTCGCAGCGACAAGATCAACGAACTCGCGCAGGCCTGACAGTCTTACCTCGAAAGACGAAGCCGCGGGCGACGAGTTCCAACGCCACGGCGACCGAGCAGGTTTGCGCCAACAGCAGCCCTGCCAGCACAAGAATTTGCACGGCACCGGCTTGAACGGCCGACCCCGTCGCGAGCAAAACGCCGACAAAAGCTCCCGGCAATGTCACGAGGCCGACGGTGCGCGTCTGGTCGACTCCCGGTAGCAGGGCGTCGGAGGCTGCGGCGCGGGCTACTTCCCACCGTGCATCGCGCTGGGAAAATCCAAGGCTCAGTGCGGCTTCGACTTCCCCGTATCGATCATCGACGGCGTCGAGTCCGCGTTTGGCTGCCATCGATGTTGCAGTCATCGCGCCGCCCAGAACAATTCCGCCGATCGGCACCAGAGCGATGCCTTCCAGCGGAACCACTCCGGACAGCAGCATCAGTGGCAGAACCACACCGATTCCCGACGCCAAGGCGATGGTCAGCCACGCTCCGGACGTTCCTGCGCCGCAGCGTCGTGCCGCGGTGAACGACGCCGCAGCGAACATGCCGACGAGCACGAGGAGCGCTGACCAGATGTGAGCCAAGGCTGCGGCGAGGATCAACGAAATCGCAGCCAACTGAAGAGCGCCGCGAGCGAGTGCGCCTGGGACTACCCGAACGCTACCGAGAGAGGTGAATCGGTAGACGAGCGTGGCGACAAGAGCCATGACGATGCAGAGCACAGCCAGACGGATGCCGGAGTCGGCTATCGAAAGGCTCATAGGTCACAGTGTTCCCTACGAGCCGAGTCCGACTCGAATTCGAGAACCGCTCAGAAAACCCAACCGCGAAGGGCGACAAATCGCAGGCCACCGACAATTCCGCTCACTGCGATCACAAGCCCGGCTTGAAGAAGTCCGTCGGCGCCGGGGAGAAGGAAGCCGAGCGCACTGATGGCGGCCGAACTGGCGATCAACCCGACCAGAGCGAGTCCACCGCCTTCCCACTGCGCGGTGAACCAGTTGACGCGATCCGCGGCATGGAAGGTGAGCCGGCGATGCAGCTCGTTGGCCAGAATGGTGCTCAAGACTGCACCAACGGCGTTGGCGACCAGCGCTCCGTCACCGCGCAGCGCCAGAAAAGCGGCAAAGTACAAGATATTGCTGGCTCCGCCGACGAGGGCAAAACGAACGAGCTGAGCAAAGGCGCCGTCGCCGGCAAGAGCGCGAAGCCTCGTTGCCGCGAAACCTGCACTCCGCGTACCCACCATCGAGATCGGATTGCTCCCGACCCAGATGTCAGACGTGCTCATATCGGCTTCTCTCATACGGACAATCGGAACCACACGTTCCGCTTAGTAATATAGCACTAACGGAATCGATCATTCCGCTTAGTGCCGTAGACTGTGAGGATGCCGACAACACACCCCGACGCTTCTCATGCGGGGACCTCGGCCGACTGCTCACAGCCGCGCCTTCGGTCCGACGCCAAGGCCAACCTCGAGCGCATCCTCAACTCCGCTCGCGAGGTGTTCGCTGCCCAAGGACTCGACGCCACGCTGGCGGACGTCGCCAAGCACGCCGGCGTCGGCGTCGGCACCGTCTATCGCCGGTTCGCCAGCAAGGACGAGCTGATCCAGGCCCTGTTCGACACACGGTGCTCCGAGATCGAAACGATTGCCGCCACCGCCCGGGAGATGCCAGACGCCTGGGAAGGTCTTGTCTACTTTCTCGACGTGATCTCCCTGCGCATGGCAGACAACCGCGGATTCGGCGATCTCCTGATGGACGGGCGCTTCGCGTCGGACACTTTCGCTCGCGCGCGCGCCGGGATCGCTCAGCACACCGCGGCACTTGTCAATCGTGCCAAGGAACAGGGCACCCTGCGGAGCGACTTCGAAGTCAACGACATTCCGCTTCTCATGCAGGTCGTCAAGATGGCCCAGAAGTTCGGCGGCGACGAGGCCCCTCAGGCTTACCGCCGCGCACTCGGGTTCATGATCGACGGACTCTGCGCGTCCCGCACCGGCCATCGCGAGTTGCCCGTCCCGGCGCTTTCCTCCGAACAACTCGATCACGTCCTTCATCGGTTTCAGGCATCGCCCGATAAGAACTGCTGACTCGATTTCGGGGTCGACGCCGCAATGGCGTCGACCCCGAAATTTGCTGTCAGTGGGCGATTACCGGCTCGCCTTCCGGCGAATCCGGCAGCAGTCCACTCCGAAGAACCAGTCCGGTCAAGACCGCACCGACCGCGAATATGCCTGCGGCCCAATAGAACGTCGTGGTGTAGCTCTCGACGGCAGCCTGTGCCTGGGTCAGCGGATTCATCTCGCGGCCCACCAGGTAGTTGGTGGAAGCCGAGGCTGCAATCGTGCTGAGCAGTGCAGTTCCGATCGAGCCGCCCACCTGCTGCATCGTGTTGACCGTGGCAGAGGCGACGCCGGCATCTTCGTGGTGCACGCCTGAAGTTGCTCCCTGCATCGACGGGGCGAAAATGCTGCCCATGCCGAGTCCGGTGACAACGAGCCCCGGCAGAATGTGGACTGCATAGGTGCTGTCCACGGAAATCTGGGCCAGCAGCGTCATTCCGATCGCCGCGATGACCATTCCGCTCACGATCAGCACTCGCGGACCGACGCGCGGTAGCAAAACCGCTGTCGAAAGCGTTGCCGCTGTCACGATTCCGAACACCATCGGCATGAATGCGAGGCCGGTCATGATCGGGCTGTACCCGAGGATCAGCTGCATGTAGTACGTCAGGAACAGGAAGACTGCGAACATGCCTGCGCCGGAAAGGAAGATCGCCAGGTACGAGCCAGCCCGGATTCGGTCGAGGACCACCCGCAGCGGAAGGAGCGGGTGCTCGGACTTGGTCTGCCAGTAGATGAACGCCGCCATGAACACTACGCCGGCAACGAGCCACGAGATGGTGGGAGTTGCACTCCACCCGTCCGATTCGGCCTTCGAGAATCCGAAGACGATGCTGAACAAGCTGATCGACACCAGGATCGTTCCCGGGATGTCGAGCTTGGGTCGCGAGTCACTGGTGTGCGGCGCGAGCAACAGGACTGCTCCGACCAGGGCGATCGCCGCGAAGAAGAGATTCACGAAGAGGCACCAGCGCCAGTCGACCCACTCGGTGAGTGCGCCGCCGAGCAGCAGTCCGATGGCGCCACCGCCGCCGGCAACGGCACCGAAGATACCGAAAGCCTTGGCACGCTCACCTGGATCCGTGAATGTCACGGACAGCAGCGACAGGGCTGCCGGGGCAAGGAGCGCACCGAATACGCCCTGGCCGGCACGAGCGGCAACAAGCATTTCGAAGTTGACGGCTGCGCCACCGATGGCGGAAGCCACTGCGAAGCCGATAAGACCGACGATGAAAGTTCGCCTGCGCCCGAACAAGTCGCTCAATCGACCGCCGAGTAGCAGCAAGCTGCCGAACGCCAATGCGTATGCCGTGATGATCCACTGGCGGTCCGAATCACCGAACTCCAGTGAGCGCTGCGCAGCAGGCAGCGCGATGTTGACGATGGTGGCATCCAAGACCACCATCAGCTGCGCAATTCCCAGAACCGCGAGAACCAGCCACCGCTTTGCGTGGTTGTCCCCTGAAGGCGCTGAGGACTGCTCGAATTCAGTCCGTTCAGCAATGTCTGACATAGTCCCTCGCCCAACCTATGCGGAGATGGCTTCTCCGGTTAGCAAAAACGCTACACCAAAACGGAGAGGCTGTCTCCACTTGGCGGGTAGAGTGGGGACATGAGTACCGCAATGGAGCGCCCCCTTCGCGCCGATGCTGCACGTAATCGGCAGTTGATCATCGACGCCGCACGTGAATTGTTCGCCGAAGAAGGGATCGACGTCACACTCGACGACGTCGCCCGGCGCGCGGGTGTCGGCGTCGGAACGGTCTATCGGCGGTTCGCCAGCAAAGAAGAATTGATCGACGGAGTCTTCCAACAGAACTTCGCCGACATGGCGGCGGCCGCGGACGCGTCACTCGCCAATCCGGATCCGTGGGACGGCCTGGTCACCTTTGCCGAATTCGCCTGCAGCCGTATGTCGGTCAACCGCGGGCTCAAAGACGTCCTGAATGGAACCGACGAGGGATGCGAGCAAGTCGCATGCCAACGATCCATCATCGAACCGTCGGTCGAGAGGATCTTCTACCGGGCCCAGGAGGCCGGGATGCTGCGCCCCGATGCCGTACCGACGGACCTGTTCGGCCTCATCTTCATGGTGGGCGCAGTCACCGAATTTGCTCAGCCCGTCAACCCGACCGTGTGGCGTCGATACCTCTCGGTGATGCTCGACGGTCTACGCACGGAGGGCTTGCACCGTGACGCACTCCCCCTTCCTCCGCTGAGTTCGGAGGAATTGCACGAGGCCAAGCAATGCCTGAAAGACCGCCGCCGTTGAGCGGTTCGGTCAGATCTGCTCACGAGGAATGAAGATCCACATCACGATGTAGATCAGAAACTGCGGGCCGGGCAGCAGGCACGAGAGCACGAACAGCAAGCGGACAGTCGACGACTTCCAACCGAAGTATCGAGCGATTCCGGCGCACACCCCACCGAACATTGCTCCCGAGCGGGCGCGGGTGAGCTTGCGGGTCTTCATCGGGGAGGTCATGTGTTGTTTCCTTTCAACGGAACTCGCGGTTCATCCGCGTCGACCTCCACTATCCGCCGCCGATCCACCTGTGCGCATCAGGCCATGGACCCATCTTTTCCGTCGCGGTGTGTCCTCAGGTACGAGTCCGTCCCCGCGTCGGACTCAGGGTTCTCCCCCACACCCCAGCCTCGTACCTCAGCAGGGAAACATGCGTCGAAGCCGTTTCGGAGCCGCAAAAGGTTGCCAGTTGTCGACGTCCTGTGCCAGACGATCGGCAACGGTCCACAACGCCGACGGGTTGTGGGTCAACCCCATATGACTGCCTTGCACCGCAATGCTTTCCGACAGGCCTGCCGAGGTTTCACAGCACGCTTGCCATGGAACGATACCGTCGTGCCTGGAGTAGACCGACGTGGCAGGAACGGAAATAGGCGATCCCTGTTCGGATTCGATGCCGTCGACCGGAGGCAGTATCGCGTGATTACCGGACAAACGAGCGTAGAGAGATCCGACTCTCGTCTGCTCCAGACTGGTGAGAGCGAAAGGACTTCCGAGTGTCACTACCTGACGTACGGAATCCGGCAGATCCCTCGCCAGCTTTCGAGCGTAGATACCGCCCAAACTCCAGCCGATCACCGACACCTTCTGCTCGTATCGATCAGCTACCTCGGCCAATGCGGCAGGCAATCCGTCGACCACCGTCGCCGTCGGACCGGTGTTCAGACCCAGATTCCAACCGTGAACCCGGTATCCGAGAAAGCTCAGGTACGTCCTCAAGGCGAGAGTCGACACGTCCGAAGTCAGCAATCCGGGGAGAACGAGGACCGGATGCCCGTCCCCACGCGGCGATCGAAGCAACCAAGGAGCCGCGAGAAGCAGTGAAGCGATGTCGACCAGTCCGCGCGTCGGCTCGCTCAGACACATCGCCAAGGATGGTGGCCCCGGAACGAGTGGGTCGACTTCACGAATCCGCGTCGATCGCTGCGCCCAATCGAATTCGGTCTCCGCGAAATCAATCGCCGAGACTTCCGCAACTACGGACACCTGAACTCCTGTCGGCCGGTGCCCTCGTCGGGGCGTGTGGTGGGGCGGTTCCGCGAGCTGTGTGCTCAACCCGCGGAACCTTGTCCTCATCCACCACCGGTAGCGAACCAGGACCCGTTCTGCCCACAGATTCGTGACCAAAGGCCTCTCGACCACACGAACACTGTGTGATCCAGAACACTAGTTTTGATTACGTTGCATCCACGTTGCGTACGTGTTTCGTCCCCGAAGGAGAACAGATGGCATTCACGGAAGAAGAAATCGCATACATGCAGTCGCAGCCACTGGCGCGCGTAGCGACGCTCTCACCGCACGGGCAACCAGACGTCGTGCCATTGGCCTTCGAATACGACGGGGCCCACTTCTGGATCGGCGGGGGCGGCCAGAGTGTCCTGAAAACCAAGAAGTTCCGCAATATCGGGTCAGGACAACTCGAAGTAGCCCTCGTCATCGACGACATGCCGTCATTCGAGCCGTTTGTCGCGCGCGGGATCAGGATCTACGGAGTCGCTGAGCGGCCGATCGAAAGGGTAGGAATGGTCGGTCCCGGAATCTATTCACGCATCACTCCGACAGTCTCGTGGAGTTGGAACTTGGCGGGAGAACCGGCAGGTGACACCTGGTACGAATCTCACAAGACTGTTCACACGCAATAGGTCAGTTCGGGCAACTCTCGGGTGGCAGGTTTTCGGCTGCCCACGTTGTCAGTTCACTGAGAGCGGGGAGCAGCGCCTGCCCCGACGCCGTGAGTTCGTACTCCACAGCGATGGGCGGGCCGGCGTCGACGGTCCGCGTGACCAGGCCCGCACCAGCCAGTTCGGTCAATCGGTCCGAGAGCACGGAGTCGCTGATCTTGCCCACTGCACGCTTGAGTTCCGCAAATCCCGCCGGACCACCGAGGAGCGTCGCCAGGATCACCCCGTTCCAGCGTTTGCCGAGAAAGCTGAAAGCGCGCGCCAACGCCGCGTCACAGACGCGTGGTTGGTGCTCGGCTTCGCTCTTCCCAGACATTGCTTCATCCTAGGCCCGAGGCGACTGTGGCCCGTCAACTCGCCGCAAGAGCGACTCCTGGGCGACGGTTGCAGCCAAGACGCCGTCGCGTGTCCAGAAGTGGCCCGTCGAGAATCCCCGACCGTCAGTGGCGGAGTTGCTTTCCTGGGCGAAGAGCATCCATTCGTCGGCCCGGAAAGGTCGGTGAAACCAGATCGCGTGATCAAGTGACGCCATCAGCACTCGCGAAGGTCCGACCATCAACGACCGGTGGGGCTGGATGTCGAGTGAGGCCGTCGATGCCAAGGACAAGTCCGACGCGTAGGTGAGCACACCAGCGTGGAACAACGGTTCGTCAGGAAAAGCGTGATTCGGTTTGAACCACACCGACTGTGCGACCGACCCCCGCTCGCGCTCACCCTCGTCGGCAACGAATCTCATGTCCATCGCACGATGTGTCTTGTTGTCGCGGAACTCGTCGGCGCGCGCACTCGCCCAGCGCTCGTATGGATCGGGAAGGTCCTCCGGAGCAGGTACGACGGGCATCTCCCCCTGTCGATCGGTGCTGTCCTCCGGAAGTTTGAAGGACACGGACAGTGTGAAGATCGGCGTGCCCAGTTGCAGGGCAGTGACCTGACGGGACCAGTACGTACGTCCGTCACGAAGACGACCGACTTCGTAGGTGATGGGCTGCCGCGGATCGCCTGAGCTGAGGAAGTATCCGTGAAGGGAATGCACCACCGCAGTCGCAGGCACTGTCCGACCAGCGGCGGTCAAACCCTGTGCCGCGAGATGCCCGCCGAAGATACGCCCGGGAGAACCTGCGTGACAGTAACCCTGGAATCTGTCGGGTCCGACGTCGTCCAGGCTCAGCAACGTGTGCAGGTCGAAGGACTCGAGTTCTCGCGATTCGGTGAGCGTCACGTCCACAACGTCCCTGCATCGACGGCTTCAGCGGCGGGGGCCGACGGCAGACCCGGATCGGAGCGGGAAAATCGCGGCGCCGGACGATGCTGAGTGACCCCGTCCAGTTCCACGAGCGAACCACGCTGGGCAACATGGGGATTGGATGAGGCTTCCGCAAACGTCAGAACCGGTGTCGTACACGCGTCGGTGCCGTCGAAGATCGCCGCCCACTCGTCGCGTGTCTTGGACGCGAACACATCGGCAAACACCTTCTTCGTGTGCGGCCATGCACTCTTGTCGTTCTGGCTCGGCAACGTCGCGGGATCAAGTCCCAAACCGGCCAGAAGTAGTGCATAGAACTGTGGTTCGACGGCACCGACTGCCATGTATCTGCCGTCGGATGTCTCGTAAGTGTCGTAGTACGGGGCGCCGGTGTCGAGCATGTTCACACCGCGTTCGTCAGACCAGCGTCCGAGACCCCGGAAACTCCACATCATGTGTGACAGCGCCAGCGTCCCGTCGACCATTGCGGCATCGACAACCTGACCCTGCCCGGACTTCTGTCGCTCGAAGAGCGCGGCAAGTACTCCGAACAACAGAAACATCGAGCCACCACCGAAGTCTCCCACCATGTTGAGCGGCGGAACCGGACGCTCACCGGCACGACCTATCGCGTGCAGGACGCCGGTCAGCGAGATGTAGTTGATGTCGTGCCCGGCAGCCTGCGAAAGCGGCCCCTCCTGACCCCATCCTGTCATCCGGCCGTACACCAGGGCTGGATTCCGTTCCAGCGCAACCTCCGGACCGAGGCCGAGCCGCTCGGTGACCCCAGGACGGAAACCCTCGATGAGCACGTCCGCACGCTCGATCAATCCGAGAACAATGTCGACGCCGGCAGGGTCCTTGAGGTCCACCTCGCAGATACGACGCCCACGCTGGGTCTGATCCCGTGGCTGACCGGGACCGGGGATCCGACCGGCGCGCTGAACACGGACGACGTCAGCGCCGAGATCAGCGAGCAACGTCGCTGCGTGGGGACCTGGACCGATTCCGGCAAGCTCTACGACGCGAAGTCCGGCGAGCGGTCCGCGGCCTGTGGTGGTACCCATGATTGTCCCTCGGTTTTCTCTCGTCTCGAAATATTTGTGTAAGTACGGGTTTCAGCCGAGCAATGACGGCAGCGCCCGGGCGAGGTTGCGTTCGTGAATCTGGGAGGCGCCCTCGTAGATTCGCAAGGCACGCACATCCCGCCACATACGCGGTACCGGGTGATTGCCGACGATGCCGACCCCGCCGAGCACCTGCACCGCCCGGTCCCCGACCACCGACGCCATCTCGGTGCAGTACAGCTTTGCCGCGGCAATCCGATGACGCGGCGGCGTTCCGCGGTCGAACTCACGGGCGCAGTCGAGGATCATCGCTCGTCCGGCCTCGAGTTCCGCATAGCTGCGTCCGAGCATCGCCTGCACGGCACCGAACTCGGCCAAAGGTTGGTCGAACTGCTCACGAGAACCCGCGTATTTCATTGCCTCCGCGAGCATCCGAGTCGCCTGACCGACTGCGGTCGCGGCAACGTGGGTGCGAGCCTGGTTGATTCCGCGCATCGCGTGAATCATCCCCAAACCTGTTGCACCGCCGATCAACCGGTCGGCGCTCACCACAACGTCACGCAAGCTGATCTCGGCGACTGGGCCTTCGGCATGACCGTTCATCAATTCAGGCACCCGGGTCTCTACCCCCGGCGATTCCCGATCTACGAGGAAGGATGAAATCTCGCCGTCCGCGGTGCGGGCGAACACCACCAGAACATCAGCCCACGCTCCGTTGGTGATGAAGCGCTTCTCACCGTTGATGACGTAGCCGTCCGGGGTGTTGGTAGCGGTGGCGCGCACGGCGGAGGCGTCACTACCCGCCTGCTCCTCGGTGAGAGCAAACGCCATGACGCACTCCCCCGCCGCCATCGCCGGTAGATACTGTTCACGCTGAGCGTCGGTGCCGTATTCGAGGAGGATCTGCGAAGCCAGTCCGATACTGGTCGAGAATCGGGAACGGTACACCGCCGATGACCGGGTGAACTCGAAAGTCAGCAGCACCTGCTGTTCGACGGTCCACCCCAATCCGCCGACGCTCCTCGGAAGCGTGATGCCGAATAGTCCGACCTCGGCCATCCTTGTCACGAGGTCAGCGGGAACCTCACCAGCAGAGACCATTTCGTTCTCACGAGGAATGAGCTCATTGTCGGTGAAGTCGCGGATCACCTGCCGGTAGGCGTCGAAATCGAGGTCGCGAATCTGTGGGTCGATCACGGTTCTACTCCTGGAAGCATGTTGGGAAGATGGCTGTGTCACCGGTAGGTCTCACGCAGAGTGCGCTTGAGGATCTTCCCTACCGGCGACAGCGGGAGTGCGTCGACGAAATCGACCGACCGCGGCGCCTTGTACCGAGCTATACGCTCGCCGACAAAATCTCGGAGTTCATCACCGCTCGAATTGTTTTCAGGTGTGCGCACCACCACTGCATGGACGCGTTCTCCCCACTTGTCGTCGGGTACTCCGATGACCGCGCAACTGCTCACACCGGGATGCTGGGACAGGGCGGCTTCGACTTCGGCACTGTAGACGTTCTCGCCGCCCGAGATGATCATGTCCTTGAGTCGGTCTACGAGAAACACGTAGCCATGCTCGTCCATGAAGCCGAGGTCACCGGTATGCATCCATCCACTGCGCACCGCGTGCGCCGTCTCCGCCTCGTTGTTCCAGTAACCCATCATGACGTTCGAGCCCCGCACGACGACCTCACCGATATCGCCGCGCGGAAGCTCTGTGCCGGTTGCGTCGACAATCCGCACCTCGGTGTGTGGCGCAGCACGTCCCACTGATCGAAGTCGTTCCGGGTGATCAGGATTGCGGTGGTCGTCGTCGCGGAGAAGTGTTGCTGCCGGGGCCAACTCGGTCATTCCGTAGCCCTGGCGCAGTCGAAGATCAGGTGATCGTTCGATCAAGCGCCGAACCAGTGGTTCGGGCATCGGCGATGCGCCGTAGGTGATCGAGGTGAGACTGTCGATCGGCAGACCTGTCCGATCAGCGTATTCGAGCATCGCTTGCACCATTGTCGGCACGAGCAGAGATTGTGTAACTTCCTTCTCTGCAATGGTTTCGACGAGTTTCTCGACGGTGAAGTCCCCCATCAAAACATGCACGGATCCGGTAACCGAGGCCTGGACCAAACCGGCGAAGGCTGCGAGGTGGAACAGGGGCGCCACGTGCAGGGAGCGGCCTGGCAGATTCGGCTCACCACTACCGGCAAGGACTCCGAGCACCGATGTCAGGATCTGGCCTGCGCTCAGCATGACACCTTTGGGGCGGCCTGTAGTTCCGCCGGTGTACATGAGCAACGCCAAGGCATCGGGATCTGCGTGAGTATCGGGAATCGGACCGTGCAGCGCCAAAGCAGAGTCGTAGTCGACCGTATCGCCGGGCAGATCCGCCGCACCGAATACGATCACGGTCTCCAGTACAGCGCACCGATCACGCAGTTCCAGCGCAGCGGGCAGGCGCGGTCCGTCCACGAGAAGCACTGTGATTCCGGCATCTTCGATGTGAAATGCCATCTCGTCGGGACTCCAGCGGTTGTTCACCGGGGACGCGACCATCGACGCCCAGGCACAGGCGAAGGAGTATTCGACATACTCGAGACAGTTCGTGGCCAGTATTCCTACCCGGTCACCTCGGTCGAGCCCGTACGACGTGAACATACCGGCCAATCGCGCAACGCGACTCTCCAGTTGAGCGAACGTCAACTGGCGCTGCCCGTCAACGACGGCGATCGCGTCGGGTTCGCGCTGGACCGACCGATGTAAACCCTGAGTCAAGTACATTCTCGTTCACTCTCCTGATCCCGATAACAATGTGTTCCAGTTCTTTTCAGCGGCCCGTGAAGTGCGGTACTCGTTTCTCGAGGAATGCCGAGCGCGCTTCCTCCACGTCTTCGGAATACGCGCACGTGATCAGCCGGTCGGCTTCGTCCATCAAGAATTCGGACAGCGGCCGCCACATCGCCGAATCGAGGTTCAGCTTTGCACCACGCACTGCCAACGGTGCCGAAACAGAGAGCCGCTGAACAATTTCCGTAGTCCTCGCTTCCAGCGATTCTTCGGCGAAAGCCTCGTGAATCATTCCGAATGAGGCAGCGCGATCAGCTTTGATTCGTTCGGACAGCAGCATCAATTCCCGCGCCTTCGATGTGCCCGCTGCGCGGGTCAGCAACCACGCCATTCCCATGTCACCGGACATTCCAGCCCCGAGGAAGGCCGTGTTGAACATCGCATCGGCTCCGGCATAGCGAAGATCGCACGCCAGAGCGAGACTCAAGCCGGCGCCCGCACAGCCACCGCGAATCACCGCCACCGTAGGCTTGGGATGCTGCACCAAAGTTGGTATCACCCGTGAAACATCAAGCAAGCGAGTGCGATCCTCTTGCTGTGAATCACCCCGCACTACACGGCTCGACCGATCACCGGACTGATCGCGACCGACCGAAAAGTTCCCTCCAGCGCCCGTGAGCACGACGACTCTCACGGCCTCGTCACCGGCGGCCGACGTAAGCGCGTTCTGCAGCTCGGTGAGCAGCGTGTACGTAATCGCGTTGCGTCGATCCGGTCGGTTCAGAGTCATCGTGGCGACACCGTCATCGACGTCGTAGAGAAGCTCTGCCATGGTTTCCCTCGATTCGTTCAGAACCCGGCCGCTTTGGCGATGATCGTCTTCATCACTTCGTTGGTTCCGCCGTAGATGCGCGACACACGGGTGTCCGCGTACAGACGCGCGATGGGGTATTCCAGCATGTAGCCGTAGCCCCCGTGAAGCTGCAAGCACTTGTCGATGACCTCGGCTGCCGTCTCGGTGCAGAACAGCTTTGCCTTGGCGGCGTCGGCAACACTGAGGTCGCCGGTCTCGTGTAATTCCAGAGCCCGGTCGACCATGCACTGAGCAGCCTCCACCTTGGCGATGCACTCGGCGATGACGAACTTGGTGTTCTGGAACTCCGCCACCGCCTGGCCGAACACCTTGCGGTCACGCACGTAGGCAGAGGCGAAGTCGATGGCTCCGACGGCCGCCGCAGTCTGGGTGACTGCGATCATCAGTCGCTCTTGCGGAAGGTTGTTGGCCAGGTAGCCGAAGGCAGCCCCCTCCTCACCGAGTAGATCCTCGGCCGGCACCCGCACGTCGGTGAAGGAAAGCTCTGCCGTATCCGAAGTGCGCATGCCGATCTTCTCGAGCTTGCGACCGACCTCGTAGCCTTCGCTCGACGTGTCCACTGCGAGGATGCTCAACCCGGCGCGACGGTTCTCTGCCGTCGGCGGTGACGTACGGCAGATCACGAGAACCCGATCAGCCTGAACGCCGCCGGTGATGAATGTCTTTGCGCCGTTGAGAACATAGTGAGTGCCGTCCTCGGACCGTTTGGCCGTGGTCTTGATGCCCGCCAGGTCCGAGCCGGTGCCCGGTTCGGTCATCGCGATGGCAGTCATCATGTCGCCACTGATGAAATCGGGCAGCCAACGTTGCTTCTGCTCTTCGGTTCCGTAGGTCAGGATGTATGGCAGGACCAGGCCGGTGTGTACACCGAATGCGCCAAAGCTGACTGCCGCACGAGCCGTCTCTTCGGTCAGGGCAGCCTGGAACTTGAAGCTTGTTTCACCCGCTCCGCCGTACTGCACGGGAACCGTCATTCCGAGAACACCGAGTTTGCCGAGCTGGCGATAGAAGTCGCGGGGCACCATGCCCTCGCGCTCCCAATCGGAGAAGTTGGGCATGACCTCGGCTTCGATGAAGCTGCGAATGACCTTGCGAAAATCCTCGTGCTCTTCGTTGAATACTGTGCGCTGCATTGTTTCTCCTGGATATTGTGAATGAAAGTGAGTAGTGCTCAGCCGAGGATGCGCACCCGATCGCGGGTGGCGTTGACTGCGCAGAGGGCGATGACGGCACCGATGACAGTCGCGATTCCGAAGATCTGGAAAGCGGTGGCGTATCCCTCCGCCGGCGTCGCTGCACTGTCGACGATGACGCCGGTGAGGTAGGGAGCGATCAGACCGCCGGTGGCCATCAGAGCCATGAAAACACCCAGTACCGAGGCCATTTGCTGTGGTGGGCAGATTTCGGAGATCGCTGCGTTGAACTGCGGAATGATGACCGTCCCGATGCCGTAACCCACTGATACCACGAGCACCGCAACGATCGGAGTCTTGATGAACGGCATGGTGACCAGGGCGAGCCCACAGATCAGCAGGGCAATTCCGGGAACGATACCGCGAAGGATCCTCGAGCTGGCACCGCGCGCCATCAGCCTGTCACTGATCGACGTGCACAGGAACATGAAGAACAGGCCTGCGATGCTGGGAATGCCGAACATGGTTCCCGCCTGAACCCGCGAGTATCCAAGTCCCACTTCGAAGTACGACGGCAGCCACGTGAGCACCACCGTGATGAGAGCGTACATGGTGAACACCGCGGCAAGCGCACCGAGGAATGTCGGCGTGAAGAAGATCTTCGTCAGCGGCACCTTGGCGACAACAGTCCCGTCTGCCACTGTCGACGCAACCGTGTCGGACTTCCGAACCGGCCGCTGCATGTACGGCCCCTCTTTCCAGGTGAACAACCACAGAACGCACCAGACCACGCCGACCCCGGCAAGGATGATGAACGTTGCTCGCCACCCCCAACTGGCTACAGCCAAGGCCATCAGCGGCGCGATCGCAATCTTGGCAATCGAAGCACCGGAAGCCAGAAAAGCTCCTGGAAGGCCACGCTTTTCCGCAGGATGCCACGAGTAGACACCGGTGTGAACGAGCGCGCCTGCTGGCCCCTCGAAGAATCCGAGCATCATGCGCGTGAACAGGAGCATCCCGAAACCGGCAACCACCACGAGCGGGATCATCGACGCTGCCCACCCCAGTGAGAGCAGAACCAGCAACCACCGCAGCGACATCCACTTGTGCAGTACCCCGGCAAAGAAGCCACCGACGGTGAAGGCCAGGAAGAATGCACTGCCGACCAGTCCGATCTGTGCCGAGGTCAGTCCGAATTCCTTGGCCAGCGGCTGTGCAACCAGGCCGAAGACTGCCTTGTCAGCCCAGTTGACGACGACAAGGAGAACGAGAACTCCGGTGAGCCCCCATGCCCGCACTCGGGATTCCCCTACTTCTCGCGGTGGTGCGGCGGTGGGAAGAGCCGGCTTGCTCAACGTCATTCTCATCGATCCTCTCAGGCAAGTGCGACAACTGCGCCACGGAGTGAGCGCAATGCGAAACAGAAGCTGGGTGAACTGATCTCAGCACCGAAGTACTGGATGCGGGACTCGGAGACCGGTCCGGTGCGAACCTGACGTGGCCGCTTCGACCGTCAGGCACCTACTCTGTGACGCACGCCACCTTGCCGCCCAGAAAGTAAATCATCAATCGGCATGCTGACGCAATAGTCTCGCAAAATCATCTACACACCTCGGCGAACCATCGGAAATTGCAACGAAAGTCCCACGTAAAGACGCACTGTGATCCAGTAGACAAAACTCGAATCGTGGTGTTAAGTAAATTTCCATCCGATCAATTAGGAGACAATCGTGACCAGAAAAGTCCATGTTGCCGGAGTGGGAATGATCCCGTTCACCAAGCCGGGCAAGAGCGAGAACTACAACGTCATGGGAGAGACCGCCGCCCGTGCCGCCCTCGACGACGCCGGTATCGACTACTCGCTGGTCCAGCAGGCCTATGCCGGCTACGTTTACGGCGATTCCACTGCCGGACAGGCCGCCGTCTACGGTCTCGGGCTCACCGGAATCCCGGTCATCAACGTCAACAACAACTGCGCCACAGGCTCGTCGGCCCTTTTCCTCGCACGCCAAGCCGTCGCGAGCGGCGCCGTCGAATGCGCATTGGCTGTCGGCTTCGAGCAGATGAAACCCGGTGCGCTCAAGCGAGTTTGGGACGACCGCCCTGCCCCGATGTACCGTTTCGACGATCTGATGACCGAGATCCAAGGCGTCCACGACGCACCGCGCGCAGCCCAGATGTTCGGTGGCGCAGGACTTTCGCACATGGAGAAGTACGGCACCAAGCCCGAGACCTTCGCAAAGATCTCGGTCAAGGCACGTAAGCACGCGGCCAACAATCCCAACGCGGTCTTCCGTGATCTTCTCACCGAAGAGCAGGTGCTGGAGTCACCGCACATCTTCGGCCCGCTCACTCGTTACCAGTGCTGCCCGCCCACCTGTGGCGCCGCTGCCGCTGTCGTCTGCAGCGAAGAGTTCGCCCGAAAGCACGGGCTGGCGGCTGACGTAGTGATCGAGGCACAGGCCCTGACCACCGATACACCAAGCACTTTCGAGGACCGCGACATGATGAAGGTCGTCGGCTACGACATGACGGCTGCCGCGGCCGCGCAGGTTTACGAAGCCGCAGGCGTCGGACCTGAGGACGTTCAGGTCGTGGAACTGCACGACTGCTTCTCCGCCAACGAACTCATCACGTACGAAGGTCTTGGCCTCACGCCCGAAGGTACTGCCGAGAAGTTCATCCTGGACGGCGACAACACCTACGGCGGACGAGTAGTCACCAACCCGTCGGGAGGCCTGCTGTCAAAGGGCCACCCCCTCGGCGCCACCGGTCTGGCCCAGTGCGCCGAACTGGTCTGGCAACTGCGCGGTCAGGCCGGCAAGCGGCAGGTCGAAGGAGCACGAATCGGACTGCAGCACAACCTCGGACTCGGCGGTGCGTGCGTGGTCAGCATCTTCAAGAAGGTGGGCTGACGTGGCACTCGATCCGTCCGTCGTCGGAACGATCATCCCGGGCCACGAGGCACTGGTCGAGCGCGGACGCCTGCGCTTCTTCGCCCAGGCCATCGGTGAGACCAACCCGATCTACGGAGACGTCGAGGCCGCCAAGGCTGCTGGGCATCGTGACCTGGTGGTACCGCCGACATTCCTGTTTTGCCTAGACATGGAAAAACCGGACCCGTTTGCCCTGGTCCGATCACTGAAAATCGACATGAGGTACGTCCTGCACGGCGAGCAGTCCTTCGAATATCACGCTCTTGCCTACGCCGGCGACACGCTGGCCTACAACGGCAAGGTCACGGACGTGTACTCGAAGAAGAACGGCGCCTTGGACTTCCTTGTCCGGACCGCCGAGGTCACCCGCGACGGCGAGTTGATCGCCCGCCTCACCAACACCCTGGTCGTTCGAAACCCTAAGGCGCAAAAATGAAAACAGGTGACGTTCTCCCTTCGCTGGAATTGCCCGAGATCAGCCGCACCACGCTCGCGCTCTACGCCGGAGCTTCTGGTGACCACAATCCGATGCACATCGATCTCGACGTCGCCCGCTCCGGCGGCATGGACGACGTGTTCGCACACGGCATGCTCTCGATGGCCTACCTGGGTCGATTGTTGACCAATTTCGTTCCGCAGGAACGTATCCGCACCTACAGCGTTCGCTTTGCCTCCATCACGCCGCTACACGCGACGCCGACGTGCACCGGGACCGTCACCAAGATCGAGGACGGTCTGGCCCACCTCGATATCGCCGTCACTCTCTCCGACGGCACCGTCACCCTGCGCGGCGACGCCGTCGTAGCCGCTTGAAAACTCTCTCTACCGAAAGGAACCCCGACATGGGCAAGCTCGACAACAGGACAGCACTCGTCACCGGATCCGGCCGCGGTATCGGCCGCGCCATCGCCATGAAGTTCGCCGCGGAAGGCGCGAGCGTCGTAGTCAACGATCTTGATCCGGGCCCGGCCAAGGAGACGGTCGAGGAGATCATCGCGGCCGGTGGCAAGGCAGTGGCGTGCGTCGGTTCGGTCACCGAAGAAGGTTTTGCGGATCGATTCGTCAACACCGCAATCGATACCTTCGGCGGCCTCGACATCATCGTCAACAATGCCGGGTTCACCTGGGACAACGTCATCCAGAAGATGACCGACGAGCAGTGGGACACGATTCTCGATCTGCATCTGAAGGCACCGTTCCAGATCCTGCGCGCCGCTCAGCCCTACATCAAGGCCAATCCCACCGACTACCACCGCAAGGTTGTCAACATCTCCTCCAATGCCGGAGTGGTGGGCAATGCCGGACAGTCCAACTACGCAGCCGCCAAGGCCGGCATCATCGGCTTGAGCAAGACCCTTGCGCGTGAGTGGGGTCGTTACAAGGTCAACGTCAATGCCGTTGCGTACGGTCTGATCAACACCCGCCTGACGGAAGCGTCGGCAGACGGTAACTCGACCATCGACGTCGAGGGTCGCGAGATCAAAGTCGGCGTCAACCCACAGCTCCTGGCGGCAGCCGAGCGGACCATCCCACTGGGCCGCGCCGGACGTCCGGACGAAGCGGCCGGCGCGGTATTTGTGCTCTGCCTGCCCGAAACCGACTACGTCAGCGGCCAATGCCTGGTGTGCGACGGCGGCAGTCGCTGACCTCACGTTTCCCGAAAGGAGCGGTCCCCATGTACTTGACTCAGTCTCTGCAACGATCAATGCAGCAACGCCCTGACCAACCCATGACCGTGTGTGGGGACCGTATCCGCACCTGCGCCGAGGTCGGCGGGAGAGTAACCCGTCTTGCGGGCGCTTTCCGCGACCTCGGTGTGCAGGTGGGCGATCGCGTCGCGATACTGTCGCTCAACTCCGATCGCTATCACGAGTACTTCTTTGCCACCTGGTGGATGGGAGGCGCTGTCAATCCGCTCAACACCAGATGGAGCGCTGCCGAGATCGCTTTTGCGCTGGACGATTCCGATACACGAGTGCTGGTCGTCGACGACACCTTTCTGCCGCTACTCGACGAGGTACGGGTGTTGTTCCCACAGCTCGCCGTAGTGATACATGCCGGCGAACTGCCGACGCCGGCCGGCGCTCTCGACTACGAGAATCTGATCGCCTCGAGCGAACCCACACCGGACCTGCGACTCGGCGGTGACACCCTGGCCGGAATCTTCTATACCGGCGGAACCAGCGGTCACCCCAAGGGGGTCATGCTCACCCACGCCAACCTCGTGACGTCGAGCCTCGGCGCAGTGGCCAGTAACAGAACGCCTGGTACCGACGGCCTGGCTCTGATCACCGCCCCGATGTTTCATCTTGCGTCGCTGGCAAATTGGATCGGCCGTAACACTGTCGGGGCGACGTTGGTGATTCAGCCAAGTTTCGAACCGGCCACCGCACTGCGCTTGATCGAGCAGCACAAAGTTACGTCGATGCTGTTGGTACCCACGATGATTCAAATGCTGATTCGTCATCCGGACCGGACGAACCGGGACCTGTCCAGCATCCTGGCCGTGCAGTACGGTGCTTCCCCGATCTCCGAAACCTTGCTTCGGCAAGCGCAACAGGCTTTTCCGCAGGCAGCCTTCATGCAGGGGTACGGCATGACCGAGGCCGGACCCGGACTCACCAGCCTGAGCGCAGAAGATCACGTCGACGCGACCCGCCTGAAATCTGCCGGTCGGCCGATGGGACACGTCGAGATTCAGGTGGTCGACGAGAACGGCAACGAGCTTCCTCGCGGTGAGGTCGGCGAAATCATCGCCCGCGGCGGCAACATCATGTGCGGCTACTGGAATCGGCCGGAAGAATCACGATCGGCATTGCGCGACGGTTGGCTGTACACCGGCGACGGAGGCTACATGGACGAAGCCGGGTATCTCTTCGTCGTGGATCGGCTCAAGGACATGATCATCTCGGGTGGTGAGAACGTCTATTCGACGGAGGTCGAAAACGCTCTGGCCACACATCCGGACGTAATCAGCTGCGCTGTGATCGGCGTACCCGACGATCAGTACGGCGAACGAGTCCACGCGGTCCTGGTCGTGCGTCCCGGGGTGTCTTTGACGTGCGAAGAAGTCCGCGCACACTCGAAGACGCTGATTGCCGGCTACAAGTCTCCGCGAAGTATCACCATCGTCGAGCAAATGCCCGTGTCCCCGGCTGGCAAGATACTCAAGAGAGAACTCCGCAGGCAGTTCTCCGACTTGGCAACCAGCACCATCACCTGACCACGCCACCGACCTCGAGGGCCCCATGACGATCGATACATCGGACGGCACACCTGCGGCCTCGCCGGACCGGCCGGCCACGCCGAAAACGACCCCGAAGAAGACGCTGCGCCCACGCAACCGCAAGGCGCAGATCATCACCGTGGCTCGTGAACAGTTCGGCCGCTCGGGGTACCACAACGTCAGCATGGAAGGCATCGCGTCTGCGGTGGGCATCACCGCAGGCGCGCTGTACCGCCACTTCCCGAACAAGCAGGAACTCCTCGCGCAGGCGATGCTCGACGGCTCGTCTTCGATCCTCGCGATCCTCGACGAGGTCGATCGAACCGATTCCAAGGTGGTCTTCACGGCACTGGTTCGTTACGGACTCGACAACAACTTCCGTAGTCTTCTCTTCGATCAGGAGGCCCGTAACCTGACCCCTGAGCGCAGAACGGAGGCGCGTGCCGGAGTTCGGGAAGTCACGAGCCGGGTCGCAGTCGCCCTTCGACACGAGCGTCCCGACCTGTCGGTTCCCGATTCCGTCGTTCTGGGGTGGGCACTCACCAGTATCGCGTTCAGCCCCGCTCGACACCGCACGACGCTTCCTCGAAAGCGCTTCGAGGCTCTGTTAGCCAGGTTGTTCGATGTCGTTCGTACCGCTCCGGTCCTTCCCGAGGAGCCGGCGGCACAGCCCCAGCCGACTTCGAACTTCAGCCACACTTCGCGTCGCGAAAGTTTGATGGGCGCCGCAATCACGCTGTTCGATCAACGCGGCTACCGATCCGTGACAATGGACGACATCGGCAGCGCCGCCGGTGTTCCGAGTTCGAGCATCTACACCCATTTCGGAAGTAAAGCCGAAGTGCTGCAAGCAATTCTGGCCCGCGGGAACGAAACACTCCGGCTCGGCCTGGTCCAGGCTTTGAGGAACGCAGACTCACGGGAAGACGCGATTGCCCGCGTCGTACATTCGTACACCAATTCGGTGATCTCACCTGACAGCGCGATTGCCATTCTCATCGAAGAAACAGCGAACTTGCCCGAAGAAGCGCAGGCCTCGACGCACATTGCACAACGCGAGTACATCGACGAGTGGGTACACCTGCTCGGTAACGAAACCGCGGATGCACGGGCGACGGTGTTGGCAACCATCAGCATGATCAACGACCTCACGCGCGTCCGACTCGAATCACGACAGTGCGCGATCGAGGATCTGGCGGTGAGGATTCTCGCCACCCAGACGGTCTGACTCGTCACTCCCCCGCGCTGAACCCTACGACTGGTGCTACCGTATCCAAGTACTTTCTTTTTACTAGCAACTAGCTTTACCGGGTAACGCTCGGATGAGCTACAACGGAAACGGAACCACCGATGTCACTCGACGCAGCCACCCCATTTACCGCACATCAGCTCGACGCAGCCGGCCGTGAACTGCTCTTCACAGCAGCCCGCACGGCAAACTCCTTCTCCAACGAACCGGTCACCGACGACGAACTGACTGCGATCTGGGAGCTCGCGAAGTGGGCACCGACCGCGGCCAACACCAATCCACTGCGCGTGCTGTTCGTGCGTACGGAGGAGGGCAAAGCGCGCCTCGTCGAGCACATGTCCGACGGCAACAAGGCCAAGACCGCATCGGCGCCTGCTGTCGCGGTTCTTGCCGTTGACACCAAGTTCTACGAGCACATTCCGGCACTGTTCCCCATCCGTCCGGAGATGAAGGACTACTTCGAGTCCGACGACGCTGCCGCCACATCGAGCAGCAAGTTCAACGCCGCACTGCAAGCTGGTTACGTGATCCTCGCGATTCGGGCCCAGGGCCTGGTCGCCGGCCCGATGGCCGGCTTCGACGCCGACGGCATCGACGGCGAGTTCTTCGCGGACGGACGCTTCAAGACCACCCTGGTGGTCAACATCGGCCATCCCGGCGAGAACCCGTGGTTCGACCGCCTGCCGCGGCTGTCCAATGAGGATGCGCTCAGCTGGGCCTGAGGCCGATTCGTACAGTTCCCACAATGCGGGAGGGTTCTCCGGAGCCCTCCCGCATTGCTGTCTCGAACATTCGCTGTCTCCAGCACGTTTCAACTCCGCACGCAGTGGGTACCTACCCGCGTCCCGCAAAATCTCACGTCCAGAACAACATCCGACACGCTGCAATCGGAATTAGTTGCAGTATCTCAGTTTTTGGACGACAGTCGAGGGAAACCCCTCGGCCTACGGAGGCTGCGGGGAAAGCCCTTGTGCGCCGGTCGGTGTCGAGGGAAGACGTTCGAGCGAGCAGAAGTCCGAAGAAAGTGGGTTCGGAAATATGGGCGCCCTATGGGATTTTGTCGTTGCACGACGACAACAATTGATGACCGACTCGTACCTACATGTTTCAGCAGTTATCCAGTCCGTGATCATCGCGACGATTGCCGCCGTGATCATCGGCATTCTCGTCTACCGGAGCCCGGCGGGATCCTCCATCGCTACGGCGTTGGCCAGCACGATCCTGACGGTTCCTTCATTCGCCCTCCTCGGACTGCTCATTCCGATTCTCGGTCTCGGCGTCGCTCCTACGATCACCGCGTTGATCTTGTATGCCCTGCTCCCGATCATTCGGAACACGATCATCGGTCTGGATGCGGTCAACCCGGCGATCACGGACGCAGCCCGCGGTGTCGGAATGAAT
Organism: Rhodococcus sp. FW305-130; assembly: GCF_058788335.1. Lineage (NCBI taxonomy): Bacteria > Bacillati > Actinomycetota > Actinomycetes > Mycobacteriales > Nocardiaceae > Rhodococcus > Rhodococcus sp. FW305-130. The sequence goes on along the minus strand of NZ_JBYTAP010000001.1, from coordinate 480,591 downwards.
CGCATGCATGTTCTGAGTCGAATCGAGCTGCCGATCGCGTGGCCGTCGATCCTCACCGGCATGCGGGTCAGCACACAGATGCTCATGGGCATCCTCGCCATCGCGGCGTACGCCAAGGGTCCTGGTCTGGGAAACCTGATCTTCTCCGGACTCTCGCGTGTCGGTAGCCCGAACGCTGTTCCTCAAGCGCTGGTCGGCACCGTACTGATCGTCATTCTGGCTCTGATTCTCGACGGAATCTACGTCGTCATCGGTCGTCTCACTACTTCGAAGGGGCTGCAATGACTGAAACCATTCCGTCTGACGTATCTGCAGATCAGAAGGTATCCGGGGTCGAGATTGTTCTCGAATCCGTCACCAAGCGTTACCCGGGCCAGAAAGCTGCAGCGGTGGACAATGTTTCACTGACTGTTCCGGCCGGTGAGATCGTGGTCTTCGTCGGACCTTCGGGTTGCGGCAAGACGACGACGATGCGCATGATCAACCGTCTGATCGAACCCACCTCGGGCAAGATCACCATCGACGGCAAGGACGCGCTGTCCATCGACCCGGACAAGCTTCGCCGCGGCATCGGCTACTCGATCCAGCAGGCAGGATTGTTCCCGCACTTCACCATTGCGAAGAACGTCGCGACGGTGCCCGGCCTCATCGGTTGGGACAAGAAACGTATCGCAGCTCGCACCGACGAGATGCTCGACCTCGTCGGCCTCGATCCCGATACCTATCGCGACCGCTACCCTCGCCAGTTGTCCGGTGGCCAGCAACAGCGTGTGGGCGTTGCGCGGGCGCTGGCTGCCGATCCACCTGTCTTGTTGATGGACGAGCCTTTCGGTGCCGTCGACCCGATCACCCGCGGCCTGCTGCAGGACGAACTGATGCGCCTGCAGTCGGAGTTGGGTAAGACCATCGTCTTCGTCACCCACGATTTCAACGAGGCAGTCAAACTCGGTGACCGTATTGCCGTGCTGGGCAATCAGTCCAGCATCATGCAGTACGACACTCCGGAAGCGATTCTCGCCAATCCCGCAAACGACATGGTCGCGGGATTTGTCGGGGCGGACGCCTCGCTCAAGCAGCTGACCCTGACACGCGTGCGCCAGATCAAACTCAAGCAGTGCCTCACCGCCCGCGAAACCGATTCGGTCGATGATTTGAGAACCGCACTCGCAGCGCGTAAGTGGAAGTGGGCCTTGATTCTCGATCAGCGTGGACGGCCGCTTCGCTGGGTCTCGCCCGGCCACCTCGCCCATGCGTCGACGCTTCGAGGTGTCGGTAACGAGATCGGCGAAGCCGTGTCCATCCAGTCCACCCTGCAGGATGCCTTGGAAGCTCTTCTCGCTGAAAGCAATGCGTCCACAGTGGTCACCGGACGGCGCGGCGAGTATGTCGGTCTCATCACCATCGACACACTGGTCAGCCATCTCTCCGAGATGCGCGAGGAGCATGCGCACGACCACGACGAAGAGCCAGACACCGAGAACGTCGAGGGTTGAACATGACTGCCACGACAGAGGAGCGCGTCTCCGCGCCTGAGATGGAACCGGACGCCCCCGATCTGGGTGCGGCCGAGAACGCCGCCACGCGCCGTGCGGAACGGATGCGACTGTATGTGCAACCGGTCATCGTCCTGATCCTGGTTGCGGGCGTGTTGATCTGGGCATTCAGCCGAGATCTCAACGCGACGCAGAAGGCGAGTATCAATCTCGACAACATCGTCACACTGACCTGGCAGCACGTACTGATCACGGCCGCCGTGGTCATCATCGTCGTCGCCATCGCAGTTCCACTCGGAACTCTGCTGACCAGGCCGAAATTCACCCGGCTGGCACCGTTCTTCGTGGGGATAGCCAACATCGGAGCCGCGGCGCCTGCCATCGGCCTGCTCGTGCTGTTCTATCTCGCAACAAGAACGACGGGCTTCTGGATCGGCGTATTTCCCATCGCGTTCTATTCGCTGCTCCCGGTGCTGCGCAACACCATCCTCGGCTACCAGCAAGTGGACAAGACCTTGATCGATGCCGGGCGCGGGCAGGGAATGTCTTCGCTCACGGTCCTGCGTCAACTCGAATTCCCGATGGCCGTCCCGTACATCCTTGCAGGACTGCGCACTTCGCTCGTTCTGGCAGTCGGCACCGCGACGCTGTGCTTCCTGGTCAGTGCCGGCGGACTCGGCATTCTGATCGACACCGGATACAAGCTCCGCGACAACGTCACCCTCGTGGTCGGTGCCGTACTGGCGGTGTCGTTGGCCTTGCTGATCGACTGGCTCGGCGCGCTCGCCGAAACTTATCTCGGGCCCAAGGGATTACGATGACCAAGACTTCGATCACCAGAACGTGGGGCTGGAAAGTCGCGGTTGCCACGATCGGCCTCACACTTGTCGCTTCGTGTGGCCTCGAGTCCGGTGGCGCACTGCCCCTGGCTGTCGGCCCCGGCAGCATCGAGCCGGTTCCCGAGCTCGAGGGTGTGAAGATGACCGTCGGCTCCAAGGACTTCACCGAGCAGATCGTGCTCGGATACGTCATCGAATTCGCGATGGCCGCTGCGGGCGCAGATGTTCGAGATCTCACGAACATCCAGGGCTCGAACAGCACCCGTGACGCACAGTTGAACGGGCAGATCGACCTTGCGTACGAGTACACCGGGACCGGCTGGATCAACTACCTCGGCAACGAGACTCCTCTTCCCGATTCGCAGGCGCAGTTCGAGGCCGTCCGTGATGCGGACCTTGCTGCGAACGACATGGTGTGGACCGATCCGGCGCCGATGAACAATACGTATGCATTGGCGATGAGCAAGGAGACCGCTGAGAAGACCGGCGTCAAGACGGTTTCCGACTACGCGAAGTTGGTCGAATCCGATCCCGGCGCCGCGGTGACGTGCGTCGAGACCGAGTTCAACGTCCGCCAGGACGGATACCCCGGCCTGGCAGCGAAATACGGTTTCGACGCCTCGCGTGCCCAGCGCCAGATCCTGCAGACCGGCATCATCTACCAGGCGACAGCCGACAGCGATCAGTGCAAGTTCGGCGAGGTGTTCACCACCGACGGTCGCATCATCGCACTCGATCTCGTTCTGCTCGAAGACGATCTGCAGTTCTTCCCGAAATACAATCCGGCATTGGTCATGAAAAAGGACTTCGCGGAAGCACATCCGGAGGTTGCCGAAGTCATGGCGCCGATCTCGGAGAAACTGACCAACGAGGTGATGACCGAGCTAAACCGGCAGGTCGACGTCGATGGCAAGGAGCCGGCGGACGTGGCTCGCGACTGGCTGGTCTCGGAAGGCTTTGTCACCGCTGAGTGATCGGCGGACCGCAGCACAGCCGAGTAGTTACCGCTTGCGTCCCACGCAGAACACCCGCCGGAACGGAAACAGCGTTCCGGCGGCTGTTGCGGGATACGCCTCCCGCAGCAGATCCGAATACTGGCGCTCGAACTCCGGAGCGTCGGCCTCGCCGAGAACGTCCAGCACCGGCCGAAGTCCAGTCCCCCGAACCCATCCGAGCACCGGATCAGCACCGGCCAGCACATGTACGTACGTCGTCTCCCAGGCGTCGACGTCGAATCCGTGCTCCTGCAGACGCTGCGCGTACGCAACCGGACTGTCGACGCCTTCCGGGCCGCGTAGGACGCCACCCAGTCGCTCGCTCCATTCCGCGGACTCCGCGAGGCTTCGCATGAGCGCATGTGACGGTGCATCGAAGTTTCCTGGAACCTGCCACGCCAGCCACGACCCGGATGCCAGGGTGTCCGCCCACTGGTCGATCAGCTCGCGGTGGCTCGGAACCCACTGCAATGCAGCGTTACTGACGACCACGTCGTAACCCGTGGCATCGAAGGACATGATGTCCCCCAACTCGACGGTGACGTTTCCCGGTAGGTCTGTCGGGGCCTGCGCCACCATTTCGGGAGACGAGTCGAATCCGGATACCGAGGCGTCCGGCCATCGTTCCCCCAGCATCGCGGTCAAGCTACCTGATCCGCAGCCGAGGTCGGCTACCCGCGTCGGGTCTTCGGTCGCCACCCGTGACACCAGGTCCACGAACGGGCGTGACCGCTCACCCGAATAGCGGCCGTAGACTTCGGGATTCCACGTGACAGTGCGCATGAACCCATCCTGCACCCTGTTCCTGAGAATTGCCGCCCTCTAGATCACCGACGCGGCACCACGGTGGACAGTACGTTCGGCAACCTCGACCAGTCCGCGGTGATGTAACTTGCGTGATCACCCGCCAACCGGTCGAGACGCTCGCTCGCCTCCACCTCGGTGGCATGCGCACCGTCGATCTGTGGAGCGACCTTGTGCGCGTCGGTCATGACGAGCAGGTAGCCACGATCGTGGTACCACTGCGGATCCACAACGCCCGAGGTGTAATCGAGGGCGTCGCCGTCGAAGATCACGAACCACGGGCGGATGCCCGGGTCGGCGTAACGGTCGATTCGTGGGTCTCCCGGTGACGCCCGGTGAACAGCGGGAAAGGCGGCGCCGAGTTGGACGAGTCCGGCAGCGGACAGATCTCGCAAGTGCGTCGCGTACTGCCGGTCGGTCCACTCCGTGTCGAGCGGGTTTCCCTCCTCGATCGTTCCCGGAATCAGCTCGAACAGAAATTTGCCGCTCATCTCGGACATGGTCGGCCATCCACGGTCGGTGACGGCGGCATCCGGGGTCGAGTAGGACTCACCCATCAGATCGGATGGAGTGAAGACCGCGTCGCCGAGAGTCCCGAGGATCAAGGCGTCGAGATCGGCAGGTCCGCGTCCGTAGCCGGTGGTGAAACCGTCCTTGAGTTCCAACTTGATCATCACCGGAGGATGCTCGGGGTCGGCTTCGTGCCACGCCCGCATATCTGCCAGGCATCCGCGCAGTCCCTGATCTCGCTGACCACTTCGCAACCCGGATGCGTCCTGCGCGCCGACGCAGTTGCTGTCGCTCGCCACCGGATTCATGTGCGAGACACGCCAGTCCGGACCACCGCCGTTGGTCCACAGATCCAATTCGAGCAGCGAGGCCCCGGAGTCCAAAGCGTCGGCGAAGTACGGAAACGTCGCCTTCTCGTAGGAGTTGTGGACGCCGACGGACGTGGTCTCGGAGAACGAGCGAGCTCGGTCCGCAGTCGTCTCGGCACCGACGGTGGAAGCCGAGACGACCGAGACGACCGCCGCGAATGCACTCACACCGGCTACCAGAATTCCACGCATGTTCGACACTCTCGCAGAAATCACGCCGCTGCAGGACGGAATCGGAAGAGACAACTGGACGAACGTCCTAGGCTGTGTCGACGGTAAGACTGTTCCGCAATATGTTCTTCTGTATTTTTCCCGTTGCGGTGACAGGCAGGCGGTCGACGAACCTGATCGAACGAACCTTCTGATACGGAGCCACCTTCGCGGCCACGTAGTCCGTCAATTCCCGTTCCAGCAATTGCAGGTCCGATGCAGATTCGGACGCGAAGTCGCGGTTCAATTGAACGAAGGCCGTCACACGCTCGCCGACCACCGGCACCGTTTCGCCGACGACGGCTGCCTGCGCAACGGCAGCATGCGAACACAGAATCTCTTCGAGCGGCTGCGGATACACGTTGTAGCCCTTGTAGATGATCATGTCCTTCGATCGCCCGACCAGAAACAGGTGCCCCGCATCGTCCAGCCGCCCCATGTCGCCGGTCGCGAGCCAACCATCGCGAAACTGAACCGCGGTCAGCTCCGGCTGGCTCTGGTATCCGTCGGTGATCTGGGGCCCGCGGGCCCAGACCTCACCCACCTCGCCGGGCCCGAGGACTGCCGAATTCTCGTCTCGGATCTCGAGTTCGGTGTCGAAGATTGCGACACCGACACTGTCCGGCGGCGTCGCGACATCACTGTTCAAAGGCGCACCGGTCAGGCCCATCGTCGCTTCGCTCAGGCCGTATCCCTCCGTGACCCAGGCGTTGCCGAAGATCGTTTGAAGGCTCCGCAGCGATGTCGTGTCGAACGGGGCTGCGCCGGAGTTGATCGCACGCACGGAGGACAAGTCGTGCGCTCCGATCCTGCTGCTCGCCAACAATGCGTAGTACATCGCAGGCGAACCGGTGATGTGCGTGACGCCGAGGCGCTCGATGTCTGCCAACATCCGGTCCGGATCGAAGCGGCCGGTGAAGACAACGGTCGAACCGAGCAGCGTACTGACGTTCTGTCCGACCAAGCCCAGACCGTGGAAGAGGGGCGCCACTGCGATGTTGACGCCTTCGCCAGGCACCAGCGCGTGAGGACCGCGATCGACGGTCGACTGCATGCGAAGCCCACCGAATTCGTCGAGTTCGGTGAGAAGTCCCGATCGCCAGGACGCCATCTGGATGACATTCGAAACCAGGTTACGGTTAAGTACGCGAACAGCTTTGGAGCGTCCGGTCGTACCACCGGTCAGCTGCAGATGGGCGACGAGCTCCGGATCGACGCGGTACGACACCAACGGCTGCGCTTGCAGTAGATCGCCGAATGCACGAACGCCCTCTGGCAGAACCGTTTCGGTCGCCGGCGCCGAGGGTGTCGCGGATACGCACACCACTGCGTCGACGCACTGCGCGTCCGCTGCCAGAACGATGCCGACGGTTTCGGGGTGCGAGATGACCACCCGGGCCTTCACATCGTCCAACTGATCGCGGAGACCGGCGGGCGGGAGAGTCGGATTGACCGGCGCCACAGCAGCACCCGCACACAACGCACCGTAGTACGCCACGACGTACCACAGGTTGTTCACCATATGGAGCGCCACGACGTGCCCCGGTTGCACTCCGAGTGCACGCAATCCCCCGGCCGCTCGTTGTGCACGATCATGCAACTCGGCGAAGGTGAGTGCAAGGTCGCCGTCTTGCAACGCGATTCGATCAGGGTAGGCGCACGCAGCTCCCGCGAGAACTGCGTCGATTCCCGTCGTCGGATAGTCGAGGCACCGAGGCATATCGGTCGGCCAGGCGAGCGTCATGAGTAGAACCTCCAGCTGTTCGGAATGGATGGAAAGAATCTTCTAGTCGAGTCGGCGAACCAGCGACTCTTGGACAACAGTGGCTACCAAATCTCCTTCCCTACTCCAGAAGTACCCACTCGACAGTCCGCGCCCGTCGCAGGACGATGGGCTGCTCTGCGAGAAGAGCATCCAGTCGTCAGCGCGGAAGGGTCGATGGAACCACACAGCGTGATCGAGGGAAGTCACGATCGCCCTGGATTGGCCCTTGAGCATCGAGCGATGCGGTTGAATGTCCAGTGACGCTGTCGACGCCAATGTCATGTCGGAGCCGTACGTGAGGGCGCAGACGTGAAGCAACGGATTGTCGGGCAAGGCTCGAGCGGGTTTGAGCCACACCGTCTGCTCTGAAAGTCCCGGTACTGCACGGTGGTCCGATACCCGATCCTGCGGAACGAAGCGCAGGGACATCACTCGCACTGTTGTCGCGGCCTGGTACTCCTCAGGCCGCTCTTGCGCCCAGTGCTCGTACGGATCCGGAAGTTCCTCGGGTGGCGGCACTTCGGGCATCGTCAACTGCCGATCCGCGCCGCCTTCGGGCAGTTTGAAGGAGGCCGACAACGTGAAGATCGGTTCGCCATCTTGTCTCGCAGTGACTCGACGGGAGTGATACGACCGCCCGTCTCGGAGTCGTTCCACCTCGTAGACGATCGGTTTGGTGGGATCGCCCGCGCTGAGGAAATAACCGTGCAGCGAATGCGCAAGATTTTCCGGTGGAACGGTACAGCCGGCGGCGGTCAGAGCCTGAGCCGCCACCTGCCCGCCGAACGCCCTCATCGGATGCCCGGCATGGCAGTAGCCGCGAAACTCGTTGCTGCTCAACTCTTCCAAAGTGAGTAGGCTCTCGAAGTCAGGCGAAACATGATGATCGAGTACGAAGGTCATCGAGATCGGCCTATCGGGCAGCAACAACGGGAGCGTTGGGGCGCACCAAGTTCTTGTCACGGGCAGGGTCGATGATGACGATGCCGACAACGGCCACGACGAGTGCAACCCCACCGAGGATCTGGAAGGCGGTCGCGTAGCCGTCACCACCGTCGCCGGCCGCATCGACGATGCGTCCCATCATGTACGGCGCGATGAAACCACCGAACGCCATGAGCGACAGGAACACCCCGAGTACCCCGGAAATTTGCTTCGGCGGGCACAATTCGCTCACACAGGCATTGAGAAGCGGCAGCACCGGAGTGCATATCGCATAGCCCAAGGACACCATGAACACAGCCATGACGGGCGCACTGACGAACGGCAGGAAGACCAACATCGTGCCGCCGATCAGCATGCCGACCGCAGGAAAGACCACCCGAGCAGCCCGCATGCTGACGCCTTTGGTGATGAGCCTGTCACTGAGCCACGTGCTGCTCAACATGATCACAAGGCCGATGAGGCTGGGGATGGAGAACATGGAACCTGCCTGGAGCCGTGAATAGCCAAGGCCCATTTCGAAATACGACGGCAACCAGGTGAGGACCACTGCTGCGAGTGCGTAGGCGGCTGCAATGAGCAGAACTCCGCCGATGAAGGTGCGGGTATGGAAGATGTGCAGCCAGGGCACAGCCGGCTCAGCGTCGGTCGTGGGCGCCGTTGCCGTTGCCGATGCCGGATCCGAGTCTTCAGGGCCCGATTCTTCAGGGCCCGAGTCGACGCTATCGGCCTTACCCGAGTTGCCACTGCGGCCGTACGGACCTTCCTTCCACATTGCCAGCCACAGCACAGCCCACAACAGACCCGCGATCGCCAATGCGACCAGCGCAGAACGCCAACCCCAGGTGACGGCCACGTACGCGAGGATGGGTGCGATCGCAATCTTCGCGATCGACGCCGAGCAGGTCAGGACGGCTCCCGGCAGTCCGCGTCGCGCCGGCGCATGCCAGGAGTACGCGGCGGAGAACAGCAGGGGCGAGTTGGGTCCTTCGGCGAAGCCGAGAATCATCCGACTCACCAGCAGGGTCACGAAGCTGGCCGAGAGAATGAGCGGCAACATCGCCACGGACCACAGGACGACCAGCAGGACGAGCGCCCAGCGCAGTCCGAGCCACTTGTCGAGAGCGCCCGAGAACAAGCCACCGAGCGAGAGCATCAGAAAAAAGGCACTACCGGTCAGACCGATATCCGAAGCGGAGAGTCCCAACTCCTTGGCCAAGGGCTGAGCGATGATGCCGAGAACTGCTTTGTCGGCGAAGTTGATGACATACATGGCGACCAGCACGCTGGTCATCCCCCAGGCCACTGTCCTGGATTCGCCTGCTTCTCCGAGCTTGGCCCGAGGCCGGTTCACCTGCTGTTCGAGTACCACTAAATCTCCTTGAACTGGTAAGGGAAGATTCGCCACGACTTCGCCGTTGGCGCTCGACATGCCCGATTCGGTGATGGGCGTCACATTGCCTGCTAGGCAGGATTCAATCACTAAAACAGCTTCCTAGCAAGCAGTTCAATGAATAATGTGAATTTGCCATAACTAGATGCAGGGTCAATGATCGAAATGGATCGCCATCCAAACAAAAGTTATTGGTAATTCACTTATCTGTCCAACCGCAAAGACGCCGACCTCGAAGTCGGCAACGAAGGAGCACGCCATGAACGACGCCGTCATCGTCGACGCAGTTCGCACACCGATCGGAAAGCGGAACGGAGGGCTGTCCGGGATTCACCCAGTCGACCTGTCCGCACATGTCCTTCGCGCCCTCACCGAACGCAACGACCTGGATCCGAGCACAGTCGACGACGTCTTGTGGGGTTGCGTCAGCCAGGTTGGTGAACAAGCCGGCGGCGTCGGCCGATACGCCGTACTCGCCGCGGGTTGGCCCGAATCGGTCACCGGTGTGACCGTGGACCGGGCTTGCGGATCCTCGCAACAGTCCTTGCATTTCGCCGCGGCCGGAATCATCAGTGGCCACTACGACATCGCCGTCGCCGGAGGCGTCGAGAGCATGAGCCGCGTCCCCATCGGCTCGGCACGCAGCGCCACCCAATTCGGCAAGCCGTTCGGCCCGCTGGTCCGCAAGCGATACAACGGAGTGGAATTCAACCAGGGTGTGGGCGCAGAAATGATCGCCGAGAACTTCGGGCTGACCCGAACGCAGCTGGATCAGCACGCTCTCGATTCCCACGAGCGAGCTGGCGCGGCAATCGACTCGGGCGCATTCGAGAGTCAGATCAGCCCGGTGAAGACCACGGCCGAAGGCACCGTGTCCATGGTCGACACCGACGAGGGGGTCCGGCGCGGATCGACTCTCGAGCGATTGGCTGCGCTCCCTACCCCGTTCAAGGACGACGGACGTATCACCGCTGCCAACTCCTCACAGATCTCCGACGGCGCCGCTGCGCTTCTGGTCACCAGCAGCGAATTGGCGGCTCGCAGAGGGTGGAAGCCCATCGCCCGGGTCCACACCGTGGCATTGGCAGGCGTCGACCCGATCACCATGGCTACCGGTCCCATTCCGGCCACCGCCAAGGTCCTCGAGCGTTCGGGGCTGTCACTGTCCGACATCGGGGCATTCGAGATCAACGAGGCTTTCGCTTCGGTCACTCTGGCTTGGATGCAGGCGACCGGCGCCGACTATGCCAAGCTCAACCCTCTCGGCGGCGCGATGGCACTCGGTCATCCTCTCGGCGGTTCGGGCGCACGTCTGACGACGACCCTCGTACACCACATGCGCGACAACGGTATTCGGTACGGATTGCAGTCGATGTGCGAGGCTGGCGGTCAGGCCAATGCCATGATCCTGGAACTGATCTGAATCAGGCCACGCGCCCCGGACTCCTTGGAGGAAGCACATGCAACTGACTCAATTCGTTCACCGATCCATGCGAGCAGCCCCGGAAACCCCGATGACAGTGTTCGGAGATCGAGTCCGAAGCTGCCGACAATCGGTCGAACGAATCACGAAGCTGGCGGGCGGGTTGCAGGCGATGGGCCTGCAACCCGGCGATCGCGTCGCGATTCTGGCATTGAATTCGGACTGGTACCACGAGGCGCTCGTCGCCTGTTGGTGGTCGGGAGCGGTGGCGAGTCCCGTCAACACCCGTTGGAGCCCAGCGGAAATCACTTACGCACTCGAGGATTCCGGCTCGACCTTCCTGCTGGTCGACGACAACTTCGCTCCCGCCGCGAGCGCCCTCCGCGAATCGTGCCCAAGTCTGGCGACTGTGATCTACTGCGGCGAAGGACAGGCCCCCGAGGGAATGCTCGACTACGAACGGGTGATCTCGGAATCGGTACCTGTCGCCGATCTACGCGTCGGCGGCGACACCCTGGCACTCCTGCTGTACACAGGTGGTACGACGGGCGTACCGAAAGGTGTGATGGTCAGCCATCGATCGCTGATCACCTCTGCCTTGGGCACACTCGCCGCAGGAAATGTCGCTGTCAGTGGTGGAGTGAACCTAGCGGTCAACCCTCTGTTCCACATCGCTGGGATCGTCGGGTGGCTGGCCCAGTCGCTGATGGGTGGCACTCAGGTCTTCCTGTCGAGATTCAGTCCGGGCATATTCCTCGAAGCAGTTGACCGCCATCGGCCGACAACCGTCGGCCTGGTCCCGACGATGCTTCAGATGTTGATCTCGCACGAGGACACGGCTTCCTACGATCTGACCAGTGTTCGAGTCCTGAGGTACGGCGCCTCCCCCATTTCTCCGACGCTTCTGGGGCAAGTCATGCAGATGTTCCCCAACAGCGCCTTCGCGCAGGGCTACGGGATGACGGAGACCGCCCACATCAGTGTTCTCAGCCCCGCTGATCATCTGGAAGGCGGCGAGTTGCTCCGTAGCGCCGGTCGCATTCTCCCGCACTGCGAGGTCCGGATCGTCGATCCGGCAGGCACGGAACTGCCTCCGGGTGAGGTAGGCGAAATTGTCACGTTCGGCAGCCACATCATGCTCGGATACTGGAACAAACCGATCGAGACCGCCGCGGTACTACGCGACGGCTGGATGCACACGGGCGATGCGGGATACCTCGACGAGCGCGGTTACCTGTTCATCGTCGATCGCATCAAGGACATGATCGTCACCGGAGGCGAGAACGTCTACTCCACCGAGGTCGAAAACGCCTTGGCTCGACATGAATCCGTGGCAGCGTGCTCTGTCATCGGCCTACCCGATTCCCAGTGGGGCGAACGCGTACATGCCGTGGTCGTCCTTCGAGCGGATTCGAACGTCGACGTCGACGCATTGCGCGCGCATGTGAAGACACTCATCGCCGGGTACAAGGTTCCTCGCTCCTTCCAGTTCGTCGATGCGTTGCCGGTCAACGGTGCCGGCAAGGTACTCAAACGCGATCTGCGTGCCCTGGCCGCCACGTCGGACTAGTCTGTCCTCTCCACCAGACTCGGGAATCATCCATCACTCGGATTAGGTTCTCAGACTCCTTGACAACTGCACCTATCTGGGCCAAAGTGAATATGCGCTAACCGCGATTCGAAACTCATTCATCAGATGGCGGACACTTTCGCCCAGATTCCGAGGAGTTTGTCATGACCAGCCTCGACGCCGGGGTCATCGGCACCCGAATTCCCGAGCACTCGGTGGAGGTCGAGCGCGGGCGACTCGCCTTCTTCGCCCGCGCCACCGGACAGGACGACCCGATCTACACCGACCGGAGCGCCGCCGAACAGGCCGGACACCGCGACATCCCTGTCCCACCGACGTTCTTGTTCTGCCTCGACATGGAGCGACCGAATCCCTCCACCTTCTACGCGGATCTCGGAATCGACATCCGGACGATCCTGCACGGCGAGCAGGAGTTCACCTACCTGAAGACCGCGTATGCAGGTGACACTCTCCATTTCTCCACTTCGGTCACGGATTGCTACGCGAAAAAGGCTGGTGCACTGCAGTTTCTGGTCCGCACCACCGAGGTGACACGCGAGGGGCAACCGATTGCGACCCTCCGCTCCACCACGGTCATCCGTGATCCTCGAGCTTGACGACACTCATTCCACCTAGACTGCAAGGACATCGAACATGGGCACTCTCGACGGCAAGGTCGCCATCGTCTCCGGTTCCGGCCGCGGAATCGGTCGCGACATCGCACTCCGCCTCGCTTCCGAAGGCGCATCCGTAGTGGTCAACGACCTCGATCCCGAACCGGCCCACGAAACGGTCGAAGACATCAAGGCTGCAGGCGGACACGCAATCGCCTGCGTCGGATCCGTGACGGACGCCGATTTCGCCGAGCGTTTCGTCGGCACCGCGATCGATGCGTTCGACGGACTCGACATCATCGTCAACAACGCGGGATTCACCTGGGACACCGTCATCCAGAAGATGACCGACGAGCAGTGGGACACCATTCTCGACGTCCATCTCAAGGCACCTTTCCGTATTCTTCGGGCCGCCCAGCCGTACATCAAGGCCAACCCCACCGACTACCACCGCAAGGTCGTCAACGTCTCCTCGGTGGCCGGCCTCTACGGAAACCCCGGACAGTCCAACTACGCAGCCGCGAAGGCCGGAATCGTCGGACTGACAAAGACTCTCGCCAAGGAATGGGGACGCTACAAGGTCAACGTCAATGCGGTTGCCTACGGGTTCATCCTCACCCGCATGACCGAAGCAGTTGCCGGCGACGATTCGTTTGTCGAGATCGGCGGCCGCAAGATCAAGGCCGGTGTCAGCGCGGCCGTCATGGAACGAGTCAAGACGTCCAACCCACTCGGTCGCCCGGGTACTCCCGCAGAGGCTGCCGGCGCCGTGTACGTGCTCTGCACGCAGGACACCGACTACGTCAGTGGGCAGTGTCTGACCGTCGATGCCGGCTCGCGTTAGTCTCCCTACCAGCGAAAGATGTCTATTTCCATGACGATTGACGCCAGTCCCAGCGGTCCGCTCGCCGGCCTTCGTGTCGTCGAACTCGGCGGTATCGGGCCAGGCCCGTTCTGCGGCATGCTACTTGCCGATCAAGGCGCTGACGTGATTCGGATCGACCGAAGCACCGAGGCCGGAAAGCAGTCCGGACATCCTGTGCTGCATCGCAACCGGCGTTCGGTAGCTCTTGATCTCAAGGATCCTCACGACGTCGACACCGTCTTGAAGATCATCGACACCGCCGACGCGGTAATCGAGGGCTTCCGGCCGGGAGTCACCGAGCGTTTGGGGCTCGGCCCGGACACCTGCCTCGCCAGGAACCCGAAGCTCGTGTACGGCCGGATGACCGGGTGGGGCCAGAATGGGCCGTTGGCACAGGAACCGGGCCACGATCTCAACTACATTGCCCTGACCGGCGCACTCGGGGCCATGGGAGCCCCCGGGGAGGTCCCTCCGGTTCCGCTGAATCTGGTCGGAGACATGGGCGGTGGCGGAATGCTGCTGGCACTCGGCATCACAACCGCAATGTTGCGCGCACGAATCGACGGCCGCGGACAAGTGGTCGACGCGGCGATGACCGACGGCACCGCCGTGCAGCTGGCATTGATCCACGGACTACTCGCGCGAGATCGCTGGGTGGACGAGCGCGCATCCAACATGTTCGACGGCGGCGCTCCCTTCTACCGGAACTATCGTTGCGCCGACGGTGGATTCATGGCGGTGGGTTGCGTGGAGCCACAGTTCTATGCCGCAACCATGAGAGTGCTCGGACTGACCGAAGATCCACTGTTCGCACAGCAGCACAACAGAGAAGCATGGACGGCAATGGCGGACCGGCTTGCCGATCTCTTCGCGACCCGTACCCGCGACGAATGGGACGCTGCATTCGACATGCAGGGCGCCTGCGTCTCCCCGGTATTGAACTTCGACGAAGCAGCGGTACACCCGCACAATGCCTTCCGAGCGACATTCGGAAAATTCGGCGACGGTCACATCCAACCGAATCCCGCTCCGCGTTACTCCGATACACCGGCCGACGACCCGCGTCCCGCACCCGTCATCGGCCGACACACCGACGAAGTGCTCGCCGAAATCGGCGTAGTCACTGCCGCAAGCTGAAAACGAAAAGGATCGCATCATGGGAACACTCGACGGCAAAGTTGCCATCGTCTCTGGCTCGGGACGCGGGATCGGCCGTGAAATCGCTCTCAAGCTCGCTTCCGAAGGCGCCTCGGTAGTGGTCAACGACCTCGATCCCGAACCTGCCGCTCAGACCGAACGCGATATCAAAGCCACAGGTGGACAGGCTGTCTCGTGCGTCGGCTCCGTTGCCGAGGACGGGTTCGCCGAACGCTTCGTGAACACTGCCGTCGAATCATTCGGCGGACTCGACGTCATCGTCAACAACGCGGGATACACCTGGGACAGCGTGATCCAGAAAATGACCGACGAGCAGTGGGACACCATCCTCGACGTCAACCTCAAGGCGCCGTTCCGGATCCTGCGTGCCGCCCAGCCGTACATCAAGGCCAATCCCACCGACTACCACCGCAAGGTCGTCAACATCTCCTCCACTTCGGGTGTCTTCGGCAATGCAGGACAATCCAATTACGGCAGCGCGAAAGCCGGCATCGTCGGTCTCACCAAAACGCTGGCCAAGGAGTGGGGCCGCTACAAGGTCAATGTCAACGCGGTTGCATTCGGCTTCGTCGTCACCCGAATGACCGAGGTGACAGCCGATTCCGACACCAAGATCACGATCGACGGTCGCGACATTCGTGTCGGAGTCAATCCCGACCGCATGGCAGCCATGGCAACCACCATCCCCTTCGGTCGAGGTGCGACTCCGGTGGAAGCCGCGGGTGCCGTATACCTGCTCTGCACACCGGAATCCGACTACGTCAACAGCCAGTGCCTGGTTGTCGACGGCGGACGAGTCTGACACCGCTCCCCTCGATCATTCGGAGAAACGATGAGCCGTAAAGCATTTGTAGCCGGGGTCGGCATGATCCCTTTCACCAAGCCAGGTAAGAGCGACGACTACGACGTCATGGGAGCAGGCGCGGCCACCGCGGCACTCGAGGACGCAGGCCTCGAGTACTCGAAGGTTCAGCAGGCCTACGTCGGGTATGTGTACGGCGATTCCACCAGTGGCCAGCGCGCGCTGTACAACCTCGGTGAGACCGGCATCCCGGTGATCAACGTCAACAACAACTGCGCCACCGGTTCGACTGCGCTCTGGCTGGCCCGCCAGGCAGTCGAGAGCGGCGCGGTGGAATGTGCTCTGGCGCTCGGCTTCGAACAGATGCAACCCGGCGCCCTCAAGGGTGCCTGGACGGACCGCCCACGCCCCCTCGGTCGCTTCGACGAGGTACTAGAGGCCGCCGCCGGGATCGACGCATCAGTTCCGCGGGCTGCGCAGTACTTCGGTGTGGCGGGTATGGAATACATGGAGAAGTTCGGTATGAAGGCCGAAACGTTCGCCAAGATTCAGGTGAAGGCACGCAAGCACTCGGCCGACAACCCGTACGCGGTGTTCCGCACACAACTCACCGAAGAAGAAGTGCTGGCAGCGCCGACGCTCTTCGGACCCGTCACGCGGTATCAGGCCTGCCCACCCACGTGTGGCGCCGCGGCAGCGATCATCTGCACCGAAGAGTTCGCCCGCGCCAACGGACTTCGTACAGACGTCGCGATCAAGGCGCAGTCGATGACTTCCGATCTACCCAGCACCTTCGACGAAGGAAGCATGATCAAGGCCGTCGGCTACGACGTCACCGCCTCGGCCGCTCGTAACGTTTACGAGGCCTCGGGCGTCGACCCCCGCGATATCAAGGTCGTCGAACTTCACGACTGCTTCACGGTGAACGAGGTGCTCTGCTACGAAGCTCTCGGACTCGTGGAAGAGGGCGGCGCCGAGCAGTTCATCCTCAGCGGCGACAACACCTACGGCGGACGAGTGGTGGTCAACCCGTCCGGCGGCCTTCTGTCCAAGGGCCACCCACTCGGCGCCACCGGCCTCGCCCAATGCGCAGAGTTGGTATGGCAGCTTCGTGGCGACGCCGGTCCACGTCAGGTGGACGGTGCAACCCTCGCGCTGCAGCACAACCTCGGCCTCGGCGGTGCCGGAGTCGTCACCCTCTACGAAAAGGTGAGCTGAGTTGAATACCGGAGACATCCTGGACCTGACGGTCCCGAAGATCACACGCACCGCACTCGCTCTGTACGCCGGCGCTTCGGGAGACCACAATCCCGTCCACATCGACATGGATGCCTGTGCAGCAGTTGGTATCCCCGACGTCTTCGCCCACGGCATGTTGTCCATGGCGTACCTCGGACGACTACTCACCGATCACTACGAGCAGGAGCGCATCCGTTCCTTCTCGGTCAGGTTCTCAGCGATCACCCCGGTGAACTCGACGCCACGGTGCACCGGGACGGTCGTCAAGGTCGAAGACGGCCTCGGTCACCTCGACCTCACCATGACGCTGCCCGACGGCACCGTGACACTGCGCGGTTCCGCAGTCGTCGCGGTCAACTAACCCTCCACGAGAAAGCAGGACGAGATGAAGCGCAACCTCTTCACCCAGGAGCACGAGGATTTCCGCGAGACGATCCGCACGTTCATCGCGAAGGAAGTCACTCCGTTCTACGCAGACTGGGAACGCGACAACCGCGTCCCACGCGAGTTGTTCCACAAACTCGGCGATCTCGGTGTCATGGGTTTCGACATCCCCGAGGAATACGGCGGAACCGGCACGATCAGCTACAAGTTCCAGGCCGTGATGGACGAGGAAACCTCGCGCGCTGCAGTCAGCTTCGGCCACTACACGGTCAGTACCGGAATCGTCCTGCCGTACCTCCTGCGTCTGGCGAACGAAGAGCAGAAGCAGCGTTGGCTCCCCTCGATCGCCACGGGTGAGAAGACGCTGTGCATCGCCATGACCGAGCCCGGTACCGGATCAGATCTGGCCGGCATCCGCACCACTGCCAAGCTCTCCGACGACGGCACTCACTACATCCTCAACGGAGCGAAGACCTTCATCACCGGTGCGGTGAATTCCGAACTGTGCGTGGTGGTTGCACGCACGTCCGCGCCCGCAGAGGACGATCGACGCTTCGGGCTGAGCCTGATGGTGGTTCCCACCGACGCACCCGGCTTCGAATACGGTCGCAAACTCGAGAAGCTCGGCCTGCGCGCCAGTGACACCAGCGAACTTTCGTTCACCGACGTCAAGGTTCCGGTTGCCGATCTCCTCGGAGAGCAGGACAAGGGCTTCTCGTACCTGGGGCAGAACCTGCCGCGAGAGCGCCTCTCGATCGGCAGTCGTGGTGTGGCATCTGCCCGGGCTGCAATCGAATTCGCGAAGGCCTACGTCCAGGAACGCCAGGTGTTCGGCAAGCCCGTCGCGGCGTTCCAGAACACCAAGTTCGTTCTCGCGGAGTGCTCTGCCGAGGTCGAGGCCGCGCAGGCACTCGCCGATCGAGGCATCGAACTCGACGATTCAGGCGAACTCACCGCCGCCGACGCAGCGCGCATCAAGCTGTTCGGTACCGAGGTCGCCGCGCGCGTCATCGACAAGTGCCTGCAATTACACGGCGGATACGGCTACATGCTCGAGTACCCGATCGCGCGTTTGTACGCAGACACTCGGGTGAGCCGTATCTACGGCGGTACAAGTGAAGTCATGAAGACGATCATCGCCAAGGACATGGGTCTGTAGAGACCGGATCCAGATCTTCCCAGTCACACGAACGATCGAAGGAGTTCCCATGCGTGACGCAGTCGTCGTCGACGCCGTCCGAACCGCAGTCGGTAAACGAAACGGTGCACTTTCCCGAATGCATGCAGTCTCGCTGTCTGCACATGTTCTCGAGGCCTTGGCCGATCGAGTCGATCTCGATCCGGCGCTCGTGGACGACGTGATCTGGGGTTGCGTCG
Organism: Rhodococcus sp. FW305-130; assembly: GCF_058788335.1. Classification (NCBI taxonomy): domain Bacteria; kingdom Bacillati; phylum Actinomycetota; class Actinomycetes; order Mycobacteriales; family Nocardiaceae; genus Rhodococcus; species Rhodococcus sp. FW305-130. Next base: position 461,840 of record NZ_JBYTAP010000001.1, on the reverse strand, counting down.
GCACGCTCGGGATGCAGTCCGGGTGCATCGCCCGGTCTTCGGTCCTGGCGGCCGGTTGGCCCGAACATGTGCCAGGGGTAACCGTCGATCGCCAGTGCGGATCGTCCCAACAGGCAGTTCACCAGGCGGCCGCCGGCGTGATCTCCGGCCAGTACGATGTCGCAATCGCGGGCGGCGTCGAGATGATGAGCGCCGTACCGATGGGCTCCGCACGTGCCGACGCACGTTTCGGTGAGCCGCACGGGCCGCTTGTCTGGGAGCGCTACAACGGTATTCGTTTCAACCAGGGTATGGGCGCCCAGATGATTGCCGAAAAGTACGGCATCTCGCGGGCCGAACTGGATCAGCATGCGCTGGATTCGCACGAGCGCGCCGCCGCCGCGATCGACGAAGGTCGTTTCAAGGATCAGATCACTGCTGTGACGGTGACTGACGCCGACGGCCGCAGCAGTGTCTTCGAGAAGGACGAGGGGGTGCGTCGCGGTGGCACTCTCGAGAAGCTCGGATCGCTCAAACCTGCTTTCTCCGAAGACGGCTCGATCACTGCCGGAAATTCGTCGCAGATCTCCGACGGTTCCGCCGCGCTGCTCGTGACCACCAGCGAGTTCGCGAAATCTCGAGGTTGGGCACCCATCGCACGTATTCACACCGCGGTGGTCACCGGTACGGATCCTGTCACCATGCTCGAGGGTCCCATTCCGGCTACGGCGAAAGCTCTTGCGAAGTCCGGTCTCTCGATCGGTGACATCGGTGCGTTCGAGATCAACGAAGCTTTCGCCTCGGTGTCGCTGGCCTGGCTCCGTGAGACCGGCGCCGATTACGAACGCATGAACCCAAACGGTGGCGCGATGGCATTGGGTCATCCGATCGGTGGTTCCGGCGCACGTCTGATGACCACTCTCGTACATCACATGAGAGAGAACGGCATCCGCTACGGATTGCAGTCCATGTGTGAAGGCGGCGGAATGGCCAATGCCACGATTCTCGAGCTGATCTGAGATGACGGCTACAGAAATTCAGAGCCCTGACATGAGTTCGAGTTGGCCGCTCGGACTGCCACGCAGCTTGGAATATCCCGAATGCGGTGCCGACGCGATTCTGGCCGGAGCGGCCCGCTCGTACCCCGAACGTCTCGCCCTCGTCGACGGCGACACGTCACTGACCTACTCGCAATTGCATGATCAAGCGCTGCGCGTAGCGCAGGGTCTGCGGGAGCGTGGTGTCCAGCCGGGTGACGCAGTGGGACTGCACATGCCGAACTCGATCTGGTTCATTGTCGCGTACTACGGCGCACTGTGCGCCGGAGCAGCAGTGGCTCCGATAAATCCGGCGCAGCCTGTGACCGAATTGAAGCGCCAGCTCGACGACGTCGACGCCAAGGTCGTATTCACCCATCCATCCTGTGCTGCAACGGCAATCGAGGCCAACACACTGTCCGCACCGCATCGCATCCTGGTACTGGTTCCGGGAGTCGGCGCGCAGTCAGGCCATTGCGAAGGTCTCACCTCCATCACGGACCTCGCCTCGTCGAAACCATTGGCCGACTACCGGGTGGATCCCAACCTTGTTGCTCACCTGCAATTGACCGGCGGCACAACCGGAAAGTCCAAGGCCGTACGGGTACTTCACCGGAATCTCGTGGCCAACGTGCTCCAATCCGCCTGTTGGCGCTCCGGGCATCGAGCCGAACTCGTCGACGGTGCACTTCTCGTTCGGCCGATCGAGGGCGCAGTCACGCGTTACTCCATCGTTCCGGGTGAAGGCGCGTCGATTTCGATCGCGCCTCTGTTCCACGGCCTCGGTCTGGTCAGTCACAACTTCACCACCTTGCTCGGTGGCACGGTGATACTAGGGACGCGCTTCGATCCGGACCGATTTCTCGCCGACGTCGACAAGTATCAGGTGACGTACATCGGCGGATCTCCCACGATGTACTACGCGTTGCTACGCGCACGGACTCTGCGGGAGCACGGTCTGGGTTCGGTTCGGATTCTCGGATCCGGAGCAGCCCCACTCGATACGACGGCGATCCGTACACTGCGAGAGGTCTTCCCGAACGCGCTCGTCACCGAAGGCTACGGGCTCAGCGAAGCAACAATGGGTCTGACCATGGGTTCACCGTGCGACGAACGCCCCACTCCGTTGGGAAGCGTCGGGCTCCCCTTCCCCGACACCGAGATCGAGATCCGCGACGAAGTCACCGAAGCCGTCCTGGCTACGGGTGAGACCGGGCAGATCTGGGCCCGCGGGCCACAGATCACCGACGGATACCACAACGAACCCGAACTCAGCGCCGGTCAGTTCATCGGCGGTTGGCTTCATACCGGAGACATGGGTTGGCGTGACGAGCATGGCAACCTGTTCATCGGCGGCCGCTCCAAGGACTTGATCATCTACAAGGGTTACAACGTCTACCCGCAACCGCTCGAAGAGTTGGTGTGCACGCACCCCGACGTACTGCAGGCGGCCGTGGTCGGCGCGCCCGACCAACTGGCCGGGGAGATTCCGGTGGCCTTCGTCGTGGTCAACCCGGAGTCGGTCGATCGCATCGAGCAGATTGCGACCGAGATCATGGATCATGTTGCCACGCAGGTTGCTCCGTACCAGAAGATACGCGAGGTATACGTACTCGACGAGCTACCGTCGACGCAGACCGGGAAGATCCGTAAGAACGAACTTCGCGACACTCTGGCGCCCTGAGCGTTCGGCCGTCCCACGACCACAGGTGCGCGGTATCCGAGAACCGGAAGGATACCGCGCACCTGTTTGCTCTTCGTCCTCGCTCAGCGAGGTCGACTGCGACCCAGCCTTCGTACGACCAGATCTTCTGTAGCAGATCGATGTTCGTCGCTCGCCCGGATCAGTTCGGCCGAATCTTGATCGCGAACGGCCTGGAGAATCCGGCCGTGGTCCTCGGAAACCTTCCGACGCGACGACGGCTCGTGGATGTACAGGGCACGATAGAAGTCCGACATGTACCAGAGCCGATCCACTTCCTGCAGCACACGCTGCAGGGGCGAGTACGAGAACAGACGAAAGTGGAACTCACGGTTGGCTTCCTGAAACTCTGGACCCTGCTCGCTCGGTTCCGCCTGGTCGACCTGCTCCTGGATTCGTTCCAACTCGGCGACGTCGACGCCACCGAGATCGATCGACGTCAGGATCTCCGTTTCGAGCAGACGTCGCATCAGGTAGAGCTCGGAAAGATCTTCGCTGCTGAATCTGGCGACGGTGTACCCGGTGTTGGACTTGTGTTCGAGGACACCCTCTGCCTGCAAGGTCGAAAGTGCCTCACGGACCGGAATTCGGCTGACGTTCAACCGCTCGGCGAGCTCGCTTTGGTGGACTTTCTGTCCAGGCAGCAGCTCACCCGAGACGATCATCTGCCGGATCTGTTGCAGGCAGCGTTGCGCACCGGTTGGTTCCTTCACGGTGGATACGATAGTGGTCGCGTCGACTTCACCTCGCGTTGAACTGCGGTTGCACTCGTGCGAGGTTGGCCTCGATGCCGGCGACGCAGTCCTCGGTCCCCCAGAGAACAACCTGCTCCGCCAACTCGCGCTCGAGAACAGTGGCGACCTCGTCCCGTAGCCCCGCGCGCAACGTCGCCTTCATGGAGCGGACGGCCAACGGTGCACTCGAGGCAATTTCGTGGGCGTACGCCAGTGCCTCTTGCCGAATGTTCGCATCTTCGGCCAATCGGTCCACCAAACCGAGTTCGTGCGCCTGTACGCCCGTCAGCCGCCGCGCCGTGTACAGCAGATCCGCTGCAGACTGCATCGAGACGATTCGGGGCAAGGTGACGCTGAGGCCGAATCCCTGGTGGAACCCCAACGCAGCGAAGTTCGCGTGCAACCGTGTCGACGGCCCGGCGACGCGGAAGTCCGCGGCGCAGGCGAGGCCGAGACCACCGCCCACCGCGGATCCCTGCACTGCCGCAATCACGGGAACCGGAATCTCGAACAGCCGCAACGCCTCGGTGTAGATCGCGCGCACCGTGTCGGCGCGATCGGGCCCCAGTCCACCCTCACCGAAGTTCGCGCCGGCACAGAAGTGTTTGCCCGCCGAGGCGAGAACTATCGCGCGAATGTCTCCACCGTTGACGAGACCGGCTGCCGCATCGGCGATCTGCTGCAGAATCTCCTGATCGAAGTAGTTGGCGGGCGGGCGTGAGAACTCGATGGTTCCGACATGTCCGTCGATTTCCACGTGCACGGCATCGGTCATGACTTCAGCTCCAAGGTCGGTTGTGGGTCGGTGATCAATCGGGGCAGGGAGGGCGTCGTCGCGACAGCACTTCCGAGTTGCGTCGCAAGCGCGATGTCGTCGCCGAACTCCGATCGCCAGGCATGCAGTCGTCGGGTGAGTTGTTGCAAGCGGTATTCGCGGGTCATGCCGATCGCACCGTGTGCCTGGTGGGCGGCGCGCACGCTCGCGAGCGCATTCTGCGAAACCACCAATTTGGTTGCACACACTTCGAAGTCGGCGTCGCGACGGGTGAGCGCGTGCGCCGTGCGATCCACGGACAGTGTGGACATCGATGCCATCTGTGCGAGGGTGACGATGTGCTGCTGGACGGCTTGGAACTGCGCAATCGGCCTGCCGAACTGCACCCGCTCCGAAACGTAGCGACGGGTCAACGTCGACACCGACTCCATGGCTCCTGCCATCTGTACCGAGCGCAAGAAGGCACCGAGTCTACTGAGAATCCGGGCATCGACCGGGTTGTCACCGTCGACGGTGCGCGCTTCGGAGAACGTCAGACTCTGACGCGGTTGCCCTGCGAAATCCGTCCCGGACCCGATCTCGGCATCGGAGATGTCCAGAAGTACAACTCGATCACCGAGAACTGCCGCCAGCACTGATGCTGCGCTCCCCCATGGCACATCGTGAAAGGTTCCCGATACGTGGCCGTCGCCGATCCGACGCGCATCGTCGCGCTGCGATCCCGGGGCGACGGTTGCGATTCCGGAGGGCACCGGTAGCCCGGCCGCTGCTGCCAGCCTGCCCGCGAGGTAAGTCTCGGCGAGAGGCAACGGCGCAGCGTGCCTCGCAGCAGCGCGCTGCACAGTCACGGCATCGAGGAGCGAGCCACCGGAACCACCAACAGATTCGGGAAGACCGACCAGCGGCAACCCCAGTTCCACTGCTGCGTTCCAAAGTTCGCTGGGAAGACCGTCGATCTCGGCCTGCGCCACCACTTCGGTGCCGGACTTCTCGGCGAAGAATTGCTCGACCATCGCTTCGAGGTCGGCGTCGAATGTGTACGCGTTGATCTCTGACCCCGAATTCATCGGTTCAACCCTTTCACGATCACGGTGCGGAGAATTTCGTTGGTGCCACCGCGAATCGACCACGACGGTGCCACCAGCACAGCCCGGGCGAGCAGTGACTCGTACGGGTCGTCGGATGCAAGGTCCGGAGCCCGGCCGAGGTGCCGTGCCACGGTGGCAACACAGTCCTGTTCGAAGCGTGTTGCCATTTCCTTGATCAGCGCGGCCTCCGTGACCGGCGAGCGACCCGCGTCGACCATTCGTGCAATGGACAGCGACATCCCACGAAAAGCCCAGCAGCGCGCGGCAATCGAGCCCAGATCGGCCAGGGCCGCGGGGCCGCCCTGCGCCGCCTGGTTGGCTGCCCAGTTCTCGAGGACCGGCATCAGCGACATCCAACGGTCGACGCCACCTCGCTCGAGTGCGAGTTCACCGGTGTTTTGTCCCCAGCCCGCTCCGACGTCGCCGAGGCGACGCGAGTCCGGCACGAAAACGTCCTGGAAAGACACCTCGCAGAAGTCCTCGCTTCCGTCGATGAACGGAATGGGTGAGACGGTCAGGCCATCGCTGTCGCGATCGACGATCAGCTGAGTGAGTCCGTTGTGCTTGTCTGCCGAGGTTCGAAGCAGGGCGAGTATGTGTGTGGCGTGGAAGGCACCGGTGGTCCAGATCTTGGTTCCGTTGACTTTCCATCCGCCCTCGACACATTCGGCGCGAGTTCTTACCGATGCCAGGTCCGAACCCGAGTCGGGTTCACTCATTCCGATCGAGAACGAGAACTCACCGTTCGCGATACCTGGCAGGAAGTGCCGCTTCTGTTCTTCCGTGCCGTTGGCGGCGATGCTCGGACCCGACTGTCTGTCTCCGATCCAGTGATAGCCGACCGGCGCTCCCCGCGCGAGAAGTTCTTCCACGACGACCAATCGATCCACTGCCGACCGCCCGCCCCCGCCGTATTCCTTCGGCAGAGACATTCCGAGCCAGCCACGGCTACCGAGATCTCGCGAGAACTCCGGATCCACTGCCCCGGACATCCCGAGTCCGAGCGGGTAGCTACCGGGGGTGAGCCGCTCGTCGAGGTACTCCCGCACTTCTGCCTGAAGTTCGAGTTCCTCGATCGTCAGTTCTGTTGCGTCGAAACGCATGGACGTCTCCGATCAGTTGAATTCATCGACTAGGTACTCAAGAAACATATACAAAAATGTATACCATCTTGAATGTGACTGTCCGCCAACAGCACCCGGCTACTCTCTCGACTAGCCGCCCAGCAGAACTGCGGAGCCGATCTCGAACAGGCGCTCAGGCAGGTCTTCACGACGACGTAGCCGGCCGATACGCACCGCGTTTTCCACAACGGTCAATGCGGCATTGACGGTTATTCTGGCCGTCGCGGGTTCGAGCCCCGGACGAACGTCGTCGAGCATCTTGACCCACAACGCGACGTACTCACGCTGATTCTGTTCGCACGTGCGGCGGAACTTGTCCGGCAACTGGTCGAGTTCACTGATCAACAGTCCGATCAGATGACGCTCGTTGATCGCGAAATCAATATGTGCTGCAAGCAATCCGGACAACGCATCCTCCGGTCCCGATGCGGCAGCGAGCGCCTGCGCGACACCGATCCGCCGCCGCTCACCACCTCGCGAAACCGCCGCGATCAGAAGGTCGATCTTGGCATCGAAGTGGTTGTACACATTGGGGCCCGTAGTTCCGGCAGCCTCACCGATGTCCTCGGTGTTGACCGCCTGGTACCCACGCTCGTCGAACAGACGAATTGCTTCGGTCAACAAGAGTTCACGCCTGGGCATCGCCAACGGAACGTGACCGGTCGGCGTCTCCACCTTCACCTCGGAGTGGCCGAGTTCCGTATGCACCGCCCGCTCCGCCAACTCCGCCAGCAGCAGTTCCATCTGACGTCTCGGCAGGGACACCCGATGCGAGGACACACTGTTGAAGACAGCGATGAGAGCCCAGGCGAGTAGATAGCTGTCTTCCTCGTCGAGTTCGGGGCGTTCCGTTCGGATCAGCGCAGCATCGCGTGCGGCGGCACTCTTGAGCGTCGCGCGCATTTCTTCCCGTTGCTCGTCGGGTAGGTAGCGGGCTTCGCGTTGCCACAGCAGCGAGAGCCCTCGACGACGAGATACCGAAGCCGCAAGCTCGGCGATCATCGATTTCAGATCCTCGGACCCGGCGACCCGGTCGTAGAGCGATTCGATGCCCGCGTTGACCGCGGCGTAGAGAAGATCCGGCTTGTTCTTGAAGTGCCGATACAGGGCAGGCGCCGTGATTCCAACTCCCGCAGCCACCTGCGCAACGGACACGTTGTGATAGCCGTGCTCACGGAAAAGTTCACCAGCAGCAGCAAGTATCTGCTGCTTGCGGTCGTGGGGCCGACGTACGACCATCCTGACTCTCTCCTTCGCGACAACCGGAATTTCCGAACAAACCGGAATTCCGAACAACCAGTGTTGCATCGTCAAACACACGTCTATGAGTTATTATTCACTTATTGCCGGAAAACAACAGCTCATTCCGCAATTTTCTCTCAACATCTGGTTAGAGAACCTTACCTCACCTCAGAACCGGACACCTGACTTCAGGGTACCGAGCCCAAGGAGAATCACGTGCAACGAACCGTCTACAACAGCGATCACGATACGTTCCGTCACATGATTCGGACGTTCATCGCCCGTGAGGTCGTCCCACACTTCGCAGAATGGGAGGAAGCCGGCATGGTTCCCCGGTCACTGTATCGGCAGTTGGGTGACCTCGGAATATTCGGAATCGAGCTACCCGAGGAATACGGCGGCGGCGGGGAGACGAGCTTCAAGTATCAGGCAGTGATCCGTGAGGAGACCGCACGGGCAGGGGTCACTTTCGGCGCCGACGTCGTCCACACGTGCCTCGTCCTTCCCTATCTGGTCGAGTACGGCAACGACGAACAGAAAGCTCGGTGGCTTCCCGGTTTCCTCTCCGGTGAACTGATGACCGCCATCGCGATGACGGAACCGGGCGCCGGTTCCGACCTTGCCGGGATCAAGACAACGGCGAGACTGTCCGGTGACGGCAGCCACTACATGCTCAACGGATCCAAGACGTTCATCACCGGCGGAGTGCAGGCCGACTTGATTCTCGTGGTCGCCCGCACCAGTCCTGCAGGCGATGCGGACCGCCGCGCTGGTCTGTCGATTCTCTGCGTCGACACCACGTCGGAAGGCTTCAGCGTCGGTCGCAAGCTCGAGAAGTTGGGGCTGCGAGCGCAGGACACCGCAGAACTGTCGTTCACCGATGTCCGCGTGCCGATCGAGAACCTCCTCGGCGAGGAAGGTGCCGGGTTCGGCTACCTCACCCGAAATCTCGTCCGGGAACGACTCGGCGCCGCCGTGGGGTCTTACGCGAATGCGAGCGCAGCAATCGAGTTCGCGACCGCATACGTCAAGGAGCGCGAGGTCTTCGGCACCCCCGTGGCTCAATTCCAGAACACGAAATTCGTCTTGGCAGAATGCTCGGCAGAAGTCGCGGCCGCGCAAGCTGCGGTCGACCGAGCACTCGATCTGGACGAGATCCGCGAGTTGACCGTCGCGGACGCCGCGAGGATCAAGCTCTTCTGTACTGAAATGGCCGGCCGCGTCATCGACAAGTGCCTGCAACTACACGGCGGATACGGCTACATGCGTGAATACCCGATCTCACGTCTGTATGCGGACACACGGGTCAACCGAATCTATGCGGGTTCGAGTGAAGTGATGAAGACGATCATCGCCAAGGACATTGGCATCTGACTCAAGCTGATTCGGCCCCACCTCGACAATCGAAGTGGGGCTGAATCTTTGTGATTTCGCCTGATCAAGCAGGGAGGAAGATGCTCTTGGCTTCGAGGTACGCTGCCAGACCTTCCGGGCCGAATTCGCGCCCCACTCCCGAATTCTTGTAACCGCCGAAGGGACCAACGACGTCGAATCGTTGGCAGTTGACCGAGAAGGTGCCGGTGCGAATCTGCCGTGCCACCTCGACGCCGTGCTCAGTGTCCGCGGTCCAGACTGCTCCGGAGAGTCCTAGATCCGAATCGTTGGCAATCGCGATTGCGTGGGCTTCGTCTTCGAAAGGAATCAGGCAGACGACCGGCCCGAAGATTTCCTCGCGAGCAATCCGCATGGAGTTGTCGACGTTGCCGAAGACCGTGGGTTCGACGTACCAGCCCGTCGAAAGCCCCTCCGGAACAGACCCTCCCGTCAAGATCTTCGCACCCTCTGCCTCGCCGATTCCGACATAGTCGAGCACTCGTCGCTGCTGCGCCGCACTTGTCATCGGGCCGATCACAGTCGCCGGATCGGTAGGATCGCCGACCTTCATCGCCGCGACTGCGGCAGCGAACTTCTCCGCGATCTCGTCATACCTGCTGACCGGCAACAAAATACGCGTCAGCGCGACGCAGGCTTGACCGCTGTTGGCGAACGATCCGGCCAAGATATTGGGCAGCGCCTGATCGACATCTGCGTCTTCGAGGACTATCGCAGCCGACTTGCCACCGAGTTCGAGGGTCACCCGCGTGAGATTCGCCGCCGCAGCGGCCATGATCGCCTTACCTGCTGGCACCGAACCGGTGAAGGCCACCTTGTCGATTCCGGGGTGGGCAACCAGATAAGCGCTCACGTCTCGTTCGGCAGGCAAGACGGTCAGCACTCCCTTTGGAAGCCCTGCCTGTGAACAGATCTCGGCCAGCAAGTTCGAATCGAGCGGTGTCTCCGGAGCCGGTTTCAAGATCACCGCGCATCCACTCAAGAGTGCCGGAGCAAGTTTCGCAGCGATCACCAACTGTGGCACGTTCCACGGAACGATTGCGGCCACGACACCCACCGGTTCGTGACGGATCAACATCGGGCCGCCGACGCCCGCACGCGACTCTTCGAACGGGAACTGCGCCGCAACGGCACACGCCGCGCCGTAGGCCGCAACGGCTCCCAACACCTGCGTGCGCATCGCCGAACTGGACGGAGCACCGTTCTGCCGCGAGATCAGCGCTGCGAATTCCTCACTCCTGGCGAGGATCGCGTCCTTGATGCGAGTGACGACCGCGATGCGATCAGCAAGAGGTGTCTGTGCCCACTCCCCGGAATCGAATGCCGCCCTCGCGATCTCCACTGCGCGGTCGACGTCCGCCGTCGACGCCGCTGGGACCGAACCGATCACGCGCTCCGTGTGCGGCGACATCACCTCGATGACTCCACTACCGGACGGCGTCACCCATGCACCGCCGATGAATAGTTCCGTGTACTCGACACGTGTTTCCATACTCGTCCACTCCTAGGATTAGTGTCCAACGGATCAGTGTTTCGAACCATCAAATCTGCCGCAGACCATCTGATTCAGATCATAAAGTTAATTCTCAATAATGCAACCATACTTTTCACTCGCCCTTGACACATTTAAGGATATTGCCTTACCGTGGCGAAAGACCCCACCCGAACGAGTAAGGATGACGGACATGACGGCATTCGTGAGCGGACAGATCTATCCGGTAGCAACCGATCCACTCGCCGCCTACGGGCCGCTCGTGGCCTCTCGCACCGCGGAGGGATTCGAAGTGTTGCCGTACACACGTTTCACACTCACTCCGACGACGCCTACCATCGGTGCAGAAATCTCGGGAATCCAACTGAGTGGCCAACTCTCGGATGAGACGATGTCGGAACTTCGCCGAGCGCTACTCGAATGGAAAGTACTCTTCTTCCGCGATCAAACTATCGATCGCAGCGAACACCGAGATTTCGCGAGTCGATGGGGCTCACTGGAACAGCATCCGTTTTTCAAGTACACCCAACCCGGTCAAAGCGAAGCCGACATAGTCACACTTGCAAAAGATGCGATGACCGGCGGGGTCGAGAACAACTGGCACAACGACGTCAGTTGGCACGAATTCCCCTCGTTCGCAGCGGTATTGCGCGCAGTCGAGGTACCCCCGGTCGGAGGCGATACCTTGTGGGCCGATACCGGAGCGGCATACGAGCTACTCCCAGAGGGCATCAAAGAACGCATCGACCAGCTTGTTGCCGAGCATGATTGGATCAATTCGTTCGGCAAGCACATGGATCCGTCGACGGTGGCGAAGTTGCGTCCACAGTTCCCGGCGGTTCGACATCCGGTGGTGAGAGTGATTCCCGAGACCGGCCGAAAGGTTCTCTTCGTCAATCTCAGCTTCACCCAGAGGATCGTCGGGGTGTCCGAAGCCGAGTCCGACGAGCTACTCACCCTGCTCTACCGACACGTACATCGTCCCGAGTTCCAAGTACGACTCAAGTGGCGGACGAATACGATTGCATTCTGGGACAACCGAACTTGTCAGCACTACGCGGCCAGCGACTACTTCCCCGCCCGCAGAGTGATGGATCGAATCTCGATAGTCGGCGACAGACCCGTCGGCACTCGCTGACGCGGCGGCCTCAGGAGCTGACGAACGACTCGACCATCCGTCGTTCGGCGGCCCTGTCTGCAAGAGGCCACGCCAACAGCATCAACACGATCCGAACCACCCACTGCGACTGTTGACCTTCGGGATCCAATCCAGCAAGTTCGAGTGCAGTACGCGGCAGCAACGGAGAAGACACGAGATACTCGTCGATACCGTCGGCCCGCGCCGCCGCAAGGCCATGGCTCATGGCGGCGTCGGCTCTGATCGCGTCGACGGCGACGAGGATCGACTCCACGATCCGCTCGTCGCCACGCAGTGATTCGACGGCAGCCGAAACCTGGCTCGCCACGGACGCCGCACCTCGCGACAACAGCCCCTCACGGATCGCGGACTTGCCACCCACGTAGCGGTAGAGCGTCGCCCGCGAACAGCCTGCGCGGGAAGCGACGTCGTCGGCATTGAACCGATCGAATCCCTGTTCTCGAATCAGCTCTGCTGCAGCCGCGAAGATGCGCTCGGTTGCGAGTTCACGGCGGTTACCGCCGGCCAACCAGTCGGCAGCGCGGCGCTCGTTCACACCGGTCACTCTCCGTCACCTCGTCTCACCTCGTCTCACCTCGAGACAGATTCAATCAGAAATCTCAAGGCTACGGAAGGCCGCGAGCCTCTGACCTGGGAGAAGTACGAGGGGGTCGATGTGCGTGAGATTTTCTCAAAATGCCAGTTCAGAGGCCTTTTCCACCTGTTGACTTCTCCTCGCTGGCCGTGAAATCTTCCATTCGTGACACCACCGACGCTGGACATCAACCCCTTCCTCCCGTCGAATATCGACGACCCTTACCCGCTCTACGACGTACTCCGGCGCGAGCACCCCGTGTATCGAATACCCGATACCGACTTCTATCTGGTGTCGACGTGGGAACTTGTCACCGAAGCCGTTTCCCGTACGGAGGACTTCTCCTCCAACCTCACCGGGGTGCTGGTCCGTACACAGGACGGTTCGGCCCTGACCTTCGATATGGACAGCGGCGGGCAAGCTGTTCACGTTCTCGCGACTGCCGACGAGCCCGACCATCAGCACCAGCGCAAACTTGTGCTGCCGACACTGGTCGCCAAACGCATACGAGCACTCGAGCCGACGATGCTCGAGTACACGCAGCAGTTGTGGGACAACGGCTTCGACGGTCGACAGATCGAATGGGTCACGTCGGTAGCGGACACACTGCCGCTGCAGATGGTTGCCACACTGATCGGCTTGCCGACAGCCGACGTCCCCCAATTGCTGGCGTGGTCTTACGACAGCACCGAACTTCTCAGCGGCATCGTGACGGCGGAACGGTTTACGGACGTCGTCACCTCGGCGGCCGAACTCACCGGGTACCTCTACAGCAAGTTTCGTGAGGCGCGGACAAACCCGGTCGACGATCTACTCGGAGACCTCGTCCACTGCTGTGACGCAGGCGAACTCAGCGAAGACGTGGCCGTTCTGATGTTGGTGCAACTCGTCGGTGCGGGTGGCGAATCGACCGCCGGACTGATCGCCAACTCTGCACGGCTACTCGCCGAGCGCCCCGAGATACAGACGCAGCTGCGCGAGGACCCCCTACTCGTGAGCGCATTCCTGGAGGAGACGCTCAGACTCGAGTCGCCTTTTCGCGGACACCACCGACATGTCAATGCGGACACAACCCTCGGCGGAGTGGCGCTACCCGCCGGCAGTCATCTCATACTGCTGTGGGGCTCGGCGAACCGCGACCCGGAGTCGTTCACCGACCCACACGCGATGAACCTCGACCGGGCCAATCTCCGAGCGCATTTCGCCTTCGGCAAGGGAGCACATTTCTGTGTCGGGGCCGCGCTGGCCAGGCTGGAAGCAAAAACCGCCATCGCCGTACTTCTCGAAAACAGTTCGCATGTCACAGTCGATTCCGAATTCCCGCCACGTTGGGTCCCCAGCATGTTCGTACGCCGCCATCAGAGTTTGCGTCTCGCTGTCACCGGATAGTTTCACTCAGTTGTCGAAATTGTGGGCAATCCAATCGATTGTCTGCATTCCGAACAGGTCTGTCCCCCAACCGTATGGATCCGCGACTGCGCGATCCATACTGCAGTCGGTGGGCTGATAGCTCACGTCCGTCCCTCGGCTTCTGTACGTGTCCGCCAGTTCTCGCGCATCAGCTACCGGTACAAGTGACATCGGGGAGTCGTCCTTTGCACACGAAGTTATCAATACCTTCGACGCCGGAGCACCGTGACCCAATACGTTGTCGTCGTACGCGCGCTGGAAGCTGGGTTCTGTGATCGGATCGATTCCCGGCTCGAAAAGGCTTGCCAACGGCACGAACGGAAGCGTGAAGTACGCCGGCATCTGGCACTCACCCCGGTACACGTCGGCAATCGCTCGGCCCACGGGATTGAGCTTGTCGTTCAACTTCATCTCGGGATACCACGGTTCGAGACCGAGGAGCGTCGCAAATCCGAAGCCTGCGCCGACCGAGGAATCTGTTGTCTCCATGAATGTTCGGGGCTTGATCACCATGCCCTCGAGGACTGTCGAGACGATATCGAGTTCCGGCGCGTAGGACTGCGCAGATTCGGCGGCGAATGCCGAACCGACTCCACCACCAGCGATTCCGAACAACGCAATCTCCGCATCCGGATTCAGCTCGGAATCCTGCAGCTGAAATGCTGCGCGCACTGCATCCAACTGGGCGTGCCCGGCGAACTTACCCGCGAAGACCCCGTGGGGATCACGGTCTCCGTTGTTCCCGACGTCGGAAATCACTACGGCATAGCCTTTTCCGAACATCAGCGCCAGTGGACCCAAGGCCGACCAGGAGGCGCCGTCCAGCGGATCGCCGCCGGTCCAGTGTGAACTCGGATGACAGTAGCCGCCGACGCTGTCGTTGGCCTCCTGATAGCTGATGATCTTCTTCTCCGACGCAGGCGTTCCGTCGATCGGGATCATCATGATTCCAGTGCTCACTACCGGCGTCGAACCGTCGATTCCGGTTGTGACATACATGATCTTGTAGGCGTCGAGCTGTCCCGGTTTGTATCCGGTGAACAGTACATCCACCTTCTTCGACTTCAGGAGATCACCGGGACGCTCGGCGCCGGTCAACACCGGCTCGTCGTAAAACGGATCATCGGCGGTGAGTGCAGTGAAGATCTCCTCTTCGGATGCGAACTCCCCTGAACTGAGAGCACCGACGGTGAACCCGTTGAATACCTCTCCCAGAGTTGGGGTGTCGGTCCGAAACTCCTCGGATACAGGAGTTTGCACGTCTTTCGGGACATCACTGTCCGGCACCTCAGCTCCAGCCGTTGCTGGCAGGACCAGCGCAACGGTCAGCGCTACCAGCGGCGCCAACCTTCGGAATGTCGCCGACGACATCACTGAACCGTCACTTTCAAACTGGAGAGGGCCGATTCGAGAGTTTGTGGGAGGGTCATCATCGGGCGGTGGCTCTCCAATTGAATTTCGTAGGGAACACTCAATGTGGCTACGAGCCGTGGCCAATCTTCTTCGACCATTGCTCGGTACTTCGGCAATAGCTGTGAGGTGATGTAGTCCCACCGGTCCTCGTACACCGACCAGTTCCAATCCGGCAGTGGCATCGTCACGTTCGCGGTGCGTCCGTCAGCGAGTGTCGTCGTGAACTCGAGGGGCCGGAACGAGCGAGGCGGGACCACGCCGGCGACAGAGGGCGAGCCGGCAACGGTCGATGCGTAGGTGATCGCTTCTCCCACATCACCTTTGTAGGCGCGCACGGTATCCCACTGGTCGCGGATGATCACCCCTTGCTCACGCTGGAGCAGCGCAACGTTCCCCAGTGCGATCCGATTCGAATCACTGGACGCGACATCACGCCAGGCGTCCATGACATCCTTGCCGAATAGTCCGGCACTCTGCATTTCCTCCAGCGCGGGAAGCCCTTCATCCACGTATGCCTGATGCATCGGCATCAGATCCAAGAAGATGTTCTTCTGCATCACCAGGATCATCCCCAGCGCATAATCCAAGTCGTCCGCCGTGACGTTCCTGCCCACCGCCGCGAGTGCGCGCAGCCCTGCCGGCAATTGGTTCAGCGCTTGCACGCCAACCTGATCCGTGACCTGAGAAACTATCGAATTGGCAACCTGCTGGAGATTCGGAAACGAGTACACGTCCGCCATCAGTTCGAAGTCGATCAGTCCCCCGCCGAAGTCCGCGCCTACCTGTCCGCCCATGCCCGCCCACTGCAATTCCGGGTGCCCGAGTTGCAGATCCTCGTAGTAGCGGTACGACTTCACCAGGTTGGTGCGATTAGCCGACACTCCGGCGCGCGGGTTCCACGATGAGAGATCGATTCCGGCGGCTTCCGTGGCAGCGACCAATCGATACTGAAACAGCAAGGCCGCATAGGATTCCGGACTGCGACCACTGGCGCGGGCTTCTTCCACAAGGGCTTGCAAGGTGCCGAGATCAGTCGGCAAAGCGGGATGGACACCGCCCGGACCGTGTTCGGCATTCCGATTCACCAAAGGCAAATTCACGTACTCGTCCAGTTCGGACGCCGAGGCTGATGTCTGGACCGACAGCAACGCGGAAATCGCCAGCGCACATGCCGCCGTGGCTGCCAATACGTCTCGCGCCCAACGACGTCGCCGAACTACGGCCCCCAGGTTTAACCGCATATCGGTCCTCGTACTCAGGTCGGCAATCGCCCCGATCGATTGCCGAATTCATACTTACTTTGCAGTAAGATAGCTGAATCTGTAAGAAATACCAAATGCCGAATCAACATCTACACAGCGACTGAAGCCATTGCAGATGAGAATCCTTTACCCCGCATGGCCGGCATCGAAACCCACTCGACAAGCGATCAACCAGCTATCCGCGCTCCCAATCTGCGGCTCACATCCGCTCCGATCACAGTTCATTTTCAGCTGCCTCCCAGTAGATTCGTCAGACTTCCGAAAATTGTTGCACAACATACAGTTAGCTCTCACAACTCGTCACGCTCGGACGTTTGTCCGACTAGAATTCGGAGTTATGAAAACTATCAGTTACTCATCTCGAAAGCCTGGTGCGCTATGGAGCACAGTCATTGGGATACTCACGGCCCTCGTACTTGCACTGGTGGGCGGAGCGCTGATGCCGTCGCTCGCTCACGCAGCGGACGGTGAGAGTGGAATCATCGAGTACTCCGCGGACTACTCGACCTGGGGAGATGCTTCCAAAATCGTCTGGAGCACAGACATACTCATCCCGGGTGGGACCAACACAACCACATTTTACGTCCGAAACGCATCGGACCGCGCAGGTGAGGCACACTTCTACGTCGGAGATTACGAAATCAGCGACGGCATGGAAGCATTCCTTCGTGTCGACGTAAACGGCGTCGCCGGCAATCCGCTCACCGTCACCGGCAATGCCGCCACACCAAGGACCCAGTTGAACTCGGTCCACCTCGCACCGGGCCAAAGTGCCAAGGTTGCCTTCGTCATCGGAATGCCCTTCGAAGCAGGGAATTCGTCGCAGAACGGCAGTATTACGCCGAACTGGAGTGTAGACCTCACGCTTGATTCCACCGATACACCCGTCACGCCCGGCGGAACCGGATCACTCGATTTCGGTTCCCTGAATTTGGGGTCGGCGAGCTTCGGTTCACTCGACACCGGATCAGTAAAGACCGGATCTGCCAGCTCCGGATCGCTTGATGTCGGATCGCTCGGCAAGTCGGTCACATTCATCGGATAACCGCCCCCTACAACAATTCACAAAGTGAGGCCGGGTAGCAAATCTGCTACCCGGCCTCACTTCTGAACAGCTATTACTCTGGCGTCGACCGCGCCTTATCATGCAGGTATCTGCACCAGATTCACGTCGAATCGCGCCAAGTTCAACGACTGATCCATTGACAACGCTGTCGCGGAATCCTTGTCGAAGGTGAAACGTATTGCCACATCGACGATCTTGCCGTCCTTCGACGTACTGACCACAGTTCCGTCCGCACCGACCGGCACTGGTACACCATCGAGCTTGACTTCCGTGACCGGCTTCAGCTGGGCAACCAGAGCATCTCCGCCGGAGACACCCAGATCACTGGTCGACAGCTTTGCCTTCATTTCAGTTCCCTTGATCTCCAACGCGAAACTGGCGTGATAGGTCAGAACGTCGCCCGGCACGACAACCATTGTCGAAAGGTCGATCGGACCGTTCTGATCCGTCCATGTTGGTGCAGTGACGGTTTTCAGCGCCAACGAACCGGATTCGACCGGAGTAGTCACGACAGGGGTAGTCGTAGCCGGAACGGAAGTGGTCGTGGTGGGCTTGCCGCCGCCTGAGGAACCCAGCGAGCCGGTATCAGCACAGCCCGTCAGGAATGCCGCTCCGCCGAGTACGACCAGCGATACCCCGATCATTCTGGTACGTCTCGCGTTCCATCGACTTGCGGGAACGATACGATCATTCATCCGAACTCTCCCGTCCCCGAATTCCCTCTGTTCTTTATTCATCACTTCTGCCCGTCGATCCAGGCAGCGATCTCTGCGGGAGCTTCGCCGGAGGGGTTCTTCTCCGCGACACCCGTTGCGGCATTGACTCGATAAACGTTGGGGCCGTCCACGATCCACAGGTCGTCTGCGTCGGACTGCCACATCACGGTCGCCGTGGCGCTCACCGGTGTGCTCGACACCGCCGTACCCGAACTGTCGGTGACCACCACTGCGACGCTGGCACCGTCCTGCATCAACGCTGCGCTGTAGCCGGTCAGCGATGTCTGCGCCGCACCCAATGCCACCGGCGCTTCCTTCGTGGTCGTGCTGGTTGTCGTGGTTGCATCCGTTGTCGTCGTTGCATCCGTTGTCGTCGTTGCATCCGTTGTCGTTGTCGGAGTTGTCGACTGAGTCGTAGTGCTGGTCGAGGTCTCCGTTGTTGTGGTGGGACCGGTCGTGGTTGTCACGTCAGCCGTAGTGGGAGCCGTCGTCGACGTGCCTGTCGTTGTCGGCGTACTGGACGTGGTGGTCTCGGCAGCCGTCGCGGTTGTCGGAGCAACTCCGCGAGCAAGCTGCTCAGTTTCAGCGACAGCCGCGCCGGCGATCGAGCCTGCCTCACCTTGGCAATAGATGCTTGTCTGAGACGCAGGTTGGCGTAGGTTCCACCCTCGCCAGTCCGTTGATGATTCGCCCGTGATTCGGTTGATCGTGTAGATGCGAAGCGTGTACGTGTATGAGTTGAAAACGCTGTAACCAGCATCTGTGTAGTAGATAGTGGATGAGACCTGGGTTCCTACTGCGGCACCGACACCGGGATCGTATCCCCATGTTTTCATCAACGAGTTTCCGTTGTAGTACCGCGCCTCGTAGCGATATTGGGGGCCTATGTGACTCCACTTAACAGTGGACGATTGAGAGCCACCTATGCCGTTTGTCGTGCAACTGACGCTGCTCGTTGCAGGATTGATCTTCCCGCTCACGGTAATGGCACCACTCGTTGCGACGGCAGTGTCTGTGAAAGCCGCTGCGGTGCCGCTCACCTGCGTAACACCGATCAGTGCAAAGGCCGAGACACCGAGAACCGCAAGCTTTCGGAGCGAGAACGCCGAGCGATGTCCGCCTGTCCCGCTGCTCGAAGAAACCATCGGAAACTCCATCGTTGCAGCGGCTTCCGTGTCCACACTGCCAACTCCTCCACTCGGACCGTCATCCGAATCCTTGCGGCGAGAGTTGGGCCGGAAGGCAATGATCACCAATCCGCCGACCAACGCTCCGCCGAGGAAGATCGCGAGTGGGCTGGAGAGCCAAGCAATTGCGTAGCCCAGGCCCCCGACGCTGAAGAAAATGCGGTCGGCTTCGGTGATGAAGTAGGGCTCCACGTCTGGCTTGGCATTTGCGTCGCCCTTGAGAGTCACCGTGACGGAGTTACCAGCCTGCTGGTCAAGTTCGTACACGCGGTGTGTGATGCGCGTGCCCTGTCCGTTGACGACGCTTACGACGTCGCCCACTGAGAGGTCGGTGGCGGGCACGGTTCGAGCCAATGCCAAGGAGCCAGTGGTGATTTCGGGAGACATCGAACCCGAACGAAAGACGAGCGGCTTGATGCCGAACAGCATCGATGCCGCGGCGGCGAGAACACAGATGAGTCCAGCCACCGCCCCTATTGTCAGCGCGAGTTCGCGACCGGCACGTGCCGATCTCGAACTGCCGGGAGTTGTGTGATCAGACATGGTCACCTCAGGCCGTCGTCGCCGCGAACTGGAATGAAACATTGATCGACTTGTTCTGTTGTGCCGAAAGCACTCCCGTATCGAGCGCAACCTTGAAGCACAGCGTCTCAGAACCTGTATTCGCAGCCAACTGACGTCCTGTTGTGATGATCGGAGTCGCGGCAGTCGTCGACAAGCCGACCGGGCCGGCAATCGGGGTTGTGCAACTCTGATCGAGAACAGTCACCTTCATAAACGGGGCAAGCGCGGCCTCGCCTGTTGCGGTTGCTGCCATGGTGTATTTGAACTGTGCCGCGCCAGTGTTCTGTACAGGCAGAGTTGCCGTGACACTGTCGCCGGGCATCATGCCCGTCTTGGTCAACGCGGTGAAGCCGTAAGCAGTCGGATCTCCCGGGTCACCGTTGAGCTTCATCTCGATCGAACCGGTGCTGAATACGCCGGAAGTCGCTGTAGCGTTGTCAGTCCACGCAGCAAGAGTGCCAACGGCACCGAGGCCCAGAACAATTCCCACCGACATGATCGCGCGTGCGCGGCCGCTGGTTGCGCCCCGGACCAGACGTGTACCGAGCGAGGCGGGCGCCTGCTGCTCCTCGTGCTTAGACATGGCTGTGCCTTTCTTGCTGCTCAACTCGAGGCGCCGGCGCACTCGGTTCGGAAGGTTGGGGGTCTGCAGACGCAGAACGTCGCCGGGTACGGTCACGGACCGATCCGACGAACATGAACACGGCATAGATAGACAGTGCGCCGACGACAACCGTCAGCATCACCGAGCGCATCTGCCCCGTGATGGCGTTGTATACGTACCCGATGTACGGCACGCTGTACCACACCTTGCCGCGAATCTGCTCCGGTACAACGGGATTCTGATCCGCTATCGGATTTGCATCGCCTTGTGTGACGAAGGTGAGATCACCGGCGGAGTTGAGTCGCACCATCGTGATTCGGTGCGTAACCACATCGGGCTTCCCCGACTCGATTTGGTAGGTGATCGCATCACCTGCCCGCAATTGGGCAGCGTCCTGCGGTTTCACCACGATAAGGGTGCCGGGTGGATAGGTGGGCTGCATCGAACCTGTCAACACAGTGAAGGGCGTCGACCCCGTCAAACGTGGAACAACGACCGTCGACAACAGAATCGCCAGAATACCCAGCAGCAGAGCCCACGAGACGATATTGCGGATCCACCACCAAACACCGGTTCTCTGATCAGAACCCTTCACTGCGTGCGTCATACCGACTCCGCTTCGAATGAGAATTGCACACTCGTCGAGACACCAGACGCAACGTCAGCACCGACAGTGCCACGCAGGCACAAGATATCGGTACCGCCGGCAGCGACCGTGCGCCATCCTGGAGCTGTCGGTACCTGAGCACCGACCATGGGTCCGTCGTAGATCGCGGTGCCGGAAGCTGCACCTTGGGCGGGGCAACCGGCCTCTGAAGTCACTGGCGTCACCGCGAGTGAGAGCGGAACATCAGCGGAAGACTGCGCGACGTTCTGGATCCGGTAATTGAGAGGAACATTTCCGGAGTTGTGAACTGTCAACGGAGCCTGTGCATATGCGTTGGGGAACATACCGGTGGCGCCCAGAGCAGTGAAGTCGTAACTGCTCTGGCCGCTACCGGCACTGCCCACCGTCAGGTCGAGGATCCCGGACTGGATCGTGCCACCGGACAGTGTTTCAGCGGCCGTCCACCGCGCGCTGGTCTGCTGCACCGATACAAAGATCAGTCCGATGACCAGCGCGGCGGCAGTTGCCCACCAACGGTAGTGCTTACGCAAGCCTTAGGCCTGATCGAGAGTGACGTTGAAGTTCGTCAGATCGACCTGGCTGTCCTGCGAACTGTTGGTTGCTGGAGCCTTCGTGAAGTCGAAGACAACATTCACGCTGACGACGTTGTCGTTGTTCGCGGAAGTGATGACAACGCCTGTTCCGTTCGTCGGCAACGGAGTCGCTCCGACCGTCGCCGTCGTGACCGGAGCCATCTCGGCCTTCAGCGTGCCGGTTCCCGTGATCGTCGAAGCATCCGCCTTGAGCGTCGCGCTCAGATTGTTGCCCACAGCACCGATCTTGACGGAGCCGGAGTAGGTGAGGACGTCGCCAGGCGAAACCTTGAATGTGCTGATGGTGACGGGGGCCGCGGTACCACCGTTGACAGCTGCGTTCGAAACCGTCCACGACGGGGTTCCTTCGGTCGTCAGCGTCAGCTTGCCCGAAGAAATAGTGCCGCCGTTCAGAGGCGCGTTTGCGTTCCACGCCGCCATGGTTCCCGCGCCACCGGCGAGGAGAAGTGCTGCTGCACCGGCCGCGACTGCGCCCTTGGTTGCCTTGTTCATGGAGAACACTCTTTTCGTCTGGTCCCCGTGGCGGGGAGCTTGCAGGGTGAGAAAGCTGGTCGGATCCAGTCATGTGCGCCCTGGTACGGGCAGAGGGTTTCGTTCATCCGTGGTCAGTGAGGGGTCGTAGCGGTAAGTGCAGAGCGAGAGCGTGTTGCGGAAAGATTGCGAGCCGTTCTCGCGAACGGGCCATTCCTCTCTCGTGCTGTCGACGTCCGCTTGCGTCGTTTAGATTTTTACCACACGTATCAGTAATTTTTGGCGAAAAGCTGGTCGAATGTCCAGAAGATTGTTGAAACCTGAACTTGACTACAGAATCGCCTCTCACCTGGACTATTGGAAAAACCTAGCGCTTTGTTGCAACCCGTTTGCTGAAGTAACCTTCGTCCAGATGGTCCTTGGGGTCCGAAAATGAACTGAAACAGGTTCTACAAACTTTTGGTTTGTTTTGGAAATTGTTCGACTGCCGCTACTTCGAAAGCAGCGACAATCGAGCAACAACTAAGGCGGAGGCCCTACGCCTCGAAGACGGTCTCACCGCCGACAACCGTGCGCAGGACCGACAGTTCGTTCAATTCCTGAGAAGCGCTCCGCAACGGATCTCCGTCGAGCACAACAAAATCCGCCAAAAGTCCCACCGCTATCCGACCTTTGTCCGATGACTCACCGGTGAGACGGGCGGCAGCGCTTGTGTAACCGGCCAACGCATCGGACGCGGAAACCCGTTGCTCTGCACCCAGAACATGACCTTCTCGCGTCACACGGTGTACGGCTGTGTTCATCGTGAAGAGCGGGTTCACGGGAGTGACAGGGCAGTCGCAATGCAGCGCGTAGGCAAGCCCGGCCGCCACGACCGAAGCCACGGGGCTGATCCGCTCGCCGCGACCCGGCCCCAAGAACCGATCACGGTGCCGGTCTCCCCAGTAGTAGACGTGGTTCACGAAGATCGACGCCACCACCCCGAGTTCGACCATCCGCGCGATCTGATCCTCCCGCAATGTCTGAACGTGCTCGAGTCGATGTGAGACCTCGACGCCCGGGTGCGCTGCCCGCGCCGCGGCAATTGCGTCCAGTGCGAAATCGATGGCTTGATCACCGTTGGTATGAATCGCAACCTGTCGCCCGGCAGCGTGATGTTCCTCGACGAGCACCCCGAGTGCACCTGCCGGGATTGCCATTCCGCCGCAGTGGCATCCGCCCAGATCGTGGTACGGCTCGGTCAGCGCAGCGGTGTGCAACTGAATCGACCCGTCCGAAATGAGTTTGACGCCGCCCACACGAACTCGATCTGTCGAATCGGCGAGTTCGCCCAATTGATCGTGCACCCCGTGGCCGAGATAGAGGCGCGCACGCAGACGCAGGTCACCATCAGCGTCCAGTTGTCGGTACGCCTCGTACATCTCGGCTGTGACGTACATGTCGTGAAAACTTGTCACGCCCACCGAAGCCATGACTTCCTGCGCCCGCAGCATCGCGATCTTGGACGCATCCGGATTCATATCCGGAACAAGTCCGTGTACCAGAGACATTGCCGGAACCTCGCACAGTTCACCGGTGGGTACACCGGCGCTGTCCCGAACGATGACACCACCCTCCGGATCGACCGTGGTGGCATCGATCCCGGCCTTCTCCAGTGCGACCGAGTTGACATAGATCCCGTGAGCAGACAAGTGCCGCACCAGAATCGGATGCTCGGTGGATGCCTTGTCCAGATCAGCTGCGGTCAGACCTCGATCCTCCGCCACGAGGCTGTCGTCGAAGCCCCACGCTTCTATGGGCTCGCCAACTGGTGTGATCGCGGCCCGCGCGGCCAACGCCGTGATCAACTGCTCGATGGTCGGGCACGCACTCGTCGTTGCGTCGACCCCACTGAGCATCAAACCCCACATCATCGGATGAAGGTGCGTCTCGATGAACCCCGGAACAATCACCGCTCCGGCGAGATCGACAACGGAGGTTTCGGAATCGGTCAGCGCCGAGATCTCGGCATCAGTTCCGAGAGCGACAAATCTGCCGTCCTTGACGGCCACAGCGGTGGCGTTATCGCTGACAGCACCGTCCATGGTCCTGATCTCGCCGTTGATGTAGATGTGGTCAGCCACCGGTGTCATACGCTTGTCTCCATTCGTTTTCCGACTACAGTCGTCGAGGACTTCTTCGCAGGTATCCGCGTCGCCACAACCACTCCGGCCAAAATCATTCCGGCACCTGCAAGTTGGACGAGAGTTGGGGTCTGCGCAAGCATCACCGCGCCGAACAGCAGTGCCGACGCCGATTGCAACACCAGGCTGGCGGCGACTGCACTGGCAGGCAGACGCTGACTGGCGCTTGCCACCAGGAGCCACCCGATCACCTGAGATACCAACGCGAGCAGGACAAGCCAGCCTTGAGCTACGAGCGAAGGCGTCAGATCCAAAGTTCCACTCACGAGGCCGTATGCACCTGCAGTGAGGGCAGTGGCTCCCGTCGAGACGAACATCGGCAGAGCCGTTCTACCCGCCGCCCGAGTAGCCAGACCCATCAGGAAGATGTAGACCGCGTAGGCGCCTGCGGCGATCACGGCAAACGACACTCCGACAGCAGGATTCGACCCGGTGAGCGTTGTGCTCGTCCCGGCTACCAGAGCAACTCCGACGAAGAGCAACGGAAGGCTGGCGACCAGTTCCCGGCCGATCCGTTGGCGCAGAACAACGTAGCCGAGGATTGCGACGAACAGCACTTGCAAATTCAGGATCACAGTCGAAAGACCTGCCCCGATCGAATGAATCGACTCGTGCCAGAGCACCAGATCGATTCCGAGGAACGCGCCGGCAAGCAAAGACTTCATGATCCAGGGCGCCGAGATCGAAGACCGGGATGACCGACGACGCTGAACGAGCACGAGTATGCCGAGAGGGATGAGCGCATAGAGACACCGAAAGAAGGCACCCGTCGACGGAGACACTCCTGAGAGTTCATAGAGCACCGAGGTCAACCCGAGGATGCATGCACCGGTGACGACTACGCGCAGGTCACGACGGCGTAGTTGATCGCCGGACGGCACGCGTGGCGATACTTCATCACTCATGGTGATAATGTATCACCGACGCAAAGCCTGTCATACAGGGAAGATGCGTGCATGAGAACTCCGGTTACCCGTGAACGCGTGATCGCTGCCGCAGCCGACCTGGTCGACAGCAAAGGCGCCGACGCTCTGGTACTGAGTCAACTCGCCGAGACCCTCGACGTCCGGCAGTCAGCCCTGTACAAACACGTCGACGGGGTCGACGACGTCCACCATCAACTCAGCCTCCTCGCACGCAACCTTCTCGCCGAACAACTGCGTGCCGCCGCGGTTGGTCTCTCGCGCGACGACGCCGTCATGGCGCTCGCAGACGCATGGCGTGCCTTCGTCCGGGTGCACCCCGGGCTCTACGCCATCACCGACCGCTACCCCACTGCTCCGCATCCCGATCTGGTCTCCGCCGTCGGCGAGGTGGTAGACGTCATCAACAAGGTGATCGCGGGATACGGTCTGAGCCCGGATGATTCGGAGCAGGCGGCGTGGTCTCTTCGTAGCGCGCTGCACGGTTTCTGCATCCTCGAATCGGTAGAGGGTCAACCGGCCGGCACCGATCCGGATCGGGTGTACCGAAGACTGGTCGAACTTCTCTGCGCCGGTATTGCTCGTATGTAAATACCGGCTCCTGTTATCGTCGGATGAAACGACACAGACCAAAAAGGATCAGACATGGTTGGTGAACTCGACATCTCCGGATAAAACCGGGCATGACGGCCACCGGCAGACGCCTCGGAGCGCTGCCGTAGTGGCCATGTTGTCGTTCACTTACCCGACTTTTGCGGAGCAGCGTTGCCACGCCCGCACGACACCTGAGGTCTATTCATGTCCGATACCTACATCGTTTGCTCGAATCTGTCTTTTGCCTGGCCGGACGACACTCCGGTCTTCGACGAATTGTCCTTCACCGTGCCCGGTGGCCGAACCGGGCTGGTTGCCCAGAACGGCGTCGGGAAAAGCACTCTGCTCAGATTGATCGCCGGTCAACTCCGCCCACGCGCCGGCAGTGTGTCCGTCGACGGCGTTCTCGGATACCTTCCGCAAGACCTTCCACTGACGGGCGATCTGACCGTTGCCGAGGTCTTGGGCATCGCCCCGACGCTCGCTGCGCTGGACGCTGTCGAATCCGGAGACACACGAGAAGAACACTTCACCACAATCGGGTCCGACTGGGACATCGAAGAGCAGACCCGAGCCCAACTCGGCCGACTCAGTTTGAGTGACATGACGTTCGATCGTCGGCTCGACACTCTGAGCGGCGGGCAGGTCGTCTCGCTCGGACTGGTGGCTCAACTCCTGCGACGCCCCGATGTCCTTCTCCTCGACGAACCCACCAACAATCTCGACCTTGACGCGCGCCGCAGACTTTACGACGTTCTCGACGACTGGAGTGGCTGTCTGTTGGTAGTCAGCCACGATCGAGGACTACTCGACCGTATGGACCGCATCGCTGAACTTCACAGCGGCGAGATCAGCTTCTACGGTGGCAATTTCACCGACTACGAAGCTGCGGCACGCTCGGCTCGCGAGGTGGCGGAGAAGAACATCCGCAACGCCGAGCAGGACGTCAAACGCGAGAAGCGCGAACTGCAGCAGGCCCGAGAACGCGCTTCACGACGCGCAAGTAACGCTGCCCGCAATCTCGGGAACGCGGGCTTGCCCAAGATCTTTGCGGGGACCATGAAGCGCAATGCTCAGGAATCGGCCGGCAAGGCGAACGAGACACACCTCGCCCGGGTCGATGCGGCAAAGGACCGACTCGACAGAGCGGGCCGCGCTCTTCGAGACGATCAGACGATTTCGCTCGAATTGCCAGGTACTCACGTACCCGCCGGACGCATGGTGTTCTTTGGTGAGCGAATGCAATTCGCGTTCGGCGATCGCGAGATCTTCGCCGACCCCGGCATTGACCTGGCCATTCGAGGACCGGAGCGTATCGCGTTGACCGGGCCGAACGGCGTCGGAAAGTCGACGCTACTTCGCATCGTCAACGGGGATGTTGCGCCGACTTCCGGTGAGGTCAAGCGAGCCGACGGCCGGGTGGCATATCTGTCGCAGAGGCTCGACCTACTCGACCCTGCACGCACCGTCGCCGAGGACTTTGCATTGTCGGCTCCGGGCCTTCCTGCACCGGAACGCATGAACATCTTGGCGCGCTTCCTCTTTCGGGGTGCGGGTGCTCACCTACCCGTCGCTGCACTCTCGGGCGGTGAACGGCTGCGGGCTACGTTGGCATGCGTTCTCTTCGCCGATCCGGCCCCGCAATTGCTTCTTCTCGACGAGCCGACCAACAACCTCGACTTGGTGAGCGTTGCTCAACTCGAAAGTGCCCTGAATGCATATCAGGGCGCGTTCGTGGTGGTCAGCCACGACGAGAGATTCCTGGCCGAAGTGAACGTCGAACGCTGGCTGAGGCTCTCGGACGGCCGTTTGACCGAGGTCGCCGCACCGGACGTAGTGGGCTGACACGACCAGTGAACAGGCGAAAGGCCTTCACACACATCGTGTGTGAAGGCCTTCGTCTGCACTACTGGTCAAGGCGTCCTGGTGTACACCGGATCGTCGAAGGATCGACGTTGCGTCACCCAGTCCGTGGGCAGGATGTTCTCGATCATGTCTTCACGGGATTCGTCGAACACGACGATCCGATCGGCGATTCGCCACTCACCACGGCGCCTTTCGAACCTGTCGACGTAACGGCACTTGATCGTGGCAAGCATCTGCACCGAATCCGTACCGGAACGCTCCTGCCGCAGAAAACACAAACAGTACGACTCACACTGAGCGACATCGCCGTTGACGTCGATCAGTATGTTGGAAATGCAGTGAATCGAAGAGTCGATCGTCTTGTGCCTGAGCTTCATGTCTTCGATGAGCCCGTCGACGGTTCCGATGTAACCACCGTGGTTGTCTATCGCGTCGTCGAAGTAGCAGAGAGCTACGCTGTCGAAATCTTTCCGATCGACGGCCCGAGCGTAGCGATACAGAACTTCGGTGATTTCTTGCTTGTCAGCGAGGGACACAACACGTCTCCTGTTCTCCCGAGGTGATCAATCAACCTGCAGTTCAACGCCCTTGGTCTCCTTGATGAAGAAGACCGTGACGAGGGTGATCACGGCACAGAACACGAAGTATCCGGCCGGGGCGAGAGAGTTACCGGTCAAGCTGATGAGATAGGTGGCGATGAAGGGCGCGGTGCCACCGAGGAACATGTTGGTGACGTTGTTACCCAAGGCCAGACCGCTGTACCGCACAGATGCTTTCAGCATTTCGACATAGGTCACGTACGAAGCACCGTTGACAACGGAAACGCAGATGAAGAGCACCGACTGACCGACAACCGCCTGCCAGATACCAGAACCGGCCATCATCATGAACATCGGGATTCCGAGAACCACTGCGGCGGCACTACCGGCGAACAGCACCGGCCGACGCCCGTACTTGTCGGCCATGTATCCCGAGATCGGCAACGTGATGACGCCGAGAACCAGTGCAAGAGAGGTGGAAAGGAAGGCAACGCGCGACGAGTGACCGCCGGTGGTCTGCAGGTACGTCGCGGCATACACCGAGGCGATGTAGTAACCGCCGGTGATGAGTGCGCCCAACAGGATGATCTTGACGACGCTGCCGCCGGAGGTACTGAGCAGCTCACGGATGGGAAGCTTCTTGGTCTCACCCTTGTCCTGCAGCTCCTCGAACTGAGGAGTATCTTCCATCTGGCTACGGATCCAGATACCGATGCCGCCGATCAGCAGGCTGAGCAGGAACGGGATACGCCAAGCCCACTCGAGGATCTGCTCTTGCGAGAATACCGACGTCAGGCCGAGGGCCATGAGCGAAGCAGCCAGCGAACCCAGGTAGGTGCCGGTATTGACCATCGACGTCTGCGTCGCTCGCCACCGCTTGGGAGCGGACTCGGAGACAAAAGCGTTGGCACCGCCGAGTTCACCGCCGGCCGCGAAGCCCTGCAGGCAACGAGCCAGAACGAGGATGGACGTGGCCCACACACCCAACGTGGCGTACGTCGGCAGCAAGCCCATGCCTGCTGTCGCCAGAACCATCAGAAGGATGGTCCAGGAGAGAGCATTCTTTCGGCCGTACTTGTCGCCGATGTGGCCGAAGAAGATTCCGCCGGGTACGCGTAGGAAGAAGGCCACGGCAAATGCTGCAAAGGTACCGAGCAGTGCTGCGTTCGGGTCGTGGGAAACGAAGAACAGCGCGGCGATTGTCGTGGCCATGTATCCGTAGATACCGAAGTCGTAGTACTCGACGACGGTACCGACGATGGCCGCGCGAATTACCTTCGTCGTCGACTGTCGTTCGGTTGCCACGCTGCTGCCCTCGGTGGATTCGGCTCTCGCCATGGTCTCATTCTCTGACATGTTGTTCCCTGCCTGGATTGGATACTGACTGGATTCGGTGCCGCGCAGACGTCGGACGTCAGGAGTGCGCGATGGAATGGACCGGTGCGCTCTCAGCGCTGGTCCTGGTGTAATTCGCCGCATTACGTCCCGCTACGCGGCCCATGGTCAAAGCGTTGGCAACTGCATTGCCGCCGCCCACGTATCTCAGTCCGAGGATTCCGGCGCCGGCCTCACCGGCCGCGTACAGACCCTCGATAGGTACTCCGGTGCTGTCGAGCACGGCCGCATCGGTGTTGATTTCCATTCCCGCATGCGTGCATACGAGCTCCGCCGGAAGGATTTTCGCGGCATAGAACGGTGCTGTCGCAATAGGATCCGGGTTGCCGACGGCACCCTTGTTTCGCAGCGTGCGATGACGGAGGAAGTCGTCGTCGTTACCGCTGGGCAGTTGGTCGTTCCATCGACGCAGGGTTTGCGTCAACGTCGCAACCGGAACACCCGTAGCCACTGCGAGGTCTTCGATCGTATCCGCGCGAATCGTGCCACCGGCGGCAACTTCTTCCTCGATGCGTTCGGGATTCCAATCCGCATATCCCGGAGCCAGATTCACGCGAGCGTTCTCGTCGAAGATCATCCAACCGTATCCACCCTGATGGTCGATGATGCCGGTCGAGACCGCGTACGAGCTGTCCTCGTCCATGAATCGACGACCGTCCTGGTTGACGTAGATCCGCGATTTCGGCGGAAAACCTGCCTGCCAGTGATGGAATCGCTGGAAGTAGACCGTGGGCAGCATCAGGCCCCAGCCGTCGCCCGCCACGGAAGCACCGAGGTCTTCGGCAAAACGAAGATGGTCTCCGCGACTCCCCTCGGCTGCGACGACGAACAAGGCGTCTCCGGCCTTGTTCGCGTCCGGGAAGTGGCGCGCCACCAAGCCCGGATCTTGCGCGAATCCACCGGAAGCAACAACGACGGCGCCCGCACGTACCTCGATGTCGTCGGCGACAACACCGACAACCCGACCGTCTTCCTCGATCAGCTTCTGCACCCGTGTTCCGAAGATGACCTCGATCCCGTGCTTACGACGAGCCTTGTCCAGCACCTGAATCAGTCCGTATCCCTGATCCTTGGGCACATGGCCGCGCCAGACGTCCTCGACGCCGGCCTGGGCGAGTCCCGGTTGGTGGGCGTTACCCGAGATCGCCGCTGGAATCTCGACGCCGAGTCCGATGAGCCATTCCAGTGTCGGACCGGCATTTTCGCAGAACGCACGAATCAATCCGGGTGAGAGCATCCACTGGTTGAGGTCCATGTAGTGCTGGAAGAACTTCTCTGCCGAGTCGTCGACTCTGAGGCCTGCCTGCACGCTTGTTCCGGCGGCCGTGAAGATTCCGGCCGAAAGCGCAGTGGATCCACCGAGTTCGGTTTCGGACTCGAACAGCAGAACGGATGCGCCTTCTTCAGCTGCCGACACCGCAGCGGCGAGACCGGCTCCGCCGCCACCGATGACAACGACGTCCCAGTGCTCGGTCATGAAAGTTCTCCAGTCTCCGCGATGATGCGGTGGTAAAGACCGTTCGACACCAACCCGCCGTCGACGGTGAGCTCCGTACCGGTGGTGTAGGTCGAACTGTTCGAGAGCAGGAACAGCACTGCTTCGGTGATCTCGTCGAGAGTTCCCATGCGTCCGAAGGGAACCGACTTCAGTGACGCGGCGACGAAGTCGTTTGCGCCGCCGAGCAGCGCCGTACCGACCAGTCCCGGGTGCACAGAGTTGACGCGAATCCCCCACTGCGCGAAGTTGCCCGCGGCCGACTTCGACAGACCGGTCAAACCCCACTTACTCGACGAGTAAGCCGGAGAGAAGTATCCGATCTGACCGGCGATGGACGAGATGTTGACGATCGATCCGCCACCACTCTCGCGCATCAGCGGCGCCACCGCCTTCATACCGTAGAACGGACCGAAGAGGTTGATCTTCATGGTCAGTTCCCAGATGTCGTTCGGGGTGTCCATGAATTCGAGCCGACGCGAGATGCCGGCGTTGTTGACCAGTCCCCCGAGTTCCCCACGGGTGGTGCGAATTTCGTCGACAACCCGGTCCCAGGCATCGGCATCGGTGACGTCCAGAAGATGAGCGGACGCCGATCCGCCGGCGGAGACAATGTCGTCGACCACGCCGGATGAATCCGAAACATCGGCAATGCAGACATGCGAACCGCGCGCGGCGAGAGTGCGCGCGTGATGCGCTCCCATCCCGGCAGCACCGCCGGTAACGAGAACGACGCCGGGATATTTCGTGGACTCAGACATGCCGCGAACCACCGTCGACCGCAATGCTGTGCCCGGTGACGTAGCGCGCGCTGTCCGAGAGCAGGAACAGCAGCGGGCCGAAGACCTCCTCGGGCGAGCCCAGACGATGCAGCGGTACCGCGTCGAGTGCGTTCGCGAGCGCGATCGGATCTTCCTGAACCCACTTCGTCATCGCCGTGTCGATGTAGCCGGGCGCAATGGAGTTCACACGAATACCCTTGTCTCCGAACTCCACTGCGAGAGACTCCGTGAGGTGCGCGACGGCAGCTTTCGACGTGCAGTAAGCGCCTCTCCCCTTCCGCACACGCAGCGCAGATACCGAGGACATGTTGACGATGGCGCCGCCGGGACCGAGGTGGCGTGCCGCAGCCTGAGCACCGTAGAGCACTCCTTCGACATTGACACTCAGCGTTGCGCCGATCTGCTCCGGGGTGATCTCCTCGGCCAGCGCGAACGGGAAGATACCCGCATTGTTGATCCAGAAATCGACCCGGCCGAACTCCTTCAACGCCAACTGCGCAAGCAGTTCGTGCTCGTCCGGCTTGGTGACGTCGACCCGAGCTCCGACGACGCGACCCGGCTTGTCCGCCAGTGCATTCGATTCCAGGTCCGTATTGATTCGTGCGGCCGTGGCGAGCATCTGCTCTTCGTTGATGTCGGCACCGACGACATGTACGCCGCGTGTTGCCAGCCCTTCGGCGAAGGTCGCACCCATACCCTGAGCCGCGCCGGTCACCACTGCGACCTTGCCTGCCAACTCCGGGTACACCGCCGACATCTGCGTCACAACGGTGCGGCCCGGGTTCGTCTGGTCAGAGCTTTCGGTCATGATGTACTTCTCCTACTGAATATTGTTGTGCAAGAAACTTTTCGGTACTTCAGCCGTGTTCGGACACTCGAGGTGCGTCGTCGCGGGAGACGGTGCGGCGGGCGATCTTCCATTCCTCACCGACCCGAACCACGCGGTCATCGACAGTCGTCATCCGCACCAGTCGCGATTCGCCGCCGCGAGCGGTGGCAACTATCTGCAGGTACCCGCGCACTGCGAGAGCACTCTCGTCCACCGCCTCGACTACGAGATTGGTCAGAACGTGCCGATGCACCTCGTCGACGGCTTCCCCAGCAGCGTGAAAGCGAGCAGCAAACGCTGCAAGGTCGCCGAAACCGACCACGGGTTCCGGATAACTGGGTGAATGAAATTCACCGTTGTCCGTGAATGTCTGCGCCCAATCCTGCTGGCGCCCAGAGTCTATGCAATGACTCTGGTGGCCGTACAGCTGTTGGATTGCGACAACATCCTCCGTTGCCACGACGCGATAGTTGCTCATGAAGGTTCTCTCCGAACACGCTGCGCTGCATCCACCCGAAGGTTGTGCAGCTCCGTAAAGTGTGCGATAATCGCACACACTGTGCGATATGTTCAAAGCGTAGGTGGCATACCTCACAAACGTCAAGAAAGGGATTTGATGTCAGAGCTGAGCGAGGAACACCGACCGCGCAAAAGCGCAGTTCAAGTGGACTCGAGCATGTCGAAAACGCTGCACCACGGACTCGAGATCTTGGAACTCCTGACGTCCTATCCGCACGGTTTGTCAGTCACGGACATTGCCGACGGAGTGGGAGTCCACCGGACTGTCGCACATCGGTTGATCCGCACGCTCGAGGCTCATCACCTGTGCCGCAAAGACTCCTTCAAGCGCGTCACTCTCGGCGCCGGACTGGTCACCCTCGCCGAACCGGTGGAACAAGATTTGCGAACCCTGGCCCGCCCGATACTTCAAGAACTTGCCGAGGCCACCGAGGCGACAGCACACCTGGTGGTCCGCGAGAGCGACACCGAAGTGCGCGCACTGATGGTGGTCGAACCGCGCAGCGCCAAGGTTCACGTCGCGTTTCATCCAGGGCAGGTTGATCCGATCGACCGCGGCTCCGCCGGGCTTTCCATTCTTGCCTCACTCCCACCGGTGAGCGGGGAACGAGAGGAAGTGACGGCTGCCCGCGCACGGGGTTACGCAGTGACCGTCGGGGAGGTCATCCCGTCCGTCCTGGGAATCTCGGCAGTCATCCCCGGCAGACGCCGCGACGCCATCTCCAGCCTCGGAATCTCCGTGTTCGACTCCGAGGATCAAGCAGCCCTGGGCGCCGAGGTCATGGCAGCGGCAAAAACCCTCGGCAGCATGTTGCGCTGATCCAGACAACAGGCTGATCCGAACACCAGTCGAGCCCCGGGAATACCCGGGGCTCGACTTTGTTGACTCCGAATGAGATAGTTGAATAATCAACTACCTGACATCAGCTTCACGGATACAAGGAGTACGACATGCCTGCTGTGACAGTCGAGAACATCTTGGCCCTGCCCCGCCTCGACGAGCCGGCAGAGGCAGCAGTCGACCGCCCCGTCAAGAGCATCACCACCGCGCCGGTCGGATACGAAGGTGAAGGCTTTCCCGTCCACCGCGCGTTCGCCGGCATCGACCTCTCCGCCCTCGACCCGTTCATCCACATGGACCAGATGGGCGAAGTCAACTACGCACCCGGAGAGCCCAAGGGCACTCCGTGGCACCCGCACCGCGGCTTCGAAACCGTCACCTACATGATCGACGGCATCATGGAGCACCAGGACTCCAACGGTGGCGGCGGTGTGATCGGCGGCGGCGACACCCAGTGGATGACCGCGGGTGGCGGCATCCTTCACATCGAAACTCCGCCGGAGCACCTCGTCCTCAGCGGCGGCCTGTTCCACGGCGTCCAACTGTGGGTCAACCTGCCTCGCGACAACAAGATGGCATCTCCGCGGTACCAGGACATCACGGGCAACAAGGTGGCCCTGCTTTCCTCGCCGGACGGCGGAGCCTTGGTGCGCGTCATCGCCGGAGACATCGCCGGCCACGCCGGACCCGGATCGACGTACACACCCATCGCGCTCTCCCACACCACTATTGC
Organism: Rhodococcus sp. FW305-130; assembly: GCF_058788335.1. Lineage (NCBI taxonomy): Bacteria > Bacillati > Actinomycetota > Actinomycetes > Mycobacteriales > Nocardiaceae > Rhodococcus > Rhodococcus sp. FW305-130. The sequence goes on along the minus strand of NZ_JBYTAP010000001.1, from coordinate 426,929 downwards.
CCCGGGTGCGAGCCTGACTCTGCCCTGGAACCCCGAGTTCAACGCCATCGTCTACGTGCTCGCCGGCGAAGGAACGGTCGGAGCCGAGCGTCGACCCATTCGAGTAGGGCAGACGGCTGTCTTCGGACGCGGTGACTCCATCACCGTCGCCGCTTCCGATCGCCAGGATTCGCGGACCGAATCCCTCGAGGTATTCATCCTCGGTGGCAAACCGATTCGTGAGCCCATCGCGATGGCCGGGCCGTTCGTCATGAACACCAAGTCCGAGGTCATGCAGGCCTTCGAGGACTTCCAGGCCGGACGCCTCGGATCCATCCCGGCAGCACACGAAAAGCTGAGCTGACATGTCGTCGGTGGTCGTCCAACGAGCAGCCGAACGTGCGCACCTCAACTACGGCTGGCTCACCGCGCGTCACAGTTTCCCCTTCGCCGGAAACTTCGATCACGCCGCGTACGCGCACGGACTTCTGTTGGTGAACAACGACGACATCATCGAAGCCGGCTCCGGTTTCGACACTCATCAGCACCGCGATACCGAGATCGTGACGTGGGTGCTCAGCGGATCTCTGGTTCACCAGGATTCCGCTGGGCACTCCGGCGTCATCCATCGCGGACTCGCGCAGAGAATGAGCGCCGGTACCGGAATCCTGCACTCCGAGCGCAACGATCGCTTCCGGGCCGACGGCTCACGCGTCACCGAACCCGTTCACGTCGTTCAGATGTGGATACCGCCGGACGAATCCGGAGTGACCCCGAGCTATCAGGAACTCGACATCAACTCCGAACTCGACGGCGGTGGCCTGATCACCCTGGCATCGGGGATGCCTGCGCATCGCGGTCACAGCGCCATCGGCCTGCACAACAAACATGCGGCACTACATGTTGCTCGCCTCGAGACCGGCGGGTCGGTATCTCTTCCGGATGCGCCGTACGTGCACGGGTTCATCGCCAGCGGCACTGTCGACGTCGAGGGAGTCGGATTGCTGGGACCAGGAGATTCGTTGCGACTCAAGGACACTGGCGGTCAACGAGTCGAGGGAATCGACGATGCGGAGATACTCGTGTGGGAGATGCACGCGTCGACGAACTGACGACACCACCGAGTACGCCCAATGTTCGGACTACACAGCAGGTTCGTCGTAGGGTGGATGCCGGTAGTGGTGGATCCGGTAGTGATGGATCCCGGTGGCACAGAAGGAGGAGCCATGGCATCTGGTCGAGCACAGGCCCCACGGACGACACCGCACATCGATGTGCACCGCTCCGGTGATCGCTTGAAATCCCGCGTCTCCTGGCTGGATTCGAAACATTCGTTCTCGTTCGGACAGCATTACGATCCGGACAACACTCATCACGGATTGCTGCTCGTCAACAACGACGACACCGTACTGGCGGGAACCGGTTTCGATACCCATCCGCACAAGGACATGGAAATCGTGACCTGGGTGCTTCGCGGTTCGCTCGTGCACCAGGATTCCATCGGCCACACCGGCGTCATCTATCCAGGCCTCGCCCAGCGCATGAGCGCCGGCACCGGAATCATGCACAGTGAGAAGAACGATTCGTGGCGTATTGGCGGCGAACAGCATTCCGACCCCGTGCATTTCATCCAGATGTGGGTGGTACCCGACGAAGGTGGACTGACTCCCGGCTACGAACAACTCGAGATCGACGACGAACTGCTGCGCGGCGGTCTGATCCCGGTGGCCTCCGGAATGGAGCGCTACAAGGATCATTCGGCGATTCGCATCAACAACAAGAACGCCGCCATGCACGTCGCGCGGATTCTGCCCGGCACCTCCGTGAATCTTCCCAGCGCACCGTTCCTGCACGTCTTCGTTGCGCAGGGCACTGCCGAGATGGAGGGCGTCGGCACACTGTACGAGGGTGATGCCGTCCGGTTGAGCGATTCGGGTGGGCAGCAACTGACCTCCGATGCCGGGGCGGAAGTCCTCGTCTGGGAGATGCATTCACGTATCGGTGGTTGAGACCCGGTCTCGGCAGGACTGGGCGCGCTGGAGATACTCGACGGATGAGCATCGACAACTCCGCCGCACCCGTCACACAACTTGACCCCCTCAACACCTTGATGGGTGTGCGCGCCGTATCGGTCGTGCCTGGCGACTTGGCCTTCGCGCAGGCAGTCGGCCCGCGCTTCCACGATCACCGTGGCAAGACGGTGCTCGGTTCCATCGGCGTCATGATCGACGGTGCCATGGGCGGCGCGGTGTACTCGGGACTGACCTCGGGCCATCAATCCGTGCTCGCGCAGGTCACGGTCAGCGCGGGCGCCGACATTCCCGCTCTCGCAGACGTCGGCGCCACCGGCACGCTCGTGCATCTCGACGACGGCGTCGGGCTCGCGTCCGGTCAACTTCGCGACGAGAACGGCACCCTCCTGGCCGTGATGGCCGGCCGCGCAATGGTGGTCTCGCGTCCACCCGTCGTCGGAATCGACGACTACGTGGACGGTGCGCCGCTACCGGTCCCGACGCCGGAGAAAACGAGCAACCTGAGTGGGTTGTCGGGGTCCGACGTCGTCGAAGGTATCCGAGGCGGCACGCTCGAACGCGGACCGCTCGCCGGGCTACTCGATCTTGCTGTCGTCGACGTGACGCCAGGTTCCGTCGTCGGGGAGTTCGCACCCGTCGCCTGGATGGCCAACCCGCTGGGCGCCGTGCAGGGTGGTGTCCTCATCTCGGCAGTCGACGCCATTACGGGACTGGCAGCACAGACCCTGACCAGCTCCGATCAGGACTATCGCGTCCTCGACCACAAGATCGACTTCCTGCGCTCACCCGACATCGGCGGGCCGGTCTTACGCGCCGAGGCCTCCGTGATTCGTGCCGGGCGCAGGCTCGCGCTGATCGAAACGCGCATCGTCGACGCCGGCGGACAGGTCTACGTACGGGCCACCTCGAGCATCCAGATGCTCTCCCAGCAAGTTCACAGCGGATAACCAGTTCCGCACCAGGTCGCCCGTCCACCATTGAGACAACAGCCCACACAATGGAGGTACAGCGGCGTGAACAAAGACATCGAAGCGAGCAGGCTACGCGTGAGCCGTCGACGGGCCCTCGCTCTCGGCGGAACCATCAGTCTCGGCGGGCTCATCGCAGCCTGTTCCGGTAACAGTGGCACCGCCACGACGACTTCGGCCGCGGCTGCATCGACGACAACCACTTCCGGCGCTTCCGCAGCGGCAACGTCCGGCGATGCCGTCACCGCACTTCTGGCCAAAGCACCGCAGTGCGTCATGAGCAAGGAAGAGACACAGGGCCCCTACTGGTTCGACGTCGACTCCATTCGCGGCGACATCCGCGAAGACCGTCCGGGCACCACACTGCAGGTGGCAATGCGCGTGCAGGACAACAGCCAGTGCAACGTCGACGGCAGCATCGGCGCGGTCAGCAACGCCGTCGTCGAGATCTGGCACTGCGACGCCGGCGGCGTGTACTCCGGCTTCGAATCCGGGTCGCTGAGCGCCAACGGCGGCGGCGGCGGCGGAACTCCCCCGGCCGGCGGGATGGGTGAACCTCCGTCAGGTGCACCCGGAGGTGGAATGGGCGAACCTCCGTCAGGCGCCCCCGGAGGAATGGGCGGCGGCATGGGCGGTTCCGGCGAGACCTCCGACGGTTCGTACAGCGTCGGCGACACCGAAGCCACCACCACGGACGACGGCACCTACCTGCGCGGTGCCCAGACCACCGATGCAAACGGCATCGCGCAGTTCACCACGATCTTTCCCGGCTGGTACATGGGCCGCACCACCCACATTCACGTCAAGGTGCATATCGACAAGAAGACCGTCCTCACGTCGCAGACCTTCTTCGACGAGACCCTTCTCGACGAGGTGTACTCGCAGTCCCCGTACAGCGAGCACACCGGTCGTGAGAACAACACGAACAACGCCAGTGACGGCATCTACGACGACACCGGCCTCATGACCGTCGAGAAGCAGTCGGACGGTTCCTACCTCGCCGTCATCAACCTGGGTATCGACGCCTGAGGTAGGAGCCGACTCAGCCGCCGACGTATGCCGCGAGGTGCTTTCCGGTGAGGGTGGAGCCGTCGGCGACGAGCTCCTCGGGAGTGCCTTCGAAGACGATCCGACCGCCGTCGTGACCGGCACCAGGGCCGAGGTCGATGATCCAGTCGGCGTGCGCCATCACGGCCTGATGGTGCTCGATGACGATGACGGACTTACCGGAATCGACGAGTCGATCGAGTAGACCGAGCAGCTGCTCGACGTCGGCCAGGTGCAGTCCGGTGGTCGGCTCGTCGAGGACGTACACGCCACCCTTCTCGCCGAGGTGCGTAGCCAGCTTGATTCGCTGTCGTTCACCGCCGGACAGCGTCGTCAACGGCTGGCCGATCGTGAGGTACCCGAGCCCCACGTCGACCAGTCGGACGAGGATCTTGTGCGCAGCGAGCGTCTTCGCCTCACCGTCGCCGAAGAACTCCTCGGCCTCGGCCACCGACATCGTGAGAACCTCGTTGATGTCCTTGCCACCGAATTTGTATTCGAGAACTTCCGCCTGGAAGCGCTTGCCTTCGCACTCCTCGCAGAGAGTGGCAACGCCGGCCATCATCGCCAGGTCGCTGTAGATGACGCCGTTGCCGTTGCACGTCGGGCAGGCGCCTTCGGAGTTGGCACTGAAGAGCGCCGGCTTCACGCCGTTGGCCTTCGCGAATGCCTTGCGGATCGGGTCGAGCAGCCCGGTATACGTTGCCGGGTTGCTCCGACGCGAGCCGCGGATCGCACTCTGATCGACCGACACCACGTCCTCGCGTTTCGCGAGCGAGCCGTGGATCAGCGAACTCTTACCCGATCCGGCCACACCAGTCACCACGACCAGTACACCGAGCGGTACGTCGACGTCTACATCTTGGAGGTTGTGTGAGTTCGCTCCACGAATCTCGATTGCTCCGGTGGACTCCCGCACGGTCTCCTTGAGGGCGGCCCGGTCGTCGAAGTGACGCCCGGTGACCGTATCGCTGGCTCGCAAGCCATCGACTGTGCCCTCGAAGCAGACGTTTCCACCGGCGCTACCCGCGCCTGGCCCGAGGTCGACGATGTGATCGGCGATCACGATCGTCTCCGGCTTGTGCTCGACAACGAGCACGGTGTTGCCCTTGTCCCGCAGGCGCAGCAGAAGATCGTTCATCCTCGCGATGTCGTGCGGATGCAGGCCGGTAGTGGGCTCGTCGAATACATACGTGATGTCGGTGAGCGAGGAACCCAGGTGCCGAATCATCTTGGTGCGCTGAGCTTCACCACCGGACAGCGTTCCCGACGGACGGTCGAGGCTGAGGTAGCCGAGTCCGATCTCCACGAAGGAGTCGAGCGTTTCGCCGAGCGTCGTGAGCAAAGGCGCGACCGATGGTTCCTTCAGACCGCTGACCCATTCCGCGAGATCGCTGATCTGCATCGAGCAGGCGTCGGCGATGTTGACGCCCTTGATCTTCGACGACCGCGCGCCCTCGCTCAGTCGCGTCCCGTCACATTCAGGGCAGGTGGTGAACGTGATCGCCCGCTCGACGAATGCCCGGATGTGGGGCTGCATCGCGTCGACGTCCTTGGCGAGGAACGACTTCTGAATCTGCGGAATCAGACCCGTGTACGTCAGGTTGATGCCTTCGACCTTGATCTTGGTCGGCTCTTTGTAGAGCAGATCGTTCAGTTCCTTCTTGGTGTACTTCTTGATCGGCTTGTCGGGATCGAAGAAACCGCAGCCGCGGTAGATCCGGCCGTACCAACCCTCCATGCTGTAGCCGGGGACCGTGATCGCACTCTCGTTGAGCGACTTGGTGTCGTCGTACAACGCGGTCAGATCGAAATCGTTGACCGCCCCTCGTCCCTCACATCGCGGACACATGCCGCCGGTGATCTTGAAGCTACGACGCTCTTTCGTCTGACGTCCGCCGCGTTCCATCGTGACCGCGCCTGCTCCGGAGATCGAGGCCACGTTGAACGAAAACGCCTGAGGCGAACCGATGTGAGGCTTTCCGAGACGGCTGAACAAGATGCGGAGCATCGCGTTGGCGTCGGTGGCGGTTCCGACTGTCGAGCGCGGGTCGACGCCCATCCGCTGTTGATCGACGATGATCGCGGTGGTCAGGCCGTCGAGAACATCGACGTCCGGCCGCGCGAGCGTCGGCATGAATCCTTGAACGAAAGCGCTGTAGGTCTCGTTGATCATCCGCTGCGATTCCGCGGCGATCGTACTGAACACCAGCGAGCTCTTTCCCGAACCGGAGACGCCGGTGAATACCGTCAGCCTCCGCTTCGGGATCTCGACGCTGATGTCTTCGAGATTGTTCACCCGCGCGCCTTGCACGCGGATCAAATCGTGGCTGTCTGCAGTGTGCAGGGCAGTCATCGTGTCTCCATCTGTCAGTCGATCGCCGACGGTCTCAGCGCAGTTGACGGGCTCAGCGCAGTTGACGGTCTCAGCGCAGTTCTTGAATACGGATCAGGTTTCCCGCTGGGTCGCGGACGGCGCAATCGCGAACGCCGTACGGCTGCTCGGTCGGTTCCTGGACGACGTCGATGTCGCCGGCCTGAAGCCGCTCGAACGTATCGTCCAGGTCTTTGGTGGCCAGAAGAAGTCCGCCGTACGTGCCCTTGGCCATCATCTCGATGATGGTGCGGCGCTCGTCGTCGGTGATTCCGGGATCGACGGCCGGCGGATGCAACACGATGGAGGTGCCGGGCTGGCCGGGCGGCCCCACCGTGATCCAACGCATCCCGTCGTAGCCGACGTCGTTGCGCACCTCGAAGCCGAGGGTGTCGCGATAGAAGTTCAGGGCGGCGTCAGGGTCGTCCTGCGGAAGGAAACTCGAGTGAATGGTGATGTCCATGGCGATCACGTTAATTGCGGTTGTGGGTTCTGCGCTTCTCGATTCCTGATCGGTCTGGTGACTTGTTTGGACACGCAGGACGGCATTCCGGCCGTCGACTGCTCGGCCTCGCGCCGATAGACGCTGGGCGGGACCCCTACCAATTCGGTGAACTTACTGCTGAAAGTGCCGAGAGAGCTGCAGCCGACTTCGAAGCAGACGTCCGTGACACTGAGGTCCCCGCGGCGCAGTAACGCCATTGCGCGCTCGATTCGCCTGGTCATCAGGTATGCGTACGGCGGTTCGCCGTACGCCTGACGGAATTGGCGACTGAGATGTCCCGCAGACATGTTCACTCCCCGCGCGAGCGCCTCCACGTCCAGAGGCCGCGCGTACTCCCGGTCGATACGGTCACGCACGCGTCGTAGTCGCGCGAGGTCCTGCAGGTGCGGATCTGCGGCAGGTCTGCTGGTCACGTATTCGATCGTGCCATGCGGTACCGACGTTGCCCAGCACAAGAGATGAACTGGGGTGTGGAGCGATCACGCACACACCGAGCAGTTCGTCATGATCGTGTAAGGATGGAGAAATGACCACGGCTCATCGCTCAGGCATCGACCTCACCCACCTCGACGGCGACACACGGGCGCAGGACGATCTGTTCGTCCACGTCAACGGAAAATGGCTCGCCGAATACGAGATTCCGGCAGACCGCGCAGTCGACGGGGCCTTCCGGACGCTCTACGACAAGGCCGAAGAAGACGTACAGACCATCATCACCGAAGCCGCGGAGTCCAACTCTGCCGCCGGTACCGATGCACAGCGCATCGGCGACCTGTACTCGAGCTTCATGGACGCCGACGCCGTGGAGGCCGCGGGCCTCAGCCCCATCGACGACGAGCTGGACGCCGTCGCCGATGCGCCGGACCGGTCGTCGTTGGCCACCGTGATCGGACGCCACCAGCGCGTCGGCGTCGGCGGTGCCATCTCGCATTACGTCGACACCGATGCCAAGAATTCCGAGCGGTACCTGATCCACTTCAGCCAGTCGGGAATCAGCCTGCCCGACGAGTCGTACTACCGCGAGGACAACTACGCGGAGATCCGCGAGAAGTACGTCGCGCACATCGACAAGATGTTCACCCTCGCCGGCGTCGGCTACGACGCACAGCGTGTGTTCGAACTCGAGAAGAAGATCGCGGCCGGGCATTGGGACGTCGTCAAGCGTCGTGACGCAGATCTGAGTTACAACCTCGTGGGCTTCGAGGAACTGACCGAGCAGAACCCCGGTTTGGACTGGGCGGCATGGTTGTCCGGTCTCGGCGCCGATTCGGAGAAGTTCGCCGAGATCGTGGTCCGTCAGCCCGATTTCCTGCACACCTTCACCGCACTCTGGGCGTCGGAGTCACTCGACGACTGGAAGGCATGGGCAGCGTGGAAGGTGCTGCACGCTCGCTCCCCCTACCTGCATTCGGCGCTGGTCGACGAAACCTTCGCTTTCTACGGAACCACGCTCTCGGGTACCGAAGAGAACCGTGAGCGCTGGAAGCGCGGGGTCAGCCTGGTGCAAGATCTGCTCGGCGAGGCCGTCGGCAAGCTCTACGTCGACCGTCACTTCCCCGCTGAGGCGAAGACCCGCATGCTGGAACTGGTCGCCAACCTGCAGGAGGCGTACCGCCGCAACATCTCCGACCTCGAGTGGATGAGCCCGCAGACTCGTGAGGCCGCGTTGGCCAAGCTCGAGAAGTTCACCCCGAAGATCGGTTACCCCGACAAGTGGCGTGACTACGCCGGCCTCGATATCTCGGCTACCGACCTGGTGGGCAACTACCGTCGTGGATACGCCGCCGAGTACGACCGTGACCTGGCCAAGCTGGGTGGCCCCGTGGACCGTGACGAGTGGTTCATGACGCCGCAGACCGTCAACGCGTACTACAACCCGGGCATGAACGAAATCGTGTTCCCCGCAGCCATTCTCCAGCCGCCGTTCTTCGACGCCGCAGCCGACGACGCCGCCAACTACGGCGGCATCGGTGCCGTCATCGGCCACGAGATCGGGCACGGCTTCGACGATCAGGGCGCCAAGTACGACGGCGACGGCAACATGGTCGACTGGTGGACCGACGAGGATCGTAGCGAATTCGGCAAGCGCACAAAGGCTCTCATCGAGCAGTACAACGAGTTCGAGCCCAAGGAACTGCCGGGCCACCACGTCAACGGTGAATTCACGATCGGCGAGAACATCGGCGATCTCGGCGGGCTGTCGATCGCGATCGCGGCGTACAAGATCGCGACCGAAGGTACCGAACCTCCGGTCATCGACGGACTCACCGGTCTGCAGCGCGTGTTCTTCGGGTGGGCGCAGGTATGGCGCACGAAGGCCCGTGAGGCCGAAGCGCTTCGCCGTCTGGCCGTCGACCCGCACTCGCCGCCGGAGTTCCGGTGCAACGGCGTCGTCCGCAACCTCGACACGTTCCACGAGGAGTTCGACGTCAAGCCCGGTGACGCACTGTATTTGGAGCCGGAGAAGCGTGTGAAGATCTGGTAGCAAGGGCAAGCCCCTGTGCGCGCTTAAGGACCCCCTGGACTCCTTGAGCGCGCACGGGGCCGAAGGCCCTACCGGGCGTACATGATCACCCCGACGCCGACCAGACAGATCAGCGCACCGGCGATGTCGAAACGATCCGGGCGGAATCCGTCCATCACCACCGCCCACAGCAGTGAACCCGCTACGAAAATCCCGCCGTACGCGGCGAGGATGCGCCCGAAGTTCGCATCGGGTTGCATGGTCGCGACCAGACCGTAGAGACCGAGCGAGATGACGCCGAGCCCTACCCAGATCCAGCCCTTGTGCTCGCGAATTCCCTGCCACACCAACCACGCGCCCCCGATCTCGAGCAGCGCGGCGAGTACGAACAGCAAGAGCGAACGTGCGACGGTCATGCCGCACACAGTATCGCTACAGACGTACCCCGGTCTCCGCGGAAAAGAAGTACACCTCGCCGGCCTTGGGCAGCAGATGAAGCGACTCCCCCGGTGCCACCGACATCTTCCGATCGACGCGAATGACAATTCGGCCGGATCGGCTCTGCCACTGCGAATCCGGGGCACCCTTTGCATAGACGAACGATTCGGCGCCCAACTCTTCAAGCAGGTCGGCATCCACGGCCAGCGAGCCCTTTCGCCACGCTCCCACCAGATCCCACGACTCGGGACGCACTCCCACGACGACCCGCTCCCGCTCGGACGCCCCGGTGGGCAGCGGAATCCGCAGGTCACCGAGCACTGCGACGGTACCCTCGACCGGCGCTTCGATCAGGTTCATGCCGGGCGATCCGATGAAGGCGGCCACAAAGGTGTTGACGGGGTTGTCGTAAAGTTCCCGCGGCTTCGCCACCTGCTGCAAACGACCGTCCAGCATCACCGCCACCCGGTCCCCCATCGTCATCGCCTCGACCTGATCGTGGGTGACGTAGACCGTCGTGGTGCCCAGTCGACGCTGTAAGGCAGCGATCTGCGACCGCGTACTCACGCGTAGTTTGGCGTCCAGATTGCTGAGCGGCTCATCCATGCAGAACACCTTGGGATGGCGAACGATGGCCCTACCCATGGCAACTCGCTGACGTTGCCCACCGGACAGCTTGGCCGGTTTACGTCCGAGCAGCGGTTCGAGTTCAAGCATCCGTGCTGCCTCGAGTACCCGCTCGCGCCGTTCGGACTTTCCCACTCCCGCGTTCTGGAGCGCAAAACCCATGTTCTGCTCGACGGTCATGTTCGGGTACAGCGCGTAACTCTGAAACACCATGGCGACGTCACGTGCTCGCGGCGCGAGATGCGTGACGTCCGTGCCGCCGATCTCGATCCGGCCGTCCGACGCGGATTCGAGACCGGCGAGCATTCGCAGGCTGGTGGACTTACCGCAACCGGAAGGTCCTACGAGTACCAGGAACTCACCGTCGGCGATGTCGAGGTCGAGACGGTCGACTGCCGGTCGATCGGTTCCTTCGTAGCGGTGCGTGACTCCCGCGAATTGCACGTTGGCCATGAGTGTTCTCTCCTACTACTTCGGCAGCTTTGGGGTGATCTGCCGGTCGATGATCTGCTGCAACTGGGTGGCAACGCCGGCGAATGTCGATGCGACGTCGGCTTTCTGGAGAGCAATCTGCTCGAGTCCGGTGCCGATGATCTGATCGCCACCCGGGACGAACACGCGTGCGTAGTCCTGCGAGCGCGTACGCGAAAGCTGATCCACAGCGGTACGGGAGTTCGGATTCGCGTCGAGGAATGCCTTCATGCTCGGCTCCGACGTTGCCGACTTGCGGACCGGCATGTAGCCGACGTTCTGCGAGAAGTACGCCGTGTTCTCACCATTGGTGATGAAGTCGATGAACTTGAGCGCGTTCTTCTTACGCTGATCGGAGATCTTGGACGGGATGGCAAGTCCGGCGCCGCCGGTGGGGCAACCGGGAGTTCCGTCCACCGCCGGGAGGAACGCGGTGCCGAAGTCGAAGTTGGCAGTCTTCTTGATGCCGGACAGGTCACCCGTCGACGCGATGGTCGACGCCAGGATGCCCGTACCGAATTCGTTTGCGATGTCAGTGGAGACCGCGGCGTACTTCTTGTCGTGAATCATGCTGGAGAGGAACTGCCCTGCGGCAATGGTCTTCTCGTTGTCGAGCTGCAAATTCCACTGGTCGGAGTACGATCCGCCGAAGGTCCAGATGGGGCCTTCGTAGGTCCAGCCGAGGTAATCCTTCGCGTTGCCCCACCCGTGTGCCAACTTGCCGTTGCCCACGACCTTCTGCAGCTCAGGTCCCCACTCGTCGAACTCCTGCCACGTTGCAGGCCCACGGTCGGGAAGTCCGGCCTGCGACCAGACCGCCTTGTTGTAGTAGAACAACGGCGTCGACCGCGCATAGGGAAGTGCGTAGTGCTTGCCCTGGAACAGGTAGTCGGCGAGCAACGAGTCGACGTAGTCGGCCGAGTCGACGCCCACCTCGGAGAAGAGTCCGTCGAGCGGCTCGATTGCCCCGGCAAGTGCGTAGTTGAACCACCAGACATCCGACAGCACAACCACATCGGGAACATCTCCGCCGGAGAGAGCAGCGTTGAACTTCTGCGCCACCTCTTCGTAGTTCTTGCCGCCGTCCACCAAGTTGACCTTCAAGTCCGGGTACTTGGTCTGGAAGCGGTTGATCAATTCCTTCTCCACGTCGGTGGACTTACCCGGGTGGTTCGACCAGAAGGTGATGGTGTTGGAATCACCCGACGCACCGGATGTTCCCGCAGCATCAGCGCTGGAACCACCGGATCCCGCGCACGCGGTCAGTGCTGCGCCGGCGGCGATTGCACCGCCGAGGCTCAGAAATCCGCGCCTGTTCATGTTTGCCATTACTGCTCCTCGAGAAAGAAATGTGACGGGAAAAGCTGTCAGCCCTTGACCGCACCGGAGGTGAGGCCTTTGATCATGTGTCGTTGCAGCAGAAGGAAAATCACCAGGATCGGTAGCATCGTCAGTACCGTTCCTGCCATGACGGGACCCCAGTTGGTGAGTCCGTCGTTGTTCTGCAGTTGGGTCAATCCGATCGGCAGCGGCGCCACCGAGGAATCGTCGGACATGAGGAACGGCCACAGGTACTCGTTCCATTCGTTGACCACCGTGATGATGCCGAACGCCACCATCGTGGGCCCGGAAACGGGGAGCACCACGCGCCAGAGAAGCCGCCAGTGGCCGGCGCCGTCCATCCGCGCTGCCTCGACGATCTCCGAAGGGATCGAGAGAAAATGGTTGCGCATGAGGAACGTACCGAAGGCTACACCCGCGAGCGGAACTATGATGCCCTGGAACGTGTTACGCCAGCCCCACTCTGCCACGAGTGCGTAATTCGAGATCACGGTGATCTGGTTCGGAACCATCAATGCGGCGATGATTCCGAGAAAGACGAAGTTCTTCCCCGGGAAGCGCAGGAACACCAGCCCATAGGCGCTGAGAGTCCCCAGAACGAACTTCGCCGCGGACAGTATCGTCGTGATCACTATCGAGTTCCGCAGAAACATCCAGAACGGAACCGATGTCGTTGCTTCGGAATAGTTTTCGGGATGCAGCGACGACGGCCACCACGTTGCAGGCTGCGTGTAGATCTCCGGACGCTCCTTGAACGAGGTCATCACGATCCAGTAGAGCGGCAGGACGATGATGACCAAGGCGACCACCATTGCCGCGTAGCCGAGGATCTTCACACCGACCTCACGCCGGTCCACGTTCTTGCGATCCGGCCCGGGCCGGACGACGGAAGTCGGAGCAGCGCTTTTCTTTTCCTCTACCGCTGTCATTTCTCTTCTCCCCGATCCATGGCACGAACCTGGTAGACGGTGATGATCAGCAGGATCAAGAACATGATGGTGGCAACCGTCGCGCCGTAGCCCGCCCGGAAGTTTCGGAATGTCTCGTTGTACACCTGGTAGACCATCGTCGTCGTCCCTGTACCCAGCGGGCCACCACGGGTCATGACGTTGATGATGTCGAAGACCTGGAGCGAGTTGAGCATGACGGTGATGGAGAGGAAGAACGTCGTCGGGCGCAACTGAGGTAGGAGAACCCGGCGGAACTTGGTCCACGGCTTGGCACCGTCGATTTCGGCGGCTTCGTTCAATTCTTGCCGAACTCCTTGCAACGCAGCGAGATAGATGACAAACGTGTAGCCGAGGTTCTTCCACATGTATGTCACCGTCACCATGAACAGCGCCCAGTGGGGATCCTGATAGAAGTCGGGCGATTGGAGTCCGACACGGTGCAGGAGATCCTGGATCAGACCGAAGTTGGGGTCGAAGACGAACTGAAACGCGACACCGATCGCTGCACCGGAGATCACGAACGGAGCGAAGATCGCCGACCGGACCAGGTTTCGCCCGACGAGCTTGCGATCGAGCAGCATGGCCAACGCCAGACCGATGACCATCGAACCCACCACTGTGACCAATGTGAATACCACCGTGTTGGTGACGATCTGCCAGGTGTCGCTTCGTCCGAACCACTCACGGTAGTTGCTCAGCCCGATGAACGTCGCCTTCGGGTCCGCAATGTTCCAGTCGAAGAACGAAAGTCGGATGTTGTCCACCAGCGGGCGATAGGTGAACAAGATCAGCAACGCGAGATTGGGACCTACCAAGAGCGCAAAGAGCGCGTAATCACGCCATGGTCTGCCCCACAGACCTGGCTTGCCTGATGTGGGCAGCGTTCTTTCCGGACTCGATCTCACTGAGGCAGTCTGACCGCTCGCAACGAATGAATGGTGAACGTACAAGACACTCGAGCTGAACGCGACACGAAAAAGGCCCTGCGCGAATACTTCTCGCGCAGGGCCTTCCTCGTCGATGTCTAGCGGTTCCAGTCACCCAATCCGTCGGCGCCGCTGAGGACTCCACCTGCGGTGTTCTGCACGATCACCGGGTCACCCTTGCCTGCGTTCTCGAAGAACCACTTGGCGTCCTCGGTGCTGACATTGAGGCAGCCGTGGCTGACGTTGGTGAAACCTTGTTGCGCTACCGACCACGGAGCGGCATGGACGAAGATGCCACTGTAGGAAATTCGTGTCGCGTACTCGACGTAGGTGCGGTAACCCTCGGGAGAATCGATCGGAACGCCGTACGTGGACGAATCCATGTACATGTCGCGCAGCTGCTCCCCGACGATGTACGTGCCGTTCGGTGTTTCGTGACCTGGCTTGCCGAACGACGTCGGCATGGTGCGCACGACCTCACCGTTGCGGGTGACGGTGACCTGCTTGGTGTTGTCGTCCGCGACGGTGACGAGTGCGTCACCGATGTTGAACGTGGAGTGCGAATCACCGGCGTCGACGGTCACGGAGATGTTCGCCGGCCAGAACTGTGCCGGCTTCCAACGGACCTGGCTGTCGTTGATCCAGTAGAAGCTGCCATCGACCGGAGAATCGGTGGTCACGCGAATCGCGCGCTCGGCCGTGGCACGGTCGCCGACTGCCTCGTTGAAACGAATGATGATCGGCTGCGCGATGCCGACTGTCTCACCCGCCGACGGGTTGAGCGACGGCGCGGAGAAGTTGGGAGCGCCGATGGGAGCCTGAATCGGTGTACCCGGGATGCCCGGAACCGGAATCGCCGGATCGAGGTACGGAACGCCGGGAATGACGGGCAACGGAATGTCCGGTCCACCGGGGAAGAGAGGAACGGCCGCGGAAGGTCCGGCGAGAGCCAGGCCGGCAGCCACCGCTCCGACGATTGCCACGGCAACCCGTGACGTCCGACGACCCTGTTTGCTGCCCATGTCACTACCTTCGCTCGAATGACCACGTACTCACGTGGATTTTGCGCGGCCGGCATCGATACCCGCCTGGTACCGATGCCGATGCACCATCCGGACGCGCCCGCCGGGCGCACACCTACACACCCGAGCACGCCAAAGAGAGCAAACCGCACATTTCCATAGTCATTAACACACAAATGCGGCAATCGAGCAATTCGGATGTTCGCCCAAACGTTGCTATCCCTCGCTGCGAGCAGCCGCCAACATCGATTCGATGGAGATGAGTTTGGTTCGCGGTCTACCGGCGGCGGCACCGGATGCTCGTTCTGCCTTGTCGATCCGCTGCCAACCTTGGTAGTCCACCTGATCCGGCGACCGATCTGCCAGCAGAACCTGCAACTTGTCAGCGTCCTCGGTCGGCGTGGCGAGGCGCCCACCAGCGAAGTCGTCGAAGATCATCGACACCGTCTCGGCGGAGCAGTACTTGTTGGTGCCGATCACGCCCGTCGGTCCGCGCTTGATCCAACCCGCGACGTAGACACCCGGGATCGGCGTGCCGGTCTCGGTGTCGATCACGCGACCGTTCTCGTTGGGGATCACGCCGCGAGCGTCGTCGAAGGGCAAGTCGGCCATCGGTGTACCGCGGTATCCGACCGACCGAAGCACCAGGGAGGTGTCGATCGTCTCCTCGGTTTCGGTAGGCCGGGCGGAGAGCTGACCGGTCGGCGTTGCCACCAACTCGTTTTTCACGATCCGCACCTGTGCGACTGCACCGTCGCCGAGGATCTCGACGGGCGAGGTGAGGAACCGGAGAACGATCCGCTTGCGGGAAGGATCTGCGGTACGGGAAGCAAATTCCTGCGCCTGCTTGACCTTGAGCAGCACGGACGGCTCCGCGGCATCGCTGTCCACGAACGCCTGACTGGCCTCGTCGAGTTCGGCTTCGATCGGGTCGACGACTACGTCCACGTTCGCCATCTGTCCGAGGGCCAACAGTTCGGGATTGGTGTACGCGGCCTGCGCCGGCCCGCGCCGCCCGAGAATGACGACCTCACGAATCTTGCTGTTACGCAGCGCTTCCAATGCATGCTCGGCGAGGTCCGTCTTCGCGAGCTGGTCCGGGTCGGTCACCAGGATGCGAGCGACGTCGAGTGCGACGTTGCCGTTTCCGACGATCACCGCTCGCTCGCCGGACAGATCGAAAGTCCGATCGGCATATCCCGGGTGGCCGTTGTACCAGGCGACGAACTCGGTGGCAGCGTGACTTCCCGGCAGTTCCTCGCCCGGGATCTCGAGCTTGCGATCCCCGGCAGCGCCGACCGCGTAGATCACTGCGTGGTGATGGTCCAAGAGTTCCGAATGCGAGATGTGGGTACCCACCTCGACGTTGAAGTGGCAGCGCACGGTCTTTTTCGCGACCACGGCGCGGAACTGGTCGGTGACGCCTTTGGTTCCGGGATGATCCGGCGCCACGCCGGCGCGCACCAATCCGTAGGGAGTGGGAAGCCGATCGAACATGTCGACCTCCACGCGAGGCTTGCCGGTCAGTTCCATCGCCGCATAGCAGGCTGCGGGGCCGGAGCCGACGATCGCCACTTTCAGCGTTCCCAGTTCGGGATCGATCTTGGCCATCGTGATCGGCTCGGGCCAATCCGGGCCCATCGGATGCTTCTCGAAGTACGACGCGTTCATCTGCAGGTACGGCGCGTCGTCCTCGTCGAGTTCGTTGTCCGGGAAGATCGCCTCGACCGGGCACTCGTCCACACACGCACCACAATCGATGCAGGTGTCGGGATCGATGTAGAGCATTTCGGTGGTCGCGAACGGAGCTTCGTCCGGTGTCGGGTGAATGCAATTGACCGGACACACGTCAACACACGAGGCGTCGTTGCAGCACGGCTGCGTGATCACATACGCCATGACATTCCCCTATCCCTGAAACACGAAGCACGAACTGATTCCCAGACTATAACGTGTTCCAATTTGGCGCGAGAATCGTTTTCAGATCACCCCATTGCGCTTCAGCAGCCATACCGCCTGCACGGTGGCGTGACCTCGCCATTCCAACGCCGCGGCGGGCGAATAGCTGTCGAAATCCACCGCCCAACCGCCGTCGTCGTGTTGCCGTGCAGCGAGCGCGGACAGTTCGGAGTTGATCACCGCTGCATCGAACAACGCGCGGGTCGGACCGCCAGGAAGCGGTGAGAAATCGAGGGGCCGCATGAATTCGCCCTCGGCTCCCCCGTCCACGTGAACCAAGCCGTCAGCCGGGATACGCGAACCAAGAGTGCTCACCAACGACGACGCTTCGGGACTGTTCCGGTGAACCGCGTCGAGAAACTGCAAGGCAAAGGCCAGCTCGAGGGCATGCAGAGAATCCGCCCCGTCGATCGCGTCGAGGCAATATCGAACGGCAGAGGCGAACCACGGATGTTCGGCGACGGCCTCGTCGAATTCGGCAACGCGAGCCGCTGCAGCACACACGATGCTGGTGATCTGCAACGACGGCGCCGACGGATCCGCGCTCACCCAGAAGGGCGCACACCCGGCTGGGTCGGCAATCGGGAAGGCGAAGGGTAAACCGCCGCCTGCCAGCGAATTGGTCTGCAACCAGTCGCACAGTTCGACCGCTCTGGGCGTCGGCGTTCCGATGTCGGCAAAGGCTTCGAAGGCATGCAGCGCTCCGCCAGGTTGGCTGGTTGCCGAGCGAAGATCCGGTTCGAGTCCCCAGCCGTACCCACCGTCCGGGTTGCGATAACCGTCCACGGCCGCACAAGCCGCGGCCCGGTCACCCTGTCCGAGAATCAAATTCAGCCGATGCCGATCGAGAGTCCTGGCATGTCCCGCCATGAACCCGACGGCCGCCGTGAGATCAACACTCATGAAGAACGGTTCAGGATTCGTCGCCGTCGAGCCGGAAGCCGACCTTCAACGTGACCTGGAAATGCGCTACGGCGCCGTTCTCGATGTGGCCGCGAGTTTCCACCACCTCGAACCATTCGAGGTTGCGCACCGTCTCGTTCGCCCGGGCGATGGCGGTGCGAATTGCCGCGTCACTGCTCTCGGTGGACGAGCCGACGATCTCGGTCACCCGGTACACGTTGCTGCTCATGGCATTCCCTTCGTGTCAGATTCGACGAACCAACTCCTGCGCCTCGGCGCCGAGCCTCGCAAGGCGAAGATCACCGAGAGCTGTCACAGCACTACCCAACCTGTTGGTGGTGAAACCGAGCGAGAGTCCGCTGGACAGGTCCGCATACGCGCCTGAACCGCCGACTCCGTAGTGGCCTATCGCATTCCGCGGCTGCCGCCGCGCGGCAATGATCGGCGGGTGGTAACCGAGAGTCCAGTTGGGCCGCACCGCCAGCACGTAATCCCGATCGCGAGTCTGGATGGTCGACATCTGGTCGATGGTCGATTCCTTCAGGAACCGCTTCCCGTCGATCACGCCGCCGTTAGCGATGGCGCCGTACATCTTCGCGAGAGCGCGCGCGCTGAACACTCCGTTCCAGCCCGGCATGACCGCGTCATGGACAGCCGGGTTGCGCACCATGACGTCGAAACCGTCCGGCATCGCGGCCTCCGCGAGTCCGCGAGTCGGACCGACGTGTGAGAGCACGGTCGACGCGAAGGCCCAGTTCAAGCCGGCAGGGTTGATATGTGGGAACAGCTTCGCGATCCGTGGACGCTCGGTTTCGGGTACGCGGTACCAGAATTCGTCGACTCCGAGGGGCTTCGCTATCTCCGCTTGTACGACGTCGATGAACGGCTGACCGGACACCCTGGCCACAAGTTCGGCTACCAACCAGCCGTAGGTCACAGCGTGATAGCCGGGGCCTCGAAGCCGACGCGGATCCGGCTTCTCGGCAGCCAGGGCGGCAACGACCGCGTCGTAGTCCATCAGGTCGAGGGGATGCGGCATCAGGCCGCGAACGCGGTGAAGGCCCGCGCGATGTGACATCAGTTCCCGGACGGTGATCTTGTCCTTGCCGGCCCCTGAGAATTCGGGCCAGTACTGAGCAACCGGAGCGTCGTAGTCGATCAGCCCGCGTTCGGCGAGTCGATGAACGACGGTGCTGGCCACGCCCTTGCCGGTCGAGAAGGAAAGCGACACCGTGTCGTGGTCCCAGCGCCTGTCGCGGTCGGCATTGCCGGCCCAGATGTCGAGAACTTTCTCGCCGCCCAGGTACACGACCAGCGCGCCGCCGCCTTGTTGCGGTTGGCGATACATCGCGAAGAAGCGGTCGGCCAAGGGAAGGAATCGCCGGTCCACATACAGCTCGGTGCGCGAAGGCACCTCCACCCGGGCGAGCGAACCCCGTCGTGCATTGGGAGCCATCGCGTCCTCCGATCCCCGCTGATTCAAGTTGTCCGGTCACCGGATCGGTGGCAGGAGCTTGACACCATTGTGACCACTGTCACGCAAGAGGCTCAGGACCGGGGTGCACTCACGGGGTGACCCACGTCGAAGTGCCGTCGCTGACACATCCCTGACCTGTGGCAAGGTTGAAAACAAGGGTGGGACCACCCGAGCAGATCGCCCCGACGTCCGCGTCACCCACCGCCGCTCTGCCGCCAGGTCCGCTGAGCACCACGGCAAAGGGTGAGGAGTCTGTGCGACCGAGTGCGAGCGAACCCGGGCCGTACGCAACGGCGGCAAGAAGCCCACCGCGCGACTCCGCTGCAGCAACGCCGCCGAAGAGTCCGACGCCCGCCGACCGGCCACCGTCTCGCGAATCGGCGACGCCGACGCCATCGCCCTCCACGTGTGAAATCGCGTAACTGGAGGGATCTGCCACCGCTCGGCATGCGGATGACCCGTCGACGATCGTCTGATCTTGGCCGCGCGCCGAACAATCCAGCGTCGCGGCCGACGCTGTTCCGCTACCGAGTGACAATCCGAAGGCGGCAAGAATCACGCCACCCGCCGCTAAACCTGCTGCTCGCATTTTCCGGCGATCCATATCCAACCCCCACAGTGCATTCGACGTGACCGTACATTCGACGTCTAATCGAATTACCCGATATGTCCGCCTCTGACGCTACCCGTCTTTGTTCTTCCGATCGCGGTCCTTGCTCGGTTGAACTCGTTTGGGTTCACCGGGCATTTTGGGATAGTTCGGCGGGTACGGCAGATCGCCAAGTCCCGCCACCAGATCCTTCTCCCACATCTCCAACAGAACGTCGAGGGCAAAGGCCTTGTCGTGCATCGCTTCCATCGGATCACCACGATCGGCGAGCAAGCCGGGAACCGTGGCGATGGTGCAGTCGTCTGGATGCACGTCCCGCAGTTCGTCCCAGGTCACCGGCGTGGACACAGTTGCGATCGGCGTCTTACGAGCCGAATACGCCGCCGCGATCGTCCGGTCACGGGCATTCTGATTGAAGTCGATGAAGATCCGTTCACCCCGCTCTTCCTTCCACCACGCGGTTGTGGCGCGATCGGCACTACGCCGTTCGACTTCACGGGCGAGGGCGATACCCGCGTGGCGGACCTCGACAAAATCCCAGCGCGCCTCGAGCGGGATGTAGACGTGAAGGCCTCGGCCACCGGACGTCTTGGGAAATCCTTCCAATCCCAACTCGGCGAGCAGAGGGCGAAGGACCTCGTCCGCGATGGCAACGGCCTCGTCGAACCCGGTCCCCGGTTGCGGATCGAGATCGATGCGGAGTTCGTCCGGGTGGTCGGTGTCCGGGCAACGCACGGCCCAGGGATGAAACGTGACAGTCCCGAGATTTGCAGCCCACACGATGTTCGCAGCACTACGCACTCGAAGGACGTCGGCCTTGCGACCCGACGGGAACGTGACCTCGCAGGATTCGACGTGCTCGGGCCGCTTTGCCGGCAGCCGCTTCTGGTAAACCTCTTCGCCCTCGATGCCGTCGGGGAATCGCTGAAGATGCGTTGGCCGATCTTGGAGCGCCCGCAACGCTGCACCCTGCAGCGCCACCGTTCGGTAGTACTCGACAAGATGCCGTTTGGTTCCGCCGTCCTCACCCAACTGCGGATAGTAGATCTTGTCCGGGCTCGACAACCGGACCGCGATCCCGTCGACGTCCAGTTCCTCTGCGGGACTCGCCATCACTTACCACCTGCAAGAACATCCGCGAAGTCGTATCGCACCGGAACCTCCAACTGATCGAAAGTGCATTCGTCGGGCACCCTGTCCGGACGCCAGCGCAGGAACCGCGCGGCGTGCCGAAAGCGTTCCCCTTCCATCTGGTCGTACGCCACTTCCAGCACCCGCTCAGGACGAAGCGGAATCCAGGAGCGGTCTGCGGCCGATCTCCACCGGCTGGCCTCTCCCTCTGCCACAACGTCGTCCCCGAGGCGCAAAGGTTCGAGTTCGGCCAACAACTCGATCCGCCGCGCCGCGGTGAAAGCCGAAGCGCCACCGATCATCTTCAATTCGGCACCGTCGAACAGACCCAGAAGCATCGACCCGATACCCGGCTGGCTCTTGTGTGGACGGTAGCCCAGCAGTACGACATCCGCGGTCCTGGCGTGTTTCACCTTGATCATCTCGCGTTTGTTCGGCAGGTACGGTCCCGCCAGCTTCTTGGCGACAACCCCGTCGAGGCCCGCGCCTTCGAAGGTTTCGAACCAGGCCATTGCTTCGGCGCTGTCGGCCGTCGCTGCCGTGACGTGGCAACTCGGCCCGCCACCGACGCAATCGAGGAGCAACGCACGTCGCACACCGAAGTCCTCGATCGAGACGTCGCGATCCCCGAGCGCCAGTAAATCGAACCCGACAAATTGCGCGGGCGTCTGTTCCGACAACAATGCGACGCGGCTCGCGGCGGGGTGAATCCGCTCGGAGAGCGCTTCCCAACTCAGGCGCGTCACACCGTCGATCTCACGGGGAACCACCAGTTCTCCGTCCACCACACATTTTTCGGGCAATTCAGACTTGACGGCTTCCACCGCCTCGGGAAAGTACCGCGCCAAGTCCTTTCCTCCTCGCGACCCGAGCACCACTTCGTCACCGTCACGAAAGATGATTGCTCGAAATCCGTCCCATTTCGGCTCGTACGACCACGTCGGGTCACCGGACTCGGGCTGAGGCGGCACAGTGGCCGCAGCCTTCGCGAGCATCGGGGCAAGCGGCGGCATCAGGGGTAGCTCCACCTACCCATACTGACAGTCCGGTTGGCAATTCGACTACCGATGTATTGGAATAGGTCCCGAACAATCTACGAACCAACAGAATTATCCAAGAATCAACAAAGGGGTCCTTATGTCCGGAATCGTCCGGCGACTTTGCACTGCGGTGATCGCAACTTCTGCAATCGCCGCCTTCACCGTCGGTTGCGGTTCCGACATCGAGCCGAAAGCCATTGCGGAATCATCTTCCTCGGTTGCCGATTCGACCACTACCTCCGCAGCCCCGACCACCTCGAAGATCACCGGCCAGGAGGGTTCGGACGACGGCGGCGACGTCGACATCGACGTGTCGATCGGTGATTGCGTCAAGCTCGGCGGTACCACGACGGCCGCGGAAATCGACAACGCGGACTGCGGTAGCAAGGATTCCAACTACAAGGTGGTCGCCAAGGTTCCCACCTCTGATCAGTGTGCCTCCGATGTCGACTCGTACTACTACGAGACCCTCGCGGGTGACGAGCAGGGCGCTGTCTGTCTCGACGTCGACTGGGTAGTCGGCGGATGCATGGACCTCGGCAGCGGAATGGACGAGCCCGCCCGCATCGAATGCTCGGATACCAGCGGCACCAATGTAGTCGAGGTCGTCGAAATCCTGCAGAACTCCACGTCGATCGACGAATGCGGTTCGGGGGCAGACTCGGGATTCGAGCACCCGGAACGTAAGTTCACGGTCTGCGTCGCAACGCTCTGATTCGAGCGCCCTCCCGAAAAACACCTGTGCGCCTTGTCAACCGATCTCGGTTGGCAAGGCGCACAGCGCTTTCTACAGCCGGCGCTTTCTACAACCAGCCCCGACGTTTGAAGATCGTGTAGAGACTTCCACACGTCAAGAACATCATCGAGAGAGCAAACGGATAGCCCAAGTGCCAGTGCAGTTCCGGCATGTCGTCGAAGTTCATTCCGTACACGGTTCCGATAAGCGTCGGCGCGAAGAGAATTGCCGCCCACGCCGAGACCTTCTTGATCTCCTCGTTCTGCGCGTAGCTCGCCTGCGTCAGATTGCGCATCTCCTCGTTCTGGTTCTGCGACACCAGAGTTGCGTTCACCGTGAGGATGTTTCCGAGCAACTGACGAAAGCCGTCGGCCCGCTCCACCACAGTCGTCGCATGGTCGGTGACGTCGCGGAGGTAACGCTGGAGTTCCTCGTCCGTGTGGTACTTGTCGAACCCCGCCGACAACCCACGCAGCATTCCCAGCAGCGGACGCGTCGCCCGCTGGAATTCGATCACCTCACGGGTCAGTTCGTAGATGCGACGCGAAACTCCGGGATCGCCACTGAACACTTCGGTTTCGATCTCGTCGATGTCGTTCTGCAGGCCGGCCACCACCGGGGCGTACCCGTCGACGACTGCGTCGAGAATGGCGTAGAGAACGGCCTCGGTACCCAACCGCAACAGGTCAGGATCGTTCTCCATGCGAGTCCGCACCGCCGAGAGATCCGGCGATTCACTGTGACGGACGGTCAGAATGAAGTTCGGACCACAGAAGATGTGCAACTCGCCGAATTCGACCCGCTCGGTCTCGTCGCGGTACCGCGCAGCACGCAGGACCACGAACAGTGTCTTGCCGTAGCGCTCGAGCTTGGGACGCTGGTGCGCGACAATCGCATCCTCGACCGCCAGTTCGTGGAGGTCGAAATGTTGTGCAGCGGCATACAACTGGGCGTCGTCGGGCCGGTACATGCCGATCCACGCCATCGACTGCGAATCCGGAAGGCATGACAGTGCTTCCGCCAGCGTGGACGGCGACGCTATCCGCTCGCCGTCGCGGTACACGCCACTGTTGACGACGGTCGATTCGACGGGCGCCACCGCCTCGGGCGGGGCAGCCTTGACGACGGTGCGTGCGGCACGCGAGTGCCCGGGATGTGAGTCACCGAGACCCGCGGAACGACGTGGCAGTACCGAACGTGAACGACGAAATTCGCGCATGCTGAACAGCTTTCGAGGGAAGAGTGAACGACGACGCTTGCTTCACAGCAAAGCCGAAGCCGATGAACACACGATGAAGCTGCAGCAAAATACCGGAACAACCCGGGCGGCTACAGCTTCAGTTGGTACTCGGAGGTTGGCCACGCATTACAGCCACACCTCCTCTTCCCTGAATTCCTACGCAAGTCCGCGCACGACGCCAACATGCTACCCCGACTGTCAGAGCGGGACAAACCGAACGACAAGCCGCAGGACAGCACGAACCGGTCGGAGGAAACCCGCTTGACGAATGCAGCTTTCAGTCAGTTCGCAGCGCGCAATCCGCCGATCAAGAGTTCGACGATCTGGTCCGCCAACGACTCCGTCTCCGCCAAAGTCTGCCCTTCACGCCTTCGGTACCAGAGGTCGATGCCGTTGAGACTGCTGAGGAGTACTTTTGCCGCCATTCGCGGCGAGCTCGCACGAATGGAACCATCCGCGACACCTTCGGTCATCACGTCGACGAACAGATTCTCGTAGTCGAGTCGCAGCGAATTCAGTTCCACGAGGACTTGCTGTTGCCTCGGCTTGAGCGCGGAGTTCATCTGGCCCCGGACACCTTGGTGGATCGTGTGGTGGTACCCGAGATGTGTCATGAGATTGACCAGGTGGGCGTGCGACATCGCTTCGAGACGCGCGAGGCCGCTGTCTGCCCCGTCGATCCGAGACTCGACCTCCGCGCGGAGCAGGCTCATCCCGCGCTCGTAGATTGCCAGGTAGATGTCGAACTTCGAACGAAAGTGGTAGTAGACAAGACCTTTGGTGGCCCCGATTCGATCGGCCAGCAAATCCATGGTCGTGGCCGCGTAACCGTCTTCGGCAAAGGCGTCGGCGGCGCTGGTGATGATCGCGGATCGCACGTCCGGAAGATCACTACTCATTCGACTTCCACTCCCATTCGCACTGCCTGCCGGCCCTTGACTGTTTCCACGCTATCGCATAGTAATACTGAGTAGTATCCCAGATCAGAGAGGTTTTCCAATGTCGTTGGATTTTTCCGGCAAGGTAGCGATCATCACAGGCGCAGGCGGCGGACTCGGCCGTTCGCATGCATTGGCCCTCGCCGCACGCGGCGCACGCGTCGTCGTCAACGACATGGGTGGCTCGGTCAACGGCAGTGGCGGCGCTGATACCGCAGCAGCCAAGGTAGTGGCGGAAATCGTCGAGTTGGGTGGCGAGGCGATCGCGGACCACTGCGACATCACCGACGTCGACGCCGTTGCCGCCATGGTCGCGACGGCCGTGGACAAGTGGGGCCGCGTGGACATCCTGATCAACAACGCCGGAATCTTGCGCGACAAGTCGTTCATCAAGGCCGAGCTCGACGACTTCCGCAAAGTCATCGACGTGCATCTGATGGGTTCCGTCATCTGTTCCAAGGCAGTCTGGCCGCACATGGTCGAACAGAACTACGGACGCATCCTCATGACCACGTCGGCGTCGGGAATTTACGGCAACTTCGGCCAGGCAAACTACGGCGCCGCGAAGTCCGGCGTCGTCGGCCTGATGAACGTTCTCGCTATCGAGGGCGAACGCAAGGGCATCCGCGTCAACTCGCTGGCCCCGACCGCCGCGACCCGCATGACCGAAGACCTCCTCGACGAGAAGACTCTCGCTCTGCTTGCACCCGAATCGATTTCACCCGGCGCACTGTTCATGGTCTCCGATGACGCACCGACCAAGACCATCCTCAGCGCTGGTGCCGGTGTCTTCGCGATCGCTCGCATGGAAGAGTCGCAGGGCGTGTACATCCCCGAAGGCGCACTCTCCCCTGAGGTCGTCGCCGAACGGTGGTCCGAGATCAGTGACATGACCAATTCCGTCCAGGTGCCCGCGGCGTTCGATCAGACCCGCCGGTTCGTCGAGAAAGCTGTAGCCGAGCAGCCGGCCAACTGAGCTGGGCAACCAGCCGACTGATCGATCCTGCTCCCCCTAAGGTGTGGTGGTGACCACACCAACGGGAGTTTCGATCGTCGACATCGTCGACAGACTGGGAATGACGTTCCTCAGCGGAGGCGACACCGTCGACGACGCCCGCACTGTCAGCCGAGTGACCCTGCACGAAGGGTCCGGAGTCACGCAAGGCAGTGCGGGCGCCGTCGTGCTCGGCGCAGGACTGGCCGAGTCGGCCGACATTGCCACTGCAGTAAAAGAATACGGTTCGGCCGGAGCCGTCGCGCTGATCGTCAGGGAGCCATTGGCCGTCGACGAAAGCGTCGCACGGGCGGTCGCCGAAGCCGATATCGCACTACTTGGAATGGTCAAGGATGCAAGCTGGCTGCAAAGTGCGTCGCTGATCAACGAGATCCTCGAATCCGGCAACAACGGGGACCGCACGTCCGCCGCCGACGCCGACCTGTTCGATCTTGCCAACTCGATCGCTCAGGTATTGAACGGCCCGGTCACCATCGAGAATCAGTCGAGCCGGATCCTCGCGTTTTCGGCGGATCAAGCCTTCGGCGACGAGGCACGTAAGCAGAGCGTCCTCGGACATCAAGTGCCGCAGCACTATTCCGACCGGCTCAGGTCAATGGGGTACTTCAACAAGATCTACGGCTCTACCCTGCCGGTATTTCTACCGGGTATCGGGCCGGGCATCAGGCCCCGGGTCGGCATGCGAATACATGCGGCATCCCAGATCCTCGGTTCGATCTGGGTGATCTTGGACGAGGAGCCGAACGAATTGCAGGTCAAAACGCTCGTCGAGGCGGCGGGGGTAGCCGCGATGAGTTTGCTTCGCGCCAAGCTGGCCGCCGATTCCGCACGACGGCTGAGGTTGGGCGAGGTGATCACGCTACTGAGTGGCGGCACTTCGGCCAAGGAAGCGGCCGAGCGACTGGGCTACGGCCGCTCGAAAGCAAACGTACTTGCGGCCGGCTTCCGTAGCGGCGCCGGCGCATCGTTGGAGGCCGAAGCCGACGTCGATCAACTGGCCCTGACACTCAATACCTATCTCGACCAAGTATTTCCGTTGTCGGTGGCGGCAGCGATCGGTGGCACCGTCTACGCCGTCATCCCACACACCCGGCACCAGACCGACGACGACTACGTGCGTCGGATCGCGTCGGAGTTTGCAGACCGTTCCCGTTCGGAAAAGTCGGTGGTCATCGGAATCGGTGCGACAGTGGCCGACGTGATGACGCTGGAGAAGTCACGCGACGAAGCCGACCGAGCGCTTCGCGTTCTGAGGTCGACGTGGAATTCCTCGGGCCGGACCGTCGCGCGCGCCGACGACGTGCAGATCAATTCCCTACTTCTGCGCCTCTCCGACGCCCTGGCGGACGAGAACGAGACCGCGTCGGGTCCGCTCGCGGTACTGCGTGAGTACGACCGCACTCACGACATCAACCTCGTGGACACCCTTCGAGCCTGGCTCGACACGTTCGGCGACATTCCGGCGGCCGCGTCGTTGGTTCACATCCACGTCAACACGTTTCGATACCGCCTCAAGAAGCTTGCCGGGATTGCCGGAATCGATCTCGATGATCCGGAAACTCGATTCAGCCTGATGCTCCAGCTTCGTCTCTTCTATCCGACAGCGTTGTAGCGATCTACCAAGTCTCACGAAACATTCGTAAATCCGGACGATGTTCTCCTCCTTTTGTTGGGTGAGGATTCAAGCAATCGTTTATTGCTCCTGACCCGACAGACCTCGCGTCACTCGGGCGGGACTACACCTTCCGGAGGCACCATGAAACAACGGTCCTACGCACTGCTGGCTGCGGCAACTGGCACCGTTCTTGCCCTGACCGCGTGCTCATCGGGTGGCTCGTCGGGTTCGGGTTCGGGTTCGGGTGAACCCGTCACGGACGGCACCTTCAAATTGGCTCTCGTGGCCGACCCCGGCGCTCTGAATCCGCTGATGACGGCCGCATCGCCGGCGCACCAGCTGGCGCGTCTGAGCTACGACTATCTGCTCCACCCGGATCCCGATACCGGTGTCACCAAGCCCTGGCTCGCCGAGAAATGGGAAGAGACAACCACTTCCGCGTCCTTCACCATTCGCGACGGCGTCACCTGTACCGACGGATCCGCTCTGACTGCCCAGACTGTCGCCGACAACGTCAATTTCATCACCAACGCAGCAAACAAATCTGCTCTCCGCGGGGTGTACGCACCGGCAACTGCGAGCGCCACCGCCGACCCGGCGACGCGGACAGTGACGGTCACGACTCCGGAGCCCTCTCCGTTCCTGCTTCTCAACCTGGCGCGAATACCGATCATGTGCGAGGCCGGGTTGAAGGACCCGACGGCGGCAAACAAGACGACCTTCGGGTCGGGCATGTTCCAGATGACAGAGGCAGTCGCGAACGATCATTACTCCTACGTCCGGCGCGACGGCTACAACTGGGGACCGGACGGCACCACCTCGGATACGGCTGGAGTACCCAAGAATGTCGTCGCGTCCATCATCACGAACAACAGCACAGCGGCCAACCAGGTGTTGTCCGGTGATCTGAATGCCGCAGCAGTTTCGGGCCCCGACCAGGATCGCATGAACGCCGCGAACCTGGATACCGTCAAGCAGCCCGCTCCGGCGGGCGAGATGTTCTTCAACCACAGTCCCGGCAATCCGACGAGCGATCCTGCCGTCCGCAAGGCTCTGATCCAGGCTCTCAATCTCGACGACCTCGCCGAGATCTTCACGGCCGGTCGCGGAACCAGATCGACCACGATGGTGTCCATCGAACCGCGGGCCTGCATCTACGACTCTGTCGCCGGAAACCTGCCGGACTTCGATACCAGTGCAGCCGCAGCAACTCTCGAGTCTGCGGGCTGGAAGGTCGGCGCGGACGGTAAGCGCAGCAAGGACGGCACACCGCTCCGAATTCGGATGGTGTACGAGACGTTCGGTGACGCGACCGATGCTGCCGCCGACGTCGCGGTCAACGCGTGGAACGACCTGGGCGCCACCATTGAACTCACCAGCGGCGACTCGAACAAGATTCTCGATGTAGCACTCAGCGGCAAGGACAACACGGCGTGGGATGTTGTGTGGGAGCCGATCAACGTCGCGCTGCCCAGCATGCTGGTCCCCTTCCTCTCCGGTCCTGTGCCCGCGGCGGGAATGAATTTTGCGTCGATCTCCAACCCGGCCTACGACGCAGCCGTCACCAAGGCTTCCGGGCTGACGGGCGAGGACGCTTGTGCCGCTTGGGCAGACGCTGAGTCCGAGATCATCAAAGCAAACTCGGCGGTACCTTTTGCCGACAAGATCACGACTCTCTACTTCAACAATGCGGGTCTTGCATTCGGCCGCAATTTCATCGGTTCAGCCCTGCGGCTGTACCAGTAGCGGTTCAACGCGATGCCTGCCCACGACGGACGCACAAGCGTTGGCAGGCATCGCGATCGTAATTGATTACGAAGAGTCTCCGAACTTTCGTGAAAAGCCACGATACGGCAGGTAGGTCGTCGCGTTAGTGTCGATCAATCGTCATTCGTTCCTTGCCCGCTGCATAACTTTTCGACTTGGGCGAAGGATTCTGCCACCGGAGGCTCCATGAAAAAACGTACTTGCGTCGTGCTGGCAGTCGTCGGCTGCGCGACCCTTCTTTTGTCCGCTTGTTCGTCAGGCGGGTCGCCGGGCGGCAACAGCGGCCAACCTGTCACGGACGGAACATTCCGGCTGGCACTGTTCGGTGACCCAGGAGCGCTGAATCCGTTGATGACCACGTCCACCTACGCTCACAGTCTTGCTCGTCTGAGCTACGACTATCTGATTCACGTCGATCCGGAGACCGGAAACCCTGGCCCGTGGCTGGCCGAAAAGTGGTCAGAGACAACCACTTCAGCCGACTTCGCAATTCGTGACGGTGTCACGTGCTCCGACGGATCCGCGCTGACGGCCCGCACGGTCGCAGACAGCATCAACTTCGTCACCGACGAGACCAACGGGTCAGCTCTCCGCGGCGTCTACGTACCGGCAACCGCAACTGCCACTGCTGATCTCGCGGCCCGTACGGTAACAGTGACGACGCCCGAACCCTCGCCGTTCCTGCTCCTCAACCTCGCGCGACTACCGATCATGTGCGAAGCGGGGTTGAAGGATGCGACGGCAGCGAACAAAACCACTGTCGGCTCCGGCATGTTCCAGATGACGGAGTCCGTCGCAAATGATCACTACACCTTCACCCGACGAGACGGCTACAACTGGGGACCGGACAAGACGACATCGACGACGGTCGGTGTACCCGCAACAGTCATCGCGTCGATCGTCCCGAACATGAGTACCGCCGCAAACCAACTTCTGGCGGGCGATCTGAACGCTGCACAGGTGTCCGGTGCGGATCAGGACCGATTGAACTCTGCGCCGCTGGATACGATCAAGCAGCCCTTCCCGTCCGGCGACATGTTCTTCAACCACATGCCGGGCAACCCGACAAGTGATCCGGCGGTGCGGAAGGCGCTCGTCCAGGCGCTGAATCTCGACGATCTCGCCGAGATCTACACCTCAGGACGTGGCACACGTTCGAGCACGATGGTGTCGGTTGAACCGCGCGCATGTATCTACGATTCGGTCGCCGGCAATGTACCCGACTTCGATCCGAACGCAGCGGCAGCAACTCTCGATTCGGCGGGCTGGAAAATCGGAGCCGGCGGCAAGCGGAGCAAGGACGGCGCGCAGTTGCGAATCCGACTTCTCTACGAGGCACTCGGCGACTCGTCCGATGCCTCGGCAGATCTCGCGCTCACGGCGTGGTCGAACCTGGGAGCGACCGTCGAGCTGATCAGCGGCGACGCCAACAAGATTCTGGATGTCGCGCTGAGCGGTAAGGACAATTCCGCGTGGGACGTGGCATGGGAAACGATCAACGTGGCAGTTCCCAGCATGCTCGTGCCCTTCTTCGCCGGCCCGGTTCCTGCCGACGGACTGAACTTCGCGTCCATCTCCAATCCCGAGTACGACGCAGCGGTAGCCAAGGCTTCAGCGGTCACCGGCGATGCGGCGTGCTCGGCGTGGGCGGAGGCCGAGTCGGAGATCGTCAAGGCCAATTCGGCGATTCCGTTCGCCGACCAGATCACCACGCTGTACTTCTCGAATTCGGGGCTTGCTTTCGGACGCAACTATGTCGGCTCCGCTCTTCGGCTGTACGAGTAACCGTGCTGCAGCGACCGGGGAAATCGTCGTGTTTCGCCGGTCGCTGTCGGTATACGGACAGGTATTCACCGATCCAGGCGGTTTTCGTGGGAGCGGACGAAAATCGACCCGATTTTCGTGAGGATCGACAGAGATGCGCGTCACGTCATGCGCCAAGATTTAGCAGTCAACACTCAATCGCGCCCTCACGTTTTCGCTCGGGCCCCAGCTCCATCCCGGAGGCACCATGAAACACCGCTCCTATCCAACACTTGCGGCAGCCGCAGGGCTCACGCTTGTGTTGTCTGCTTGTGGCTCGGGAGGCACGTCCTCGGGCGCCAGTGGCGGTGAACCGGCCACGGACGGGACCTTCCGTTTCGCCCTGCAGGCCGATCCGGGCGCACTCAACCCGATCATGTCGGCAGCGTCGGCGACCGCAGAGTTGTCGCGTTTGGCCTATGACTACCTCGTCTACCAGGATCCCGATACCAGTGAAGTCGGACCGTGGTTGGCCGAGAAGTGGGAAGAGACCCCGACCTCGGCGTCCTTCACCATCCGCGAAGGGGTGACCTGTACCGACGGATCCACGCTGACTTCCCAGACCGTCGCGGACAACATCAACTTCGTGGCCAATCCGGACAACGGTTCACAGTTGCGCGGGTCCTCCGTTCCGACCGGTGCCACTGCAACCGCCGACGCTGCAGCGCGCACCGTCACGGTCACCACTCCGGCGCCGAGCCCGTTCCTGCTTCTCAACGTCGGTCGCCTGCCGATCCTGTGCGAGGCCGGGTTGAAAGATCCGACAGCGTCGAACAAGAAGTCGCTCGGCACCGGCATGTTCGAAGTCACCGAAGTCGCCGCCAACGATCACTACACGTTCCAGCGTCGCGAGGGCTACAACTGGGGCCCCGACGACACGACCTCCGACACCCCGGGTGTCCCCAAGACGGTCATCGCCGCGATGTCGCCGAACGTGAGCACCGCCGCTAACCAGCTTCTCTCGGGTGAACTCAATGCAGCTCCGATCGCCGGTCCGGACAAGGACCGCGTCGCGGCAGCCAATCTGGACTCGGTCGGCCGTCCGCTGCCTTCCGGTCAGATGTACTTCAACCAGATCGCGAGTAATCCCACCAGCGATCCCGCAGTGCGCAAGGCCCTGATCCAGGCGGTCAATCTCGACGACCTCACTCAGGTCATCACTGCCGGACACGGAGTCCGGGCAACCAGTCTCGTCGCCGTCGAACCGCGCGCCTGCGTCTACGACTCCGTCGCAGGCAACATTCCGGACTTCGATCTCACTGCCGCCAAGGCAACACTGGACGCTGCAGGTTGGACCGCTGGTTCTGACGGCAAGCGAAGCAAGGACGGAAAGCCGCTCAATCTCCGTCTCGTGTACGACGGCACAGACGATCCGCGCAACGCAGCAGCAGAACTCGCTCAGTCGGCGTGGTCCGAACTCGGCGCAAACGTCGAGGTGATCGGCGGCGACTCGAACAAGATCATCGACGTCATCCTGAGCGGCAAGGACAACTCTGCCTGGGACATCGCCTGGGTCCAGATCAACTCCTCGCTGCCCAGCACCTTCACCGCCTACTTCACCGGTCCGGTTCCCGCTGCAGGCAAGAACTTCGGGTCGACAAGCAACCCCGCGTACGAAGCAGCAGCCACCAAGGCTTCCGGTCTGACCGGTAGCGACGCTTGCGACGCTTGGGCCGACGCCGAGTCGGAGCTCACCAAGACGATCTCCGCTGTGCCGTTCTCGGATTCAGTTATGAACGTGTACTTCAACAAGGCTGGACTCTCATTCGGTAAGTCGCTCAACGGTTCTGCGTTGCGCCTCTACCAGTAGGTCGCCCGCCCACTCTGAATATCTTCCCGCCCCAGCATCCCGCCCTCCGGAAAGACAGCCCATGAGTCAAACTATTGAAGCCGCGAAACCAGAAGCGGCGCCTCAGGCTCGAGCAAAGTGGCTCGAGTCCGACAGCTGGCCCGCATATCTTCTGCGTCGTTTCGGCACCTTCGTGATTTCACTCTGGGCGCTGGTGACTGCGGCGTTCCTGATGCTCCAACTGATTCCGGGCGACCCGGTTCGGTTGGCTCTGGGAATGAACGCACCGGTCGAACTGGTCGAGACAACGAGGTCTCAGCTCGGTTACGACCTTCCCTTGTGGCAGCAGTACTTCCGATTCGTCGGCGGGTTGCTGAGCGGGAATCCCGGTGACTCGATCACCTTGAGGACTCCGGTCTTCGAGGTGATCGCGTCCCGCCTACCGGCAACACTCGAACTGGCTGTACTCACAGTGGTCACGGTGCTGCTACTGGGCATTCCGATCGGCCTCATCTTCGCTGCACTGACCCGCAACGGTCGACGACGCGGAGTCGAGATCGGTTACACCGCAACGTCGGGCACCATCGCCGTGATCCCCGAGTTCATGTTCGGTACGGCGCTGGTCTACCTCTTTGCCGTCACGTTCCCTGTTCTGCCCGTCGCCGGCCGCGGTGGACCGGAAAGCTACATCCTCCCGGTCGCGGCCATGTCGATCGGTGCCATCGCCTCGATGTCGCGCATCGTCCGTGCAGAGGCACTCGGCGTGTTGGACATGGACTACATCCGTACGGCGCGCGCCAAGCGAATGCCCGTGGCACGAATCTACTTCCGTCATGCAATGCCCAACCTCATGACGTCGACGCTGACGCTCGCCGGACTCCTCCTGGGTGGTCTGATTGCCGGCACCGTGCTCATCGAGAGCATCTTCGCCTGGCCCGGCATGGGCATGGCGCTGGTCAAGTCCATCACCGAGAAGGACTACCCGCTCGCCCAGACACTGGTCGTGATCTACGGCGCCATCGTCCTTCTCATCAATTTCATCGTCGACGTGGTGCTCGCTCTCATCGACCCACGATCCACAATTCGGGAGAACTGAGTTGAGCACCTCACCTACGGCCCCCACTGCGGCCCCCAAGACGCCCCCGCGACGACACTGGATCGTCGGAACGTTCCGCACCCCATTGGGAATCCTGGCCCTCACCTTCCTGACCGCTCTGATCGCCCTCGTCATCTTCGGACCGATGATCTGGGGTGACGCCGCTGTCGCAGCCAACCCGAAGGCACTCTCTCAGGGACCGAGTTCCGAGCACATCTTCGGCACCGACGCCGGCGGGCGTGACGTCTTCGCCCGCACGATGACCGCCGCGAGACTGTCGGTGCTCATGGCTCTCGGAGCCGTCGCACTCGGTGTCACAATTGGCCTGATACTCGGTACGCTCCCGACGCTCGCA
Organism: Rhodococcus sp. FW305-130; assembly: GCF_058788335.1. Classification (NCBI taxonomy): domain Bacteria; kingdom Bacillati; phylum Actinomycetota; class Actinomycetes; order Mycobacteriales; family Nocardiaceae; genus Rhodococcus; species Rhodococcus sp. FW305-130. The sequence goes on along the minus strand of NZ_JBYTAP010000001.1, from coordinate 392,310 downwards.
CCCCGCTGGGTCGGACGCATGGTCGTGGCATTCCTCAACTTCGCCATCGCGTTCCCCGGTCTCCTTCTGGCCATCTTCCTGTTGGTCGTTCTCGGACAGGGTGCGGGCAGCGCGGTGATCGCCATCGGTCTCGCCCTGGCCTCGCCGTTCGCGAGGTTGACGTACGCACTGGCTTCGTCGGTCAACGGACGCGACTTCATCGACGCAGCACGCATCCTCGGGGTCACCAAGCCGGGGCTGCTGTTCCGCCACATTCTCCCCAATATCCGTGAACCACTCATCGTCAATGCCAGCATCGCTGTCGGCAGCGGCCTGGTGGTCTTCGCCGGACTCTCGTTCCTCGGCTTGGGCATTCAGCCGCCTGCATTCGACTGGGGCCGGATGCTCAACGAAGGTCTGTCGAAGATCTTCGTCAACCCGGCCACCGCACTTGCCCCCGGCATCGCCGTCGTGCTCGCCGGCTTGACCTTCACGCTGCTCGGCGAGGCCATTGCTCGCGGCGCGGGAGTTCGCAGCCCGATCAGCAGTCGCCTGCCGAAGTGGAAGCCGATCAACAGGAAAACTGCCCAGGCCGATTCGGCGCCCAGCGACGAGGACGCAGTTCTCACCGTCCGCAACATGTCCGTCGCAGTCCCCGCGGGTGACGACTGGCGTCGCCCCGTCGACAACATCAGTTTTACAGTTCATCGCGGCGAAACCGTGGGCATCGTCGGTGAATCCGGCTCCGGAAAGTCACTGAGTTGCATGGCAATCGCGCAGCTGACCGACCACCCCACCGTGGTCGACGCCGGGCTCATCGAGTTCGACGGCACCGTGCTGATGAAGGACGGGAAGCGGCCGGACAACGCGGCTTCGCGCAAGGTTGCCCGCCAACTCGGCACACGTATGGCGATGGTGTTCCAGGATCCGATGTCGTCCATGAATCCGTCTCTCAAGGTCGGATACCAGGTCGCCGAGATCGGTTGGCTCCACGAAGGTATGAGCAAGGTCGACGCGAAGAAGGCGGCAGTCGAGCGACTGAACGCCGTCAAGATCCCCGACGCGCCCAGGCGTGCGAAGCAGTACCCCCACGAGTTCTCCGGCGGTATGCGTCAGCGCGCGATGATCGCCATGGGTCTGATGGGCAAGCCCGCTCTGATCATCGCGGACGAACCCACCACTGCGCTCGATGTGACCGTTCAGCGTGAGGTCCTCGGGCTGCTCCACGAGGTTCGCGAAGAAACCGGTGCCGCAATCCTTCTCATCTCGCACGATATGGCCGTCATCACCGGCATGTGCACCCGTGTCCTGGTCATGTTTGCCGGCGAAATCGTCGAAGACATCGCAGTCGACGATCTGATTGCCGGTCGTGCAAAGCATCCGTACACCCGCGCGCTGATCGCCGCGGTCCCCACCATGAGCACCGATCGCGACAAGCCGCTTGCCACCGTCGACGAAGCCTGGCAGGTGGAGAGCCTCGATGCCGAGGAGAGCACCGCCGACATCGAGTTGGAAGAACTGTTGGCTGTTGCAGAGGAGATCCGATGAGCAGGCTCGAATTCCGTGACGTCAACGTCCACCTCGGTAGCGGTTCGAAAAAATTCCACGCCGTCAAGAACATCAATCTCGACATCCCCTCCGGATCGGTGGTCGGTCTCGTCGGTGAATCGGGTTCCGGAAAGTCGACACTGGCGCGAGCAACTGTCGGCTTGGCCGAGCCCAGTTCCGGCCAGATCCTTCTCGACGGTGTGGACGTCGCTCACGCCCGCGGCGCGACCGCTCGTCTGCGCCACCGGATCCAGATGGTCTTCCAAGATCCGTACTCGTGCCTCGACCCGCGAATGACCATCGGCCAGTCACTCGCCGAGGCGCTGCGGTCCACCGAGCGTCGTGACAAAGCTCGCCGCAGCCGCGGCGACCGCGCTGCCGAGGTGGCTCGACTCCTCACCACCGTCCAACTGCCGGTGGAGAAGGCGCACGAATACCCGTCGTCGTTGTCTGGCGGTCAGCGCCAACGCGTTGCCCTCGCGCGGGCTTTGGCAGCCGCACCGGCAGTTCTGCTTGCCGACGAAATCACCTCCGCTCTGGACGTGTCCGTGCAGGGCGCGGTTCTGAATCTGTTGGTGGATTTGCAGAAGCAGCTGGGTCTGACGGTTCTGTTCGTCAGCCACAACCTGGCGGTGATCCGCTATGTCTGTGACCACGTCGCAGTCATGCTCGGCGGCGAAATCGTCGAGCACGGGCCGGTTCTCGACGTAATCGATTCGCCCAAGGAGCCGTACACGGCAAAGCTGTTGTCCGCGATCCCGACCTTCGGGGAGCCGATGTTCCAATGACAACGCCGACCACTCTCGACTCCCCCGCTGCCGTAGCCCGTGCCGAAGAACGTCGTTCGGCGAGAATCCAGGATTACGCGTCCGTGGTCACACCGGCCAGCATCGCCGTCTCAGCGTCGGGACGCATTGCATACGTACGTACCGAAGCGAATCCGGCCGCGGATACCAACGAGCACTCGATCTGGTTGGCTTCCCCGCAACTACAGCTCACCGCTGGACCTGCCGACACCTCGCCGGCATGGCATCCCGTTTCCACGCTGTTGGTCTTCGTTCGGCCGGATTCCTCGGGCACACCGCAACTGTGGAAGGTCGACGCCACCGGCGGGCCCGCCGTTCAGATGACCACCACGGCGCAGCTCCCGCTCGGCGCTGGGGCACCAGTGTTCTCTCCCGACGGTGCTCGAATCGCCTTCAGTGCCCCGGTCGACCGCACTGCCGCCGGATCGTCACACCTCTTGGTGGCGAAACGCCTCAACTACAAGGTCGACGGATCCGGTGTACGGGGCAGCGTTCGGGCGCACTTGTTCGAGTTCGATCTGGCCGCCAGCTCGCTTCGGCAACTGACGGACGGCGATTGGGACGCTTCGCATCCCGCGTACAGTCCCGACGGCACCGAACTTGCTTTCACCGCGGCGATGGACGGCAATGCCGATCTGACACGGGCGAGCTCCGCGTGGACCGTATCGCTGACTGATCTCGCCTCGGCTCCGCGGATGCTGGGGCACGCACGCGGCATCGCCGGACCACTGACGTGGACACCTGTCGGCGACGCCGTCGTAGCAGTCGGTTGGCACACGCCGATCATTCACAACAACGAACTTCTTGTCCTGCACCGCGACCAGCGAGTGGAAGACCGCAGTCTGACATCCGCACTCGACCGAAACGTCATGCCTGGCGGGACCGGTTATCCCGGTGGCGCACCGCGTTTCACCGCCGACGGCGACATCGTCTTCTGCATCCGCAACCACGGCTCCACCGAACTGCACAAGGTCGATTTCGGATCAGGCTCCGTCTCACCACTTCTCACCGGAGAACAGACAGTGGTCTCCGGTCTTGCCCTGACCTCTGGGAAGGCCGTCGTCGCGCTGGCAACGGCGACGTCCTTCGGTGAGGTCGCCGTCATCGACCTCGAGACTCGTGCAGTCGAAACCGTCACCGAATTGAACACGGAACTGACAACTTCCGTCGCGTTTCCAGTCGCCTCCGAGCGTTGGTTCGACATCAGCGACGGCACCCGTGTTCAGGGTTGGATCCTGCGCGACCCGAACGTCACGGGCGCCGGTCCGCTGGTTCTGGACGTCCACGGCGGACCACACAATGCCTGGACCGGTACACCCACCCCGATGCACGCGTACCACGCGGAACTGGTCGCGCTCGGATACACGGTCTTGATGATCAATCCGCGGGGAAGCGACGGCTACGGCAACAAGTTCTTCGACGGTGTGCGTGACGGTTGGGGTGAGGCGGATCGCGCCGACCTGCTCGAGCCGGTCGAAACCCTTGTCGCCGAAGGGATGGCCGATCCGAAGCAACTGGTGCTCACGGGCTACAGCTACGGCGGATTCATGACGTGCGCCCTGACGTCCGTCACCGATCGGTTTGCCGTCGCAGTCGCTGGCGGCCTTGTCTGCGACATCGCGAACACGGCGGGCCCCTCGGACGAAGGCATCTTGCTGCAGACGGTCGAATTCGACCCGCAGTCATCTCGGGTACAGGAACTTTCGCCGCTGGGGCGAGTCTCCCAGGTGACGACACCGACGCTGATACTTCACGGCGGTAGCGACGTCCGCTGCCCGGTCAACCAGGCAGAACAGTGGTTCGGTGGACTGCGTTTGGCCGGCACCCCGACCGAACTGGTGGTCTTCCCGGGCGCGTCGCATGCCTTTGTGCTGACGGGTCGACCCTCCCACCGTCTGGATTACAGCACCCGTCTCGTCGACTGGATCGAACGTCATCTCTCGCCTACGCCGGCACTGACCACGGTCGATCCCGACTACTGGCAGTACCGACTCGACACCCTGAGCGCGAAGTACGGGGTACCCGGTGCTTCGCTCGGAATTCTGACCACTACCCGCAGCGGTTTCGACCGCACCGTGGTGACGTCCGGTGTCGTCAGTACCCGCACCGGTGTCGCGGCCACTCCCGACACGTTGTTCCAGATGGGTTCGATCAGCAAGGTCTGGACGGCCACCCTGATCATGCAACTCGTCGAAGAAGGATTACTGGACCTCGACTCGCCTGTCCGGAACATCTTGCCGGACTTCGCAGTTGCCGACGCGGTAGCCACCGAAACAGTCACCACTCGCCACCTGTTGACTCACACCAGTGGCATCGACGGTGACGTCTTCATCGACGGCGGACGCGGCGACGACTGCGTCGAGCGATACGTCGCAGCCCTGACATCGACGGTGCAGCTCTTCGCACCCGGTACCGATTGGTCGTACTGCAACACCGGCTTCGTCATCGCCGGACGAATCATCGAGGTTCTCCGAGGCAAGAGTTGGGACGCGGTTCTGCGTGAGCGGATCATCGAGCCGCTCGGCCTGACCAAGACCACGACCTTGCCCGAGGAGACGGCACTGCACCGCGCTGCGGTCGGGCATGTCGGCGGTGCCGACAATCTCGCGCAGACACCACAATTCCTCATCCCTCGCTCGATGGGCCCCGCCGGTCTCATCAACAGCACCGCCGAGGACCTTCTTCTGTTCGCGCAGGATTCGATGCGCGAGGATCCGATTCTGCTTCAGCGGTCCACCCATCTGGCGATGCTCGAGGAGCGCCGCCAGATCGGAGAGGTGTCATCTGCAGACATCATGGGAACCACGTGGCTGCTGCACAATTGGGACGGGGTGCTGGCGCATGGTCACAACGGTGGAACCCTCGGACAGCAGTCCTTCTTGCGGGTGGTCCCGTCCTGCGGCATTGCGGTAGTCCTGATGGCCAACGGCGGTGCGATGGACGCTCTCTCGGGCGACCTTCTCGCCGAGGTGATCGGTTCCATCGGCGGCGTCGCCGTGACACCGGCATTTTCGCCTGGAGACCCCGCCACCCGCACCACGTCCTCACCTGAGGAACTCGATGCGCTGTGCGGTCTGTACCGCGATGCTGCTGCCGATTTCGTCCTGGAAAGGACCGGGAGTTCCCTGACCGCCCGCCGCACCGAGCACATCGACCCTTCGGTCAACGCCGAAAGCGCAGAGTCCGTCTCTCTCAGCCTGATCGAAGTTCACCCTGGAGTATTCGCGACCCAACTACCTCAATCAGCGGGTTGGATCCGGATCACTTTCTCCGACACCGGGAGTACACAATTGCTACACGTCGGAAGCCGCGCGTATCCGCGAGTGAACAACCGATGACCATTCTCCGCGATCTGGCCGAGCGCCAACTTCCTCAGATCCTCGAGGACGCCATCGCGCTCATCGAAGTCGAGTCGCCGTCGCACGATCTCGAAGCTGTTGCCCGCAGCGCGAAGTGGACGTCAGACCTTGTCCACGAACGACTCGGAGTGACACCGGAGTCGATAGTGACGGAAGGCCGAACCCATCTGGTGACCCGTTTCGGCAGCTCACCGACGCGGCTGATGCTGCTCGGTCACCACGACACCGTGTGGCCGATCGGAACCCTGACGCGCCTACCCGCAGCGGTCACCGACGGCGCACTTCGAGGTCCGGGTGGCCTCGACATGAAACTTGGTGTCGTTCAGGCAATCCACGCCCTCGCCATCGTCCGAGAGTTGCACGGCGACGATGCACTCGACGGAATCACTCTCCTGGTCACCGGTGACGAAGAAATCGGTTCGCCCACGTCGCGGTCACTGATCGAGGACCTCGCGGCGGGCGCGGTACTGGTTCTCGAGGCCGGCGGAGACGGCGGCGAACTGAAGACTGTCCGCAAGGGAGTGTCGCTGTATCGGATCCATGTTGCCGGTCGCGCCGCGCACGCCGGACTGGAGCCGGAAAAGGGCGTCAACGCTGCAGTAGAACTGGCTCGTCTCGTGATCGAGATCAACGACTTGTCCTCGCCGGCGCAGGCAACCACCGTCACCCCGACCGTCATTTCAGCCGGAACTACGACCAACACCGTTCCGGCAGAAGCCTTTGTCGACGTGGACGTGCGCGCAACCAGCGCTGCCGAGCAGGAACGGGTCGATGAGAATATCCGAGCCCTGCAGGCAATCCACCCCGAAGCCGTAGTCACGGTCTCGGGTGGTGTCAACCGTCCACCTCTCGAAGCGACGATGTCCGCACCGTTGCTGGCGTTGGCGGAACGTGTTGCGCTCGAGCATGATCTGACTCCTCCCGTCGGGCTCGCCGTAGGCGGAGCCTCGGACGGAAACTTCACTGCCGGTATCGGTATCCCCACCCTCGACGGCCTCGGTGGCGTCGGCGGCGGTGCACACGCCGAGACCGAGCATGCGCTCGTGTCCGCTATCGCCCCGAGGACGGCGTTGGTTGCGGGCCTTATTCGTTCGATCACGTCTGAAGGGGGCCCTCGTGTCGAAAAGCAAAGCGGTTGAGTTTCGAGAGCTGGTCGACAATCGCGAAATAGCCGATCTATCTGCCGTTTTCGACGAGATCTGGGCTACCAGTCCCGGACCGGCTCATTTCGGCACGGCGATGTTGGTTGCGCTTCATCACGGTGGTCACTACGTGGTGGGAGCCTTTTCCGAAGGCGAAATGATCGGTGGTTGTGTCGGATTCTTCGTCGAGCCTCTCGGCGAGGTTCTGCACTCACACATCGCCGGAGTACTACCGGGACACGCAGGCAAGGGAATCGGCCGCGCCCTCAAGCATCATCAGCGAGACTGGTGCATCGAGCGCGGTGTCAGGACGATCCGGTGGACCTTCGATCCACTGGTCGCACGAAATGCCTATTTCAACATTCAGCGTCTCGGTGCCGCACCGACCGAATACAACCCGGATTTCTACGGTTCGATGGCAGACGGCATCAACGCAGGCGACGCCAGCGATCGTATGCTCGTCAGTTGGGATCTCGACGTCGATGGATCTCCGAGTTCTGCTGTGGCCGTGAATGATACATTCAAGGTGCTTCAACCCACCGAGGACGGTACGCCTCGAATGCTCCCGATCCCACCCGACTGCATCGATATCGCAGTCGGAATACCCCGAGACATCGAGCATCTGAGAACAGTCGACCGCGCCTCTGCCTTTGCCTGGCGACACGCGCTTCGCGAGTACCTCGAACCACTGATCGCCTCGAAGGAATGGCAATCGACCGGCTTCGACCCCAGCGGCTATTACACGTTCACGAAAATCTGCGAGACAACCGGAGAAGAGCAAGTCCATGCACATTGAGTCCGTCGAATTGCGCGAACTGCGCATCCCTCTCGTCTCCCCCTTCACCACGTCATTCAGCACCCAGCTCGAGCGCAACACCCTCGTCCTGAAGGTGAGCGGTACCACCGACGGCCCTAATGGCCCGGTGGAGACTATCGGCTGGGGCGAGTGCGGCTCGCTCAGCGATCCGTACTACAACTCCGAATACACAGCTGGTGCTCGGGCGATGCTTCGCGAGTATCTCGTTCCGACGCTACGTAAGTCGCAGTCGGATCAGCCGCTCACCGCCGAGACTGTCGGCAGCGTACTTCACCACATCGTGGGTCACCAGATGTCCAAGTCGGCTATCGAAATGGCAATTCTCGATGCTGAATTGCGCGCTCGCGGACAGTCTTTCGCTCGGTACCTCGGTGCCACTCGCACGCGAGTTCCCTCGGGAGTGTCCGTCGGCATCCAGGACAGCATCCCTCAGCTGCTAGAGACCGTCGGCAACTATCTGTCGCAGGGGTACGTGCGAATCAAGCTGAAGATCAAGCCGGGCTGGGACATCGCTCCCGTGGCTGCGGTGCGCAAGGAGTTCGGCTACGACGTTCCTCTACAGGTCGACGCGAATGCCGCGTACACCCTCGTCGACGCGCAGTTGCTCCGTCGCCTGGACGAATTCGCACTGCTCCTCATCGAACAGCCGCTGGCCGAGGACGATTTGGTGCAGCACGCCAAGCTCGCCCAGTCCCTCTCGACTCCGATCTGCCTCGACGAGTCGGTCGAGTCGGCCAAGGATGCGGCGGATGCCATCACGCTCGGTGCCGCTTCGGTCATCAACATCAAGCCGAGCCGTGTCGGTGGATATCTGGAAGCCAAGCGCATCCACGATCTCGCCTCGGCACACGGTATTGCGGTGTGGTGCGGCGGAATGCTCGAGACCGGAATCGGCCGCGCCGCCAACGCGGCCCTCGCGGCGCTGGACGGGTTCACGCTGCCCGGCGACATCTCGGCGTCCGATCGCTTCTACAAGGAGGACATCACCGAACCGTTTGTCATCGAGGACGGCCACATCGCCGTGCCGCAGGGACCGGGCTTCGGTGTGACTCCACGTGAAGACGTCATGGATCGCTTCACGGTCGGAACCGAGACTCTGTAGGTCCACACAGTCACGCAGCAGCCACCTCCACCTTCACCCGGCGGAGGTGGCTGTTCGTCGTTTCTGTCGGTAGGGAGGTGCATAGTGATTCGGACATGACGTTCTGCACCGAAAGGCCCCCGATGAGTAGCTGGTCCGATCGCCCGATCTGCGCGTTCGACCTCGAGACCACGGGGCGGAATCCGTCGAATGCTCGCATCGTCAGTGCCTGCGTCGCGGTCATCGACGGTTCGAATGTCGAAACACGCACGTGGTTACTCGATCCCGGCGTCGATATCCCCGCCGACGCTTCGGCTATTCACGGAATCAGCACCGAGTACGCGGCGCGGCACGGCCAGAACTACGCCGAGGGCTACGAAGAGATTCGCGATGCTCTGCATAATTCCTGGGCGCGCGATCACGCCGTCGTGGCGTTCAATGCCTCCTATGATCTGACGGTCATGCATGCCGAGGGTCTGCGCATCGGCAAGCCCGCATTCGTTCCCGGGTTGGTGATTGATCCGTACGTGATCGATCGGGCGATGGATACGTTCCGCAAGGGCAAGCGAACGCTTGCGGCCGTGTGCGAGCACTACGGAATTTCATTGGAGTCGGCGCACGAAGCCGAGGCCGATGCCAAAGCGGCGGCGGCGTTGGCCCGCGAGTTGGCCGTGCGGTTCCCCGACCTCCTGGGGCTCGATCTCATGGTCGATCAAGCCGATTGGCACGCCGAGCGCCAGCGTGATTTCGCCGAGTACCTACTCAGCCAGGGCCGGGACGTAGGAGACGTCCACGGCCAGTGGCCGATTCGCGTTATCGCCTGATCCGGGCAATCGAGTACGCCGTCAGTCGGGAGTCACGATCGCGAAGTTCTTGTCGCCGGGATCCAACACCGCGGCAAGTCGCGCCAGAACCGACTCGTCCCCGGTGAGCGCGATGCCGGCATCGGCAAGCCCTTCGGCGGACAATCCGCCGAGAGCCAACGCAGGCAGCGATCGTTTGGTCGTGGACAGGATCGCGTCCGCAGGATCCTTTTGACTGTGCGCACTGTAGGTCAGGACTCCGTTGGCGAGCCGCAATCGGTAGCGTTCGTCGACATCGGTCAGCACGACGTCGATGGACAGTCGTTCATTCCAGGCACTCGGACCGTCAACTTGAATCGCTATGGCGTCGAACAACATTGCAGGTGTCAGCTGCGCGATTACATCCGGGGCGGTGGTTTCGGTGGGGGTGCCGAACTGGCCACCACGCAGTTCTGTGGTACCGGAGAGATACCAGTTGCGCCAGGTGCCGTTCTCCGCACCGTAGCCGAGCTGTTCGTAGGTGTCGGCCAACAGCGCTTTGGCTCCGGCGTGACCAGGCTCCGAGAACACGACGTGATTGAGTACCTGTGCGACCCAACGGTAGTCGCCGGCGTCGAACGAATCACGCGCTTTGGTGACCACTGCGTCGGCGCCACCCATGAATTCGACGTACCTAATGGATTGCTCAACCGGAGTGTGTTCCCACAGACTGGCCGGGTTGCCGTCGAACCAACCGAGATAGCGTTGATAGATCGCCTTCACATTGTGGCTGATCGAACCGTAGTAACCTTTTGCGCTCCAGGCATTCTCGAGCGACGGTGGCAACTGGATCTCTTCGGCGATTTCAGGTCCGGTGAGACCTTTGTTGATCATGCGCAGCGTCTGATCGTGGACGTAGGCGTACAGATCACGCTGCGTGGCAAGGAATTCGACGACGCGGTCGTTGTCCCAAGTCGGCCAGTGGTGCGAGGCGAAGACAACTTCGACGTCGTCACCGAACATGTCGATGGTTTCGGTGAGGTATTGCGACCAACCGTGAGGATCACGCACAACAGCGCCGCGTAGGGTCAAGAGATTGTGGAAGTTGTGGGTGGCGTCTTCGGCTGCACACAGAGCTTTGAAGCCGGGAAGGTAGATCAACATTTCCGACGGTGCTTCGGTATCAGGTGCCATCTGGAAGATCATGCGGACACCGTCGACGGTCTCTTCGTGTCCGGTGGTGGTGACGATATCGGTCGGCGCGATGAGAGTGACGGTTCCGACCGACACAGTCTGTCCCAGACCTCCACCGACTTGTCCCTGCGGACCCCTGGCCAGTGCGGCACCGTACATGTAACCCGCACGTCGTCCCATCGCGGTACCCGCATACACGTTTTCGGAGACCGCGTGCTCGACGAATCCCTCCGGCGCAAAGATTTTCACGCTCCCGCCGTCGACTTCCTCCTGCGTGACGAATCCCTTCACACCACCGAAGTGATCGACGTGTGAGTGAGTGTAGACGATCGCCTTGATCGGCCGATCTCCCCGATGTTGTCGATAGAGTTCGAGCGCCGCCTTTCCCGTTTCGGCAGACAGGAGGGTGTCGATGACAACTACCCCCTCGTCGCCTTCGATGAAAGACGTGTTCGACAAGTCCATTCCGCGGACCTGATAGATGCCCGGGACTACTTCGAACAATCCGTCGATCGCGGCGAGTTTCGACTGCCGCCACAGACTGGGATTCACAGTCTCGGGTGCATCCCCTTCGAGGAACGAGTAGGTGTCGTTGTCCCAGAGAACTGTTCCGTCTTCGGCGGTCACCGCGTTCGGTTGACGGCGAGCAACAAGCCCGCGAGTGGCGTCGTCGAAATCCTGTGTATCGGCGAACGGCAGACTCCCGAGGAGCGCCTTCTGCTGACGAATGATGGTCTCGGATGCCGCGTTCGATGTCGTAGCCATACCGACATTTTGGCGCGCTGCGGTCGTCTTCGCCTCACCTTCTACGGGTGAATGATGTTCGTGACCAATGCGTCTGACCCGCGAACGGAGAAACGAGCTTCCTTCGATCTGCGACGGCCTCGTGATCGACGCAGGCGGGGGTGTTGCAGTCGCGGGTGTATCGGCGGATAGATCAGGCTCAGTGTCGATCCGAGTGTGAAGTAGCTGCGAAGCAGACGGAAGACGAGGTAGGCGGGAACGTACTTGACCGAACTCGGCCGCCAGACCAGGCACACGACGACCGTCATGATCATCGACATACCCAACAATGTCGCGACGATAGGTTGCCATTGCAGAGTCGTGAATGTCGATTGGAATGCGATTCCGGCGATACAGGCGAAAATGAGCAGTGGCGCCAGCATCGCTCGGCGTGCGGCGTTGACCAGGTTGAACGGCAACACGAACGTTCCGATCATCGTCTGCCGATCCAGGAGCAGCGCCCGGTTGCGCGCCGCGAGGTGGTAGATACTGCGAAACCACCGGGTTCGCTGCTCGAGTAGGTGCGCGTAGGACGCCGGAGTCTCGCTGTAGTACACAGCTTTCGGATCCGCCACACTGTGGTAGCCGGCGGCGGTCAGCCGCATGCAAATGTCGGTGTCTTCGCCGTTCATCCCCTGCACCATGCCGCCTACCTTGATCAACTGGCTCCGCCGATAGACCGCGAACATCCCGGGAATGCCCATGACGCCCTGATACCCGTCGAGCGAGACCTGGAAGAAGCCGTGGCGCATGTACACCTCGATCAGGCGACACTTGTCGATCCAGGTCTTTTCCTCGCGCGGCATGGGGATCCCACCGACGCAGCCGACGCGCGGGTTCGCGAAATGTCGCATCGCTGTCTCGAGGCAACCCGGGCCGATGACAGTGTCAGCGTCGATCCTGGCTACGAACTCTTCGGTGATGTGGTCGATTCCCATATTGAGTGCGATTGCCTTGCCCGGTGTCGGGCAGTCGAGGACGGTACCGGTGATGAAGCTGCATTCAGCAATGATCTGTTCTGCGACTTCGTGTGTGTTGTCGGTGGAGGCATTGTCTACGACGTAGAGGTGGATTCGTCCCGGGTATGTTCGCGCTGCGGTGTCGACGGCAGCGATGGTAGCGGCGATATCGTGCGCCTCGTTGTGAGCCGGAACAAGAATTGCCGTAGGCGGCGAGAACTCGTGACCGCGCGACTTCTTCAGCGCACGTACTCCGAGCAGTGCCGTCGAGATCGCCAGGAGTTGCTGCATGAGGAAAACTCCGGCACCGATACCTCCGAGAATTGCCCAACTCTTGAGGAGGTCGACGAGGTCGTACAGGACGTGCAATGCGATCGCGGCTCCAGCGATCGCCAGTACCAGGCATCCTGACAGTTTCAGGAACGCGCTCAGCGGTATTCGCGGGTCGAGTGGCAGCGGCCCCTGCGGGGGAAGTTGTGCCTGACGGAGGATGGTGTGAGGGAAGATCGCGAGGGCGATCAGCCCGGAGATCATCTGAGCTCCGAAGACGGAGATGGAGATGATCCCGGCGTTGTGGAGCAACCACGCCACAGTGTCGACCGCGACGCAGAACAACGCGTACTTACCCAGCAGGGAGAAGGCGAGGAATACTCTGCGCCAGATGTTCGAGTAGGCGCAGAGTGCGTAGGTGAAGAAGAACATGATCAGAAACAGCCGCAGAGGGAAGACGACCTTCCCTCGTCCCTCCGAAAAGATGACCAGGTCTCGCGGCATGTCGGTCAAACCTGAATGTACGAGGAATGTTCGGATGCACATGACGATGATCGACAACCCGGCAAAGGTGATCAGAAATCCGTTGGTCCCGCTCGACGGCCGATCGACGGCGTAGTCGGCCGGCGCGCTGTCGACAGACCGGAAATGATCGACCAGCGCACGGTCCTCGTCAGGAGCACGCAAAGCGTCAGTCATCGCACTCCCCCACTCACCGGGGTCCGTTCGCACGTGCCGGAGCGCCGGGACCCGTTGTGCCGTCGGCGTTCACGATGACGCTGCCCTGAGCCGTCATCAGTCGAGCGGATTCCGTCCCGAACGGCGGTACCGGAATCTTACCGGGTTCCCCGACAAACTGAATGGCGAGTCCCCCGGTACCTGTTGTACTGGTGGCAGTTTCGACCACCATGCCGTTGTCGAACGAGGAAATGTCGAGGGCGGATTGCTCAGGGCCGGCCAGAATTCGTCCATTGTCGATGCGCACCGGTGGATTCACTTCCGGGCTTTGCCCGATCAGCACGAATGGCTGACCCGATGCCGGTTGGGAATTCCAGAGAAACTCCGGGTCGTACCCATTCGGAATGAACTTCGTCAGCACCGGGACGACTGCGTTGAGTTCGTCCACTGCGCTCACGCTCGAAGCATCGGGTCGATAAACGGCGAATCCTGGCGCAAGCGTTCGCGGTACGGCCGTGAATCCGATCCCCGGGTCATCCCCGAGCACAAGAGCAGAAGTTGTTTCGAGTTGCATCGGGTACGTGGTCACTCGCACATCGCAGCCACCCAGATCACGGTCACGCTGGATGCTGAGGGTCAGGGTGTTTTCCAGTAGCTGCGACGTCGGCAAAGGGATCACAGTCTCCACCGAGGTCGCGCGATCGAGGCGGCGACTGTCGACCAACTGATCGTTGAGTTGAACGTTGAGAATCCAGGTGAGGTCGTCGGGAGACGCCGGGAGTTGCATCCCGACCCGAACTGATTGCGGTAGACGCCCGCCGGGTAGATCGGCGAGTGAGTACCCGATGCGCCACCGATGGTTTTCGGTGACCTGCACGACGGACGTGTCACCGCCGAGTGCATCGAGAGCCACGTCGTTGCCGCTCAACGGTTTTGTCACGAGCGCTTGCGGATCGCTCCCTTCTGAATCGGCCGTGGACACAATCGGAGTCGTGAGAAATCTCGAAATCAAGTCACCGTTCGGTTGGGTCATCGCCACCACCGCTGTGCCCTCGGCCTTTCCGAGCGTGATGGACTCAGCTTGTCCTTCCGGGGCAGACCAGCCCTGATCGACGAGTGCGTCCGTCGGGCCCACCATCACCACGTTTTCATCGCCGTCGCCTGGCAACCGGTCCGAGTACGTCACCTCGTACCCTGCTCGGGTCAACGCGATTCCCATTTGTGCTGCGGCGGTTCGCCACTGGTCACTCTGATCGACCAGGACCACGGTGAGTCGACGATCCCAGGAGACGACGGCGTCGCGAACTGTGTGTACAGGTTCCGACAAGGCCGCTTCTACGACGCTGGTGGGGTCCAGGTGCACCTGCATTCCGGCCGCGTGGTCGGGTGTGCAGGTCCGGTTGTCGAGGGTCCCTTGTACCTGCACCTGTACGCGCACCTGTCCGTCGCTCGACAACTGCTCCGGAACGTCGACCATGACGTCCAATCCGGTTTCCCCCGTGTCCAACTCACTCTTGTAGACCTGCTGACCGTCCATCCTCACGATCAGGAATACGACACTGTCCCGGGCCACCTGCGACGTCCCGGTCAATCGCAGTCGGGTCTGTTCCCGCGCCGAATCGACCGGGAAGGTGACGTCGAAACTCGTCGACGGCGAATCGTCGGTGAGCCAGACGCCGTCGTCGAATCCCGCTCCCGACAGCGACTTGGTGTAGTGACGATCCGCCGGAACATCGAGGCTGTTGTCGTCGACGTCGCGCGTGAACCACAACGGCCGCACGAACACGAACACCAGCAAGAGTACGACGGCGGCCGCAAGTACCCACCATGCCGATCGTGGAACCGAACGGCCACGTTCACCCGGAAAGTACTCGGGTTCGGCATCTTTCGCTCCCGAGCCCGGCTTGCCATCAGATGGATCTGCGCCCGGGCCATCTGTGTCGTCTTTCATGCGTCGCCTCCTGCGGCAGATGATCTCCTTGCGCTGTTCCAGTACGAGGTGGACGGTATTCGGCTCACATCGACCCGATCTGCATACTTCTGTGCGATTTCCACCGACTCCTGCAGCAGTCCGGCGTCCAGCCGAGTCGGCTCCAGACCGAGGCCGAGCAAGTGATCGTTGCGTGCACTGAGCAGGTTTTCATCAGCCTCGGCGCGGGGGTTCGGGACCTCACTGATGCGCGCGCCGATCGTCTCGGCGACCAGGCGTGCCAGATCGGAGACGCGGTGAGTTTCGGTCACCTGGTTCATCACGCGTACCCGGCCGTCGACGGCGTCCCCGGATTCTGCGGCTAATCGTATGCACCGCACTGTGTCACGAATGTTGATGAAGGCCCGAGTCTGCCCTCCGGTCCCGTGCACGGTCAAGGGATGACCGAGCGCCGCTTGAACCAGAAAGCGGTTCAGCACCGTTCCGAAATCACCGTCGTAGTCGAAGCGGTTGATCAATCGGGAATCGAGCGCTGTCTCGTCCGTCTGCGTGCCCCAGACGATGCCCTGGTGGAGGTCGGTGATCCGCACGCCGTCGTTGCGTGCGTAGAACTGGAACAGCAACTGGTCCAAGGACTTGGTGAGGTGGTAAACGCTACCGGGCGCCGTCGGGTACAGAATTTCGCGTGAATGAAGATGTCCGTCTCGGTCCGGGTAACTCACGGTCAGATAGCCTTCGGGCAGATCTACCGGCACCGACTCGTATCCGTAGACGCCCATCGTCCCGAGATGAACTACATGGGCGTCGAGGCCGGCCTGAACCACCGCGGCAAGCAGGTTGTGAGTTGCGTTGAGATTGTTGTCGACGGTGTAGCGCTTGAGTTCCGGCGATTTCATCGAGTACGGAGCAGCGCGCTGTTCCGCGAAGTGCACGATCACCTCCGGACGAACCTTGCTGAGGACATCGAGTAAGACGTCGTACTCGTGGGCCAGATCGAATTCGACGACGTCGATTCTTCGGCCGGTCACTTCCGACCAGGCCCGCACACGCTCGGAGAGAGTCGAAATCGGGGTCAGCGACTGCACCCGCAGTTCGTCGTCGATTCGACGACGAACAAAACTGTCGACGATGGTCACCTGATGCTCGTGCGCCGAAAGATGCAGTGCGCTCGGCCAACCGCAGAATCCGTCACCACCGAGTATCAGTATGCGCATGATCTCCCTTAGTTCGGCGGAGGACAGATGGACTCAGTCAGAGGGGCCTCGCACATTTCACCTGTAGCCCGAACTCCGATAGCCAATGCGATGCCATGACCACATCGACAGTCTGTAATGCCGAGATCGCATGCACTTCACCTACTACGGGTGAACATCGCGTGCATGAGCATCGACGTGGTAGTAGACACGGGCTTCGGGGGTATGGTCATCTCGTATTCCCGAGGACAACACCGATGCGAGTCCGGGAGTGACTTCTTCCGCCGACTGTCGTTTCATGTTGTGCCGCAATTCGAGACCGGGACACGATTCGAGGATCGGGTGACCGTTCGATGACGAAGCCGAGGATGTGGTTGGCGTGACGATTTCCGGAGAACTTGCCAGGGATGCGTATCTCTACGCCTATTCGATCGACGAGGCGTACAAGTTCCTGTTCGAGACGACCATCGAGCCTGGGCGCGCTGTAAACGAGTTCCAACTGTTGCGAGACCTGGCAGATGACACCTATACGGCGCACCCGTCGATCAACAACGACACACTGCACCTGCAGGGATGGTTCGATGTCGGTGCCGAACCTGTGGTTGTGACCGTCCCGGACTTCGACGAGGGGCGGTACTGGATCCTGCACACGATGGACCTCGGTCATTACACCAACGCCATGATCGGATCTCGAACGCGGGGTGCGCGAGGAGGACGCTTCCTGTTCGCCAGTGGTGTGTGGGACGGTGACATTCCGGACGGGGTCGACGAGGTTGTGCGCTCCGAGTCCGATCTGATCAAGGTCATGGCCCGCATCATGACTACCGGCGGCGACGACCTCGAGGCGGCCCGAAACCTCCAGGACCAGTGGAAGTTGGAAACGCTGTCGGTGTTCCTCGGGGTGTCTGGCCCGGGGCAACCAATCCGCGACTATCCCGATCCGAAATCGACGAACTGGCTCGCGCGCACCAACTTTGTCCTGGCTGCCGGTTCAATGGCCCGAGCAGATGCGGAATGGCTGACGAAGTACCACGACATCGGTTTGGAGCCGGGGAAAACTGAATTCACACCTGAGCAACTGGATGCCGCCGAGCGCGGAGAGCAGCTTGGGATGGCACATATCCGTGATCTCGCGCCTGAGATGACGAACGCGGGAAAGCTGCTGGGCACACGGGCCGACCTTCAGGACGGGCCGCGCGATCTCTTCGCCGAGGGAACGTATCTCGGCCAGTGGGGGCTGCCACCGGTCGAGTCGGTGTACGTCAAGGTCGAGTCAGGCTCCGACGGGCAACCGATCAACGGCGCGCATGGCAAGACGTACCGTGCGCGCCTTCTCCCTCCGGAGGTGAGCGAATTCTGGTCGTTCACCGTCTATGGTTCTGACGATCGCTTGATGGCGCACAATGCGATCAATCGTCACAGTCGCGGCGATCGCACGCTGATCATGGACGACGACGGTTACTTTACGATCGTGCTGAGCGCGGACGTCGACGCCAACGCAGAGAATCCGAACTTCCTACCCATTCCGGAGAAAGACGCCTACCTCATCATGCGAATGTACGGCCCGAGCAAGGCCGTTCAGGACGGCGAATACCTGACACCGTCCTTCTACGTCACTTGATCGAGCGCCTCGACTGAAGCCACCGATGAATTGCCGACCGACATTCGACGCGTGACGGCCACCGATTGATCACGGTTACCCAGCCGCGATCCTCGTCCCGACGGTATGGACGATCTGAACGTCCGGGTTCCACGGAATCAGTGCGTCGATCGATGCCTCCAGTTCATCCAGTGGGGGAAGGGTTTCCGGGCCGAGCACGTCGATGGTGGCGGTACTGCCCTGCCAGGTGACATCGGTGACCTCGGCTCCCGGAGTGTCTGAGAGCCACTGTTGCGCCGCGCTCCCGATCTGCCTCGCCCACAACGACGACAGGGAGTTGCCGACCATCGGAATCGCGACGACGATCAACAGAGCGGCAAGCACGAGGTATGCCCGCCGCCGCGACGTCTTCAAGATCCCGGCGTCGCGCGCGTACCCAGCTGCGACGAACACGCCTGTCGCAGTGATGATCATGGCAACCACGTTCGATGCGAACAGTACAAACGCGCCCACCGCCAAACTCGGTGACCCCGAGCCGAGACAGACACCTACCACCGCCAACGGTGGGACAAGCGAAATTGCGATGGCAACACCGGGAAGTACGTCGCCGACATCCTTGCGCGCGATCGCGATGGCCCCGACCAAACCGGTCGCAAGTGCTGCCGTCAAGTCCATCAACGTCGGCGAAGTACGCCCAAGCACTTGGGAATTGGTCAGCACGTTGGAGGGATTCGGCAATACCTGAGCGAACGCGACACCCAATACGACGACGAGGCAGATACCACCGACGACATAGACCAGGCTCCGCCCCACCAAAGCGCCTTGGCCAGTTGTGATGCCCAACCCGACCCCGAGAATCGGCGTCGACAAGGGAGCGACGATCATCGCTCCGATGACGGTTGCCGTGGAATCGCCCACGACACCGGCCACGGCGATCACGGCAGACAGCGTCAGCATCACCCAGAAGGCGGATCGCTTCGAATCTCGGTCCCCCACCGAGAAATTGAGCTTTTCGTCGAGCTCCGCCAATGTGCGCCGTTGTGCTTGCGGAACCACCCCGTTCACGGTCGATACTCCATCACACGCCGATACGGCGGGTGGTCTGCGCTGACCCTGCGACCCCGGTGAGCAACGAGACGATCGCGATTCCGACGACGAAGTAGATTGCGGCGCTGGCGACTCGCGATGCGGTGGTCGCTGCGATCGTGAACGGCCACAGCGCGGTGGCGATCGTTGCGAGGATTCCGATCCACGCGAAGAAGTTCGACGCACGTGGCGTCGACACCATCAACGCATGCAGAAGTGCGGTAGCGACCAGCGCTGCGATCGCGGCGCTGAGAGCAAGCGAGCCGGCTTGGGAATTCCCCGGCATCCGCTCCGGTGTGATGACCGGAGTGTCGAGGATTCCCCGCACGATCAGTAGTCCGACGACCGCGGCCAGGGCCGCGACGAGCGCAGTTGCGGCCCCGCCCGCCCACAGTCGTTGTGCATTGACGGCGGGAGTCGCCGGACTGTCTGGTTGGAACTGGCTCATCGAGAGACTCCTTCACCGATACCGGATAGGGCTGTCCTTCCGAACTGTATGCGTTTCGGGACGGCACACATTCACCCTCGACGGGTGAAAAACACGGCGCTCTCGACTCTTCGACGGTGCCGGGGCTACGCCGGGACGGGCGGCCACACCGGGGCAATGCTCCACGGGCGCGCCACCTCGAGCTGCGACGCAACCCGGATCAGCAAATCTTCACGCCCGAACGCACCCACCAACTGCACACCGATAGGAACGCCGGCCGAGTCATGACCCATCGGCAAGGAAATCGCAGGCTGACCTGAACTGTTGAACGGACTGGTCAAGCCGCTGTACCCGGCCGAATGCTCCCAGATCGACATGGGATTTGCCGTGTCGAGCAGACCGAGCGGAGCTGCCGGTCGAGCCATCGTCGGCGTCAGCAACAGGTCGTGATCGACAAAGAACGCACCGATCACCTGGGCTGCCCGCTCGAGTTCCTGCAATGCCTTGACGACGTTCGTCGCACTTTCGGACTTCGCGCGGTCGTAGATCATCCGAGCCATCGGCTCGAGGTCGTCGTCGCGGATTGCGCGGTTCAGGGCCTCGAGTCGTTCGTCGACCTCGATCGTCATCGGAATGCCCATCAACACGGAAAGCCCGGCGGTGAGCGCATCGAGCGGAAAGTTCGGGGCACCCTCGGTCACATCGTGACCGAGTTCTTCGAGCAGGCCGGCAACACTGGTTGTGACGGCCGAGCACTCCGGGTCCACCGGGGTGCCATCAGGAAGAGTGTTACTCAGACCGATCCGCAACCGTCCGGGATCCGCACCAACTTCCTCGATATACGGCCGCTTCGGCGCCAGGATCACGTAAGGATCACCGACAGTCGGTCCGGCGGAGAGATCGAGAAGCAGTGCAGTGTCGCGGACACTTCGGGTGAGTGCGTGATGAACACTCATCGGCGACGAGAACAGCGTGCGCGCCGGTGCCGTCGGAGTACGTCCACGGCTGGGCTTGAGGCCTACCAAGCCACAGGCCGATGCGGGAATACGGATCGATCCACCGCCGTCACTGGCATGGCCGCCGGGCACGATCCCGACGGCAACAGCTACAGCCGTGCCACCCGAAGATCCGCCGGGTGAACGATCAAGGGCATAAGGGTTGCGGGTAGGCCCGAACAGCGCAGGTTCGGTACTCGCATTCTTACCGAACTCCGGGGTGTTCGTCTTGCCGATGACAACCAGACCGGCCTCACGGTACCGCTCCACGAGCGTCGAATCTTTTTCTGCCACAGCATCGGCGAACAATCGAGATCCGTTGGTGCTCGGCAATCCTGCGACGTCCATGCCCAGGTCTTTGATCACGAACGGGACGCCGTGCAGTGGACCTTCCGGCAAGCCGCCTGATACCTCGTTGCGTGCCTCCTCGCGACGCTCACTGATCACCGCGTTGACTGCCGGGTTGCGCTCGTCGAGTCTGTCCAGGCTGAACTCGAGAACTTCCTTGGCGGAGACGTCGCCGCTCTTGATCGCCTCGGCCAGGCCGGTCATGTCGTTGTTGTCGAACAAATCCTGCATCGATGCCCTCATCACTCGTGTCGAACTCTGCCGATAGTGAGGTCCGTCATACCAACCATGGCGAAGGCGTAGCTTTGAAATTCCGCTTGGCGGGACCGGCCTACCGATTCAGCCTTACAGAATCAAGCCCTGCCGCCGCGCTTCCACAACTGCTTCGTGCCGACTGCGGACGTCGAGTTTTCCCATCAGATTCCGCATGTACGTCTTGATCGTTTCGACGCTCAGGGACAACCTCTCGGCGATCTCGGCATTGCGCAGTCCCAGAGCTACGTAGCCCATCACCTCCCGCTCACGGGGCGACAGGACAACGGTGTTCGCGACTGGAGTGTTCGCGGAAGGGTTCGGCGACGCCAACGCCCGCAACTTTGCCTCGACGGCGAGGACCTGCGCGCTGAGAGCCATGTCCTCGAGGTTCGCCGCGATCTCGCCGAGCGCCAGGACGCTCTCGGTCAACCCTTCGGATATCTGGGCATCGCGATTCGAACCATGTTCCACCGCAGCGGTATCGAGCATCGCCACCCGACGATCCACTTCGTCGCGAATCTCGAATTCGCGGGCCAACGCGTACGACGATCGCATCATCGTCTCGGCGATCACGTCGCCGATCGGCAGGTTGGCACGCAGTCCTCCGTAGATCGCTCCGCGAGTAACCCCGCGTACGACGATCGGGACTGCCATCAAGGATTCGATGGCTTCGGTGCCCACTTCGTAGTCGTAGTCATGAGTGATGTGCGACGAGTTCGCGTAGTCCTGCACCGCGCCCGGTCGTTGTTCTGCGATCGCACGACCACCGAGTCCGCATTCGGCGTCGATCTTCAAATTTCGCAGGATGTTGCTACGAGTCCCGACGTAGCCGGTGATGGTCAGCGACCGGTCGTCAACACAACCGCCGAACAGAACCGGCAACTCGGTTCGGGGGTGCAGTCGACGCAGTTCGGCGCGCAACGCGTCGTCGTCGCTCGGTCTCAGTACCCTGCTCACTCTCACCTCCACATACCCAATTCAGAGGGTAGCGGCACCTTTGACTGGGCAATAGCGTGCATCCAGGCCATTTGTAGTGCCGATCACAACTACCGTGACACCAACCGTGTCACGTCGCCTTCGGAGGAACCGTGTCTGTCTCGACAGCTCTCGCAGCCAACAACACCCCGCTCAGTCCGCTGCGCTTTCTCGAGCGCAGCGCTGCGGTGTTCCCCGATCGCACCGCCGTCATTCACGGCGACCGGAGCTACACGTACCGAGAGTTCGGTGACGAGGTCGCAGCGCTGGCCCGCGTCCTGCGTCAACGCATTCAGCCCGGTGACCGCGTTGCGTACCTGGCGCCGAACGTTCCCGAGATGCTGTTCGCGCATTTTGCCGTCCCACTCGCCGGCGGAGTCCTGATCGCCCTGAACTCACGCCTCGCCGGTCCCGAACTCGAGTACATCCTCGATCACTCGGGAACCACGATCCTGTTCGTCGACTCCGAATTCGTCGGCTCGGTCACCTCGTCCAAGGCGAACGTGACGAGCCTGCGCGAGATCATCGAGATCCCGGACTCCACCGTCCCGTCCCCGGAGGTTCCCACCGGAATCGTCACCGGGCAGTACGCCGATCTGATTGCCGAAGGTGAAGCTCTCGCCGATCAGCCACTGTACTGGGGCGTCGACGACGAGCAGCAGTGCATCGCCATCAACTACACCTCTGGCACCACCGGAAAACCCAAGGGCGTCATGTACTCCCACCGCGGGGCGTACCTGAACTCGCTCGGCGAGACATTCCACAACGGCTTCGACGGAGCGACAAAGTATCTGTGGACGCTGCCGATGTTCCACTGCAACGGGTGGTGCACGCCGTGGGCCGTCACTCAGGCCGCGGGCACACATATCTGCCTGCGCGCGGTCCGCGCCGACGCGATCTGGGACGCCATCGACAATCTGGGCGTGACGCATCTGTGCGGCGCTCCTACCGTCTGCTCCACCATCGCCGACGCGGACCAGGCCCACAAGGTCGACGCCCTGCGCATCACCACCGCCGGCGCTCCCCCGTCACCGACGATCATCGGAAAACTCGAAGACATCGGTGTCACCGTCGTTCACGTCTACGGCCTCACCGAGGTATACGGCCCTTACACGATCTGCGAGTACCAGGAAGCCTGGGACGACAAGCCGCAGTCCGAGCGCGCGGCACTTCTCTCCCGTCAGGGTGTCGGCATGGTGCAGGCCGAAAATGCTCGCGTTGTCGATGACGAGATGAACGACGTTCCCGCCGACGGCCAGACCATGGGTGAGATCGTGCTCCGCGGCAACAACGTGATGCTCGGTTACTACCGTGACGAGGCCGCGACCGCCGAAGCATTTGCCGGTGGTTGGTTTCATTCCGGCGACCTCGGCGTCATGCATCCCGACGGTTACATCCAGCTCAAGGACCGCGCGAAGGACATCATCATTTCGGGCGGT
This sequence comes from Rhodococcus sp. FW305-130, assembly GCF_058788335.1. Lineage (NCBI taxonomy): Bacteria > Bacillati > Actinomycetota > Actinomycetes > Mycobacteriales > Nocardiaceae > Rhodococcus > Rhodococcus sp. FW305-130. The sequence goes on along the minus strand of NZ_JBYTAP010000001.1, from coordinate 368,664 downwards.
GAGAACATCTCCACCGTCGAGGTGGAGCAGGCGATCATGAGTCACCCTGCCGTGATCGACGTGGCAGTCGTCGGCGTTCCCGACGAGAAGTGGGGCGAGCGCCCGAAGGCATTCGTGGTGCTGGGCAAGGGATTACAGGCTTCCGCCGAAGACATCGTCGAGCACACCCGTGCATTGCTGGCCGGGTACAAGGTTCCCCGCGACATCGTCTTTCCACTCGACCTTCCTCGCACCCCGACCGGCAAGGTTCTCAAGTTCCAATTGCGTGCGTCGAAGTAATTCGGCCGTAGGGTCTCAGCGCACCGAACTGTGACGCCGGCGCAGATCGACAGGTTGCCCGTCCGAAGGGAACGGCAAGGACGTGAAGTCGAGCGGAGCGACGTAATCTGCGTCGACGTTCCAGTCGAAGCGCATGAGGAGGTGGTGCATGATTGCCTTGATCTCGGCGCCGGCGAAGTGCATTCCCAGGCATTTGTGCACTCCACCTCCGAACGGTTCCCACGCGTACCGATGAACCTTGTCTTCGCGTCGATTCTCGGCGAAACGTTCGGGATCGAAACGCTCGGGATCAGGCCAGTACTGCGCCATGTGGTGCGTGAAGTGAGGGGCGACAGAAACATACGTTCCCGCAGGCACGAAGTGACCCCGTACTTGAGTGTCGCGGACCGCTCGCCGCGCCATGACCGGTACGGGAGAGACGAGTCGGAGGCATTCCTTCATCACCAGGTCAAGGCTGCTCAGGCCGTCGAGATCTGCAAAGCTGGGCGTCGAGGTCCCCAGAGCGAGCGACTCGGCACGGCACCTGTCCTGCCACTTCGGATGTTGACCTAGATATTGCATCATCGTGGAAAGGGTGATCGTCGAAGTGTCGTGTGCGGCCATCAGGAGGAAGATCATATGGTCGATCACTTCGTCGTCACTGAAGCGTTGTCCTGCTTCGGATTCGATGTGACAGAGCACGGAGAACAGATCATCGGTTGCGCGAGCTCGACGCGCCGGCAGGTAGCGACGAAAGAAGTCTTCCAGGACCCGGCGGCCGTCGAGTCCTCGCTTCCATCTGGTCCCCGGCACGCGGTAGCGGACCAGAGAAGTAGCCGCCTGCACACAATCCACGAAAGCCTTTTTCACCGAAGATATTTCGCTTTCGGTACTTCCTTCCGCACCGCCCATGAAGATGTCGGTGGCGAGATCGAGGGTGAGTGTCTTCAGCGCTGTGTATGCACGAAATCCGTCAGTGGGGGTCCATGTGTCGAGCGCCGAGTCGATTGCCGGATTGAGAACGTCGACAGACTTCTCGATCCGAGTCCGAGTGAACGCCTGCTGCATGATTCGACGATGCCGTAGATGTTCTTCCGAATCGAGAAGCATCAGCCCACCGTGAAAAAAGGGGCCGATAAGCACCGACCAGCCGTCGCTGTTCACAAATGCCCGATCTTTGTTCTGCAGCACTTCCTGGCACGCGTCGGGTCCGAGAACAGCGATCCACTGCCGACCGACCATCGAGAACCAAGAGACCTCGCCGTATCGATCCCAGTTCTCTTGCATCAATGCGAGTGGATCGCGGATGTATGCAAGAGCGTGCCCGACGAGAGGCAGCCCGGAACGGCCCGAAATCGGGTGCAACTGCGAGTTCACGGGGGGACGAGCCAGGATCTTGGACACTGCGACCTCTACTCTCGCTCAATCTGACAGTGCATCCTGTCAGATGGACTGTAGTCTGCGTCACAGTGGTTGCGTCTGTCAATATCGACCTATGACTTCTCCGACGCCGCGGCGGTATGCCGGCCTCAGCGGCGACCAGCGCTCAGCATTGCGGCGCGAGAGCTTGCTAGAGGCAGGGCTGGAACTATTCGCTGTCGCAGGCAGTCGAGGCGCCACGATGACCGCGATCTGTGCGCGAGCCAAGTTGACGGAACGCTACTTTTACGAAAGTTTTTCCAGCAGAGACGAACTGCTGAAAACAATCCTGGACGGAATTGCCGACGAGGTTCGCGACGCCGGCCTGACCGCACTACGAGCGAGCGACGGAACGCTCGAGCAGCGCGTACGAGATGCCATCACGTCGTTCGTCACCCTCCTCACCGACGATCCCCGCAAGGGGCGTGTGGCAATGATCGAATCCGCTGCATACGAGCCCCTTCGCGCACACCGGCGCGCGGTACTGCACGGCTTCGCGCAAATGGTCGCGGACGAAGCCTCGCGAATGTACGGCGACCGAGCTTGGCCATCTCATCAAGGTCAGATCAACGGACTGCTCTTCGTCGGGGGCCTTGCCGAATTGGTCACCGCGTGGCTGAACGAGGAGATCGCTATTACCCCTGACGAGATCGTCGAGGCGGCAACCTACCAATTCACGTCCACCGCACACCGTTGAGATGGAACCGATCGGCATGCGGTTGCTGCCCGCCACACCGGGATGGCGCGAACAGGCGCAATACTTGTCCCCATGAGTGAACGCGCAGACCTGCCCGGAACTGACCCCGCACAGTTTCGGGTACACGTCGCGTCTCAAGCGATCCGGTTGTTCTCGGAGAACGGGTACGAAGCCACCACCGTCGAGCAGATCGCCGCTGCCGCCGGTGTGTCGCGCCGGACGTTCTTCCGGCAGTTCCGCTCCAAGGAAGACGTGATCTTCGCCGATCACGAGTCCCTCCTCGAACACGTGGCCGAGTTCCTCGCGTCCGATTCCGCCGACCCCTGGGCGTCGGTGTGCGAGGCCGCGGGACTGGTCTTCGACTTCTTCCGCCGGAACCGTGACCTTTCGATGCGGCGATACCGCGTCGTACAGCATGTTCCGGCTCTTCGCGACCGCGAACTCGTCACCGGATTCCGCTATGAGCGCCTCTTCGTCGACTACCTGCGCAGCGCTGTTCCCCGCGAACCGGTCCTCGAGGTTGTCGGTTTTGCCGCAGCTGTCACCGCGTGCCACAACTACCTCTTGCGAAGCATGATCAAAGGCGACGAAGACGCCACAGCCGAAGCGCTGAGCCAGGCATTGCTCGACGTTCGGCGGACGTACGGCGTGGCACCCGGGTCCAAGACCAGCACGCCAGAATCGAAGTCTGTGCTGGTAGTAGCATTTCCCCCGGGAACGTCCGCCCAGGAGATCAGCAGAAAAATCCACGAACAACTCGGCTGACACCGCTCGTGCACCGGAACTTCACACTCCCATCCCTTGACCTGGCACTCAGTGCCGTGTTTGACTGGGGTCATTGGCACCGGTCTGTCCGCGAATCTCGTTGGTAACGCCGGAGCCGCACCGACCGCCTTCAAGCAACCTTCACCAAGGAGCGTTCCCATGGCAGGAAACCCGGATTTCAATCTCTTCGCACTGAACGAAGAGCACGACGAACTGCGGGCTGCTATCCGCGGACTCTCCGAGAAGGAAATCGCGCCGTACGCCAAGGACGTCGACGAGAACGCACGATTCCCCGAGGAAGCGCTCACCGCCCTCAACGCGTCCGGCTTCAACGCCATCCACGTTCCCGAGGCTTACGACGGCCAGGGCGCCGACTCCGTCGCCACCTGCATCGTCATCGAGGAAGTCGCCCGCGTCTGTGGCTCCTCCTCGCTGATCCCCGCCGTGAACAAGCTCGGCACCATGGGCCTGATCCTCAAGGGTTCCGAAGAGCTCAAGTCCAAGGTGCTCCCGGATCTGGTCAACGGCGGAATGGCGTCGTACGCGCTGTCCGAGCGTGAAGCCGGATCCGACGCGGCCTCGATGCGTACCCGCGCGAAGGCTGATGGTGACGACTGGATCCTCAACGGCTCCAAGTGCTGGATCACCAACGGCGGCAAGTCGACCTGGTACACCGTTATGGCTGTCACAGATCCCGACAAGGGCGCAAACGGCATCTCCTCCTTCATGGTCCACAAGGACGACGAGGGCTTTGTCGTCGGACCGAAGGAAAAGAAGCTCGGCATCAAGGGCTCCCCCACCGCTGAGCTGTACTTCGAGAACTGCCGCATCCCCGGCGACCGCATCATCGGCGAACCGGGCACCGGCTTCAAGACGGCACTCGAGACCCTCGACCACACGCGTCCCACCATCGGCGCTCAGGCTGTCGGCCTGGCCCAGGGCGCACTCGACGCGGCTCTGGCATACACCAAGGATCGCAAGCAGTTCGGCAAGTCCATCAGCGACTTCCAGGCTGTTCAGTTCATGCTCGCGGACATGGCAATGAAGGTCGAAGCCGCACGTCTGATGGTCTACACCTCCGCTGCTCGCGCCGAGCGCGGCGAGAAGAACCTCGGTTTCATCTCCGCTGCGGCGAAGTGCTTCGCTTCGGACGTTGCCATGGAGGTCACCACCGACGCCGTGCAGCTGTTCGGTGGCGCCGGCTACACCACCGACTTCCCGGTCGAGCGCATGATGCGCGACGCCAAGATCACGCAGATCTACGAAGGCACCAACCAGATTCAGCGCGTCGTGATGTCGCGTGCGCTACTGAAGTAGGGCCTCCGGCCCTGTGCGCGGTCAGGCAGTCCATAGACTCCTTAACCGCGCACGGGGCTTGACCCCTGTCTGAAGAATCTTGAGGAGAATCGTGGAACTCGTAGGCGTAATCGGCGGCGGCACCATGGGTGCCGGCATCGCCGAGGTATGTGCAAAAGCCGGTAGCTCGGTACTGGTGCTCGAAACCAAAGAAGAATTTGCCGCCGCTGCTCGCGAACGGATCGCCAAGTCGATCAACCGCGGCGTAGCCAAGGGCAAGATCACCCAGGAAGAAGCCGACGCCGCGATCGCACGCGTCCGCGTCACCCTGGACATGGAAGAGTTCGCCGATCGCGACCTGGTGATCGAGGCGGCTCCCGAGATCGAAGCTCTCAAGTACGAGATCTTCGGCAAGCTCGACAAGATCGTCAAGCCTGCAGGCATTCTGGCGACCAACACGTCGTCGATCCCCGTCATCAAGATCGCCAAGGCCACCTCGCGCCCCGGCCAGGTTGTCGGCGTTCACTTCTTCAACCCCGTGCCGGTCATGCCGCTCGTGGAGATCGTGGTCAGCCTGACGACGTCCGAAGAGACCGTTCTCGCCGTCACCGACTACGCCAAGAACACCTTGCGCAAGAAGACGGTTCGCGCGGGCGACCGCTCGGGCTTCATCGTCAACGCTCTGCTCATCCCTTACCTGTGCCAGGCAGTCCGGATGCTCGAATCCGGCTACGCCACAGCAGAAGACATCGACGAGGCCATGAAGGGCGGCTGCGGCTACCCGATGGGTCCGCTGACGCTGCTCGACACCGTCGGTCTCGACATTGCCCTCGCAGCGGCAGAGTCCCTGTACGCGGAATTCGCAGAACCGCACTACGCTCCGCCGGCGCTGCTTCGCCGCATGGTCGACGCCGGTCGTCTCGGCAAGAAGACCGGTCGCGGGTTCTACGAATACGCCTGAGTCCGACCGCTTCACTCTTCCGGCCCCTCACCTGTTGCAGGTGAGGGGCCGGAGTTGTTTTCGGACAGATCTTGTCGAATCGATTGACAAATTCGCGTAGCGCAGTAAAAGTCATCATGTGACAACAACCGTTGTCACATGATGGCAGGCGGAGGGGCACCCAGATGAGCAGCGACGCAGACACGGGCACTCGTCGATCGAAGCCTCGAGAACTACTAGCCGATCCGATCGGCCCCGGCTCTCTGACATGGACACACTTCGGCGACGTTCGCGGCCTGCTGTACCTCGGACGCGCAGGCACCCTGCAGAACATGCACCCCGCGGTAAGCGGAGCGCTGCAAGATCATTCGAATTTCTTCGACAACCCGCTCGACCGCCTGTTCCGCTCACTGCCGCCCATCTACGGCGTCGTGTACGACCGGACCGAAGAGGACACAGGCACGCTCGTTCGCAACTTCCACACCGATCTCAAAGGAATCGACGAAACCGGCGGGCGCTACCATGCCCTCACTCCTGACACTTTCTGGTGGACACACGTCACGTTCTTCGAGGTGATTCTCGATTTCAACGAGCGATTCGCGTACAAGAAGTTCACGCAGGAGCAGAAGGACCAACTTGTCCGTGAGGCCGTAACCTGGTGGCGCTGTTACGGACTCACCGATCGACCGGCTTTCGACGATTACGCCAGCTTCCGCACGTATTGGGAAGACATGCTCGACAACCACCTGATCAACACCCACACCACAAAATGGTCGACGCGCATCGCCGAGCACGACATCGCACCGGCTCCGAAGGTTCCGACGTGGCTGTGGCGTCTTAGCTCTCGCCCCACGATGGCCGTGGCGAACTGGATCGGCAAGGCACTGATGCCGGAGAAGGCACGCAAGACCCTTGAATGGGAATGGACGCCGCGCGACGAACGGATGTACTTCTGGTTCGCCCGCTTCCTGACATTGACAGATCGGTTCTGGCATCTGCTGCCGCTACGACTGCGGTATGCACCGCGCGCCTACTCGGGCATCCGCGCGCAGGGTCTGTGAGCACTCGTCGGTAGGCTGGAGTGCGTGCCAGCCCAACTCCCCTCCGACGCGATCAGTGTCCGCGTGGACAGCTGGACGTGGGCGGTTCGGCTGTTCAAGACACGCTCGCAGGCGGCGACGGCCTGCCGATCGGGACACGTTCGGGTCAATGGAACGTCGGCAAAGGCGGCTCAGCAGGTGAAAGCCGGCGACGAGGTGCGGGTGCGTGTATCCGGCATCGAACGCATTGTCGTCGTGGTCAAGCCGATCACGAAGCGAGTCAGCGCGGTGCTGGCCGCCGATTGCCTGCAGGACAATTCGCCGCCCCCACCACCGCCCGAACTGATCGCGTCCATTCCGCGACGTGATCGTGGCGCCGGCAGACCGACCAAGCGCGAGCGACGCGACCTCGAGAAGTTGCGCGGCCTCGAGCCCTGATTACTACCTCGAAACAGGCTGACGCAGAACCGTCTTCAGTTTCTCGGGCGGCGTCCGGCGCGCATCACTGAGGTAGATCTCGTGATGATCGCCGTTGAAACTGAAGCCGTTCGACGGGATGAACGTGTTGTGCAAGCGGTCCAAGGTGGGGGCCTCGTCGTCGTAGGAACCTACGTGAAGAATCTGGACGGACAGGCCCTCCTCCAATTCGAGGAACCTGACCTTGTCCAGAGCGGCCACGTTCTTCTTGGCCCGGACGGCTTTGGCTCGGACTGCTGTAATCGCCGCAGACAGTTCGGCCGCCGTGATCCACTCCGGCTGCGAGATCATCATCGTCCAATCCCAAGCCGCCTTGTCCCGTGTCACGAACACCTCGGGGTCATCTGCCCGCCACAACCCTTCCAGCGGGCCAACGACGAAGTCGCGATCCAATTCCTTCTTGCTCGCGAATTTTGCCGAGTAGGACACCGAATACAGCGCTTCGAGCGCCTCGGAGTACTCGGTGGCAGTGTTGGGGTCGCCGTGACCGTCGACGGCGAAGTAGCCGAAGCGGGGAACGGTCACGAGGGCAAAATCGCGGCACCCAGGCGAGTAGAGATCCTTGTATGCCTTCTTGACGTCGTACTTCTCCATGCGCCACCCACCTGATCACTGGCCGAGTTTCAACGTTCGGAAACCTATCCGAGAACACCGACATCCCGATAGCGGACCACTGTCCCCTTGTTAATAGACCAGTGGACCTTTACTCTGGACGGGGTGACTACACCCCAGGCGACCGACGTCGCTCGAGTTCCGCGCCGCAGACCGTTGCGGATCGTTGCCATATCCGCGATTGTCGCGTCGATCTCGGCTCTGTTGTTCGTGTACCCGTGGTGGAGCTTGTTCATCCGGCCGGACTGGCCGACGGCGGTGGCAGTTTTCGGCACCGTTCTGTTTGCCACCCTCTTGATCGCCCTGCCTGCCAGTATGGTGCTCAGCCACGGACACACCGACCGCGATCCAGTTCGCCTGATCGGCGACGCCCTCCTCGGAATCATCTGGGTCGTGTTCGTGTGGACCCTGCTCGGCGAAGTTCTGAGGCTCGGACTGCTCGTCGGCGGCGTGGATGACCCGCTTCGATCGAGAATTGTCGCCGTTGCCGCACTGATCATCTCGGCCCTTCTGCTGATCTGGGGCTACCGGGAAGCCATGAGACTGCCACGGATCAAGCAGGTCGACGTCACCATCCCCCGCCTTGGTGCGGGGATGGACAAACTTCGGGTAGTCGCGATCACCGACACTCACTTCGGGCCGATCAATCGCGAGAAGTGGTCCGAGCGCGTGATCGCGGCAGTCAACGATCTCGACGCCGACATCGTGGCCCACGTCGGTGACATCGCCGACGGAACGGTAGAGCAGCGCCTCGGCCAAGCGACCCCCCTCGCATCGGTCGAAGCCGGGCTCGCTCGCGTCTACGTGACCGGCAATCACGAGTACTTCCACGAGGCTCAGGAGTGGCTCGACTACATGACCTCGATCGGCTGGGACGCGCTGCACAACCGCCACCTCGTCGTCACCAAGGGCGGAGACAGACTGGTCATCGCCGGAGTCGACGATGCGACAGCGTTGGGATCGAAACTCGACGGGCACGGCGCGAACTTCGACATGGCCCTGGCCGGCTCCGACCCCGAATTGCCGATCCTGATGCTCGCCCACCAACCGAAGCAGGTTACTCAGTCCGCTTCCGCGGGAGTGGATCTGCAGCTCGCCGGTCATACCCACGGCGGACAGATCTGGCCCTTCAACTTTCTGGTGAAACTCGATCAACCGTCGGTGCACGGGCTTACCAGGCACGGAGAACGTACGCGGCTGTACACCAGCCGGGGAACCGGATTCTGGGGTCCGCCCTTCAGGGTGTTCGCACCGAGCGAGATAACCGTTCTGACGCTGCACAGCGCCTGATCGTTCTCAGCTCGTTCGGGTTGCCGCTCGCGCCGACAACCCGACGAGCTGGTTGATCAGACCTTCACGCAGGCCGACTGCGAACATGTCGGAGGCCGGGGGCGCCTGCATCTCGTTCAGTACGACGACCATGGATTCAGTCGGCTCGGCAGTCGGCCACAAGCCGGCAACGATCACCAGGGTTACCTTGGCGAATTGAGCGGCGTCGCCCTCCGAGAGATGGGGCAGTTGCGAATGAACCAGCGACGCAAACCTTCCCGAGTTGACCGTCGCCCGCCTCTTGAAGTCACGGGCGAAGTCGACGGAGATGTTTCTTTCGAGGACACCGGCCATGACACTCATCAACTCGCACAGCAACCGCTGTGAGACAAGCGATTCCGCAACCGCGGATGCCACATGAATTTCAGCGGCAAACGGTGAGTCGTCACTGGTCGGAGTCAACGACTCGGACAACCCGTCCAGCCACGCTACCCAGTTCTCGTCGAGCACTTCGAGAAAGATGGCCTCGCGACTGTCGAAGTACCGGAGCACGTTCGACTTCGCGAGGCCGACGCTCTCACTGAGCTCACGCAGACTGATGTCTGCGACTGGCTTGGACCCGAGCATCGCGCGAGCTGCGTCGAGAATCGCGCACCGACGTGCTTCGATCTGCTCGGGCCTGCGCGCGCGCTGGAATCCATGGGTCGCCACCATCACGCAAGATTATCAGACCATCGTTCTATTGTTTGCTGTACTGCGGGTCAATTGTCCGAAGGTGCATGCTGCGCCACGACTCCCCTCGACGCCAGTTCGCGACGCAGCGAATCGGTATCGACGGACGCGAGATCGACTCGGTGCGTGCGGGTGGCCAATGCTCGGACCTCCACGGACAGATCTGCCACCTGCTTACGCGTCGCGGCCTGCCCTGCCTCGTCCTGTTCAGCCACTCGCTCGACCAACCAGGAAGCGAGTGTGGCAGTCACGATGCCCAGCAATGCAATTCCGCCGATCATCAACGCTCCGGCGATCAGGCGCCCGGTTGTAGTGACAGGAGCCATGTCTCCGTAACCGACGGTCGTAACCGTCTCCATCGCCCACCACAACGCCGTCCCGTACGACGTGATGGCGGCGCCCTCAGCGTGCCGCTCGGCGTCGAGCATGGCCAGTGCCGCGACACCGATCAGCAAGGCCGTGGCCCCGGTGGCGTAGACAACCACTCGCCCACGCAAGCTTTGCCCGCTCGAGCGGTGGACTATTGCAAGCAGGGTGACCAACCGAAGGAGGCGCAAGGGACGCAGCATGGGTAGCACCACCATCGCCAAATCCAAGAGATGCCTGACGAACCAGCGACCGCGTGCAGGAGCCAACCACAGGCGAACTGCGTAGTCGACGGCAAATACGAACCACGCGGCCCACATGATCCATTCGGTCAGGCGATGCGGGAAGCCAGTCGGTTGCGCCAGGACTTGGTACGCGTACGCCACCAAGAACAGGCAGGCCGCAGCGGCCAAGGGGATGTCGGTGGTGAGCTGCCACCGCTCCGACGTCCACGCAGTGCGGCGGTGCACCGACTTCCTCGATTCGTTCATCCGAGAAGTCTTACACCACTGCTACCGCGTGACCGGCAGAACCAACTCAGATCCGAGTGTGCGTCAAGATGTTGAGCGCCATGGGAACTGCCTCGATCGTGATGGGCAACGGCCCCACCCGATCGCCGTCCGCGTAGGCGATGATGCCCTCGGATACCAACCGCACCTTCTTCGACCGATACGTCTGCACCGCATCCAAGGAGACGTGAGTTCCCTTGTACACCCGCGGAAACAGGCGCACCAGACGCAACCTCGAACCGTGCCCGACGACGGTCAGATCCAGCAACCCGTCCGACTTCGACGCTCCTGGCGTGATGAGCATGCCGCCACCGTACGAGCGCCCGTTGCCGACAGCCACGAGCGTCGCGTCCACCGTGATGACCTCGTCGTCGAGTTCGATCCGGTACGGCAGCGGCTTCATCTTCGCCAACTCGGCGAGCATCGCCAAGTTGTAGCGCATCGGTCCCTTGGGCCACGACATCCGATTGGCCCGTTCACTGACCAGCGAATCGAATCCGCTCGCGATGATCGTTCCCGACCAGACGACGGAACCGTCGGCAAGCGTGATCTTCGCCAGGTCGGACTGCTGCACGACGCCGTCGGCGATCACATCGGCGGCTGCCTCGGGATCGCCTGTGGGAATGCCGAACTCACGGGCGTGATCGTTACCGGTGCCCGCCGGGATGAGCCCGATAGGAGTATCGGTCAACGCGGCAGCCTGCAATCCGATGCTGATGGCACCGTCACCGCCGACCACCACCAGCGCGTCGGTACCCTCCTCGATCGCACGACGCGCCAACTTCTTGGCGTCGTCGGCATCGGTTCCGATGATCTCGGTGACGGCAACTCCCCGAGCACGCAGTCGCGCAACACCTTTGCGTCCGGCTGCAGGCGCGTGACCATGTCCCGCCATCGGATTGATCAGGACGGTAACCTTCTCGATCTGACTGCGGGTTTCGGTCACGGAATCAGCTTTCCAGGATTGAGGATGCCGGCAGGGTCCACTGCATTCTTCACTGCGCGAAGGATATTCGCGCCCAATTCGCCGATCTCGTCCTTCATCCACGGGCGATGGTCAGCTCCGACTGCGTGATGATGGGTGATCGTGCCACCGGCGGCGATGATCGCATCGCCAGCGGCAGTTTTCGCCTTGTGCCACTGAGCGATCGGATCCTCGGTCTGCGCGCTGACTACTGTGAAGTACAGCGAAGCACCGGTCTTGTAGGTGTGCGAAATGTGGCACATCACGAGCGGCTGAGTCCCCTGCTCGACGAGAGCCTTGGTCAGCGCTTCGGTGACCGAGGAGCGCAGGTTCGCGAGGTTACCCCAGGTGGTTGCTGTCTCGAGGGTTTCACACAGTGCGCCGACGTCGAGAAGAGCGTCACGCAGATACGGCGCATCGAATCGCCCGTGTTCCCAACTGTTTCCGGGCTCCTCACCGAGCGAAGTCCCACCGTGAGCGGTGAGAATTGCTCGGGCCTCCGCCATCCGTTCAGCGGTGTGCGAAGCGGTGCCCTCGTAGGTGGTGATGCCGAGGCAACCACCGGTGAAGGCGTTCTCGCCGATCTTGTCGGTGGTCGCCAGATTCACGCCGCTCTCGGCCTCGTCGGACAATCGCAGTACGGTCGGAGCCGATCCTTCCTGGACCAGCTCACGCAATGCTGCTGCGCCGGTGGCGAAGTCGGGGAAGCTCCACCCTTCGCGCACGGTGGTCTCGGGCAGGCGGTGAACCCGGACACGCACGTGCGTGATGACGCCGAATGTCCCCTCGGAGCCGACAAAAAGCTCACCCAGATCGGGGCCTGCGGCAGAGGCCGGCGCACGCCCGGTCTCGACCACACCGCTCGGGGTGACAACGGTGAGGCCCTGGACCATGTCCTCGAAGCGTCCGTATCCAGCCGACGCCTGCCCCGAAGACCGGGTGGCGGCAAACCCGCCCAGAGTGGCGAACAGGAAGCTCTGCGGGAAGTGCCCGACCGAGAAACCGTGCTCACGCAGAAGCTCCTCGGCCCGTGGGCCGGTGGTTCCGCCGCCGAACGTCGCGATGCCCGATTCCTCGTCCAACCCGACGAGCTGATCGAACCTGCGCAGATCGAGAGATAGAACTGCGTCGAACCCGTCACGAATGGGATCGAGCCCGCCGACGACGCTGGTGCCACCACCGAACGGGACCACTGCGATCCGGTTGGCAGAGCAGTATCGGAGAACCTGCTCGACCTCTGCGCCTGTCCCTGGAGTGACGACTGCGTCCGGTGCGTCCTGCGGCTCGGCGCTACGACGACGAAGCAGATCCGGGGTGCTCTTGCCACCGGCCCGAAGGATTCGATCCGAATCCTCGGTGCTGACGTACTCGGCCCCGACCAGCCCAGCCAGCGCCTCGACGTGCGACTGAGCCAGGGCGGACGGAGTCACCTGAACGTCTTCGATGGCGAGGCGCGAGCGAGTCGGTGCGGACACACCGAGAAATCCGGTCAACAATGATGTGACTGCGTCCGACAGTTCACGCTTCTTGGCCGGATCGCCCCAGGCGTCCCACTGCATCGGCGGTTGCAAGGCAGACTTTTCGGTGCTCATAGACACTAGTGTTACATATTTGTGTGATGTGTAAACATCCCGGTTGATCGAGCTGTCGATCAACCCATCGTCTTCGAGCCGTCGATGGCTTCACGAAGCATGTCTGCGTGGCCCGCATGCTGGGCCGTCTCGGCGATGATGTGCAGCAATGCGCGCCGCGCTGACCAGCGAGCGCCGGCTTCGAACCACGGAGCGCTCGGAAGTGGATGAGAGATGTCGAGGCTGTCCAGCGAGGCCACCAACTGGTCGGTCCTGGCCGCGATCCCTTCGTACTCGGAAACGATGCTTGCCAAGGTTTCACCCTCGACCATGGCAAATTCGTTCGCCCGTTCCTGTTGCATCTCTTCCGACCACTGGGTCGGGTCGAAGTCCCCGCCAAGTCCGGCCGGCCCTTCCAGAATGAAGTCGACCCAACCCTTCTCCGCCTGACCCACATGCTTGATCAATCCGCCTAGGCACAGTTCGCTCACGGTCGGCCTCGAAGCAGCCTGCTCGTCGGTGAGGTCCTTGACCGTGAAGAGAAGGAATTCACGATGTTGACGCAGGCTCTGGAGGAGATCCGCGCGCTCGCCGGTGACGGTGGTGGTCGGTGCGTTCATGATGTTTTTCCTTCGCTCGTGGGTTCTTTGCCCTGTGAGAACTACGTTAGAAGTCATTGCGGACAGAAACGGTCCTCATTAGAAAACGATCAAAGAAAAAACTCCCGGCACTCACCAATGAGGGTGAGTGCCGGGAGTTCGAGCGAGCTAGAACGAGATCAGACTGTGCGGGCCAAACGATCGGCCAGCAGGCGCGTGAAGTGCGCCGGGTCGCTCAGCTCGCCGCCCTCGGCAAGCAACGCCATGCCGTAGAGCAACTGAGCCGTCTCAGTCAGGTTCTCCGCATTGTCGTTGGCGGCCTGCGCCTCCCGAAGGCCCGAGACAAGCGGGTGCTCCGGGTTGAGCTCGAGGATGCGCTTGCTGTGCGGAACAGGCTGACCCGAAGCCTTGTACATCTTCTCGAGCGTCGGAGACATGCTGAACGCGTCGCCGACGATGCAGGCAGCCGAGGTGGTCAGTCGCGTCGAGAGACGCGTTTCCTTGATGTCGTCGGACAGGGTTTCGGTCAGCCACGTCAGCAGCTCGCCGAATTCCTTCTCCTTCTCTTCGCGCTCGGCCTCGGCCGCCTTCTTCTCGTCCTCGGTGTCGAGGTCGACCTCGCCCTTGGCGATCGACTGGAAGGTCTTGCCGTCGAAGTCCGAGACAGCGTCGACCCACATCTCGTCCACCGGGTCGGTGAGAACCAGAACCTCGAGGCCCTTGGCCTTGAAAGCCTCCATGTGCGGAGAGCTTTCGATCAGGTGACGAGATTCGCCCGTCATGAAGTAGATCTGTTCCTGACCGTCCTTCATGCGCTCCACGTACTCGGCGAGAGTGGTCACGCCCTCTTCGCTGTTGGTCGAGGCAAACGAAGAGATGTCGAGCAGCGTCTTGCGGTTGTCGGCATCGGCCATCAGGCCTTCCTTGAGCGCGCGTCCGAACTCGGTCCAGAAGGTCGAGTACTTCTCGGGCTCGTTCGCCTTCATGTCCTTGATGGTCGAGAGGACCTTCTTGGTCAGACGACGACGGATGGCAGCGATCTGCCGGTCCTGCTGCAGAATTTCACGAGAGACGTTGAGCGAGAGGTCTTGTGCGTCGACCACACCCTTGACGAAGCGCAGGTAATCGGGCACCAACTCTTCGCAGTCGTCCATGATGAAGACGCGCTTGACGTAGAGGTGGATGCCGGCCTTGCGCTCACGCATGAACAGATCGAACGGCGCCGTCGACGGAATGAACAGCAGCGCTTGGTATTCGAAAGTACCTTCGGCCTTCATCGGGATGACCTCGAGAGGCTCGTCCCAGGCGTGGCTGACGTGCTTGTAGAACTCCTTGTACTCGTCCTCGGACACCTCGTCCTTGGAGCGAGTCCACAGTGCCTTCATCGAGTTGATCGTCTCGGTCTCGATGGTGACCTCGGGCTCTTCGCCCTCGGCCGGCGTCGACGTACGAGCGACATCCATGCGGATGGGCCACGCGATGAAGTCGGAGTACTTCTTGACCAGTTCCTTGATCTTCCATTCCGACGTGTAGTCGTGCAGGCCGTTCTCGGAATCCTCGGGCATCAGGTGCAGGGTCACGGAGCTGCCCTGCGGCGCCTCGTTCACATGCTCGAGCGTGTACGTGCCTTCGCCGGTCGACTCCCAGCGCGTCGCGTGATCTTCACCGGCGCGGCGGGTCAGCAGCGTGACCTTGTCCGCCACCATGAACGTGGAGTAGAAGCCGATGCCGAACTGACCGATCAGTTCTTCCGATGCCGCTGCATCCTTGGCTTCCTTGAGCTTACGACGCACCTCGGCGGTGCCGGACTTGGCGAGCGTGCCGATCAGGTCGACGACCTCGTCACGCGACATTCCGATGCCGTTGTCGCGGATGGTCAGGGTGCGTGCCGCCTTGTCGATGTCGATCTCGATATGCAGATCGGAGACGTCGACGTTGAGGTCTTTGTCCTGGTACGACTCGAGGCGAAGTTTGTCCAGCGCGTCCGAAGCGTTGGAGATCAACTCACGAAGGAAGCTGTCCTTGTTCGTATAGATTGAATGAACCATCAGATCCAGCAGCTGACGTGTTTCTGCTTGGAACTCGAGCTGCTCGGTATGCGCGGTCACTTCGATCCCTTTCTCTTCTCGGACTGATCACAGGGATTTTACTCGACCTCGAATACCGCGGGCCGGCCCCCGCACAGACAAGGGAGGCCACGCGACCTGCGCATGACCTCCCGTTATCTTCACCCACCGATCTACTCGGTGACGTCAACCATCGAATAGTTCGAGACGCCGCCGGCCAGCACCCTGAGGTGATCGTCCGATGCGCCCAAAGTGTGTTCGATGGCCACCAGCCGCGAGACGTAGTGCCCGACCGGATACTCGGCTGTCATACCGATACCACCGTGCATTTGAATTGCTTCCTGACCGATCTGATGCGCGGCACGACCGACAGCCAGCTTCGCTCGCGACGCGATGGTCGGATCGATCACTCCGTCGGCGATGGCCATGGTCGCGTACAGACTCATGCTGCTCGCCAGTTCGAGCGCCACGTACATGTCGGCCGCACGATGAGTCAGCGTCTGGAACTTCGCGAGCGGAACACCGAACTGCTTGCGCTGCTTCAGGTAATCTGTCGTCAGTCGCAGCGCCTCGGTCATGATTCCGATCGCCTCGGCGCACAGAGCTGCCTGCGCCCGGACCTCTGCGTCAACGATCGCCGCCGTGACATCGCCGCCCTCACCAAGTTGTTCGGCCGCGGCATCGGTGAACGTGAACTGCGCGCCGCGACGGCCGTCGTGGGTCGCGTACGTGCTCCGTGTGACACCCGAGCCTTCCGCATCCACCAGGAAGAGCCCGGTGCCGCCGCCTGGAAGTGTGGCACTGACGATCACGACGTGCGCACTGTCGCCCTGCAGAACCGGGTTCTTGACGCCGGTGATCGTCCACCCCGATCCCTCCTGCGATGCAGTGGTCGTGACAGTGGCGACCGGCCAGCGCGTCCCAGGTTCCGTATGGGCAAATGCCGACAACGTGGTCCCGTCGCTGAGCGCCGGCAGGAGTCGCGCCCGCTGATCTGCCGAACCGATCGCAGCAATCAACCCACCGGGGATCAGAACACCACCCAAATACGGCTCGGGTGCAAGCGCGCGGCCCAGTTCGGTCATCACCACCATGGTCTCGACCGGCCCAGCGCCCATCCCGCCATCGGCCTCCGCGAATGGCAGGCCGAGCAGCCCGAGCTCGGCGAACTGCTTCCACACCGAGGCATTCCATCCCTCGTCAGTGGCCGAGGTGGCGTTGCGCTTCTCCGCGTCGTAGCTGCGGCTGAGTAATTCGCGCGTTGTGTCGCGAAGCATCGTCTGTTCGTCGTCGAGTTCGAAATTCATGTCAGATGCTCACAATCCGAGGATCGAGGAGGCAATGATGGAGCGCTGCACCTCACTTGATCCGCTGTAGATGGAAACCTTCCGGTAGTTCAAGTAGCGCGGCGCCGCCTGCTGCGCCCACTCCGGCGAATCGATGTCGGCGATATCTACCGGCAGAGAGTCCGGTCCGGCGACATCCATCAGCAATTCCGTTGCTGCCTGCTGCAATTCGGAGCCACGGAGCTTGAGCAGCGAGGATGCCGGATTCGGCTTTCCGTCTGCCGAACTCGCCACAACTCGCAGTTGAGTCAGATCCAGTGCAAGCAATTCGTTTTCCAACTCGGCCAACCGAGCCGCGAACAACGGATCCTCGAGGAGGGTGCCGGTTCCGACGCGAACCTCCCGCGCCTTCTCTTTTGCCGTGGCGACAAGAGTTTTGGAGAACCCGACCCGCGTGACGCCCGTGCGTTCGTTGCCGAGCAGGAACTTGGCGTAGTCCCAGCCCTTGTTCTCCTCGCCGACAAGATTTTCCGCAGGAACACGGACGTTGTCGAAGAACACCTCGTTGACCTCGACGCTGCCGTCGATCAGTTTGATGGGACGAATCGTGATGCCGGGAGTCGCCAAATCGATGAGCAGGAACGAAATTCCTGCCTGACGCTTCTGGGCACTGGCATCTGTCCGAACCAGACAGAAGATCCACTCGGCGTGCTGCGCGAGAGTAGTCCACGTCTTCTGACCGTTGACGATGTAATCCGCGCCGTCACGGACAGCAGCCGTCTTGAGTGAAGCGAGATCCGAACCGGCTTCTGGTTCCGAAAAACCTTGGCACCACCAGATATCGGCGTTAGCCGTCGCCGGGAGAAACTTTTCCTTCTGCTCCTGCGAGCCGAAGGCTGCGATAACGGGCCCAACCATGCTCACGTTGAACGGCAACGGGTTGGGTACCGACGCCAACTGCATTTCCTCGGAATAGATGTGGCGCTGTACCGGAGTCCAGTCCTTGCCACCCCATTCGACCGGCCAGTGCGGAACCGCCAGTCCGTGTGCGTTCAGAATCTGTTGGCCCGCAACGATGTCTTCACGCGTCAGCTTTCCGAATCCCGCTGCACGTGCACGAAGTTCGGGCGAGAATTCGGTGGTGAAGAACTTTCGCATCTCCTCGCGGAACGCAACTTCCTCACCGGTCAATTCGAGATTCATATGGAGTCTGCTTTCTTCTGGCAGGATTTCAGAACAACATTCGTGCGACGGTCTGCGCAACAACGGCTGGCTTGTCCACGCCTTCGATATCGACGGTGTTGGTGATCTGACTCTGCAGCGAACCGTTCGGCAACTCTTCAATCGCGGAGAGCACTGCAGTGTTTCGAACCTTGGCTCCAACCGGCACTGGACTCGGGAATCGAACCTTGTCGGACCCGTAGTTGATGACCATCTTCGCCCCGTCGATGCGGTACACGGACTTCGACAGAAGCGGCAGGAGCGAGAGAGTCAGATACCCGTGGGCAATCGGACCGCCGAAAGGTGATTCACGCTTTGCCCTTTCGTCGTCGACGTGAATCCACTGATGGTCACCGGTCGCGTCGGCAAATTGATGGACCATCTCGCGGGTGACCTCGACCCACTCGCTCGAGCCCAGCGTTTCACCGACCGCCCCCAGGAGATCGGCCTTGTTCTCGAACACCCGCGTCATCTGATCCTCCACGTTCCCGAACACTGTTAGGTTAATTGGATAATAAACTCACGGTGTAAGGTTGTCCAGTACTTTCACACGAAAGGGTGTGCGATGGCGCGACCGCGGATTCCACTACTGAGCAAGCCGATCATCAGGGACACCGCCCTGAAACTGGTCGACGAGCACGGTTTGACCGACTTCTCGATGCGCAAACTCGCCACCGTTCTCGGCGTGCAAGCACCATCGCTGTACAGCCATTACGCCAACAAGGACGAGCTACTCGACGACGTCGCGAACGTCATCATGGAGTCCGTCGACGTGAGCGGCTTCGACTCTGACGATTGGCGCGGTGCGCTGTGCACGTGGGCGCGGTCCTACCACGCCGCCCTGGGCAAGCATCCCAATATCGTTCCCTACTTGGCCTACGGTCCGAGCGTCAGGCCCATCGCCCTTGACCGCGCCAACGCCATCCACGGCGGGCTGGTGCGCGCCGGATGGCCGCAGCGCACGGCAACGCTGATCGGCGCTTCCGTCAAGTACGTGGTCATGGGCGCTGCGACAGCGACGTTCTCCGGCGGATTCGTGGACGATCCGGCGATCTACGCCGAGCGTTACCCGCACCTCACGCGAGCACATCTGTTGCGCGAGCGTGCTACGGAAATCGATGGTGCCAGTTTCGAACTCGCGCTGGAATCCCTGCTGGACGGGCTGGAAGCCAAATATGCACTGCTGCAGACCACTTCAGAGTTATCCCTCGAAAACTGAGGGTTGCTACTTTCAGTCAAGCACGCCGAGCATCGCAACAAAGGCCGCCTGACGATCCCCGAGAGCGGCAAAGAATTCCCGATCCGATGCTTCGACCGCACGATTTGCCTTGCCTGCCAGGGCCGCACCCGCCTGGGTCACCACCACCGAGCGTGCCCGAGCGTCCGTCGGGTGTGGACGTCGTTCGACCAATTTCTTGGATTCGAGGGTCCGTATCACCTGTGACGTCATCATCGGATCAGTGCGCGCATACTCGGCAAGATCGCGTTGAGTTATCGGTGTTTCCGCGTCCAGCCACGTCAGTGCGGCGAGCAGAACGAACTGCACGTGAGTCAGGTCGAAAGGCCGCAGCGCCGCGCGAATCGAGGCCTGCCACGCGTTGGTGACACGCCACAACATCAGACCCGGACTGTCGCCAGCATCCTCGAAGTCGGTTTCCAGTTTCTTCACCACAGCGTCAGTGTGTCAGCTCTTTGCCGAGCGCAGAATCTCGACGTCGTTGCCATCCAACGGAATCAAGCCTCGGCGGAGCTGATACCCCCAATTCGGTGTCGAGGTCAATGCCAATCGACTCCGTACGTCGCCGAGAGGAACGGGCGTGAACTGCTCGTATCGCACTCGCCGCCGAAACGGCTTGAAGCACCCCTCGTCCGCCTGCCAGATCTCACCCTCTTCGACCACACCGAGGGCTGTGAACTCGCGCAACGGATCTCGATCACCAATGGACTCGACCGGCGAATAGTAGACAAGCACATCGCCCGCCTTCATCCGCGCCAATCCGGACCTCTTCCCGTGCCCGATCTGCGCGATCCCAAGATCCACTGCGCGACGCACATGTTCGGCCGAGACAACCCCTAACCAGGCGTTCATCGCCGACCACCTGGCGAACCGAGCGCAAGTTCAATCATGATTTTAGTATGCGCGCTTATTATATTCCTCGCAACAGATCGACTCTTGAACGTGTTCAACTTCAAGGCGTACGCTGAACTTGAACACGTTCAAAGGAAGGGAGCCCATGAGCAGTCGCGGGATCGAAACCAGGGAAAAGCTGGTGGCAACAGCTTTGCGGCTCTTCCGCGACGAAGGCTTCGCAGCGACGACCATGCGCAAGATCGCGACCGAAGCGGAGGTCTCCCTCGGGAATGCCTACTACTACTTCGCCAGCAAGGACGAACTGGTTCACGAGCTGTATCTCGTCATCCAACGTGATCACCGAGAGCGTGCGCTTCCACTCCTGCGGCAGGGTGGCTCACTCGCGGAAAATCTCGCGATCGTTCTGCACACCGGACTCGATGTCATGGGGCCCTATCACGGCTTCGGTAGCGCGTTTCTGCACGTTGCCCTACCAACCGCATCGCCGTCCAGCCCGTTCTCGGCCGAGTCGAGCGATGCGAGATCGATGGCCGTCGAATTGATGCGCGAAGCACTGGCGGCGTCGAAGCAGAAGACGCCGGCGTCCTTGGAGACCCAGCTCCCAACACTCTTGTGGCTCGGCTATCTGGGCGTGACGCTGCACTGGGTCACCGACTCGTCTCCGGGGCAAACTCGTACCCGATCCCTGGTCGACGGCCTGGTCCCGATCATCGCGAAAACACTCGCCCTCGCCCGGCTACCGGTGGCCCGCGGCCTGGTCGGTGACGTCGCCGCCCTGATGACCAAAGTCGTTTCTCCAGAGGGGAACACAAAATCATGAAGACTGTCGTTGTATCCGGTGCGTCGGGCTACATAGGGCAATCTCTCGTTCGAGCGCTCGAACCCAACGGGGTGGACGTACGAACGATCGGCCGGGGAGGAACGAGCGATGCCACCTGGTCCGACGAGCAAGGTGTCGCCGACGTACTCAGCGGCGCGGATCTGCTGGTCAACCTCGCCGGACGCTCTGTGAGCTGCCGATACAACAAGCGCAATGCCGACGAAATCTTCTCCTCCCGCGTGGAAACGACCGCACTGTTGGGTCGCGCACTGGCCCGTACACCGCAGCCACCCTCGCTCTGGGCGAACGCCAGTACCGGCACGATCTACCGAGACGCGAGGGATCGACCGATGGACGAGAAGAACGGAGAACTGGGTAAGGGATTCTCCGTCGCTGTCGCGCGGGCGTGGGAGCACGAATTGTTCTCAGCCCCAACCCCCGTTCGCAAAGTCGCGTTACGAATGTCGATCGTTCTCGGCGCCGGCGGCGGAGCAATCAACCCCTTCGTGAACCTGGCCCGAACAGGCTTCGGCGGAAGAATGGGCGACGGACGACAAATGTTCAGTTGGATACATATCGCCGATGTCGTTCGCTCGGTCATCCACATCTACGAGCATCCGGAGATCTCAGGCCCGGTCAATATCGCATCCCCGTATCCGGTAACCAACACCGACATGATGCGGATGGTACGAGCGAAACTTGGCCGACAATGCGGGTTTCCGACGCCGGGCTGGATGCTCGAGTTCGGCGCACGAATCATCCGCACCGAGGCTGAACTGGTGACGAAGAGTCGCTGGGTTTTACCAGGGGTGCTCGCGGACAGCGGCTTCCAGTATCAATTTCCGACGTTGGAGTCTGCGCTGAAACAGATCGCTCAGGAGACCCCGCGAGGGCTGCTTCCGGTGACACTCGGCTGAGCATCGTGCTCTCCGGTCCGCCCGCCGTACGTCGCAATCTTGTACTCCGTCGCAGCCAAAGACAATGTGAGCTCCTTGATCTGCCGACGAACGGTGTCCCGGTGCTCGAGCAGCATATCGAGCCTCTCCGGAACTGTCCCTTCACCGGCGTCGACCAGTTCAACGTAGTGCTGCAGGTCGCGAATCGCCATGCCTGAGATACGCATGCGGGTCAGAAACACCAGCCTGCGAATAGATTTCGGCCCGTACACACGATGTCCGCTCGAATCACGATCCACCGCAACCAAGCCGATCTTCTCGTAATAACGCAGGGTATGTGCCGAAACATCCAGCAGGTCTGACACTTCGGCGATCGACATCGGGTCCTGAACATCCCCTGTATCGACGAGTCGATGGATCACCTCGATCGACATGGGCCCGTCCACTTCCCCAAGTGCCTCGAGTGCCTTGCGCATCAAGTCTTCGGTAGCCATGCTTCTCAGCCTAGAACGGACGGACGGGTCCGGCAGCATCCGCGAAGTCGGCACTGCGAGCCAGATCAGCCCAGACGGATACCTCGGCGAGATTCTTCCGATACGACGCGGATATCCGCGCCACGGCTTCCTTTCCGAGCGGCAAGCGAAGTGGCACATTCTCACTGTGCACCAGCGAGGTGATGATCTCTGCTGCCTTCTCTGGATCACCCTCCTGAACACCGTCTGCCGCCGCCATGTCCCGCAGAACAGGATCGAGCAAATCACGGTAGTCCGAGGATGATTCGGCGAAGCTCAGAACGCCAGGTGTGTTGAATGCTGTGCGGAATCGGCTGGGCTCGACGATCATGACCCGGATGCCGAACTGCCCGACCTCACCGGCAAGGGCCTCCGACCAGCCTTCAATCGCGAATTTGGACGCCGAATACGCCCCGACGCCGGGAAACGACATGCGGCCGCCTTGACTGCTCATCTGCACGATCGTTCCACTGCCCTGCGCTCGCATCGAAGGGAGGACGGCGCGCACCAACGCGGCGGGTCCGATCAGGTGCAGTTCCATGAGATCCCGCAAGGTCGAATCGTCCACCATCTCCGCCGCGCCGACCATCCCGCGACCGGCATTGTTGACCAGCACGTCGACACGACCGAAATGCTCGAGCGCATGTTCGACGACGCTGGGTGCCGCCGCGGTGTCGCGGACGTCGAACGTCACCGCCGAGAACCGATCCGGATGCTCCGACGCGATATCTGCAACGGACTCGGGCCTACGAACTGCCGCGACTACCGCGTCCCCGGTTCGAAGTGCGGACACTGCAAGTTCGCGGCCGAAACCCTGAGAAACTCCAGTGATGATCCAGGTTTTTGTTGTCATGGTCGGCAACGCTAGGGGTTAGAGCGCGCTCCAACGCAAGCCTTTGGTTCTACAGCAGAGCTACACGCCGGCCCAAACCGGTCGCTCGCCGCGAAGGAAACCGTCGACACCGGCTTTGAAGTCGTCACTGCTGTAGATCATGCGCATCAGATCATCGTTGTCGGTGATCGATCGGGTCCTGATGCGGCGCAGGGACTCTCGAATCGTCCACACGGTCATCGGGGCAGCCGCAAGGAGTTCCCGCGATACCTGGGCAGTCAGGCTCGCAAACTCTGTCTCTGTTGCACAGTCGCTGAGGAAGCCGTTCCGCAGAGCCTCGTCGCTCGACATGACCCCCGCCCGAGCGACCAACGACATCAGACGCGAACTGCCGATCCTGTCCGCCAGCAACGCCACGGAATGGACCGACAACGAGTTTCCGAGCGTGCGCGCGATCGGGAGGCAGAAGCGGGACCCGTGCGTCGCGATCCGCACATCGCACGCTGCCGCTAACAACAGCCCGGCTCCCGCGCACACACCGTCGATGACCGCCAGCGTGGGAACCCGCACTTTCTCGAGTTCGGTCAGCACGCCGACGAACCGACTTTCGTAGTCGAGCCCGTCGTGAAAACTCGAGAAGGTCTGAAAATGGCGTATGTCGGAACCCGCCGAGAACGCCTCTCCCCCAGCACCTCGGAGAGTGAGTAACCGGATCTCGCGGTCGGAGTCGGCGCTCCGGCAGGCTCCGGCAATGGCGTCGTACATCTGAGGAGTCAGTGCGTTGTGTTTTTCCGGCCGGTTGAACACGACGTCAAGCGTCTCGCCATGACGAATGATCGAGATGTCTTCGTGCGTTTCAGTCATGACACTGACGCTATTACCGGCAAGGAACAAACGAAACACATTGCACTCGAGTATCTTTGCGAATATTCGGTGCGAAGTTGCAGATAGTGCGAACGGAGAAGCGTCGACGAGGCCAGGAGACGGTGATGCCAGAACCGAACCTCGCCGACGCAGCATTAGTGGGGTGTCATGCCACGACTACCAAAACTGTTATGCCACAACGGTCCGCTGCGGCACACCGGAGTACTGGCTCAGCGGCCTGATCAGTGCATTCGACTGCCCCTGCTCGATGATGTGCGCCGTCCATCCGGTGATGCGGCTCATCACGAAGATCGGCGTGAACATCTCGACGCCGAAGCCCATGAGGTAATACGCAGGGCCCGTGGGGAAATCGAGATTCGGCTTGATTCCGGTGGCACTGACCATCGTCTTCTCGAGGATCTCGTACATCTGCACCCACTTCTCGCCGTCCGTCGCTGCCGCTACGTCGAGGAGCGCCTGCTTCATGGTCGGAACACGCGAATCACCGTTCTTGTAGACACGGTGCCCGAAGCCCATGACCTTCTCTTTGGCAGCCAATTTCTCCGACATCCAGGCTTCTGCGCGGTCGGGGTCGTCGATCTCGAGCATGTCGTGCATGACAGCTTCGTTTGCGCCGCCGTGCAACGGGCCCTTGAGCGTGCCGATCGCAGCCGTCACTGCGCTGTAGATGTCCGAAAGTGTGGACGTCACAACACGAGCGGCAAACGTCGAGGCGTTGAAGGAGTGCTCCGCGTACAGGATCAGCGAGACCTCGAAGGCCTTCACGATCGCCGGCTCCGGAACAGCACCGAAGCACATGTTCAAGAAGTTTTCGGCGAAACCCAGGTCCGACTGCGGCGCGATGGGATCCTGACCGCGCCGGCGGCGGAAATCGGCTGCGACGATGGTCGGCAGCACAGCCGTCATCCGCAGTGCCTTGGCCAGATTGGCCTTCTCGGAGTTGTCGTCCTCCGCCGGATCCTCGGCGCCGAGGTAGCTGATCGCCGTCCGGACCACGTCCATCGGGTGGCAGTTGTCGGGCATCTTGGTCAGGAGCGAGAGCAGTGAGCGATCGGCACGGCGAGCCGCACGCTCACGCAGACAGAGCAATTCGAGCTGCTCGGGTGTCGGCAGTTCGCCGTACCACAGCAGGTGCGCAACTTCTTCGAAGCTACAATTCGCGGCGAGGTCCTGCACTGCGTAACCGCGATACGTCAACGAATTCGTCTCGGGCACAACCTTGGAGATAGCCGTCGTGTCGACGACAACCCCGGCCAAGCCCTTGTAGATCGTCGGAATCTGTTCGGTCATGTCCTACTCCCCTCCACGCTGAAATTGAAAATGCCACTGTCGAATTCGTTGTAACGCTCGTACTCGAGAATCTCGTACAACCTGCCGCGCTGCTGCATCTCGCCGAGCAGTCCTTCTTGCGTGCCCTCCGCAAAAATCTCGCGCAGACCCTTTTCGATAGCGAACATCGCCAGACGAAGGGTGGTCACGGGGTAGATGACGGCGTTGAAACCGATCTCTTCCAATGTCCTCGCCGAAATGAGGTTCGACTTTCCGAACTCGGTCATGTTGGCGAGCAACGGAGTGTCGACTGCTGCGCGGAACTTCTCGAAGTCGGCCTCGGTGGCAAGAGCCTCTGTGAAGATCAAATCAGCGCCGGCATCCGCGTAGGCCTTTGCTCGCTCGATCGCTGCGTCGATACCGTCGATTCCGGCAGCATCGGTACGCGCGCAGATGACGAAGTTCGGGTCACGACGTGCCGAGACTGCAGCACGAACTCGGCGAACCATGTCTTCGGTAGGCACGATCACTTTGCCGTCGAGGTGCCCACAGCGCTTGGGGTTGATCTGATCCTCCAGGTGCAGACCGGCTATACCGTCGTCCTCGAAGACCGTGACCGTGCGGGCAGCACTCATGGGTTCACCGAAACCGGTGTCGGCATCGATCAGCGTCGGGAGGTCGGTGACCCGCGCGATCTGCTTGCTGTGGGCGGCGACCTCGGTCAACGTGGTCAGCCCGATGTCGGGAAGCGCCAATCCGGCGGAATACGCACCACCCGAAACGTAGACACCTTCGAACCCGATTTCCTGAATGAGCTTGGCTGTCAACGGATTGATCGCACCGGGGAGTCGTTGAATCTTTCCGGACGTCAGCCCGGCCCGGAAGGCAATCCGCTTGTCGGCTACAGACGTCGATGCGGCAATGAGGCCCGTCATCAGAAGAGTCCCTTGGCGACCTTGGGTGCCCGAGCAAGGACGTCTTCGGAAACGGTGAAGGTCAGCTGATCCAGTTCGCCTGCTTTCAATTCGGCGGTGCGCTGTGCCGCGTCGAGGAAGCGGTCCTGTTCGCTCGGCTCGATGACGCCCTCGGCGAGGGTGCGGAACTTCGCGACGTACTGATCGCGAGCGAACGGACGTGCGCCGAGCGGGTGCGCATCAGCCACCGCAAGCTCGTCGACGATGACCTCGCCGCTCTTCAAGGTGATCTCGGCGCGAGCACCGAATGCCTTCTCGTCCGGATCAGTCGAGTGGTAACGGCGTGTCCATTCGGGATCTTCGCGCGTGGAGATCTTGTTCCACAGCTCGATCGTGTCCGGGCGCTGTGCACGCTCGGGCGCGTAGGAATGCTCGTGGTGCCACGTACCGTCCTGCAGCGCAACGGTAAAGATGTACATCACCGAGTGGTCGAGGGTTTCACGCGAGGCGGTGGGGTCGAACTTCTGCGGATCGCCGGAGCCAGTGCCGATGACGACGTGGGTGTGGTGGCTGGTGTGCAGGACGATCGAGGCGATCTGATCGAGATCACCTACGCGGGCACGCATCCGGCGTGCGAGGTCGATCGGTGCCTGGCTCTGGTACTCCGCGGAGTGTTCCTTCGTGTACGAGTCGAGGATGGCGCGCTTCGCCTCACCAGAACCCGGAAGCGGAACGTGGTACTCCTTGTCCGGGCCACCGAGCAGCCAGGCGATCACGCCGTCTTCGCCTTCCCAGATCGGTGACGGCGCACCTTCACCGCGCATCGCACGGTCGACTGCCTCGACGGCAACCTTGCCGGCCAGCGCCGGCGCGTAGGCCTTCCAGCTGGAGATCTCGCCCTTGCGGGACTGCCGTGTAGCCGTCGTGAGGTGCAGCGCCTGACCGATTGCCTGGTAGACCGTCTCGGTGCCCAGGCCCAGCAAGGTTCCGATACCTGCCGCGGCCGAAGGGCCGAGGTGTGCGACGTGATCGATCTTGTGCTCGTGCAGGCAGATAGCCCGAACCAGGTCGATCTGGATCTCGTAGCCAGTCGCCAGACCACGAATCAGGTCTTTGCCGTCACGCCCGGCGTGCTGAGCGACGGCAAGGATCGGCGGGATGTTGTCACCGGGGTGCGAGTACTCGGCGGCCAGGAACGTGTCGTGGAAATCGAGTTCACGAACCGCTACGCCGTTGGCCCAGGCGGCCCACTCGGGCGAGAAAGCACCCGAGATACCGAAGACGGTGGACCCGGGCGTGTACGGATGTGACTGCGCCTGAGCACGCGCATTCACTACGGGGCGACGGACCAGGGAAGCTGCGGCAACTGCCGCGTTGTCGATTATCCGGTTGACGATCATGTCGGACGTGGCGTCGGTGACCTCGACGGAATCCGTCGCAACTTCCGCGATCTTCCACGCGAGGTGGTCTTCCTTGGGGAACTCTTCGGCAGAGCGGTGGGTGCGTACGAGATGCGTCTTCATCGATCCTCTTCTCACGTGCTTCGGTATCTATTTGCACGCTACGCAGCTCGTTCACCTCGGGATAGGCCCTCGCAATTGCCTATTTGTGCAATAACAATCCTGCAATGTTGCGAATGTTGCGAATGGCTCCTCGGTAGGGTGAACGCGATCGGCACCGAGGAGATTCGATGAAGAAGATGTACGCGGGAGCGCGGCTGCGACGGCTGCGGGAAGAACGAAACCTGTCACAGTCCGCACTGGCGAAGGCACTCGAACTCTCCCCCAGCTATGTCAATCAACTAGAGAACGATCAACGACCGCTGACGGTCCCCGTCCTTCTCAAGCTCAACGCCGAGTTCGATCTCGACGTGCAATTCTTCGCCTCCGATTCCGACGCACGCCTCGTGGCTGACGTTCATCACGCCTTGGCCGAAACCTCGGAATCCGGGGACGTATCGCTGGCAGAGGTAGACGAATTGGTGGCCCGAATGCCCGCGGTCGGACGCACCCTCGTGATGTTGCACCGTCGTTTGCACGCCGCAACCGAGCAGTTGGACCAGTTCTCGACGCAATTGTCCGGCGAGGCAGCTTCTGACGTGTCGCTGGTGCCCATGCCTTACGAAGAAGTTCGGGACTTCTTCTACGACCGAAAGAACCACATCGCCGTTCTCGACGACGCTGCCGAGCAGATGTTCGTGGACAACGGGTTGTCCGTGGGAGCAGTGGATCTGCAGCTGGCACGACTGCTTCGCGATCAGCACGGCGTCACCGTGACGATCCGCACGGACGAACCAGACAAGCTCGGCCCCAAGCGTTTCTACGATCCGGACAAGTCGGTACTCACCCTCGCCCGTCGTCTGTCGGCAGGGCAACGCGCGTTCCAGATCGCGATGCAGTTGGCCTTCTTCACCCAAGCCGACGTGATCGATTCTCTTGTCGCCGAGGATGAATCATTGAGTGCCGAATCCGCAGCTCTCGCCCGCATCGGACTCGCGCATTACTTCGCCGGCGCGCTACTACTGCCGTACACCCAATTCCTGGAATCCGCTGAGGCCTTGCGATACGACATCGATCTGCTCAGCCTCAAGTTCGAGGTCGGCTTCGAGACCGTCTGCCACCGGTTGTCCACACTCCAACGGCACGGCCAGCGCGGCATTCCCTTCTTCTTCGTCAGAACCGATCGCGCCGGAAACATCTCGAAGAGACAGTCCGCTACCGCTTTTCACTTCTCCAGAGTCGGCGGCAGTTGCCCGCTGTGGGTCATCCACGAGGCATTCGCGAGCCCTGGACGCATCCTCACCCAGGTCGCGAAGATGCCCGACGGCCGGACATACCTCTGGGTGGCGCGCACTACCCACAGCGGCGGGCTCGGGTACCTCGCCCCCGAGCGGAACTTCGCCGTCGGACTCGGTTGCGACATCGGCTACGCCGATCGCATGGTCTACTCCCACGGAATCCAGACGGACGACCCCGCGACCATCGTGCCGATCGGCGCGGGGTGCAAAGTCTGTGACAGACCAGCGTGCTCTCAACGCGCCTTCCCCCAACTCGGCCGCTCGATCTCCGTCAGTCAGAACAGCAGCAGCCATCTGCCGTATCCGCAACAGTAGGGCGCAAACAATAGGGCGCACCGACTCCACCTGCGCTTCCCCGGAGCTACGGCGCCTTTCTGCTTCGATGGATGTCATGCAACCCGATACCGTAACCCCTCGTCGACTGGTTCTTCGCCGCCTTTCGGCCGTGGTTGGTGTGGCCGGAATCGTGACGGGTTTGGTTGCCTTGATCGCAACTCAGCTGGACGTCGATCACAACATCGTGATCGTTCTGGCGTCAGTGGCACCCTTGTTGATGATTGCTCCGCTGATCGGTGCCGTCGTCTCGGGTATCGGGCGTCAGTGGATCGTATGTGCCGCATCCCTTGTCGTCCTTGCACTGTTCGGATGGTCTGTGAGCCCGCTGTACATCGGCGGAACTGGGGAGTCGACGTCTGCGAACGGTCCATCGATTCGGTTGATGCAGGCCAACTTGATGGTCGGTGCAGCGGATCCGGAGTCGCTTGTGGCGATGGTCCGCGAACGCAACGTCGACGTGGTGACGGTCCAGGAGTTGACGTACCAGGAAGCCGAGGCGCTCGAAGCCGCCGGGCTTGAAGAGGTTCTGAGCCACCAGTTCCTGATCCCCTACGCCGACGGCGGTGGCGGGGCCGGAATCTACAGTCGCTTTCCTCTCTCCAATCCACGTAGCCTCGACGGGTTCTCACCCGAAACGCTGTCCGCAGAGCTGAATGTCGGCTTGGCGCAGCCAGCCACATTGTTCGCCGTGCATCCGGCACCGGCATACATCTCGCCGGCTTCGGTGTGGGCGGCCGAGCAGCAGAAGCTTGGGTCTTACATGGACGAAGTCGCCGGGATGGACAATGTGATAGTCAGCGGCGATTTCAATGCGTCGTACTCGAACAAACAGTTCCGGAATCTCCTCAGCAACGGATACACCAGCGCCGCCGATCAATTGGGTTCCGGCCTGATCCCGACGTACCCGACCGACAAGTGGTATCCGGCGGTGGTCGGTATCGACCACATAATCACCAAAGGCGCCGTGGCGACATCCTTGGAACGGATCGAGATCAAGGGATCCGATCACCACGGCCTGATTGCCGACATCACGTTGTCTTGACTAAATCCTGGATTGAGCGAGCACCGGAGCATGGTTGTGCCCGGTGCTCGCGTCTCGAGTTGTTTCACTTCAGGCTGCTGTCGGTGGGCTGTTCCCGCCGATCGGCTGTTGATACGGATCGATCGACATCAGTGGATAGAACACCGACTTCCGATCCGGGCCGATCTCCACCCGCCACTCCGTGTGATGCATCGTCCGATGATGACGACCACACAACAAGATCAGATTGTCGAGATCTGTTGGGCCACCATCGTTCCAGTGATCAATATGATGGGCATCGCACCACCCCGACGGAGTCCCGCACCCTGGAAATGCACACCCGCCATCCCGAACCGCCAACGCCCGCCGCTGCGGCACCGTCGCTGTTCTTACTTCCTTACCGCATTCGAGCGGAACACCATTCTCGTCCAGGAGGATCCGGGTGACGGTGCAGTCGCAGGCGAGCATCCGGGCAGTGTCGATACTGATGGGGCCCACCCAATCCGTCCACGCGAACCCCAACTCCTGAGTGGACGGCAACAGGTCTTTCAGAACTTTAAGGTCCGTCATGTCCTTGGCCGACGCGGTCACCGTGATGTGCGGTTTCACGCCGCGTCGGAGCAGACAAACTCGACAACAACGTGATCAGACGCGCCCCGTTCACCGCATCCAGATCACCCTTCACAGTGACCCGCCCGTACAAGCCTTTCGAGGCGTAGAACTCGTTCCGCTCCGAATCCTCGCCGACCGGAACACCGTCCTCGCGTTTTCCGTACTGCTTCTCGATTCGGCGGATCGCCGCCCGCACCGCATCACAATCCGCGATATTCTTCGACGCCAACGACAACAAAATCCCACGGGCCTTGTCCACATCCGCCAGGGTCATGTTCTTGGGCGGATGCTGACAAAACGACGCCACCTGACGGGCTTTCAACGCATCCACATCACCCCGGTGAAACGCATCGCCCACAACAGGTTCGAGCATCAACAACCGCGCCAAACCGACCAGCAGACTGCACTCACCGATCTCCAAATTCGTCGAACCATGCAACCACTGCGCGATCGCCCGAAAACCCTTCCCGCCGAGAACCTCACGGGAAAACATCTCCACGATCAACAACACAAACCGCGACTGCAACTCGTGCCGGACACGCACCAGATCCAGAACCTCACTCTTGAGGTCCTCGCCATCCAGCTGCCACGCTTCGCGACTGTCCATGCCGAAAGTTTAATCGAACACACTTTCGATAACCAGAGACAAAACGGACAACTTCACGAGCGCCCAGAACTCGAGACTCGTTGAAATACAGCCTCATTCAACTGCCACACGCTGCTACGTCGGCGTGACTATCGCAAAGTTCGGATCAGGCTCGTCGAGGTGCCCCGCAAGTTCTGCGAGCTTCGCCGGGTCGCCGGCCACCGTGATACTGCCATTCGCAATCTCGGCGCCCAGGTCCGCACCACCGAGCAGCACACCGAGTAAGCCGAGACGACTCAAACTGAACGTCGCATCCACAGACCCGGCATCTGCAGACCCACCTTCCACGTCGAAATGGATCAGCACTCCGTTGCTCAGTTCCGTTCGGTGCACGATGTTTTCGTCGGTGATGTTCCAATCGATGACGATGTGGGAATTCGCTGCACTCACTCCGTCGACGCGGAGCGACACGGCGTCGAACACCTGCTTCACCGACAACGCTGCGGTGATATCAGGAGCTGCAGCAACTGTGGGCGTACCCACCGAACCGTTGCGCAGTTCGTATGCACCCGTGAGGTAGAAGTTTCGCCAGGTGCCGTTCTCTGCGCCGTACCCGAGTTGCTCGAAGGTATCGGCCTGCAGGGTCTTGGCCTCCGCGTTGTCCGGTTCAGCAAAGATGACGTAGTTCACCACCTGCGCGACCCACCGAAAGTCTCCGCTCTCG
This sequence comes from Rhodococcus sp. FW305-130, assembly GCF_058788335.1. NCBI lineage: Bacteria > Bacillati > Actinomycetota > Actinomycetes > Mycobacteriales > Nocardiaceae > Rhodococcus > Rhodococcus sp. FW305-130. The sequence continues at coordinate 336,281 of NZ_JBYTAP010000001.1, read as the reverse complement.
TACGATTCCCGAGCTTTTCGGAGCACCTCTGCCGATCCGCCCATGAACTCCACGTGACGCTTGGCCGATTCGACGGGTGGATGCTCCCACAGGTGCGCTGGGTTGCCGTCGAACCATCCCATGTAGCGCTGGTAGATGGCTTTGACGTTGTGACTGACGGAACCGTAGTACCCGTGTGTGTGCCACGCCTGTGCCAAGGCGGCTGGCAGTTCGATGGATTCGGCGATCTCTAGACCGGTCCACCCCTGATTGATTCGACGAAGTGTCTGATCGTGAAGGTACCCGTAGAGATCGCGCTGCAATGACATGAACTCGGTGAGCCGTTCGGTCCCCCACGTCGGCCAATGGTGGGATGCAAACACGACATCGGATCGCGAGGCGTAGCGATTGATCGATTCGGTCAGGTACGCCGACCACACATGCGGATCTCGCACCAACGCTCCACGAAGTGTGAGCAGGTTGTGCAGATTATGAGTTGCGTTCTCCGCCATGCACAGTGCGCGAAAGTCCGGGAAGTAGAAGTTCATCTCGGACGGCGCCTCGGTGCCTGGGGTCATCTGGAACTCGATCCGAACGCCGTCGATCGTCTCCGTATGACCGGTCTTCGAGATCGACACCGTCGGTGAAATGAGCGTCGGTGTACCGGTGGAGGTGGTCTGGCCCAATCCTGCACCGACACCACCTCGAGGGCCTCGAGGCAATGCCGCCCCGTACATGTATGCCGCGCGTCGAGCCATTGCCGTTCCCGCATAGACGTTTTCCTCGACGGCATGCTCCACGAACCCCGTTGGCGCAAAGATCACGCATCGCCCGGCAGCGACGTCGTCTTCGGTGGTCACCCCCTTGACCCCACCGAAATGGTCGATATGCGAATGCGTGTAGATCACCGCGACAACCGGTCGATCACCACGATGCGCCCGATACAACGCGAGACCAGCGGCCGCGGTTTCCCGAGAAATCAGTGGATCGATGACGATGATCCCGCTCTCCCCCTCGATCAGGGTCATATTCGACAGATCGAGGCCGCGTATCTGATAGATCGAATCCGTCACCGCAAATAGCCCTTGCTTGGCCACCAACCTCGATTGACGCCACAAGCTCGGATTGACGGTCGGCGGGCACTCTTCATCCAGGAATGAGTACGAGTCGTTGTCCCACAGCACTTTTCCGTCGGGTCCGGTTACCACGCCGGGATCGAGCGCGCCGATGAACCCGCGCTCGGCATCGGTGAAATCGGTCTTGTCGGAGAACGGCAGGGTCTCGGTGACTCGGGAGTTCGCCGCTTCGATTGCGGCCGATGCTGCGCGTGGGTCGATCATAGATCAGCCTCTCATGCTCAATTGTCCAGTGTGGTAAACCGGTTCAAGGCTTCAAGAGCCAGCAGGCACTAGCTCAGCAACTGCGACTTTGCCGCGGCGAACTCCGCGTCGGTCAACACGCCGGACTGATGAAGCTGACCCAGCTCCTGCAGCTTGGAGACCAGATCGTCCGCGCCAGAAGGGGGAACGGACTGCACGGGTGCGACCTGCGGCGGCGGCTGTTGCTGCTGGTACTCCTGCTGGTATTCCTGCTGCTGCTCGCTGGCCTTCCGTTGACTCCGTCTATCCATGGCGTTGGACGTCGCTTTTGCGGTTCCAGCCACTACCGCAGTGCGCGCCACCGTGCCGAGCAACCCCGGCCGCCCTCTGCGTCCACCTCGAAAAACCATGCCGAACTCCTTGGGTAATTGTCGCTACTGAAATGCTGCTTCGACCGCTGCGACGACTACCTCGCGCGGTATCTGAACGTGAAGGACTACATCGCCGCCGCCACCGCGAACCGTCGACGCGAGCTCACGCGCCCACGTCTGCTCGTAGACGATGACTGCGGCGGACGTTCCTGGTTCGAGTGACTCACGGACCACGTCCAGATCCTCGTCACTGATCAATGCCTTGGCTTCGATGGACAGAATCGCCAGTCCGATCTCTGTGAGATCTTCGTCGACGTCGATCTGCGACACCTGTCCGTCGGCGTCCTTGGCGATGTACACGAGGTCGAGCAGGGTGACAAAACCTCGTTCCACCACGTTTTGCAGCGCGGCGACTGCTTCAGGATCCACAGTAGAACCTGGGAATGCCAGCACCACGAGCTCGACCGGTCCGATGTTCATTGCGTCGTTCATCCATCAAGCCTGGTGGCTCGGACGCTTGGGAACCTCACCCGCAGGGGATGAATTACCCGATGCGATCGAGTTATTTGTTGCGACGAATGACTTCGCGAATCGGCCGTACGTGTACGCCTTCTGCCGCGAGGGCTCGCCGGGCTTTGCCTCGGGTGACGAGCACACCGACGATACCGAGAACCCAGACCGGATATTGCACCATCCAGGCGACGCGGAATCCGTCGAACGTGTACCCGCCCATGTGTCCGAGGATTACGCCCATCACTTGAATCACGATGAGGGAAGCGAGGAATCCCCCGATGTTGACCATGCCTTGCGCGGTGCCCATCGCCGAACTCGGGTTGGACGTACGCGCGTAGTCGAAGCCGATCACCGAACCCGGCCCACCCACCGAGATGACGACCACCAGGATCGTCAACAACCAGAGCGGAGACGGTTCGCTTCGTGAAAGCACGATCGTCCACATGAGCGCGCTGGCCACCATGATGGTGAGAACCAACCACGATCGACGCATGGGATAGCGACCGGTGAGAATGCCGAGGATCGGGCCGGCCACGATTGCCGAGATGACCGACAGCGTCAGCAGCGAGCCGACCGTCGTGGAGTCGAGGCCTTGAGCCGATTTCAGGTACGGCACACCCCACAGCAGCGCGAACGTCGTGATCGAGAACTGAGTCCCCATGTGGCTGAAGAACCCGAGGCGGGTGCCGGGCCGCATCCACACCGTCTTGATCTGTCGCCCGATCTCCTTGGCACCGGCCGGCACGGCGACCACGTCGGCACCGGGAGGAGCGTCGCGGATGACACTCAACGCCAGTGCAAACGCCAACAGTCCGACAGCGGCAGCGCTGCCGTAGGCAAAAGTCCAGCCCGGTCCGGACAACAGCAACATGAACGGGAGCGCAGACATCACCTGGCCCAGCTGACCGAGGATGCCCGTGAACTGCGAGACCAACGGCACCTGCCGGGGCGGGAACCACTGCGGTACCAACCGCAACACCGAGATGAAGGTGAGTGCATCCCCGGCACCGACGGCAATACGTGCACCGATCGCGACGGGCAGCGATTCGGTGAAGGCGAGAGCCAACTGCGCGGACATCATGATGAACGCACCGACTGCGATCATGATCCGCGAACCGTAGCGGTCGAGGAGAACTCCCGCCGGAATCTGCATACCGGCGTACACGACGATCTGCAGCACGACGAAGCTCGACAGAACGCTGGGCGAGATCGAGAACCGATCAGCAGCAGACAGACCCGAGACACCGAACGAAGTGCGGTGAAGCACGGCGATCACGTAGGCAAAAACACCGACACCCCAGACCAACCACACTTTTTTCATCGGGTCTGTATGTTACTCCTGTCTTTCGCAAGGCTCAGGACATGATTATTCGCGGCCCTGAGAGACCCAACTCAAATCAGCCGAACGGAAGCCTTCGGTAATCGCGGCGAGGGAGTCGAGGCGAGCGATCTGGTCTTCGCTCAGAACGATGTCCAACGCTCCGGCGTTTTCCGTGACTCGTGCAGCGAACCGCGTGCCGGGAATCGAAACGGAAGGCAACCCGTACTGACGGCCCTTGGCATCGAGCCATGCCAGGGAAACCTGTGCAGGCGTCGCGCCGAGCTCCTCACCGACGGCGCGGACCACGTCGAGAACCTTCTGATTAGCAGGGAGCGCGGAGTCCGAGAAGCGTGGGAAGCGTCGGCGCAGGTCGTTGTCACCGAGCGTCTCCGGATCGAACGATCCCGCCAGGAAGCCTCGGCCCACAGGTGAGAAGGGCACGAATCCGACTCCGAGTTCCGCGGCGGTGGGTACTACCTTGTTCTCGACGTCCCGACTCCAGATGCTCCATTCCGACTGGATCGCCGCGATCGGATGCACCCCGTACGCACGACGCAGTTCATCGCCGGTCGCCTCGGACAGGCCGATGTTGCGGACCTTGCCCGCCTTCACCTGCTCTGCGATCGCGCCGACGGTGTCTTCGATCGGAACGTTCGGGTCGACCCGGTGCAAGTAGTAGAGGTCGACATGATCGACGCCGAGTCGTCCCAGAGACTCGTCGAGTGCCTGCGGTACGTAGGCCGGGTCTCCGTTGATCCCGCGCTGACCGTTGGCGATGTTGCCGACCAGACCGAACTTCGTCGCCAACTGCACTTCGTCCCGGCGGTCTTTGAGAAGCTCTCCCACCGCACGCTCGCTCGAGCCCTCGCCGTACACGTTGGCGGTGTCGATGAACGTGATCCCGATGTCCACCGCATGGTGCAATGTGGCAAGCGCCTCGGCCGGATCCACCGGGCCGTAGACAGGGGCGACGGACATCGCGCCGTATCCCTGGGCGCTGACAGTGAGACCTTCGGCCAGAGTGACGGTGGGGACGGTCATGAAAACTCCTCGATTCGACTAAGCGACAACCTCGACAGTCTTCACCGAATCGAAGCCTCACGCACCGATTAACGTCACGCTGATCGGGTTACCCTCGAGTGATGGCATTCGATTGGCTCGAACTCGTGCTCACCGCCCACCGCGAATTCGGTTCACGACTCGCCGCAGTCGAGGACTGGAACGCACCCACGCCCGACTCCGACTGGCACGTCGAACACCTCGTCCGCCACGTCATCGAGGAGCAGCAGTGGGTACCGCCGCTCCTGGCCGGACTGACGGTCGGCGAGGCGACACCGGACATCGTTCCCGTCGGGGACGACCTGTGGACCGAATGGCAGAAGTACTCCGATGCCGCCATCAAAGCGTGGAAATCGACGGACCTCAGTGCCCACGTTCACCTCTCGTACGGCACAGTGAAGGTGGAACCCTATCTGCGCCAGCAGACCTCGGACGTCACGATCCACACCTGGGATCTCGCGCGAGCGGTCGGAGCAGACGAGCGACTCGATCCAGACCTCGTCGAGGCCGTCTGGTCCGACCTCGACGGGCAGCGCGACATGCTCGCCGAGAGCGGCCTGTTCTCCGCTCCCGTCGATCTTACTGACGATGCGTCGTTGCAGGACAAGCTGATTGCCCTGACCGGCCGCGATCCTCGTTAGACGTTCAGCGTCACGCCCGTCGTGCGGGCGACGCCGTCCCAACCACCGGCAGGTGCACCGAGGCCGAGCAGAGCCGCAACCGTCGGCGCGACGTCGATCGTGCGAGCCTGCGTGTCGATCTTCCGTCCACCGTCGAGAGCGGGATGCCCGCCGCTGAGGAAGAACGGGATGGGCAGTGTCACGAAGTGGCCGTGGTTGCCGGGAATCGGGTTGGACAGTGGAGTCGGATCACTGAACCGCCAGCCCTGGGCGCAAAACGCAACGACGTCACCGGCATTGGTGCCGAGATCGAATTCGGCGGGGAGGTGGCTCGATTCGACGCCGTCGACACCATCCACGATCTGCTGAATCCGGCTGACGGCTTCCGCCCGTTCGCCATCGGGTCCGACGAAGTAGATCAGGTCTGCGCCACCGTTCTGGGCGATTCGAATCTTGCCTGCCAGCAACGGGTCCGCGTTCAGCGGTCGATCGAGTCCGATGAGCCGCGCGGGCTCCGACCAGTCCATGGAGTGGTCGGCCAACACGATCAGAATGCTCCGATTCCAGCGACCCGTGTCATGAAGGAAGTCGACGAAGCGGCGAACCTGGTTGTCGGTGTTCTGAAGTGCGGCCGTGCGAGCGATCCGGATGGACGGACCGGACAGATCCAGGTGCCCAACCCGATCGACGTCACCGAGGTTGGTGAACGAGAGCCGCGGCGAGTTCCCGCCGACGATACGGATCAAGGCGTCGATCGTGAAGTTGTCCGGCGCGTGCTCCGTGCCGGGAACGAGCGGCTGGGGATCCCACACCAGTGAGGCGCGGTCACCGAACAACCCGTGAAGGTAGCGCTTCGACAGCACACTCGCAGTGGTCAATCCGAGTTCGGCGCGCACCCGATCCAGAACCGTCGATGCCTGCAGGTCGGAAGGCCGATCGAGGTCACGCTTCTTGTCGGTGGACGGATCGTAGACGGAGTTTGCAGGCACTCCCGAACGCGCCGGCAGCACTCCCGTCATCATCGCCGTGTGATTCGGCAGCGTCTCCGCGATCGTGATGGCGCTGGCGTCCGGGTAGTGAATACCGCCGGCCGCAAGCCCGGTCAGCGTCGGGGTGAGCTCCGATCGCAACTCGTCCGGACGCATGCCGTCGACGACGATGACATGCACGTCCAGGTCTGGGATGCCTGCGCTGGTGGGAACGCTCGCGCGAGCGGGCGTTCCGAGCAATGCCGTTCCGGCGACAACACTTCCACCGATCAGAACGCTACGACGCGAAACTTCGATACTCACTGGTCGACTCCTGGTCGGTACGAGGCCTGATCGAGGGCGGCCGAAGTGGGCGAGACTCTACTGCCCGCGCCTGCCGGTAGACGGTAGCTCACGGCATAGTGCGCATTGCTCTGTGGATTGGTGAGATCGTCGACGTAGTACCAATCCATCTGAGTACCTTCGCGGGCGATTTCGAATACGCCGAAGCCGTGCGAATCCAGTTCGACGTACCGCACGTGTCGGTTCACTGCCTTGAATGCTTCTTCTGCCGCAACGGTTACCGTTCGCGGCGGCACTTTCAGCATGTCGTCGATGTTGGGCGACGTCACCGACGGGACGACGAACTCGGCGCCGACAGTCGGCCCGCCTGGGTAATTCGCGGCATTGGTCGGTAGGTCGCAAGCCCACGACGTGTGGATGTCACCGGTGATGAAGACGGTGTTGTCCACACCGTTCGAGGTGATCGCATCGAAAAGCCTGGTGCGGTCGGCGGTGTACCCGTCCCACTGATCCGTGTTGTACGGGACACCGGCCTGCGGCACTCCCACCAGTTCGGTCAACGCCGCGGTGGTCGCCGGTTCCAGCGGCGGGAACACGCAGGGCGTGATCATGACCGGATTGCCGACGATCTTCCACTGCGTCGGGGAGGTGACGATTCCGCTGGTCAACCAATCCATCTGTGCGCGTCCGGTAATGGTGCGTGACGGATCGTCGACCTGCTTCATCGTCGGCTGCTCGTCGCGGTAGGTACGCAGGTCGAGCATCGAGATCTCGGCCAGATTCCCGAAGCGGAACCGTCGATACAGCTGAACGCTCGAACCACTACCCGACGGGCGGACAGGCATCCACTCGAAATATGCCTTGGCCGAGTTCGCCTTTCGATCTGCCCAATCGCCTTCGATACCGGGAGTGTGATTTTCGGCGCCGTCCCGGTACGCGTTGTCGGCCGATTCGTGATCGTCCCACGTAGTGATGAACGGGAGTTTCAGGTGAAGAGCAGCCAGATCCGGGTCGGTCTTGTACTGCGCGTGCCGAATTCGGTAGTCGGCCAGCGAAATGATCTCGTGGGCCGGCTCGTGAAGGCGAACGGATCCGTTCCGCGCGCCGTACTCCCCCTGCCCGTACTCGTAGATGTAGTCACCGAGATGAATGATCGCGTCGAGGTCTTCGCGGAATGCGAGGTGGCGATAAGCACCGAAATATCCTGCTTCCCAGTTGGAGCAGGACACGACGCCGAAGCGGAGACGATCGAGATCCGCCGAGTTCGACGGTGCCGTACGGGTGCGGCCCACCGGAGAAACGGCCGAACCCGCAACGAATCGGTACCAGTACGTCGTCGACGGATCGAGTCCGGTGACGTCGACCTTCGCGGTGTGATCGGAATCCGCCGAAGCAGCAACACTTCCCGACGCCACGATGCTCGCGAACCCCTCATCGGTCGCGACCTGCCAGTTGAGCGTCACCGCCGGCCCGACGCCGGAACCGGGCGTCGCCTCTGCCGTCGGGGTGATGCGGGTCCAGATGATCACGGCATCCGGCAACGGGTCACCGGATGCCACGCCGTGCGCGAATCCCGGGCTGCCACCCGGAACCTCGGCACCGGCGTGGCTCGCCGAAGCGACACCGAGACCTACTGCGCCGGCGAGAGCCGCCGATCCCTGCAGTAGGCCACGTCTGGATATTCGATCGAAGGCATTCGTGTGCACGCTAGGAGTGAACCCGCACCTGAACGGCCGTTCAAGAGAGCTTCGGGATGTTCACCCAGGCTTCGCCTGCGATTCTCTGAAAGTTTGACCGAGTCGATCCCGATCACAACCGGTAGTCGAGGGCCGAGCCTCGAACAACACCGACCTTGACTCCGATGTAACCGCCGAGTGCACCCCCGGCCGCGATCAGGATCCAGAACGCCGGCGGAATCAGCGCCTCGGACCCGTCGATCTCGGAGAACGCGGAATAGCCGGCGATCAACGCACCGAACAGCACAGGCAGTATCAGCAGCGCGGCAAAGAAAGTCACCCACACCGATACGAAGCGGCCCTTCCACCGGGCAATCTCGTGCAGAACCGTCAGAACAACCAGGAAGACACCACTACCGGTCAAGACGGCCGCCAGAACTGCAAACCCGAAAGCTGAAATCAGTTCCGACTCCACCTGAATCCCCCTGTACTTGAATCGCCCAGCACACCCAGCCCCAACTGTGATGCGACGAGTCTATTCACGACGGACGACGTCTGTTGGCAACTCGAGTCGCTCGTCTGCCGGAAAGACATCCCGCTGACGCCTATGCTTGGAAAATGACCGAACCCGACATCAAGCCCAGAAGTCGTGACGTCACCGACGGACTCGAAAAGACCGCAGCGCGCGGCATGTTGCGTGCAGTAGGAATGGGTGACGACGACTGGGTCAAGTCGCAGATCGGCGTCGCCTCGTCCTGGAACGAGATCACACCGTGCAACCTGTCCCTCGATCGCCTGGCCAAGGCCGTCAAGGAAGGTGTCCGGGAGGCCGGTGGATTCCCCCTCGAATTCGGCACCATCTCCGTTTCCGACGGCATTTCGATGGGTCACGAGGGCATGCACTTCTCCCTCGTCTCTCGTGAAGTGATCGCGGACAGCGTCGAGACCGTCATGCAGGCCGAGCGTCTCGACGGATCGGTCCTTCTCGCCGGCTGCGACAAGTCGTTGCCCGGCATGATGATGGCGGCGGCCCGCCTCGACCTCGCCAGCGTGTTCCTGTACGCCGGCTCCACCCTCCCCGGCGTCGCCAAACTTTCCGACGGCAGCGAGCGGGAAGTCACCGTCATCGACGCGTTCGAGGCCGTGGGCGCCTGCTCGCGCGGACTGATGAGCCGCGCCGACGTCGACACCATCGAACGGGCGATCTGCCCGGGCGAAGGCGCGTGCGGCGGCATGTACACCGCAAACACGATGGCCAGCGCCGCCGAGGCCATGGGAATGTCGCTGCCCGGCAGCGCTTCACCGCCCGCACCGGACCGTCGCCGCGACGGATTCGCCCGCGAGAGCGGCAAAGCCGTTGTCGAACTCCTGCGTCGGGGCATCACCGCCAGGGACATCCTCACCAAAGAGGCGTTCGAGAACGCCATCGCAGTAGTCATGGCGTTCGGCGGATCCACCAATGCGGTGCTCCATCTCCTCGCGATCGCGCACGAAGCGTACGTTCCGCTGACGCTCGACGATTTCGCTCGCGTCGGCGCGAAGGTCCCGCACCTCGCCGACGTCAAGCCCTTCGGAAAGCACGTCATGACGGACGTCGACCGTATCGGCGGCGTCCCCGTCATCATGAAAGCATTGCTCGACGCGGGACTCATGCACGGAGATTGCCTGACCGTCACCGGCAAGACTGTTGCGGAGAACCTGGCGCACATCACCCCGCCCGATCCGGACGGCAAGGTCCTGCGGGCGATGAACAAGCCCATTCACCCGACCGGAGGCATCACGATCCTGAAGGGCTCGCTCGCTCCCGGCGGCGCGGTGGTCAAATCGGCAGGATTCGAGTCTGATGTATTCGTCGGCACTGCACGGGTTTTCGAACGTGAACGTGCCGCAATGGACGCGCTCGAAGACGGAACCATCACTGGTGGCGACGTCGTTGTCATCCGCTACGAGGGCCCGAAGGGCGGTCCCGGAATGCGCGAGATGCTGGCCATCACGGGCGCGATCAAGGGTGCGGGTCTCGGCAAGGACGTCCTGCTGTTGACGGACGGACGATTCTCGGGCGGCACCACCGGCCTGTGTGTCGGACACGTTGCGCCCGAGGCCGTCGACGGCGGTCCCATCGCGTTCGTTCGCGACGGCGACCAGATCCGGCTCGACGTGGGTACCGGACAACTCGAATTGTTGGTCGACGACTCCGAATTGGAAGCCCGCAAGAAGGGCTGGGAGCCGTTGCCGCCTCGCTACACACGTGGTGTGTTGGCCAAGTACTCCAAGCTCGTGGGATCAGCCTCGGGTGGAGCAGTGTGCGGCTGATCCCAGCTCGCTGCTAGATGGGCCGGTACCCGGCGCCGACGCCTCCGTGGGCATTGATCGTGTCCACGATGGAGGTCATGTTGGTGCCGAGTTCCGGCCCCAGGCACGGCACCCAGAGGTAGGCGTTGACCATCGCGACCAGCGTCGTCCCGACCGTGACCGGGGCTCCGGAATCACCGTGGTCGACGCAGATCTGAGTCCAGGTGGATGCGTCGGCGCTCAGGTCTCCCCAGACGACGCCGCAGGTGGTGCCCGTCGTACGGCCTTCCTTGCAGGCTGTAGCCGGGAAGCTGGCCGGAGCGCCGATCGAGGTGATGGTTGCCGCGCCCACCGTTCGAACTGGTGTGACCTTGCCCGGATCGAACTGGATGACCCCGTAGTCCAGGTCCGGGTTCGACTCGACGAACGTGCCGACCACGCCTGCGTCCTCGTTGCTTTCCGGGATCACGAACGATCCAGGACCACCGCAGTGACCTGCGGTGATACCCACGAGTCTGCCGCCGTTGTCGTGCCCGATAGTGGTCAACGTGCAGACCAGCTGATTGTCGATGATGATGCCCGAACCACCACCCATGGGCGTGGGTGCAGCAACCGCGTTGCTGCTGACGATGAACCCGAGTCCGAGTGCCAAGACCAACGCTGCCAGAGCCGAAACAATTCGCTGCAACATCACAATCTCTCCGCCGGTAATCTCCCCGCTGCAAAAAACGCATACCCCGGAAAGTGCGGACCTACGCAGCGTTTCTAGTCGGTAGCTCCGAGCGCTTCGAGCATCTTGCGTGCCTCCTCGAGCTGGCGACTCAACTCGTCGACTCGCGCTGCAGCCATGTCCCGTGCAGCGACGATGATGGACTCGACAGCTTCGATGGCGGTGGGCTCACCCAACTCGCGGACAGCTCGCTCGACTGCATCGGGTGCGACCGGAACTGCTTTGCCCGGACGCTTGGCGCCCTGTGTGACCGTCACGCTCCAGTCGTTGTCCGCGCCCGCATGGATGGTGACGCTGATGCCGGCCGGCAGTTTCTTCGCACGCTTGACGGCCGGACGAGGTGTCGCGGCAGGGGCAGCAGTGGTAGTCGTTACCGGAGCGGGTGCAGGCTGCGCACGCGGCTTCGGTCGAACAGGCTCTACGAGTGGCTCCATCAGGGGCTCGGACTCCACAACTGGTTTGGGCCGTGGCGCCGGTTTGGCCGGTGCCGCGGAGACGCGGTTGATGCGCAATTCCTCTGCCTCGAAAGGCAATTCGTCGTTCACGCCCTTGGGGCGAATCATCACGGTGTTGCCGTCCACCGACACGACTTTCGCCGAGGTACCGGCTTCGATCCCCAGGCTGGGAGTCGCCTCGCGCAGATAGACGGTGGCGCGCTTGCCTTCGGCGACAGCCGTGGCGAGCGCTGCCAGATTGTCCGCAGTGAGGTGATCCGGCGTTGATGCGGCAGCGCCGGAACGTCTACGGGGTGGCATGCGCAGGTCCTTTCAGAAGTATCTCGTGCATTTCAGTATCGACAGTGCTTTTCTCGGGGCAACTCTTGCACAAGCCACCGACGTGTTGACTCTCACCGCCCGCCTGGGCCCGAGGATCCGTAGGCGGTTCGGCCAATTCAGTACTGTTCTCGGGGCACCGCGTGGAAGATGGTGGACAGAAATTCGTTGCGGCAAGAAGGAGCACGGTGAGCAGTTCGGAGTCAGAGTGGATCGACGAGGTCACCGAACCCGCCCCTGCTGAATCTAACGCTGCTGAATCTCACGCTGCTGAGCCGATCGACGTCGATGCTCATCTGCTCAGCCGGATTCAAGCCGACATCGAGGAGTCCCTCCTCGGCGGACCGCGCTGCTTCACACAGTCGCAGATCGCGGATTTCGCCGGGGTGACACGCGAGCGCGCCGATCGTCTGTGGGTGGCGATGGGCTTTGCCGTCGACGAGGATCCCGACGCCGTCATGTTCACACAGCAAGACGCCGACGCCCTCAAGACCATCACCGACATGGTCAATCGAGGCGTCATCTCGCAGAACAGTGAGGTGGCAGCTGCCCGTTCTCTCGGACAGTCGATGTCGAGGTTGGCGGAGTGGCAGGTATCGCTGATCAGCACACACATCATCGATCAGCTTGCGGACTCGGTGGATCACGAACCCGACGCCATCAGAAATGTCGTCCTGAGCCTCGGCGCCGAGATCATTCCCGCTGTCGAATCTCTGCAGACGTACGTATGGAAGCGTCACGTCGCGTCGTCGACGGGCCGCAACGTGGGAAACCCGGGCGAAGAAGTCGCGAGTCGTGTTCTGGTCGTGGGTTTCGCCGACATCGTCGGGTACACCTCGCTGACTCGCGGACTCGACTCCGCCGAACTCAACGATCTGCTCGAGCGGTTCGAGTCCGCGTCCACCGAAATCATCGGACGCAACTACGGCTGGGTGGTCAAGACCGTCGGTGACGAGGTCATGTTTGCCGCCGAGAGCCCCCACCACGCCGCCGAGATCGCCTTGCAGATCCAGCAGGCGGTCCTCGCCGATCACGACGATCCACAGCTTCGGGTAGGTCTGGCCATGGGTCCGACGTTGGTTCGCTTCGGAGATCTCTACGGTTCGGTGGTCAACAAGGCCGCGCGCCTGACCAGCTCTGCTCGCCCCGGCACCGTGCTGATCGACTCCGAGCTGGCCACCCAGCTCGGCTCGGACGCCAATTTCAAACTGCGACACCTTCGTCCACGACGAGTGCGCGGCATCGACCGCCTCGAGCAGTACGTGCTACGACGCAATCTGGAGCCGTGAGCTGTCAGCTCGACACTCCGCGTGCAGCCAGAAAATCGTCCACGATCTGCTCACACGCGGCCTCCCCGAGAGGCGTCAGCGTGGCCAGCTTGGTGAGCACCAAAGGTCCGACCAATTGAGCAAGTGCGACGTCGTAGTCGTACTCCCCCAACGCTTCGATCGCATCCGGCGAGCGCAGGATCCGATCGAACGCGTGACGGTACTGCTCGAAGACCGTCTGGCGCAACGATCGCAATTCGGGCTTGTCCGTCGACAGCGCGTCGACGCTCGAGTAGCCCTTCAGCTCCGGCCCCAAGCCGAGCCAGCACATGGCCGTCACCTGGATCGGTGCGCTTTCGATGGCCTTGGCCTGACTGGTCAACAACTCGAGCAATTGCGCGCGGAGGTCACCTTCCCCGGACATCTCGGGCACCGGCGGTAAGAGGCGAGCAAATGCCGCGGCGAGTAACTCCGTGCCGCTGTCGAAATGCCGATACAGCGTCGCACGTGCGACGTTGGCCAATTTGGTGACGGCATCGATCGTCACCGCGTCCACGCCGCCTTCTGCCAGCAGCTTGGTCGCCGCGTCGAGCAACCTGGACCTGGAACGCTGTTTACGCGGATCCTCGTCGCTGACCTGCTTGTCGATTTCCTGCTTGTCGATTCCCGCCGTCACAACCTCAGTTATACCCACTTGGGGGTTGTGGAACTGCTGTTCTTGTAACGATACTGATGGTCTTGTTTCTATCGGGAGGTTTCGTGAGTAGCGATACGACGCTCGAACAGTCCACGTGGACCATCCGACAGATCTGGATGCTGACGGTCGCGTGCTGCGCCGTCGCGCTGGTCGTCGCAGCGATGGCCGCTCTCAACACGGCCCTTCCCGACTTGGCCCGCGATACCGGTGCAACACAGAGCCAGCTCACGTGGATCGTGGACGGGTACACGCTCACGCTGGCTTGTCTCTTGTTGCCGGCGGGCGCACTCGGCGATCGATACGGTCGACGAGAACTGCTCATGTTCGGACTACTCGTTTTTGCTGCCGGCTCGTCGATTCCGGTCTTCGCGGACGAACCGTCGTGGATCATCGTCTCCCGCGTGATCTCCGGCGTCGGCGCCGCATTTGTCATGCCGGCGACGCTGTCTCTACTCACTGCAGGTTTCCCGCCGGCGCAGCGTGCCCGTGCCGTCGGAGTCTGGTCCGGCGTCGCAGGGTCCGGTGCAATCGCCGGACTCGTCGTCTCCGGGCTACTCCTCGAAAAATGGTCCTGGCATTCGATTTTCGTCAGCCTGGCCGTCGTCTCGGTCCTCATCCTCGTGGTGTCGTTCACGATCGTGACGTCGAAGGACACGGAGGCAACTCCACTCGATCTACCTGGTACAGCGCTGATCGCCGGCTCGATCGGACTGTTCGTCCTGGGGATGATCGAGGCGCCGGCCCGCGGTTGGCTCGATCCGGTAGTTCTCGCGTTGCTGGTCGGCGGAATTGCCATGGCCGCGGTATTCAGCTGGGTCGAATTACGTACTCGCCATCCACTTCTGGACGTGAGACTGTTCGCCAATCGCGCATTCGGCAGCGGCGCAGCGTCACTGACCCTGCAATTCCTGGCGACTTTCGGCTTGTTCTTCCTGATCGTGCAGTATCTCCAACTGGTGCTCGACTACTCCCCACTGCAATCGGCGCTCGCCCTCATGCCGATCGCTGTGCCGGTGATGGCGCTGTCCGTGGTTGCTCCCCTACTGATTCCGCGTATCGGCCTTCGCGCTCTCACCGCCACCGGTGTTGCCTTCCTCGGAACCGGAATTGCACTCTTGACGCGCTTGGACGCCAGTTCGACCTACGCCGAGGTCTGTGTCCCCTTGGTAGTAGCCGCTATCGGATTGGGCTTGTCGACAACCCCCGCCACTGCTGCGATCGTCTCCAACGCACCAGACTCCAAACAGGGTGTTGCCTCAGCAGTCAACGACGCAACCCGTGAGATCGGCTCTGCCATCGGCGTTGCACTGGCGGGAAGTATCCTCGCCGCCGGCTATGGCAATCACGTCCAGCCCGCGGTCGACTTGCTGCCCGAACCCGCCAAGGAACCGGTATCCGGTTCTCTGGCCGCCGCTCTCCATGTCGCCGAAGCAGCCGGGCCGCAGGGTGCCCAGTTGGCCGAATTCGCCCGTGAAGCCTTCATCAAAGGCATGGATCAAGGAGCACTCACGCTCGCCGCGATCATGTGGGTATCCGCGATCGTTCTGGGATTCTGGGCTCCGGGTCGTCAGCGAGACTGACCGCCTCGTCGGTATGCCGGGGCCTTGGTCGTCTGCTCCGATTGCAGAGTCTGCAGTAGGGGCATCGACCGGAGCGGCACCACAACCGAGAGAACCATGACGCTGGTCGACCGGGTGGCTATCCCCGACCGATTCAGTTCGAGCAGCGTCGCTTGTAAATCCTCGTGCGACGCAGCGGCAATCCGGCACAGCACGTCGCCGGAGCCTGTGGTGGCAAAGGCTTCGAGCACACCGGGGATTGCCTCGAGTTCCGCGGTGACGGTGTCGAGCGCCCCCTGGGCGATCTGCAAAGTCACGAATGCTTGTACTCCGAAACCCGCTGCAGCCAAATTGATGTGCGGCGCGTATCCGGCGATGACGCCCGCATCTTCCATCCTTTTCAATCTCGCCTGCACTGTCGCCCGCGCCACCTTGACCTGACGCGAAAGCTCCAACGCACCGGCCCTCGGGTGCTTGTTCATCGCGTCCAACAGAGCCAGATCCACTGCGTCGAGATTCACGTCTGCTCCACTCGTCGTTCAACTATGCAAATTGCCTACAAAACAGTGCCACCATCTTCGCATTCCGGCGCTGTGTCTACTTTCAACTACCTCCGTTGACTACCCAACCTCTGAAGGACTTATCTGTTTGTACTGGCAGTGCCGAACATAACTCGAGCACCGCGCTGTGTACATGGCACTCAGAGGGGACTCATCATGACCGTCGAACAGACTCTCACCGACGACGAACAGCTGGCCGGCCTGGATCTGGAGCAATTGCGCCAGTTGGTCGGCTTGGTCGAGTACGACAGCGATCACGATCCCTTCCCCGTGAGCGGTTGGGACGGCCTCGAATGGATCGTCGGAAATGCCACGCAGACTTCACATTTCTTCCAGTCCGCGTTCGGCATGGAATTGGTGGCCTATTCAGGCCCGTCGACGGGAAACCGCGACCACCACGCGTTTGTACTCAAGAGTGGGGCGGTGCGGTTTGTCGTCAAGGGCGCTGTGGATCCGGCAAGTCCGCTGATCGAACATCACAGCCGTCACGGCGACGGTATCCGCGACATCGCGCTCAGCGTCCCTGACGTGGACAAGTGCATCGCACACGCCATCACCCAAGGCGCGACGGTGTTGAGCGAACCGCACGACATCACCGACGAGCACGGCACCGTTCGCCTGGCCAGCATCGCGACGTACGGCGAGACTCGGCACACCCTCGTCGACCGTTCCCGCTACACCGGCCCTTACCTTCCCGGATACGTTGAACGGACGTCGTCGTACCGCAAGCGTGACGGCGCGCCCAAGCGAATCTTCCAGGCCCTCGACCACGTCGTCGGCAATGTCGAACTCGGCAAGATGGACCAGTGGGTCGACTTCTACAACCGGGTCATGGGATTCACCAACATGGCCGAGTTCGTGGGCGGCGACATAGCCACCGACTACTCCGCGCTGATGAGCAAGGTCGTCTCGAGCGGCAATCACCGAGTCAAGTTCCCACTCAACGAACCTGCCATCGCGAAGAAGCGGTCACAGATCGACGAGTACCTCGAGTTCTACCAAGGTCCCGGCGCTCAGCATCTCGCGCTTGCGACCAACGACATCCTCGGAGCAGTCGATGCTCTGGTCGACGAAGGAATCGAGTTTCTCTCCACTCCTGCTTCGTATTACGAGGATCCCGAATTGCGCGCGCGTATCGGAGAGGTTCGAGTTCCGATCGAGGAATTGCAGAAGCGAGGCATCCTCGTCGACCGCGACGAGGACGGCTATCTTCTTCAGATCTTCACCAAGCCGATCGGAGATCGTCCCACCGTGTTCTTCGAGATCATCGAACGCCACGGCTCACTGGGATTCGGACTGGGAAACTTCAAAGCCCTGTTCGAAGCGATCGAGCGTGAGCAGGCCGCGCGGGGCAACTTCTGAGGTAGGTCAGCTGTTTTCGGTCCACGCCCAGACCACCGCGGGTCGCCCGGTGGCACTGACCCGGACTCGTTCGTCCGTACGTTCCAGCCCTGGCAACGCTTTGAGCGTCCGGTTCAAGTTGCCCGGGTCCGGACGCACACCGGAAAGCTCCTCCGCCACGGCCAGCGCGTACGACGCCGGAAACGACGGACCCAGTAGTGCCCGCGTGAAAGCCTGATCTCGCCACAACAGGGTGTCAGCAAGGATCGGGTGGGTATCGGCGACTATCCGATTGTGGTCGAACGCAAGGTCCCCCGGGTTGTCCCAGCTCACCCATTCGGCCGAACCCGGCACCTCGTCCGACGAGATCACTGCCCACATGGTCACCGAGAGCGTCGGACCGCGGGGGTCGCGATTGGGTTCGTCGAACACGGTCAATTGACCGCTGACGAGGATCTTCTCGTCGGGAATTCCGAGCTTGGTGGTCACGGCTCGCCTGGCGGCGTCCTGCAACCGCTCACCGGCGCCCAGCAGTACACCGGGCAGCGCCAACTGCCCGGTGTACGGCTCCGCTCGCCGCGGAGTGACTGCAAATCGCAACATCCCGGGTTCCGGATTGCCGAACCGGAGCGCGATGACATCGATCGAGACAAGTGACTGGTCCACACCGTCCATCATGCAGGCACTGGGCATCGCACCTGACGATCGACCCGGTCGGCACCGTTCGCGGTCAGCACTACCGGCGCACCCATTTCCTCGCTCAGATACCGGGCGAAATCCTCCGGGTCGGCCGGAAGTTCCTTCGGCACGACCCCTACGGCTTTCAGGGAATCTGTCAGCGCCTGCTGGTGATCGAGATCCTTCCACTCTCCGACGGCAACGAACGGCAATCCTTCGTACGCGTGCACCCCGTGGATCGGGATGCCTGCAGCCCGCGCGCGATCCATCGCGTCGAGATGAGTAAGCGCTAAGCCGTCGACGCCACCGCTCACCTCGATTGCGTAGTGCAACAACAACTCGTCGAGGTGGCCCGTCCGGAATCCGCCTTGATACTCACCCATCCCGTTGTGCAGCTCGGGCAACACCTTCGCCAGCTCCGGATCCTCCGTCGGGAACGGCCCAGCTCCGTGTCGTGTCATGTAGGTGCGGGTGACGCCGAGTACGTAACTGTCCCGGCCCAACTCGTCGATCATCGCTCGCGCGTTGGACGGCTCGACCGTCGACCACGTGGTGTGTGGGTGAAACCCCCGCCACTCGTCGAGAAGGACACCTTGTGCCCCCTCGAACACCAGACGACCACCGGCACCCAACGCGCCCAGCGCATCCGGGTCGGAGATGTCCACGACGGCACCGAATTCGGCGTACATGTCGACCATGTCGTCGATCGGCGGAAACCCGTGGCGACTCTCCGCGATCAACGGTCCGTAGAATGTGGCCAACGCCCACAACTTACGACGCAAGGAATCAGGTCGCCGGCAGTCTCCCACCGTCGGCGCATCGGCAACTTCGAGCGCATACGCCGCGGTCTCACCGATCCCCTTGCCGCACGAGCCGTGTCGGTTACCGCCGCGAGCATCCTCACGGGCCCTGTTGGCGGCCACGTGGATCGGTGTCGTCAACAGTGCGCGCGCGTCGATCCGTATCAGGTCGAACGGATTTCGAACTCCGAGCGCTTCCAGTGCACGTGCTTCCCGTGCGAGCGCGATGGGTTCGACCAACACGAATCTCGAGAGAAACGTCGGGACGCCGGACAGCGTTCCCGAGCCGAACTGCGAAAACGTGTGGTGGCGCTCGCCGACCGTCACGTTGTGCGCTGCCTGTGCCCCACCGTTGAAACGGACCACTGCGGCCACATTCAGATCGGCTCGATCGGAGCAAAGCCAATCGACGGTTGCTCCCTTCCCTGCATCTCCGAACCCGAGGTCTACTACGACGATATCGCGGTCTTCGAACGGCTCCATCATGTTCTCCTTCTAGGCGAAATCGACATCGTCCGTGCCGGTTCCGAGATCGCGGGGCAACCCGGCCACCGTCGCGGTGCTGCGCCCTGGAATCAGGGCGAGAGCCTTGCCGACAGTCTCGGCTTCAGCTCTTGAACCGATGTCGCGGAGATCCGCCAGTCCGTCACGCAGGTCGATGCGGTCCTCGCCGATTCCGACCGTCAGCGCGATCAGTTCGCACACCGCGGCGGGATCGTCGAGTTTGACGAAGCGTTCACCGAGCAACGTCTTCCAGTGATCCGCGATTTCCGGATCGTTGAAGTACGACGACTGATCCGGCAGAACGAAGTAGACGTTCCATCTTTCTTCGAGTTCACTGTAGATCGACGGCACCGACACGTCCTGACGTACCTTGTCCCCGATCACCGAACGGATGTGACGAGCCGAGAGCCGCGGCTTGTTCAGCTCGTCACCGATGATGAAGAGGTAGCCTTTCCTTCCGCGCTTCTCCCAGGCATCCGTACTGGTGTGACGTGCCATGAAATATGCTGCCAATTCATAGCTTTCCGATTTCTGACCACCACCGTTGCCCTCGAGGAAGATGGTCCGAAGCTGCTCGTCCATCGCGTTTCCCGACTCGAACTGGCCGACTTGTAGTGGCACCTGATCGGAATCGGCGTCGCCGATACCACCGAACAGAATCTGCGGATCATCCGCATATCCCTTGCGTTGCAGCAGCCCGTGCAGCTTTCCGAGCTTGTCCTGCATGATTCGAGGAACAGCGCCCATCGAGCCGGTGACATCGAAAAGCACTGCTATCGGGAGAGAATCGGGGTGCCCGTCCGAGTCTCGGCATTCACGCTTGTCGACGCCGAAGGGGTCGAGGGTCGGGTCCGCTTTCCAACTGCTTCGCGGACGCGACCGAAGCGAATCGGTGTAACCGAAATCGTCGACACCGCGTGCGGCACGAAAAGTCTTGCCCGCCAAATAGGTGTTGTCGTCCCAGTATCCGTAGCCCATGACAATCACTGTCCTTTCGTGGATGGAACGGCGAACGGACGAAATGTCCGCTGGCCATAGAGAAGATCGAGGAGTTCGTCGAACTCGCCAAGTAGGTCGACCGCGTCGGGACGCAATCTCGGGTTGTCCTGCATGCAGCCGTCGGCAAACGCCTTCATCCGTTCGTGGGTCTGCTCGCCCAGCATTCGGAGCATCAAATGATGAGCCATGTACACGTCCCAGGCCGGAGACGCTCCTTCGCCGAGTTCCGGTGGGTACGAATCACGATCGGAACCGATCGTCGCCACCGGGCGGCTGCCCGTACGGGTGGCAAAGGACCAGCCGGCCAGCACCACCCCGTGCCGATCAGGCTCGATCAGCACGTTCTCCGCGGTAATCGCGGTGTGCACCCAACCAGTCGCATGCGCTGCTGCCAGAGCCCGAAGTAGCCGTCGGTGCATCCACGCCCACTCCCGTGGATCGAGGCCACCTGGATACGCCTCACGGACGTCGGCGAGACTCACAAAACCTTCGGTCAGATCGTCCAACACATCGATCTGACGTCTCGTGCCGCTGCCCACATGGGTGATTCGATCGATCAATCGCGGGAAGTACGAGACTGCCCAACCGGCTTCGCACGAATTCTCGATGTCCGTCAACACATTCCGTTCGGCCTCGATCATCGAGTTCGCCCGAGGGTTTCGCGGAATCTTCAGTACGACACCGGCATCGGACCGGTACAGGTTAGCGACCGAGCCGCGCGCTACCAGTCCACCCAACGTGTACTCGCCCCGCTCGCCGACATAAACGGGTCGAGAATCTGCCGGTTCGAACTCCGCTGCCCAACTGCGGTAAAGCTCGTTCAACCGAGATGTTGCGGCCGAGTATCGCACCCGATCTTCGGGCGTCGCCCGGTCCGGATGGATAGCGGAAGCGAGCCGATGAAAACGACGCTTTGCAGCGCGACGGGTGTCGAGATCGCTGGAGTCTCCCCCGAACACATCGGCCGAAACTCGTGCCGCCTCGACGATTTCAAGTGCCGTGCTGATCGTTTTCATGGTTTTAGTCTAACTGACTAAAACGAAGACGGCAAGAATGCGCATTTCATCCGAGTACATGCGCATCACATCAGGACACGGCAATCACCTGGCGGCACCGAGGGCTGAAACAGCTTTGCGTAGCTCGATCACTGCCGGACTGCTGTCGCCCTCGCGGGTACACAGATCGATCGAACACTGCTCGATGTCGGAAATGCGCACGAAACTGATATCCGAGCGGGTGTAGTACTCGGCAATGGTTGCTGCCGTTATCACCACCGCCCGACCGTTGGCGACAACCTCGAGCGCTTCGTCCATCGTGCGGACCGAGGGACCGTACCGGACGGGTACACCACTCGGGCGCGGGTCCACCGACCACCATTTCACCCATTCGGGTGGTGCGCCGTCACTCGAAACCTGCACCATCCCATCTATTTCAGAAATTTCGATGCTCGCGCGACCCGCCAGTTGGTGCCCTCGAGGCAGAGCCACCACCCGCGGTTCGACGCCTATCCGTTCGAGCACCACACCGTCGAGCACCGGCAGTGGCGGTCGCACGAATGCCGCGTCGACGGTCGCGCTCGCCACCGCCGAAACCTGTTGGGACCAATCCAACTGGACGAGCTCCACCTCCGCGTGCAACGAATCGATCACCGCACGCCCCAAACTCCCGGCAGCCCCGTTGATGAATCCGATCCGCAACCGCCTGGCCCGCCGACGCTCGAGTGCGTCGAGACCGTTCATCGCGCGAACGGCAAACTCGAGAGCGGGCCGCGCATCCGCGACGAACACCTCACCCGCGGCGGTGAGCACCACCGGATGCGAACTGCGATCGACCAACTCGACTCCCACCTGCTCCTCGAGTCGACGAATCTGCTGACTGAGGGCGGGCGCGGTGACGAACAGCCGGTCTGCCGCTCGCCCGAAGTGCCCTTCCGCCACGACGACGAGCAACGAGGACACCAAACGCAGATTCAGATCTTCGCCTCTTCTCGCCTTCTTCATTACCGTCCATTCGGTTGTTTTCGGCCCGCCGCTCGACTTGAAGTGACGACCATCACGGTATCTGAACAGCGGAGTTAAGCAAACTGGCAATTCTCGAACGAAGATCTACATGTACAGCGAATGCCTCGCCAGGTCACAGTTGTCGCAGATCCGGACAGCCCGCCGAATCTGCGAAACCAGGAGATGTGATGAGCAAGTACGAGCACGAATTCGTCCACATGATGGATGGCGTCGAAAAGCAATTGGAAACCATCGACAATCCGCGGCACCAGAAGATCCTCCGTAACTACCGACGCCACGCCTTGCTCGAGGTCTCCGGTCGCTACAAGGAAATCCTCTCGCCGGACATGACCGTCGAAGAACCCGTCTACCGGTTGTTCGAAGACGGTCAGTCGATTGTCCTCGACGGCATGGACGCCGTCACCAACTTCTACCAGTCACTCGCCGAGACGGACACCCTTGTCATGTGGACCGGGAAGTCCGACTTCGCCGTATCCGACAGTGGGTTCTCCGGCGAGACCCTCTTCAGTCAGTTCGTCCCCGGTTCGATCCTCGGAGACGGGGTGTTCGGCGCGGTGCACGAATCGGGCGGATCCACGTCCGCAGCCCCTGAACAGTCGTCGGGCATCGACTCCGACGGTTGGTATCTCGTGCGTCGGACCTTGGCATTCGTCTGGCCGTACGACGAGCAGGGTCGACTCATCGGTGAGCACGTCTACGAAGATTCTGCTTCGAAAGTCGTCACCAAGGTGGATCCGAGCGAGGTCATCACGGCAGCGCGCGCAGCCGAACTGCTTGCCCCACTGCTCGAAACGCACCTGCCGTGAGCGCGCCCGTAGCCATTGTCACGGGCGCAGCGGCCGGGTTGGGCGCCGCTATTGCCGAGCGGCTTGCCGAGGACTTCGGCACCCTGCTTCTACTCGACATCGAAGAGGCTGCACTCGCCGACACCGCAGCACGCCTGGAAAGCCTTGGCGTCGATCGGTGCCCGCTTGGGCGGTGACATGCTCGCGCACTACGGACCGTCGAAGGCCGCCGTGATCGAGATGAGTCACAGCGTCGCCCGGATCGGCGCGACTCGAGGGCTCCGTTCGAACACGGTCATGCCCGGGCTGATCCTCACCGACATGTGGCTGCGAACCATCAAGGAACTGCGTCGGCGCGATGCTGCACTAGCGGGCGTTTCCGATGCTGATGTCTTCGATTCTTTTGTTGCCCAAATGGTTCCGATGGGTCGAGCCCAGACGCCCGGAGACATCGCCGAGATGGTCGCGTTTTTGCTCAGCGACAAGGCTCGCAACGTCACCGGGCAGACGATTGCCGTCGACGGCGGCGCCGTGATGACCTGATCGGGTCGATGGCGGTCAGCCCCAGCGCGACTGACCGCCGTCGAGCGGGATCGTGGCACCCGTCAGGTAACCGGCGTCTTCACTGACGAGGAAGACGACGGCACGACCGATGTCGGTCTCGGGATCTCCGACGCGTCCCAGCGGGATACCCGCGACAAAAGCCGCCGCCTCTTCCGGATTCTTGTCCATCCACCACTGCAACGCGGGGGTCTTGGCGTGCGGGGCGACGTTGAGAACGCGGATGTTGTCCTTGCCCCATTCGCAGGCGGCAGCGCGGGTCAACGAGCGCATGCCTTCCTTGATGGAACCGTAAGCGCCGTAGTTACTGGCATCCCAGCGCACGGCTGCCGAGGTGACCATGTTGATGATGACGCCACCGCCACGACTGTTCATGTGCGGGTACGACGCCTGCATCATGCGCAGGGTGGCGAGTGGGCCCGTCGCGAAAGAACGCTCGAAGTCTTCGTCCAGCACGCTCAAGAGCGGGCCTGGCTTGCAGTCGTTGGCGTTGTTGACCAGGATGTCGATTCCGCCGAACAGTTCGACGGTTCGGTCCACGGCCGCCGTGATGTCGTCCTTCTTACTGACGTCACAAACCACGGCCTCACCGCGCGCACCGATGTCAGCGAGTAGTCCGCAGGTGGTGTGCAACTTGGATTCGGTGCGACCGGCAACGGCGATCACGGCGCCCTCTTTGGCCAAGGCCAGGGCAATCCCCTGCCCGATTCCCTGACCCGCGCCCGTGATGAGTGCAACTTTGCCTTCGAGCTTGCCCATGTGACTACTCCAATGTCTGTCGACGCAGAGGTCCCTTTTGCGGGAAGGACCGGTCGATTCTGGTGACTGCCGCCGTTTGTCGTCTACACTCGACCTACAAAACAACCAAGCACTTGCTTGACCCTAAGGTGTGCGACCACGTCGCGTCAATCACATTGGGCGGCAATTCAGCTCGGCACCGCACCAGGAAGGCTCCACCGTGACACTGCCCAACCCCGTCGATTTCAGCGGACGCTCGGTGATCGTCACCGGCGGCACCAAAGGCATCGGCTACGTCATCGCCGAAACCTTCCTCGCCGCGGGTGCGAACGTGCTGGTCTGTGGCCGTAACGAGCCCGAAAACCTACCCACCGCCGACGGCCGTAGCGCAGCCTTTCGCGCCACGGACGTCCGCGATCCCGCCGACGCCGCAGCCCTCGTCCAGGATGCCGTCGAGCGCTTCGGCCGTCTGGACGTCCTGGTCAACAACGCCGGCGGCTCCCCCGATGCCGATGCTGCGACGGTGTCACCCCGCTTCGTCGAGAAGATCGTGGCCCTGAACCTGTTGGCACCCTTCAACGTTGCCCAGGCCGCCAACGCAGTGATGCAGACTCAGGACGACGGCGGTGCCATCATCAACATCGGCAGTGTCTCGGCAATCGATCCGCAGCCCGGAACCGCGGCGTACAGCGCAGCCAAGGCCGGCCTCCTCGTTCTGACCAAGGCATTGGCCCTCGAATGGGCGCCGAAGGTCCGGATCAACCACATCACCACCGGCCTGATCCGTACCGAGGCTGCCGCCGAGGTCTACGGCGCCGACGGCGGCGCGGCGGTCACCAGGACCATTCCGATGGAGCGCATGGCCGTCCCGGCCGATATCGCAAACTCCTGCCTGTTCCTGGCGAGCCCACTCTCCTCGTACGTCAACGGCGCCGACATCGCCGTTCACGGCGGCGGTGAGTACCCGGCTCGCTACATGGCGACCCATCAGGACTGAACACAAGCACAGAGCAGCCCCTGAGCGAATCGCTCAGGGGCTGCTTCTTCGTGCAAACAACTGCGGGGCGCGACAAGGGGTCAAGCACCCCGCAGTTGAGTCTGGAGGGACTAGTGGGCGGAGAAGCTCACTCGTGCACCGGAAATCGCTACCTGATCACCCTTGGTGACCTGGAAAGCCAAGTCGTCGGGAGTTCCCCACGCAATGATGGACGGCGACTCACCCGGATGGATCGCCGCAGCGAATCGACCTTCGAGACTGACAAGATCAGCCGGATGCACTCCGGCGACCCGAGCAAGCTCGAGTGTGCTGGCGGCCAACGTGCACAGCCCGTGCATGATCGGACGCGGCTGGTTGATCCGCGCCGCAGCCTCGGGATCGATGTGGATGTGGTGTTTGTCGCCCAGGAGCCGGTACATCGCCGTCTGGTTCTCCGCTGTGGTCAGCACACCGGTCAACGAAGGCTCACCGGTCGGCTCCGCCGGACGTGAGGGTCCACGTTCTCCGCCGAATCCGCCGGCACCGGGAGCAAAAAGTGACCAGGTCGCGACGAAGTATTCGCACTCCACCTTCACTTCGAAAACGGCCGCAGCACCCTTGTCCCACACCTCGCCGACCGAAGCCTTCAACGTCACCTCACCGCTACGCGGAAGCGGAGCAAGCACTTTCAACTCTTGCGAGCCGTGCAGTGCCGTCGAGGTGTCGAAGGCGCCCGCCGAACCCAGAGCGTCGGGAGCCCACTGTGCCAGTGTGAGAGCAAAAGTCGGCAGTACCCGAAGCTGATCCTCGAAGACGAGGTCCAGCTCGGTTGCCTTGGCGCCCACGGCGAGTGCGTACAAGATCGCGTCGCGCTCGGTGTACGCCACGGTGCGGGTACCGAGATCGGCTCCGCGCCAATCGCCGGCGGTCTTCGCAGCTTCCGAAGTTGTCACTGTCATTTCCTCTCTTAAACAGCGCCCAGAACGAGACCGCTGGTGGGCACTGCCGTTCCGGCTGTGACCAAGACGTTTTCGACGCCATCGGGCTGATTGGTCGACGTTCCTCGGACCAGTCGCACACCTTCGGCAATTCCGTTGACGCCGTGCAGGTATGCCTCGCCGACCTGACCACCGTGAGTGTTGGACGGCAAGCGTCCACCGATCTCGAGGTTGCCTTCGCGAATGAAGTCCTTGGCTTCGCCTGGCTTGCAGAAGCCCAGTTCTTCGAGCTGCGGAAGCACCAACGGGGTGAAGTGGTCGTACAGAATCGCGGCGTTGATGTCATCAGGGGTCAGGCCGCTCTGGCCGTACAACTGACGAGCAACCAGGCCCATCTCCGGGATACCCGAGATGTCAGGACGGTAGTAGCTGGTCATCATGTGCTGATCCCTGCTACTGCCCTGAGCGGCGCCCTTGATGATGACGGGCTTGTTGGCCAGATCCTTTGCACGCTCGGCAGAGACGATGACCAATGCCTGGCCGCCGTCGGTTTCCTGGCAGCAGTCGAGCAGGTGCAGAGGCTCGGCGATCCAGCGCGAGTTCTGATGGTCCTCGAGTGTGATCGGACGCTCGTAGAACCAGGCAGCCGGGTTGTTGGCGGCATGCTTGCGCGCCACCACTGCAACTCGTCCGAAGTCCTCACTCGTCGCACCGTACTGGTGCATGTAGCGGCGGGCGAACATGGCGACCCACTGAGCGGGAGTCGACAATCCCTGCGGAGTCATCCACGCATATGCCGCGCGATCCGCGGTGCTGTCCATGGGTCGATCGTGCTGCCCAAGGCCGTAGCGCACACCGGAGCGCTCGTTGAAGGCGCGGTAACAAACCACGACGTCGGCAACACCCGTCGCAACTGCCATGGCCGCCTGCTGCACGGTGGCACACGCGGCGCCGCCGCCGTAGTGAATGCGCGAGAAGAACTTCAGCTCGCCGAGGCCACAGTTGCGAGCCACAATGGCTTCGCCGTTCGTCTCCGACGTGTAGGTGGACAGACCGTCGACCTCGGACGGATCGATACCGGCGTCAGCGAGTGCCGCGACGATGGCCTCACACGCCAACTGCAGTTCGGTGCGGCCGGAGTTCTTGGAGAACTCGGTGGATCCGATGCCGACGATGGCGGCGGCTCCCGAGAGCGGGCTGATCGCCATCAGAGCCTCTCCTCTTCCTTGAAAGCGACTGCGACGGTGCCGGATGCATGGTTGCCGAGGCTGTTTGCACCCTGCACCTTGACCACGACCACTCCGTCTTCCTTGGACACGACCTCACCGGTCATCGTCATGGTGTCACCCGGGTAGTTGGGCGCCCCGAGACGAATGGCGATGCGGCGCAGGGTCGATGCAGATCCGGCCCAGTCCGTGACGTATCGACCGACAAGACCGTTGCTCGTGAGGATGTTCATGAAGACGTCCTTGGAGCCGCGCTCCTGGGCCAGGCTCGGATCGTGGTGCACGTCCTGGAAATCGCGGGTGGCGATTGCGGTGGCGACGATCAACGTGCGGGTCAACGGGATCGCCAACTCGGGCAATGCCTCTCCGACAACGACGTCTGCGTAACTGCGACCGGCAAGAACGGTCATGCGAGCACCTCCACACCGGATGCGAGCTGCGCACCCAGACGCGCGAGATCGGAGCTGGAACCGCCGAGGGTGGCAGCAATCTGCTTGCCCCACAAGAGGTGACGGTGAACCGGGTAGTCGGTGTCGACGCCCATACCGCCGTGGACATGCGTGGTGCGATGCACGACGCGCTGTCCGCCGTCGGTTGCCCACCACTTGGCGACCAGTACCGAGGTGCCGAGATCCAATCCCTCGGAGATACGCCAGGCGGCCTGCCATAGTGTCACCCTCATCGCTTCGAGATCGATGTAGCAGTCAGCGAGTTGATGATTGACGGCCTGGAAGGTCGCCAGCGGACGGCCGAACTGCTTGCGGCCGTTCAGGTACGTGACAGCCTGCGCGACTGCACCCGAGCCGACACCCCATTGAATTGCGGCCAATGCCAGCTCAACTCGGTCGATCAGCCACGGAACCGTGGTGCCGTCAGCCGCACCGATCAGCTGCGCGGGGGCACCGGCAAAGGTGACGTTGGCACAGATCTCCCAGTTGGTGGACTGCGTCTGTTCGAGCGTCACTCCTTCGGCACTCAGATCCACAAGCAGCAGTGCCGTACCGGTGGAAGCGGTTGCCGAAACGAGAGCAAGGTTCGCGACGTGAGTCATCGGCACTACTGCCTTCTCACCCGTCACGGTCCAGTTGCCGTCGGCGTCCTGCTCGGCCGTGGTCAGCGGGTCGCCGCCCGTGTACGGCCCGAATTCCTCGAGCCCGACGGTCAGGAATCGACTGCCGTCGGCAACACTCGGAAGGAGCTCGGCACGAAGGGAATCGGAACCGAATTCATTGACAGCCAATGCCGCAAGGATCGTTTCCCAGATCGGCACGGCCGCAACGTGACGGCCCTGCTCCTCCAGCAGTGCGTACAGCTCGGACAAGCCGAGCCCGCCGCCGCCGAACTCCTCGGGCAGTGCGATACCGAGCAGGCCGGTACTCGCGAGTTCTCGCCACAGTTCACGGTCGACGCGCTCGGCGGAGAGTTCGATCTCCTTGGTGCGCTCGATCGTTGCCTTGCTGGTGAAGACCTCGTCGGCCAGTGAGCGAATCGCGTCCTGCTCTTCGCTGAAATTGAAGTCCATCAGTGCTCCTCGCGTACGGCCGGCCGGAACGCGGGAAGCGTCAGATCCGGGTCGGCGTCGATCCAGTCAAGTTCCACGGGCATGTCGACCACGACATCTTCGGGCGCGATACCCACCATGTTGGCGATCAATCGGGTTCCCTCTTCGAGTTCGATTACCGCAACGATGAGCGGGTAGTCGAACGCGTCGATCTTGGGGTGATGATTGACCACGAAGCTGTACACCGTGCCACGCCCCGACGCGTCGATCGTGTCCCACTCGAGTGACTGGCACTCGCCGCACATCGGGCCGGTGGGATGACGCAACGTCTTGCAGGACGTGCAGCGCTGGATCACCAGACGGTGCTCCTTGGCCGCTTCGAACCAGAAAGCATTGTCCGCGTTGAGAGCCGGACGCGGACGCAGTGCGCGCGGTGCCTCCGGTGCAGCAGCTTCCTGAGGCTTGAACCGCAGCGTCCGCCACCGTTGGGTGCCGACAACTTCGTCGTCGCCGTTGCGGTACGTCTTGAGCGTAGTCACGAAGTGTCCGACACCGAGTCCGGTCTTCTTCTCCGGCGAAATCGACTCGATGACCTCGGTGTAGTTCACGCGATCGCCTGGGCGCAGTTCGGCGAAGAACTCCTGATCGGAATCGGTGGCGACGACGGAACTGTAGCCGGCCGCGTCGAGGGTCGCGATCAGATCGGTCCACACCTGTGACGGGTCGTTGCCCGCCATCTTGTCGGTGAACGTCCGCATGATCCAAACCTGAAGCATCTGAGCGGGAGCGACGACGCCGTCACGGCCGGTGGCGCGGGCAGCGTCGTCATCGAGGTAAACGGGGTTGGTATCGCCCATGGTCTCGGCCCAATGCCGGATCATGGGGATGTTGACCTCGTCTGGCCCCCAGGTTGTGGGAACAAGCGTCTGGCCGACAAAAGCGTCGAGTTGCGCCGAAATGTCGCTCACTTGACCCTCTTTTCGCGAACGAGTCCCAAGCCGATGGTGCCGACCATGTCACGCAGAACCTCGTTGACGCCGCCGCCGAAGGTATTGACAACACCCTGACGGGAGATCTGCTCGATCTGACCGGCAAGCAAAGCGCCCGGAGACTCGGGGCGGATGCGTCCGGCGGAGCCGAGAATTCCGAGCAGGGTGCGGTAGACGTCGACGTGAGTCTCGGTCCCGTACGTCTTGGTAGCGCCGGCGTCGGCTCCGGAGAGCGTGTCCTGTGCGACGGCTGCCGTCATCTTCCAGTTCAGCAGGCGCATGGCCTCGAGCTTGGCGTGTGTACGAGCGAAGTCCTGCTGCACCCACGGGATGTTGATGGCACCGTTTTCCTTGGCCCAGTCCAGAACCAGGTTCCACAGACCGTAAGTGCGACCACCGATGGCCGCCAAGCCGATTCGCTCGTGATTGAGCTGAGCCGTGATGAGCTGCCAGCCGCCGTTGACCTCGCCGACAACGTCCTTCGACGGAACACGAATGCCGGAGTAGTACGTCGACGTCACCATCAAACCGCCGACGGTGTTGATCGGTGACCACTCGAAGCCTGCGTCCTCCGTGGGGACGATCAGGATCGAGATGCCCTTGTGCTTGGGGGCGTCCGCGTCGGTGCGGCAGGCCAGCCACACGTAGTCGGCAGTGTTTGCGCCACTGGTGAAGATCTTGTTGCCGTCGACGATCCACTCGTCACCGTCGAGAACCGCACGAGTCTTGAGTGATGCGAGGTCGGTGCCGGCCTCGGGCTCGGTGTAGCCGATGGCGAAGACGATGTCGCCGGCAAGAATGCCGGGCAGGAATCGTTCCTTCTGCTCTTCGGTGCCGTACTTCATCAACGTCGGTCCGACGGTATTGACCGTCACGAAAGGGAACGGCAGACCCGCGCGCTGAACCTCGTCGAAGAACACGAATTGCTCTTCGATGGAGCGTCCCTGGCCACCGAATTCCTTGGGCCAGCCGATGCCGAGCCAGCCGTCCTTACCCAGCAACTTCACGATCTCGCGGAAGTACTCGCCGCCCACACCTTGCTCGCCGGCCGCGCGACGCTTCTCTTCCGGTAGCAGCGCCGCGAAGTACGCGCGCAACTCCTTGCGGAGCTCCTGCTGCTCGGGCGATTCCCTCAGATCCATCGCTGTTTCTCCTATGGCATTCATGGCTGGCAACTCTTGGTCTGGACGCTAACCAGATGCCCAGGTGGGCGCTGTGAATGTCTCGTTGAGCGGGAAGCCGAAACATGAGCGGCGTCACATAGGGTGAGATATGCGCATGGACTCCTCGGATCGCGTCGCTCTCACCGACTTGGCCGCCAGGTATGCACAGGCCGTCGACCGCCGAAACACCACCGCGCTTGCGGCTCTCTTCACTGACGACGTGGCATTCGTCTTGCCGCCGGCATTGAACGGAACGGATGCGCCGACGGAGATACGTGGGAACACCGTCGTCAGCAGTTCGGTGGTCGATGCCGTCTCACATCTGCACTCGACCCGGCACATCGTCGAGCAGCAGATCCTCGACCTCGACAGCCCCACCACCGCGCACGGTGAGGCCTACTGCTCCGCGCACCACATCTATCCGCGGGGCGAGGGCCACCGGGACAACCGGATCGAGATTCGTTATCAGGACAGCTTCGAAAAGGTCGACGGCACCTGGCTGTTCTCGCGTCGCGAATTGGTAGTCGATTTTGCCGAGGACGTTCCGATCATCCTGCTCGGACAATAGGTACAGGAAAAAATCGCGGTGATTCTGTATCTCCTCACGGGAGGTTTACCGGGCTAGCGTTCAGCAACTGTCACGCCATCTCGGCGTGACGTTCGGCTATGTCTTGGAGATTCACATGTCACGCTCGCGCACCAGAAGATTCCTCGCTGCCTTCGCAGTGGCCGCCGTCGCAGTCGGAACCGTCGCAGCGTGCTCGAGCGACAACTCCTCCGATGAGAACGCGCCCCTTCGCATCGTCGCTTCTTCGGTTCCGCACGCCGAGATCTTGAAGTTCGTCGAAGAAAAGGGCCTGCTCGGCGACACCAAGATCGAGGTCAGCGAGATCACCGGCGACCTCGACGCCAACGAGGTGCTCGAAGCGGGCGACACCGACGCCAACTTCTTCCAGCACGTGCCGTACCAGGAATCGTGGTCGAAGGAAAAGGGTGTCGACGACCTGGTCGCCGTGGCGAAGGTCCACGTCGAGCCCCTTGGTGCATATTCCAAGAAGGTCACCAACGTGGCCGACCTGCGCCAGGGCGCAACGGTCGCTTTGTCCAACAACGTGACGAACTTCGCCCGTGGGCTGTACCTGCTGCAGCAGGCCGGTTTGATCAAGCTCGATCAGCAGTTGGGCGCCCCCGGCACCGACATCACGCAGATCAGCGAGAAGAACATCATCGACAACCCCAAGGGACTCACGTTCACCCAGGTCGATCCCCCGCAGCTTCCGCGCACTCTCGACGACGGAAATGTCGATCTCGCAATCATCAACGGCAACTACGCAATCGAAGGCGGCCTCAATCCCGCCAAGGACGCACTGGTGCTCGAGAAGGCCGAGGGCAACCCGTACGCCAACGTCCTGACGGTTCGTACCTCCCTCGAAAACGATGCGCGAGTGCAGAAGTTGGCCGAGGCATTGACGTCCACCGACGTCGCGACGTTCATCGAGCAGACCTACCAGGGCTCGGTCATTCCGGCCAGCGCTACCTGATCGAGACCCGTCATGGTCTTCTCGATCGAATCGGTCTCCAAGGAATACCGCAGCGGCACAAAGGTTCTGCATGCACTCGATTCCGTGTCCCTGAAAATCGAAGACGGCGAAATCTTCGGCATCATCGGCAAGAGCGGCGCCGGTAAATCGACTCTGCTGCGCTGCCTCAACCTGCTCGAACGCCCGACCAGTGGCCGGATTCTGTTGGGCGACACCGATCTGACCGCGTTGAGCCCGGCGCAGTTGCGCGATGCACGCAAGCGGATCGGTGTCGTGTTCCAGCATTTCAACCTGCTGCACTCCCGCTCGGTCGCCGCCAACATCGCCTTTCCTCTCGAAGTGGCGGGGTACTCGCGGGCAGATCGCCGTGCCCGCGTCGACGAGCTGATCGAGTTGGTCGGCCTGGAAGACCGACGTGACGCCTTCCCTTCGCAACTGTCCGGCGGACAGAAACAACGGGTCGGGATCGCGAGGGCCTTGGCGGCTTCTCCCGATGTCCTCCTGTGCGACGAAGCCACGAGCGCCCTCGACTCGGATACGACCGATTCGATCCTCGACCTGCTCGCCGACCTCAATCGACGTCTGGGTGTGACCATCGTTCTGATCACCCACGAGCTCAACGTGGTTCGACGGATCTGTCACCGCGCCGCCCTGATCGACCAGGGACGCATCGTCGACGAGGGAACGCTCACCGAACTGGTTGCGGACCCGGACTCACCCCTCGGCGAGGCGCTACTGCCGACCGGAACGGTGCGAACGTCCCCGACCGGAATTCCGGCACTCCTCACCTTTGTCGATTCGCTGTCGACCTCGCCCGTGATTTCCCAACTCTCGCGTGATCTCGATGTCGACGTCACCGTGATCTCCGGCGGTATCGAGGACATCGGAGCCCATCAGGTCGGCCGCCTTCGCGTGGAGTTCGCCTCGCACACCGGACTCGCCAACGACGAAGAGACAAGAAAGTCTGTCGAAGAACATCTTTCGCAGCGCGGAGTGAAGGTGACGTTCTCATGAACAAGACGTCCTGGCAGGATTCCCTGGGCGAAGCATGGGAAGCCCTACTCGACACGCTCTACATGGTCGGCGTCTCGTTCGTGCTCACCGTGATCATCGGTATCGCCCTCGGCGTTCTGTTGCACGCGAGCGCGCCCCACGGAATCCGTCCGAACCGCGTTCTCAATTCGGTACTGGGCACCGTGGTGAACATCGGCCGTTCGCTGCCGTTCGTCATTCTGTTGGTCCTCCTCATCCCGGCGACGCGGGCGATCGTCGGAACAGCGCTCGGGGCGACGGCAGCGATCGTCCCGCTGACCATCGGCTCGGTGCCCTTCTTCGCTCGCGTCGTCGAGAACGCACTGCGTGAGGTCGATTCCGGACGCGTCGAAGCAGCACGATCCATGGGCGCCACCGACAAGGACATCATCACCAAGGTCCTACTGCCCGAATCAGTTCCGGGATTGGTAGCCGGAGCGACTCTGACGGCGGTGATGCTGATCGGTTTCTCAGCCATGGCAGGCGCCATCGGCGCCGGCGGTCTCGGCGACTTCGCGATCAAGTACGGCTACCAACGATTCAACACCCCGGTGTTGTTCGTCGCTGTCGTGATCTTGATCGTGTTGGTTCAGGCGATCCAGTCGACCGGCGATCTCGTAGTTCGTTCGATGGCCCACAAGCGGTAACCGCTCAGCTCGACACCATCGCGATCGCTGTTCGCAGGCCGCGCCGCTTACCGGTCTGCGGATCGACGCCGAAGACTTCCTTGATTCCGCCGCGGATGCGGAACTTCAACTCCGAGTGCGTCTCCGGAGCATCGTCCTGGGACGCGGAGAGAAACCTGTTGGGCAGCGACAACTTCCAGATGGTCCGCAACGTCAATCCGTACTGCTTCCACAGCGGCCCGGTGGTGTACGGGAGGTCGTACTTGTCACACAAGTCCCGCAGCGGCACCGCGATTTCCGAGTACCGATTGCTCGGCAGGTCAGGGAAGCAGTGATGCTCGATCTGGTAGCAGAGGTTGCCGCTCATAAAGGCCATGACGGGACCGGCATGAAAGTTGGCGGACCCCAGCATCTGTCGTAAGTACCACTGAGCGCGGGATTCGTTCTCGAATTCCTCGAGCGTGAACTTCTCGGCACCGTCGGGGAAGTGCCCGCAGAAGATGACGGCGTAACTCCAATAGTTGCGGATGAGATTTGCAACGGCGTTGGCCGTCAACGTGGTCTTCCACGCCGGGCCGGTCAGGGCGGGGAACAGGATGTAATCCTTCGCCACCTGACGCGCGATCTTCTTTCCGACGTCCTTGGCCATCTCCGATTTCTCGGACCACTTCACCTCGCCCTTGCGAAGCTTGTCGGTCTCGAGGTGATGCAGTGCGACGCCCCACTCGAAGAGGGTCGCCAGCACGAAATTCGTGATCGGTTGGAAGAGATAGTCGGCGTGCCACTTCTGATCGCGCGTGACGCGCATGATGCCGTAGCCGACATCGTTGTCGAGGCCGACGATGTTGGTGAACTTGTGATGAGTGAAGTTGTGCGAGTGCTTCCATCCCGAGGACGGGCAGGTGTTGTCCCACTCCCAGTTGCTCGAGTGAATCTCGGGATCGTTCATCCAGTCCCACTGACCGTGGATGATGTTGTGGCCGAGTTCCATGTTCTCGATGATCTTGCCGACCCCAAGCAGCGCAGTCCCCAGAATCCAGGCAGGCTTCTTCTTGCTGGCGAACAAGACGATGCGGCCGGCCACCATCAGAGAGCGTTGAAACGCGATCGTCCGCTGGATGTATCGAGCATCGTGCGCGCCGCGCTTCTCCTCGATGTCGAGCCGAATGGCGTCCAACTCGCGCCCGAGCGCTTCGACGTCTTCCTCGGTGAGATGGGCATATTCCTTGATGTCGGTGATCGCCACAGTGTTTCTCCGTATCGGTTTTCTCCGTGCCGCAGGACTGGTCCGTCGGGCGGTACCCCTGGGAGCCGGTGCGGAAACGTCAGCCCCGATATTCATGTGCGTCTTCACGCAATCTATGCCAAAGTCGATATACGTGAGCCCCGAAAACAAGATCACCATCCGCACCGCTACCGAGAGCGACTGGCCGGCTCTCCAACTACTCGACTCGGTGGGGTTCGGTTTTCACCCGTCTCCCGCGGTCAGCGAACTGACGAAGGCTCTCTACAAGCCCGAGGACATCATCCTCGCCGTCGACGGTGACCTACCCGTCGGCGTGGCCATCGAAATCGACATGGAATTCACCGTGCCCGGCGGACGCCAGCTACCCACGCGCGGGATCACCTGGGTATCCGTCGCACCGACTCACCGTCGCCGTGGCGTCCTACGCTCGATGTTCACTGCA
Organism: Rhodococcus sp. FW305-130; assembly: GCF_058788335.1. Taxonomy (NCBI): domain Bacteria; kingdom Bacillati; phylum Actinomycetota; class Actinomycetes; order Mycobacteriales; family Nocardiaceae; genus Rhodococcus; species Rhodococcus sp. FW305-130. The sequence goes on along the minus strand of NZ_JBYTAP010000001.1, from coordinate 300,166 downwards.
CTTCACGCCCACATCGAGTCGACCGGAGCACCACTTGCCGCCCTGACGGCCAGCGAGGCCGGCATCTACAACCGCTTCGGATACGGCCCGGCCACCTTCAGCGAGGGCATCACCCTCGATCGCCGCTTCGCGCGGTTCCGCCCCGAGGTGCCCGACAACGGTGGCGTGTCGATCGTCGACGTCAAAGCTGCCTCGACGCTTCTACCCGAGATCTACGATCGCTGGCGACTGCTGACACCCGGCGCTCAATTGCGTCCGCAACCGCTCTGGGACCACATGTTCGCCGACCCGTCCGAGGATCGTGACGGCGCCTCCGGACTGTTCTTTCTGACACACGCGGACGGATACATCGCTTACCGGCACACGAGCGAGGGCCGCGACAGCATCGCCCGGATCGACGAGTTCGTGACGATCACCGAAGACGCGCACGCGGCGCTGTGGCGCACGATCTGCGGCCTCGACCTCGTCACCCGGATCGAGACACGCCAACATCCTGCCGATCCACTCCGGCTGATGCTGACGGACTACCGCCTTGCCCGAACGACGACGCGCTCCGATCGACTGTGGCTGCGCATCACGGACGTGCCCGCGGCTCTCGAGGCTCGTGAATATGCTGCTGACCTGGACACCGTCATCAAGGTCGAAGATCCGTTCCTGAAGGCCGGCGGAACTTTTGCACTTCAGGTCAAGGGTGGCAAGGCCACCTGTACGGCCACTGACGCGGAGCCCGCGATCACGATGCCCTCTGATGTCCTGAGCAGCTTGTACCTGGGCGAGCACCAGGCCAAGACCTTCGCGGCGGCGCACCGACTCCACGCGTCCGATCCGCGGGAAATCCGGAATTTCGACTTCGCCTTCAACGCAGAGAAGCCCGCAATTCTCGGGTACGGATTCTGATGATCTTGCCGACACAGGCATCGACGATTTGTGCCGTCGGTCGTATTCAGGGTTAGCCTCGAACAATGGCGTTTGTCGAAAAGATGGTCAATAGGCTTCCTGAGCGGGTTCTCGTGCGCGTCCTGCCGCACGCAGAAATGCTCAAGTTCCTGGTGGTCGGCGGCATCGCCTTCATCGTCACCACGGTGCTGTTCTTCGGCATCAAGTGGACGGTTCTGCCTCAGCACCCGGTGACGGCCAACATCCTTGCGGTCCTGATCGCGACGGTTCTGTCTTACGTCCTCAACCGCGAATGGTCGTTTGCTCAGCGCGGTGGTCGACAGCGCCATCACGAGGCCGCTCTGTTCTTCATCGTCGCGGGTATCGGTTTGGCCATCAACCAGGTACCTCTCTGGACCTCCAGGTACGTGTTCCACCTGCGTCAACCCGAGGTGTCGGTGTTGATGGAGAACTTCGCGGACTTCATCAGCGGATCGATCATCGGGACCCTGCTGGCGACGGCCTTCCGCTGGTGGGCCATGCGTCGGTACGTCTTCCCCGAAGAAGCCACCGACAGCCAGGTCGTTCTCGACATCGAAGCGACTCCCGGCACCAAGACGCCGACAACCGACGCCACCGCCCTCGACTGACTTCCCGGATCGACGCACCCGATCGCTCGCGCTTCGTGGGCGCGATGGTCCTGAACGGGCTGGCCCATCCCTGATCAGACGAAGGACTACGCTCCGAGCCCCAGCCGCTTCGAGCATTCAGCCATTTCGTCGATGATCAATTCCAACGACGTGCCACGACGGCTCGCGGACAACACGATTCGATCGGCTCCCAACCCGCGTGCCCAGTCGAGTTTCGCTTCGTCGAGCCTGGGCAGTGTCGCACCGAGTACCAGCGATACGTCGGCAGGATCTCGATCTGCCTTCACCGCAGCCGCTTTCATCGCCGCTACAGCCTTGTCGAGATCTTCACCGGCCAGTCCCAGCGGCTGGAAACCATCACCCAACCGGCCTGCTCGCCGAGCAGCAGCGAGACTGTGTCCACCGATGTAGAGCGGAACTCCGGATTCGCGGTGCGGCTTCGGCCAGCTGTACGCACCCTTGAACGAGAAGTAATCGCCGTCGAAATCGACTGCTTCCTTGCCCTCCCAGAGTGAACGCATCACCGCGATGGCCTCATCGGCTACCTTGCCGCGGCGCTCGAAGTCACCGCCGCACGCTTCGATCTCTTCTTTCATCCAGCCCAGACCGAGACAGATGCGCAATCGCCCACCCGAAAGTCGATCCAGCGTCGCCAAGCGCTTGGCAAGCACTACCGGATTGTGGTTGGGAAGCACCAGAACTCCGGTGGCCAGACCCAAAGTCGTTGTGGCGCCGGCAACAAATGACAGTAGTTCCAGTGGGTCCGGGATGTCACAGTCATCGGGTAGGTGAGATTTTCCGGTCGGAGAGTACGGGTATTCGCTCGCCGTATCCGCGATGACAACCGAGTGCTCCACGGCCGAGATCTCGTCGAAACCCAACGATTCGGCAGCACGGGCGAATTGCAGAATCCAGGCGGGATCTCCACTTCGACCCAATTCGACCGGAACAACTACGCCGAGCTTCATACCGTTTCCTCCAGTGTCGCCATCAATTTCGGACCGTCCACGACGCGACCGAGGAACCGGGCCGCATCCGGATCTGTTGCAAGCCACACCGCAGCAGCGGCGGGCACGGATGCCGGTGTGGCCGCAAATCCGGCTTCCACTATCGCGTCCGCGCCACCACGGGCTTTCCCTGATTCCGTGATGACAAATCCCGGACTCAGGTTGAACGCTTTGATTCCGGCGCCTCGATACTCCGAGTTGATCGCTCCGGCGATACGTCCGAACGACGCCTTCGACGCGGCGTACGACAAACCCCAACCACCCTCGCCGGGAGGCGCAGGCGGATCCAGGGTCGCCGAACCAGATGCGAGGTTGACGACCACCCCGTTGCCGCTCTTGATCATCGACGGCAGAATCACCTGAATCAACGCAAGCTGGTGCAGATAGTTGCCGATCGCCATCGCCTGGGCGTCGTCGATCTCGATGTCGAGCACCCGGTCCATGTTTCCGACCGTCTGGGCGTAGGCGTTGTTCACCAACACGTCGACATGTCCCCACTCCGCCAGCACCCGTTCACCGGCGCCGCGGACGGAGGCCAGATCGAGCAGATTCATCGGAACGGCCAAGGCGCGCACACCGAAGGACTCGATCTCGGCAACCGTCGTCTCCAGGCTGCCGGGTACCGGAATGACCTGCTCCCCCTGCCTCGTTCGCGGGGCCGCCCGCCCTTCGCCTTCACGAACAGTGCGGGCTGTGATCGCAACATCGAATCCGGCGCGCGCGAATGCCAGCGCGCACTCACGGCCGATCCCCCGGGAAGCGCCGGTAACCAGCGCAACACCACTCATAGGAACCGCGTGCGGCCGTGTCATAGGAACCGCGTGCGGCCGTGCGTCTCGAACTCCTTCTCCAGGTCCACCACGTCAGCTTCGGTCATCAACGTGTATTCGGGAGTATCGCGGCCCACCCAGTGGAACACTGGTTCGTCGGTCCGCCAGCGGTCGGCTTGAAGTTCACGTTTGAGTACCTTGTTGGAGCCCGTGACGGGCAGATCAGTCGAAACACGAACAAATCGCGGCGCTGCCTTGGTACCCAAATCCGCCTGCGCGGCAAGGTAGGCGGCGAACTCGGCCGGATCGAAATCGGCAAAGTCGGCGACCTCGACAGCTGCCATCACCTGATCGCCCGAACGCGGATCCGGTACCGCGAAGACACCCGTGGCAATCACTTTGGGGTGCCGACGCAGGATGTGCTCGATCATCAAAGCCGAGGTGTTCTCACCGTCGACGCGGATCCAGTCACCCTTACGTCCGGCGAAGTAGATGAACCCGGCCTCGTCGACGTAGCCGAGATCGCCTGTCCAGTACCAACCGTGGCGAATCTTCTCGGCAATTGCGTCTTCGTTCTTGTAGTACCCCTCGAATTTCTTCGATCCGGCCTTGTCGACCATCTCGCCGATGGATTCGTCGGGGTTCAGCACGTGACCGTGCTCGTCGAGAATTGCGCGGGGTCGCTCTTCGCGGGTATCGGGATCGACGATGACGATGTTCTCGCTCGCGGGACGGCCAAGCGCGCCGGCAGGTTGGTTCGGATCGAGCACGACCGAACCGGCACCTTCACTCGAACCGTATCCCTCGAAAAGCTGTGCACCGAAACGTCGGATGAACTCTGCCTTGTCCCCCGGCGACGCCTCGGTCCCGAAGCCGTGCGTGAGGGTGTTCTCGATGTCGTCGGGCAGTTCCGGCGTCGCCATGAGATACCCCAAGGCCTTACCGACGTAGGTGAAATATGTTGCGCCGTAGAACCGAACGTCCGGCATGAATCCCGAGGCGGTGAACTTACGAACGAGGCAGACCGTAGCTCCCTGCGAAAGGGCCGGCGCCCACAGAGCCATCAACGCGTTGCCGTGGAAGAGCGGCATGCAGCAGTAGCAGACGTCGTCGCGGTCGATGTCGTACTTGGCGCAGTTCGCGTAGGCCAACCGCGTCAGACGCCCCTGGCTGCACCGCACCGCCTTGGACATTCCGGTGGTGCCCGAGGTGAAGAGAAGCAAGAACAGCGTCGACGCGTCGACGCCGAGGTCGATCTGAGGCGACTCGACCTGGTGAGCGGAAATCTTGTCCGGGTATGACGCGTCGTCGACCAGAACAAAACGATCTTCGGTCAGTCCGAGGTCAAGGCCGGACAACTTCTCGTAGCCCGCTTTGTCGGTGACGATCAGCTGGCAGTCGACGTACCGAACCTCAGCCTCGAGTTCAGCTCCACGCCTGGTCGGATTGATGCCGACGATCGTGGCCCCGGTCAGGGCCGCGCCGCCGAGCCAGAACAGGAACTCGGGATCGTTCTCCAGAAGTACTCCGACGTGAAACGGTCCAGGCGCGCGAAGCGACTTCGCAAGCGAGCCGCGCGCCGCGCTCTCGCGCACCACCTCGTCCCAGCTCCAGTCCTGCGTCCGCGTCCGCAGACCCAGGTGCTGATCACCGAGACGGTCGATCAACATCTGCGCGACGTCCTCGCGCTGAGGAGCTGCAAGAGCTGCATTCGAAGATGCTTCGGTGGCGGTGTTCGTCATCGTGTCCTGTGTCCTAGTCGATATCGGAATGTCGATTACTCCAACTGCGATACGACTCGAACGTATCGACGCCTCAATGCCGGAACCGTCCCAGTCTCGCTCAGTGGTAACCACCGCCACAGATATGATTTTCTCGTGAGATTTTGTGACGTGAAAAGCGCCACAATACGAAAGGCCATTCCATGACTGCCCCCGCAGATCCGCAGTTGCTTCTGGACCAGGCGGTCTCACGCCTCACCGGTCCAGGTGGGCCATTCGAGATCGTCGAAGAAGAGGTTCTCGGCACCATAATGCCCGTGATGAAGAACCGTGGTCACGCCATCGGTGAACTCATCTCGGCATCTCGCGCCTGGGGCGACGGCGACTATCTCGTCACCAGCGATCGTCGAATCTCGTTCACCGAGCACGCTGATTCCGTCGCCGCGCTGGCAACTGCTCTGCGGGACAAGTACGGAGTCCGCAAGGGCGACCGTGTGGGCATCCTCGCTGCCAACACTCCCGAATGGGTCATGACGTTCTTCGCGACGCAGGCGCTCGGCGCGATCGCTGTCGGTCTCAACGGTTGGTGGGTTCCGCGCGAGGTCACCCACGGGATCGAGCTCTCACGTCCGAAGGTTCTGGTCGTGGACGCCAAGCGCGGCGCCGCCCTCCCCGAACTGCCGGCAGACATCACGGTCCTCACTATGGAAGAGGATCTGCCCGCACTCATCGCGGAATATGCAGGCTCCGACGTGCCGAGCACCGACATCGACGAGGACGACCCCGCCGTCATCCTGTTCACCAGCGGTACCAGCGGCCGCCCCAAGGGCGCACTCCACTCGCACCGCAACGTGATGGCCGTCGTCGACTACCACAAATACAGCGACGCGATCGGCGCTGCATTCACCGGCCGTGAGTACGACGCTTCCAAGCCGAGCCCACTGCGTTATCTACTCACCTCCCCGCTCTTCCACATCGCCAGCCTGCACAATCTGGTGGTCCCCCGTCTCGCGACAGGCAGCGCCGTCATCCTGACCGAGGGCGGCTTCGACGTCGACAAGGTGCTCGGGTTGGTCGAACGCGAGCGCGTCACCAACTGGGGTGCTGTCCCCACGATGGCATCGCGGCTACTCGAACACGGCAACATCGCCAAGTACGACGTCTCTTCGTTGACTGCATTCTCGCTGGCATCCGCGCCGTCGTCGCCCGCGTTCAAGGAACGCCTCAAGGAGCAGGTGCCGTTCGCACGCAATGCTCTGGTCGACAGCTACGGCCTCACCGAATGCAGCACCGCCATTGCGGTCGCCGTCGGCGCCGAACTCGAAGAGTTCCCAGGCACTCTCGGACGTCCGATCATCACCGTCTCGATGGAGATTCGCGATCCCTTCGGCGAGTGGCTGCCGGACGGCATCGAAGGTGAAGTGTGCGTGCGCAGCCCGTTCGTCATGCTCGGATACTGGGAGAACGACGAGGCGACCGAGTCTGCAATTGCACCTGGACGCTGGCTCCGCACCGGCGATTTCGGCGTCATCGAGAACGGACGTCTCCGTCTCACCGGTCGTCGTTCCGACCTGATCCTGCGTGGTGGCGAGAACGTCTACCCCACCGAGATCGAGCAGACGCTCGACGAACACCCCGACGTGATCGAGTGCGCGGTCATCGGCATGCCGCACCCCGACCTCGGCCAGGAAGTGTCCGCCGTGGTTGTACTGCGTCCCGGGGCTGCCACCACGGAGGCGGAGCTGCGCGACTATGCCGCCGAGCGACTTTCCTACTTCAAGGTGCCGTCGAAGTGGCGCATCACCAGTGATCTGTTGCCTCGCAACGCAACCGGCAAGATGATTCGGCGCGAGATCACCGTATGACCGCAGAGCTGTCACGGATCGTCGCCGAGTCTGCGATCCGTGACCTGCTCTGTGAGTACACGCATCTGATCGATCAGGGCAGATTGCGTGAAGTCGCTGCATTGTTCGCCCAGTCCGACTACGGGCAGTGCGGACCGGACGGGGTTGCCACCACACTCATTTCGTCCGACGCCGACGCAGTGTTCGCAGCCTGCAGCGGCTTCATTCGGATGTACGGAGATCCGCCGGTTCCACGCACCAAACATCTGCTGACCAACACGCGAATCTCGGTCGACGGTGAATCAGCGACGGCACTCTCGTACGTCACGGTCATACAAGGTACCGAAGATCTTGCCCTGCAACCTATTTTGTCGGGATGCTACTTCGATCGCTTCTCGTGCATCGACGGGTCCTGGCAGTTCAGCTCGAGGCTCTTCTGTTTGGACAACATGGGCGACATGTCCGCTCATGCCAAGCGGGCACTGTAGAGGAACGACTGTGGAAATCGGTGTCAACGTTTTGGGTCTCGAGGCCCTGTTCGACGGCAAGGTCCGCCCGGTCCTGGACTTCGCCGCGGGTGCTGACAGAGCCGGGATCGATCTGATCTGCACCGGCGACCACCTCGGGTTCAATGCCGACGCTCACGCCCAGCGGGTAGTCGAACACAACTTCCTGTTCCCGTTGGATCACCCTTGGTACGAACCGATTTCATTTCTGTCTTCGATCGCCGCGGTGACGGAACGAGCTCGCCTCGGAGTATCGGTTCTGATCGCCACGGTTCGCCCGGCGGCCCTGCTTGCAAAGCAGGTTGCCACTCTCGACTCATTGTCCGAAGGTCGAACTGTCATGGGTTTCGGCGTTGGATGGCAAGAAGCTGAATACACCGCCACCAACATGCCTTTCGACGCGCGATTCGGGCGCATGGAAGAGACCGTCGCAGCCTGCCGCGAACTGTGGACCAATGCACCGGCCACCTTCCAGGGACGCGACTTCGCTTTCGAGAACTACCACAGCCTCCCGCTGCCGATCCAACCCCGAATACCGGTGCTCTTCGGTTTCGGACCAAGCCGGCGGAACTTCGACCGCATCGCACGCGTCGCCGACGGCTGGACCGTGAACCCGACCGATCTGGGAACGTTCACCGACAGTGTTGCACTGTTGCGCAACACGTTCGAAGCCCACCAACGTGACCCGGAGTCGGCGCGCGTGCAAGTGTCTGCGGCGCCGGTTCGACGCGACAACGGGGCCGTCGACCTCTCGGCAACCGCAGACAAGGCCCGGGACTGGTTCGCCCGCGGCGCGTCCGTCGTCGTTCTCCGACCCGCCGTATTCGATTGCGCTGCCGAAGAACTACCAGAACTACTCGACTGGATGACCAGCATCAAGGAGGCGTGACATGGACCGGGCACTGCAAGATCTCATCGACAAGCAGGCAATCCGTGAGGTGGTTCTGACGTACTGCCGTGGCATCGACCGCCTCGACTTCGATCTCGTCCGCAGCGCCTACCACCCGGATGCGATCGACCATCACACCGGATTCGACGGCAACATCGACGAGTACATCGCCTGGGTGACACCAAAACTCTCGGCGATCGGCGGCACGATGCATCACATCGGCAACCACCTGGTCGAACTGCACGGCGACCACGCGATCAGCGAGGCGTATTCGATGTCCACACACTGGGGTGGGCCCGAAGGCATCGGGATGATCAACTTCACCAGCGGTGCGCGATTCATCGACCACATGGAGCGTCGCAACGGTCGCTGGGCGATCAAGGAGCGATGGGCCGTACGAGAGTGGACTCGCTCGGACGAGGGCCGCTTCGTCAACCCAGAAGGGCCTGGTCCGCGTGGGCGTCGTGACGCCTCGGATCCTCTCACCACCCTACGAAGTTCCCTTGAATAACTTGGGGTTCAGTCTTCGAGGTCGAATTCAACTCGCGCTCTCGCGAACAACATGCGGATGTCCTTCCCGAACGTGACTGCTGCCGTTCCCAATGCATTGACCGCTGCGGTCAACGGGTCCGATTCGAGCGCGTCGAAAATCGCATTGAGAGCGTAGGACGGGACATGAATATTCCCGTGATCGAACGGATTGGACTCCGGTTGCGGCGAACGGTCCACTATCTCGACCTTGACTTCCAACTGCACGTTGTCGGTCCTCGCGCCGAATTCCTCCTCGTGTAGGTGTTCGAATGCCGTTGTGCGATTTCCGAAGGGTTCCGGAAGTTGTTGTCCCACATGCATAGCGTTGAGGGCCGGGCGAACCCAGTCCCTGTCGGCCAATCCCGCATACTCATACGCCTGCACAGCGACCCAAAACGCGAGTCGACGAAGAGTCGGGACGTTCATGCGGACGACCGCTTCGGCAAGTGGTCGGTCCATACGAGCTATGTCTTTGCCGGACTGGAATCGTTCGAGTTGAGGCATCGGATCTCCTCCCCACTCCTGCCGCTCTCGTTCAGCAGCTTCGGCGCGGAGGTCACTGATTTGCACAAACCTGGACGGCTCGCCGTTCTCGCCGTCAATCGTTATCCATGTCGACTCGATGTCCCGCTGTGCACGAGGAATCGGTTCAGGTATCGGTTCGTCCACCGGAACGCCATATCCCGGCATGTCCCACTGCAGCGATGGCCGCACCTCGTCGCCGCCTGAAGGCCACATACGCACCCGCCAAACATCTCCGGGTTCTGTCGATCCGGGCCAGCCGTAGTTCACAAAACCGCGGCCGGCAATCTCAACCAGATATGACCCCTCCGGTACATCACAGACAATGAACTCCCCACCCGGAGGTGAATCAAAGCTAATTGACCCCTGCGGACCAACCTTCAGAAACGACTCACTGACCTGCTGCCATTTCTGGCGGTCGGATGCGGGTCGGGAGGACCAGACTTCGACCGTTGCATGCATGTCGAAGTTGTTCTGGTGCGGGCTCAGGACAATCACAATTGTGCCGTCACTGTACGCAGGGCGCGAAGCCATCGCGAGTTCGAGCAGGTCCGTTTCCCTCCCGAAACCGTCATCGTCGCCGTATATGTAAAACTGTCCATAGTCCATGAAGAGCACAAGCGACTGTTCACTGAGTTTCACCGCGTTGTCTGCCATATGCCGATACTTACACAGTGGCACGACAACATGTCCGAGTTGCGAATGGACAGGATCCAAAACGCAAGCACAATAAGCATTTCGGCCGATTCGGACTATTCCGACTGATTTGAGAATTCACTTCATATCGAACACACATTCGAATAGAATGGATGCATGTTCAACCCGACAACAGAGCTCTTCGGTATCTCAGCGCAGCTGACCGGTACCGAAACTGATTGTGCGCTGGTTGATCTCATGACAGATCTGCACGCATGTGAGGCGATGCTGGTCGAACGCAAGCTCGCTGTGATTGCCGAGTTCTTTTCGCGGCGAAGCTCAGAGCATGCCGCCAGTGGTGCGTGGTCGTCGACCGCACACGAGTTGGCTGAATCAGAAGTCGGTGCGTCACTGACGATGGGCCGCGCGGCTGCCGGCAAGCTGATCGGGTTGGGGTTCTCGTTGAAGACTCGTTTGCATCGCACTCGAGCGGCGATGGCGCGTGGCGAGTTGGATCTGTACCGAGTTGGTTTGATCGATTCCGCGACCGCGAACGTGAAAGACGAATTGATCGACGAGGTGGAACGACTACTGCTCGAGCAGGTTCTCGCCCCACCAGTAGCCGGCGGAACGGGCTTGACGGGAAGGCGACTGACAGCGGCGATCGATCGGATCGTGGCGATGGTGGACCCGGAAGGTATGCGAGAACGTCGACACCGTGCTCTCACCGATCGGTTCGTCGGGGTCAGCGCTGCCGAGGACGGGATGGCAAAGATCTTGGGAAGCATTCCGGCAGAGCAAGCTCGGGCATTCGACGGCCGACTACGCGAGTTGGCAATGTCGGTATGCCGAAACGACTCTCGAACATACGAGCAGCGACGAGCCGACGCGCTCTTCGAGTTGACCAACGGATCACCGTTCTTGCCGTGCAACTGTGGCCGAGCTGATTGCCCGCAGGATCGAAGCGGTGGTGTTGTCGTTCGTCGGCCCGTGGTTCACGTCGTGATGACTGATTCCACTCTGCGCGGAGGCGGCGAGCCCGCTCACCTCGACGGGTACGGGGTGATCAGCGCTGAGCATGCTCGCGACATCGCACAAGACGCCGTAATTCGAAACGTCCGAGTACCCGCTGATACCGCCACCGAACAGGTGCCCGGTTCGGCGTACGTCTACCGGCCGGGTTCAGTTCTCGATACCTGGTTGCGGATCATCGCGGGCAGCTGCCAATGGCTGCATTGTGATGTCCCGGCCTGGAATTCCGATCTGGACCACAATGAACCGTTCCATCGTGGCGACCCCGAACGCGGCGGCAAGACAGTCGAATCGAATATGAGTGCGTTCTGCCGCAACCACCATCGCCTCAAGCATTCCGACCGGTGGCAATTCGCGTCGAACCAGGATCGGACCATGTCGCTGACATCGCCGACTGAGCATTGCTACCGAACACGCCCCGCAGGGTTGATGGCCGGGCCGCACGGCCCGATGCCGCCGCAGTGCGGTCGAGATCGGCGGACCCAGGCGGAGAACAAGGCCGCCCGTATCCAGTCCGAACGCAATCGTCAACGCCGACGGATTCAGAAACGAGCTGAGGAGCACGTTCAATGCAAGCGGCGGAAATCACCGCGAGCCCACCGAGAACCCATCGACTACGGGGACGACCCACCACCGTTCTGAGATACCGAGCGGCGTCGAGGCGGGTCGGCGTGTCGCAGGGTCAGGTCGACGTGTCGCAGGGGTCAGTCCGAGGCCGGCTTGGTGTCGTCATCTCCCGCTGACGGATCGTCTCCAGCAACCGGGTCCGGATCGTCTTCACCAAACGGATCGATGGTGTCGACACCTTCGAGGACGGTCAGCTCTTCTTCAACCTCGGCCAGGAGGCCCTTGGCTTCAGCTTCGAACTTCTTCTCCCAATCGGACATACCGAGCCTCTTCTCTTCCGAAGCGAGTTCCCGCTGTATCTGAACTCAGACTACGTCGCCGGCGACGAGTTTCGCCGTCCCCTCGAGTCAGTACTCATGACCGAGTACTCATGATTCACGACGGACGGAGCACCCATGCCCGGACAGTTGGAAGGCAAAACCGCACTGATCACCGGAGCCGCCCGAGGTCAGGGCCGAAGCCATGCCGTGCGATTGGCGCAGGAGGGTGCGGACATCATTGCACTCGACATCTGCCGCCAGATCGAATCGGTGGCCTACCCGATGGGTACCGCCGAGGATTTGAGGCAGACAGCGGCAATGATCGAGGCTCTCGGGCGAAATGTCGTCGCGCGAAAAGTCGACGTTCGCGATTTACCCGCGCTGGGAGCCGCAGTGGCCGAAGGTATCGCAGTGTTGGGCAGCCTCGACATCGTCCTGGCCAACGCCGGTATCGGCATGATGTCCCCGGACATCGACGATGCCCGCGCCTTCCGCGACCAGATGGAGGTCAATCTTTTCGGCGTCTGGAATACCGTCCAGGCCGCAGCGCCCGCGATGATCGAGCAAGGGACAGGCGGCGCAATAGTCCTGACCGGATCAACACTGGGACTTGGCGGCCGCGGAGGTGATGGAACCGGCGGATCCGACGGCTACTGCGCGAGTAAACACGCCATCGTCGGGTTGGGGCGCACGTGGGCGCACTGGCTTGCTCCCCACAACATTCGTGTCAACTCCGTGCATCCGGCGGGAGCGAATACACCGATGGTCGTCAACGATGCCGTCGCGAAACTGTTCGCAGACTCCCCCGCATCGAGCGGAGCCGATGTCGGCAATCTCTTGGACGTCGGGCTGATCGAAGCTTCCGACGTCAGCAACGCGATAGCCTGGTTGGTCTCGGATCAGGCTCGATACGTCACAGGTATCGCGTTGCCGGTCGATGCGGGATTCACGGCCAAATAGACGCCGGATTCTCGAGCCGAATTACTGCCGATCAGTCGACGGTCGGCGCCCACTGCACACCGTTGATGTGCCCACCACCGTCGACGAAGAGAGTGTTGCCGGTGACGTAGCGGCTGTCGTCGCTCGCCAGGAAGGCCGCAACGGGGCCGATGTCGTCGAGGGGATCGCCGATCCGCCCCATCGGGTTCTGTGCGGCCATCACTGCCGCGTTTTCCGGATTGGCTTCGGCGACACGCTTGTACGCCGCACTCTGCGCACCGGGACAGATGACGTTGCAGTTCACGTGCTTGGGAGCCCACTCGCGGGCAGCAGTGCGAGTCAGTGTTCGCAATGCTTCCTTGGCCGCGTTGTACTGCACCGAGTACATGTGAGCATTCACGCCGTTGAGGCTGCACATGTTGATCACGCGGCCGGTGCCGTGACGCTCGAGTTCCGGCAACGCAGCCTGCATGGCCCAGAAAGCGGCCATCACTGCCATGTCGAAACCGCCGCGCAATTGCTCGTCGGTCATCTTCTCGAGCCGAGCGAAACCGAAAGTCCGCCAAGCATTGTTGACCAGGATGTCGAGGCGTCCGAACCGCTCGACGGACTTGTCGACCATGGCAACAACCTGAGCTTTGTCGGTGACGTCGGTCCGGACGAATTCCGCCTCCGCACCCCATTCGTCCCGCAACCACTGGGTGGTTTCGAGGCCCGCTGCCTCGTCGATCTCGGCAACCAACACCGACGCGCCTTCACGCGCGAACGCGCCTGCCACTCCGCGCCCGATGCCCATACCGGCACCGGTGACCACTGCTACACGTCCGTCGAGCTTGCCCACTGGGCCCTCCTTCGTCAGACCCCTACCTGGGGCGCGGCACGGTCTTGTCGATGAACAATCCCTCTACCGACACACACAATTCGCCGTCCGCAGTCTTGATCTCACCGACGGTGTGAATCTTGCGGCCGTCCTTGGAAAGGAATTTGCCGCTGATCGTGAGGGGCTCGAACAGCGGAGTCGGGCGATGGTACCGAGTGCTCAATTGTGCTGTCATGCCTGAAGTTCCACCCCAGGCATTGGCCACACCGAGAACGTGATCGAGCAGCAGAGCCGAAACACCGCCGTGTACGTGGCCGGGAGGGCCCTGGTACGGCAGCGTCAACGTGACCACTCCCTGCACCGACCCGTCAGCGAGCCCTTCCAGAACCAGCGGCGGCGCAATGGCATTCTCGGGGCCGGTCACCGGATCGTGACGAGTCACGCCCTCACCGTTCCACATGTCGATCAAGCGCTCGGCCACCTCGGGCGAGTGCTGCTCGAGGTGCTCGGCAATGCTGTTGAGCTCCTCCGCAACCCGATCCAGATTGGCGTTTCCGCGGTCGGTGCGCAGCATCGCGTCGACAACGCGACGCGCTGCTGCCGTGGCCCGGTCGACCGGGGCGTCCTGCGGCGGCGACGTCAAAACCGTGCCGCCCGGGTGTGTGGCTGCCGTGGGGTGCGTGCCGAGGTCCATCAGTTGATCTCCATTGTTGCGTGTGTGAGAACCGGGGAGTTCTCGCGCTCGGGGCACGTCGCCGCCAAGGTCAGTGTGTTGCCGTCCTGCCATACCGATGTGGTGATGGATTCGCCGGGGAACAGCGAACCGGCGAACCGCACCGAGTAGTTCTTCACCCGCGTCGGATCTCCGTCGAGAATTCCGTCGACCACCGCCTTGCAGACGATGCCGTACGACGCCAGACCGTGCAGAATCGGAGCGTCGAATCCCGCCATCTTCGCGAAGGAGGGATCAGCGTGCAGCGGGTTCATGTCGCCACTGAGTCGGTACACCAGAGCTTGTGAGGTACTCGTGCTCGACGTCAGTACCTTGTCGGGCGCCCGGTCAGGCACCCCCGCAACAACTTCGGGACCGGCGCTGCCGCCGAAGCCACCTTCGCCGCGGGCCCAGATCTGCATTCCGGTGGTCCACAACGGATTCCCGTCAAGGTCCTCGGCCGCCGTCTCGAGCACGATGACGGCAGCCTTGCCCTTGTCCCACACGTCAGCGATGCGAGTGGAAATACGAGCAGCACCCGTCGACGGGATCGGCGCGTGAAGTGTCAGCGACTGCCCACCGTGCAAAATCTTGCGCAGGTCGATGTCGATTCCCGGCATACTCATCGACGCTGCGGGCAGTACACCCGCCGAAACTCCCTGGCCTGCAACCATTGCAAAGGTCGGGAGCACTTTCAGACCCTTTTCGTACACCCAGGTGAGCTCGGCGGGATCCAGAGCGTTCACGCCGGCTCCGAGCCCCAACTGGTAGAGCATGACGTCGCGGTCGGTCCACGACGCTTCGCGCACAGTCGGTTCGGCGGACAATGCCACCTCGAGATCGATAGCCATCAGTTCTCCAAAGTTCCGGCTCGGTAGACGGTCACGACGCACGCGCCGCCCAGTCCGAGGTTGTGCTGCAATCCGATTCGTGCGCCTTCGACCTGGCGAGCGTCTGCGGTCCCGCGAAGCTGCCACGTCAGTTCGGCACACTGTGCCAGCCCGGTGGCACCCAGCGGGTGGCCCTTCGAGATCAGACCGCCAGACGGGTTGACGACCCACTGGCCGCCGTACGTAGTGGCACCGGATTCGACGAGCTTTCCGCCTTCACCAGCGCCGCACATTCCGAGACCTTCGTAGGTGATGATCTCGTTGATCGCGAAGCAGTCGTGCAGTTCGATGACATCGACGTCGTCGATGCTGATGCCGGCTTCGGCAAAGACCTGCTCGGCGGCCGCAGCCGTCATCGGCGCGCCGACTACGTCGATCATCGACTTCTCGGCAAACGCTGCCGAGGTGTCGGTGGTCATGGCCTGAGCGACGATCTCGATCGCACGGTCCTCGAGTCCGTGCTCACGGACGAACTTCTCACTCACGACGACGGCAGCACCGGCACCGTCCGAAGTCGGTGAACACTGTGAGCGCGTCAGCGGCTCGTGAATCATCTTGTCGCCGAGCACCTGTTCGAGGGTGTACTCGTCACGGAACTGCGCATACGGATTGTTGACCGAGTGCTTGTGGTTCTTGACCGCCACGGCTGCAATCTGCTCGACCGTGGTGCCGTACTTCTTCATGTGCTCGACGGCGGCATTACCGAACAACTGAGCGGTCATGGGCGATCGGGCGAAGCCGTAGTCCTCGACCATGATCTTCAGCTGCGAATCCAAAGTGGTGACCTTGGGCATCTCACCGGTTCCGGTCAGCGCCGTTTTGGTCATCTTTTCGAAGCCGACGGCCAGTGCGCAGTCCGCTTGTCCGGCCTGTACCCACTCGCGCGCCGTCATCAGTGCCGTCGAGCCGGTGGCGCAGTTATTGTTGACGTTGAAGATCGGGATACCGGACAGACCCGTTTCGTACAGGGCACGCTGGCCTGCTGTCGACGCGTTGAACACGTAACCGACTGCAGCACGCTGGATCTGGTCGTAGCTGATCCCGGCATCGGTGAGTGCATTCGAGACGGCTTCGGTCACCATGTCCGGGTATTCCCAGTCGCGGGTCTCGATCTTCTCGAACTTGGTCATGCCCACGCCGATGACGAAGGTGCGATTGCTCATGTGCAGGTCACTTTCCCGGTTCGGGGTCGCGAGGCAGACCCAGGATTCGCTCACCGATGATGTTGAGCTGAACATTGGTTGTACCACCCGCGATGGACATGCACTGCGAGTTCAAGAACATCTGGGTTGCAGACATCCGATGCTGGTCGCCCAGAAGTGAACTCGGCCCGGCCCACTCCATTGCCACATCCCAGACCTGCTGGATGTGCTCGACACCGATCAACTTCGCCACCGAGGATTCGGCCCCCGGCTGCGCGCCGGTGAGCGAGCGCAGCGTGGTGCGCAGACCGAGCAGACCGCCGGACTGCGCGTCGCACAGCACCTTTCCGAGCACCGTCAGCTGCTCGTCGTCGATGCCACCGGGTAGTCCGTCGACCAGACTCAGAAGAGCCTCACCACCCGATCCGAGAGACGAGTCGTTGGACAGCGAGACACGCTCGTTGGCCAGTGTGGTGCGAGCGAGCTTCCAGCCGTCCCCCGGCTCGCCGACCAGGCACTCGTCGGGGACGAAGACGTCGTCGAAGAAGACTTCGTTGAACAGAGCTTCACCGGTGATCTCGCGAAGCGGGCGAATGTCGAGGCCGCTGTTCTTGATGTCGATCAGGAAGTAGGACAGGCCCTTGTGCTTGGGGGCGTCGGCGTCGGTGCGCGCGAGGCAGATTCCCCAGTGCGCGTCGCGTGCCATCGACGTCCACACCTTCTGGCCCTGCAACTTCCAGCCACCGTCGACCTTGGTGGCCTTGGTGCTCAGAGCCGCGAGGTCGGAACCTGCGCCGGGCTCGGAGAAGAGCTGGCACCAGACGATGTCGCCACGCAGTGACGGCGGGACGAACTTGGCGAGCTGCTCTTCGTTGCCGTGCGCGATGAGCGTCGGGATGACCCAGTTGCCGATGATCATGTCGTGCGGCTTGATCTTCGCAGCGCGCAGTTCTTCGGCGATGACCAGCTGACTGACGGCATCGGCGGATTTTCCCCACGGAGCCGTGAAGTGCGGTGCGGTGTAGCCCTTTTCCGCGAGATACGTCTTCTGCGCGGCGCCTTCGAGTTCGAGTGCAGGAGCGAGCTCGGCGCGGACGTCGGCGCGGATCGCCTCGGCCTCGGGCGGCAACTCGATGCTGAGCACGCGACGGGTGCCGGCAATGGTCAGCTCGGCAACGCGACGACGCCAGAATGCCGTGGAACCCAGCAGAATTCGCAGGGACTGCGCGCGGCGCAGGTACAGGTGCGCGTCGTGCTCCCACGTGTAGCCGATTCCGCCGAGCACCTGGATGCAGTCACGCGTGACGGAGAAGCCTGCTTCGAGGGCCGTGGCTCCGGCGACGGCTGCTGCGAGAGAAGCCTCTTCGGCACCGACGCCGTTGGCGGGCGTCAATGCGCGCGCAGCGTCCCACGCGCAGACGCGCGCCTGCTCGGCAAGAGCGAGCATCCGAGCGGCCTTGTGCTTGACGCCCTGGAACTGGCCGATCGGGCGACCGAACTGCTGACGCACCTTCGCGTAGTCGGCCGAGGTCGTGACGGCCCAGTCGGCCAAACCTGATGCCTCGGCCGCGAACAGTGTTGCGGCAATGTCGAGTACACGCTGCGTATCGATGGTGAGGATCTCGGAATCGGCGAGGATCAGACCGTCGACGGTGACCTCGGAGTTACGACGTACGACGTCGTAACTGGCCAAGTCCGTGACCTCGAGGCGGTCACGTCCGAGCAGAACGAATCCGCTGTCCGTCGCGAGGAGGAACACGTCGCCGACATGGCCACCGAGAATCTGGCTGGACGTTCCGCTGAGGGTGGCGGTGTCGCCGTCGCGGGCGATCTTCAGCGAACCCGGCTGCAGTGCAACGGCTCCGAGCGTGCTGCCGTCGACCAGTCCGGCCAGCGGAGCGGTGACTCCGGCGTCGCTGAGAACGGCGCTGACCACGACTGTCGGCAGGAACGTGCCGGGAACCATGGAGCGCCCGAGTTCCTCGACGACGATCGCGAGCTCGACCAATCCGTATCCAGCGCCACCGAATTCCTCGGCCACGTGTAGTCCGAGAAGTCCCTGCTCGGCAAGCCCGCTCCAGAGTTGGGGGCGAGTTTCGACCTTCGCCTCGACCGCTTCACGGATAGCGGTGGGTGTTGCGTGACGTGCCGCCCAGCCCCGTACGGAGTCGCGGAGGTCACGATCTTCTTCACTCAATCCAATGGTCATGTCTACCTCGTCAATTCGACAGTTTGAGTACGGGTCAGATGCGTTCGATGATGGTGGCGGTAGAGAGAGCGCCACCGGCGCACATCGTGACCAGCCCCGTGGACTTGTTCGAGCGCTCGAGTTCGTGCAGCGCGGTCGTGATCAGACGAGCGCCGGTCGAACCGACGGGATGCCCGAGTGCGATCGCACCGCCGTTGACGTTGACCTTGGACAGATCTGCGTCGTGAACCTGCGCCCAGGAGAGCACTACCGAGGCGAACGCTTCGTTGATTTCGACGAGATCGATGTCGTTCAGAGTCATTCCGGCCTTGTCGAGCACCATCTGAGTGGACTCGATCGGTCCGTCCAGGTGATAGAAGGGATCAGATCCGACCATGCCGGACGCGACGATCCGCGCGCGGGGCTTCAATCCCAACTCCTGCGCGCGCTCTTCGCTCATCAGCAGTACCGCAGCCGCGCCGTCACTGATCTGCGACGAGTTGCCGGCGGTGTGGATATGGCCTTCGATGACCGGCTTGAGTCCGCCCAGCGCCTCGGCTGTCGTCTCGCGCAGGCCACCGTCGCGCGTGACAGTGGCGATCTCACCGGTCGGCACACCTTCCTTGGTGACGACAGGAGCCTTGACGGGCACGATCTCACGGTCGAAGCGTCCTTCTGCCCAAGCCTGGGCTGCGCGGCGCTGCGATTCCAGGCCGAAGGCGTCGACGTCGGCGCGTGTGATGCCACGCTTCTCGGCGATACGCTGCGCAGAAGTGAACTGGTCACCCATGTCGATGGTCCAGTCGTCCGGGTACGGGTTTCCCGTACCGGGCGCGTTTGCCTGGCCCAGAAACACACGGCTCATCGCCTCGACGCCGCAGCCGATACCGGCCGAGATCTGACCTGAGGAAATCAGGCCGGAAATCAAATGCACTGCCTGCTGGGCAGATCCACAGGCGCAGTCGATGGTGGTTGCCGCTGTGCTGTACGGCAATCCGGCGTGCAGCCACGCTTGCCGCGTGACGTTGTTGGACTGCTCACCTGCCTGGGTGACACAGCCGCCGATGATCTGCCCGATGTCTTCCGGTGCGACGCCTGCCCGTTCGAGAACGCCGAGTTGCGCTGCTCCCAGAATCTCGGCGGGGTGCAGCCCCGCCAGGGCGCCGCGACGACGGCCGATCGGTGTCCGAGCGGCCTCGACGATGACTGCATGACCCATGATGTGCGCTCCTTCGTGGAGTTTTCGGTCGGTGAGCTGACTCACCGTCAACTTTTCTGTAATGTATTCTATTGTTGATGTCAGGGCAATGCCGGAATGAACGTCATCTTTGAACCAAGTCTGACTCGAATAATAGAATTGATTTCAATTTTGAGGACACGACGAACCCACCCCGAGAAGGGGCGAGGTCACGTCAGTGTCGTGAGAGATTCACCAAAAGCAGGTCGCACCCCTTGCGGATGTCGTACTCCGCATCCGGGATGGAAATTCGACCGTTGAGGCACGATTGGATGACCCCGAACCACAGCTGCATCAGCAGACGCAACCCGGTGTTGTCTTCCTCGGTCGGGTTCTCGATCCCGGCCGCATCGAGGATGATCTGCCGGAAGCCGCGATCGATCTTGCCCACGTCCGGCACCGTCGCGACGTTGGCGGTACTGGACGACTGCAGCATCGCAGTCGAAAGGGCCGGCCGACGCAGTAACCCGCGAGTCGCGCGCACCAGGACCTCGTACACGGCGTCCTGCGGATTGGCCGACTGCACCTGATGCTTGGCAAAACTGTCGCCGATCTGATCGATCTGCTCGACCATCACAGCAACGAAGAGGTGCGTCTTCGAAGGGAAA
This sequence comes from Rhodococcus sp. FW305-130, assembly GCF_058788335.1. Lineage (NCBI taxonomy): Bacteria > Bacillati > Actinomycetota > Actinomycetes > Mycobacteriales > Nocardiaceae > Rhodococcus > Rhodococcus sp. FW305-130. The sequence continues at coordinate 279,759 of NZ_JBYTAP010000001.1, read as the reverse complement.
TAACGGTAGAGAGTGCCGATGGCCACGCCTGCCCGCTTGGCGACTTCGTGCATCTGAACCCGCGAGAGTTCTTTCTCGGTCCCCAATTCGGCGGCCGCTTCCAGCATCCGCACATGGCGCGCCCGCTGCTCGTCCGAACTGGGCTCAGCAGCGTCCCTGACCTCGGCAATTCTCGGCAACGTCGCCCCCATCATCGATTATGTGTCCCGGCCGCGAACGACCGCGCTAATTCTCTCACCTGGACCACCCATCTCGGCATATTGCCCGCTCAGTGGGACCTGGCATGGCCTTCCAGTGCCGTGCGGTATTCCGTGGACACCCCACCCTCTTGGAGTAAGGACGCAATGATGCAGGACTGGACCAGCGAGTGCGACGTGTTGGTAGTCGGCTCCGGCGGCGGAGCGCTGACCGGCGCATATACCGCCGCTGCTCAGGGATTGACGACGATCGTCCTCGAGAAAACCGATCGTTTCGGCGGGACCTCCGCCTACTCGGGTGCCTCGATCTGGCTCCCAGGTACCCAGGTACAGGAACGCGCCGGACTTCCCGACTCGACCGAGAAAGCCCGCACCTATCTGCGCGCGTTGCTCGGTGACGCCGAGTCCGAGCGCCAGGACGCCTACGTCGAGACCGCTCCCGCTGTCGTCGCGCTACTCGAGCAGAACCCGAACATCGAATTCGAGTTCCGTGCGTTCCCCGACTACTACAAAGCCGAAGGCCGGATGGACACGGGACGCTCCATCAACCCTCTCGATCTCGATCCCGCCGACATCGGTGACCTCGCCGGCAAGGTGCGTCCGGAACTGGACCAAGACCGCACCGGTCAGGATCATGCTCCCGGCCCGATGATCGGTGGGCGCGCACTGATCGGCCGTCTGCTGGCCGCAGTTCAGAGCACCGGTAAGGCCGAACTTCGCACCGAATCCGTCCTCACCTCCCTGATCGTGGAAGACGGCCGTGTTGTCGGCGCCGAGGTCGAATCCGGCGGCGAAACCCAGCGAATCAAGGCGAACCGCGGTGTCCTGATGGCAGCAGGCGGCATCGAAGGCAACGCCGAGATGCGTGAGCAGGCAGGCACCCCCGGCAAGGCGATCTGGAGTATGGGTCCCTTCGGCGCCAACACCGGCGACGCGATCTCTGCCGGTATTGCTGTCGGCGGCGCAACAGCCTTGCTCGATCAGGCGTGGTTCTGCCCCGGCGTCGAGCAGCCCGACGGCAGCGCCGCCTTCATGGTCGGCGTTCGCGGTGGGCTCGTCGTCGACAGCGCCGGTGAGCGCTACCTCAACGAGTCGCTTCCGTACGACCAGTTCGGACGAGCCATGGATGCTCACGACGACAACGGTTCTGCCGTGCCGTCGTTCATGATCTTCGACTCGCGCGAGGGTGGCGGACTGCCCGCCATCTGCATCCCGAACACGGCGCCCGCCAAGCACCTCGAAGCCGGAACGTGGGTCGGTGCCGACACTCTCGAAGAACTCGCTGCCAAGACCGGACTACCGGCCGACGCATTGCGCAGCACTGTCGAAAAGTTCAACGATGCCGCAAAACTGGGCGTCGACGAAGAGTTCCATCGCGGCGAAGACCCGTACGACGCGTTCTTCTGCCCACCCAACGGCGGCGCGAATGCGGCACTGACGGCCATCGAGAACGGTCCGTTCTACGCGGCCCGCATCGTCCTCAGTGACCTCGGCACCAAGGGCGGATTGGTCACCGACGTCAACGGCCGAGTCCTGCGTGCTGACGGCAGCGCCATCGACGGCCTTTACGCCGCAGGCAACACGAGCGCGTCACTGAGCGGCCGCTTCTACCCCGGCCCCGGAGTTCCACTCGGCACGGCCATGGTCTTCTCGTACCGAGCAGCCCAGGACATGGCGAAGTAACCAGCACAACGAGGACGTGGGGCAGGCGATGTCAGAATCACCTGCCCCACGACCTCTTTCAGGCTGCCCTCTTTCAGGGCGTCGCCAGGTTGAAATTCGGATCGAACGTGTCCATGATGTCGGCGAAGCGAGTCAGCGCCGAAACATCACCGTCGGACGTGACTTTTCCGGTGTCGAGGATGGCAGAGGCCTTTCCTGGTTGGAGAAGGATGCCGGCAAGCAACGGCTTGGGACCGGTCAGGGTCAGTTGCGCGTCAGGGGCGCGGCCCGAACGCGCGTTGAGAACTGCCCGTCGAATCCACATGTTCCAATCCTGTTTCGTGTCAGCAAAACTGAAGTTGATCGAAATGTCGACGTCGTCCGCCTTCTCCGCGATGAGATGTACTCCCGCATAGTCGAAGAGCAGATCGATCGGCATCGACAAAATCGTGTCCGTGCTGTCGGTGTTGACTTGACCGGCACCTGTGACGCCGTTGCGCAATTCCATTGCGGTGGCGAGGAAGATCGACCGATACTGCGGGACTTCCTGCTGGTATCCGAGTTGCTCGTAGGCGTCGGCCTGCAGGTTCTTTGCTTCCTCGTCGTCAGGATCGGCGAAGACCAGGTGATGGAGAAGCTGCACCGCCCACCGATAGTCGCCCGCTTCAAAAGCATTGCGCCCCTCGGCAAGTATCCTCTCTCGCCCGATCAGGTCGACGTGCCGCTTGGCATGATCCTCGGGCAGCAACGGCAAGATCGTCGCCGGGTCACCGTCCCAGAATCCCAGCTCCTTGTGGAAGACCGCGCGGACGTTGTGGTGCAGTCCGCCGTGGTAGTAGCGGTTGTACCACTTCTGTCCGATGGCTTCCGGTAGCCGGACGACCTCCGCAGCTTCGAGCGGCGTGTAGCCCTGGTTCGCGAACCTTAGCGCCTGGTCGTGAATGAACTTGTACATATCCCGTTGTGATTCAAGGAATTCCACCACCGTGGCGTTCCCCCACACCGGCCACGTGTGCGGACCGTGGTGAACTTCGACCTCGTCGCCCCACCGCACCAAAGTCTCATCCAGGTATCTGGCGAAGTTGCGCGCATCTCGGGTGCGTGCGCCTCGGATCGTCTGGATGTTGTGCATCGAGTGATTGGCGTTCTCGGCACAGGTGAGCGCTTTGATGGCCGGGATCCAGATATGCATCTCCTCCGGCGCTTCGGTGTCGGGAGCGTAGAGGAACTCGAAGTCCCACCCGCCGAGATTGCGTACCTCACCGGTCTTGGTGATGCCGTCAGTGGGCGGAATGTAGGTCATGTGGATGTTCATCCCGTCGGCGCCTGATCCCAGACCGACGGTCACCAGACCACAATCACATTGGGGCAGAATCAAACCGAAGGTGTACCCCATCCGCCGCGACATCGCATTGCCGGTGATGACGTTCTCGCCGATCGCAAACTTGTTGAAAGACTCGATGGTTCCAGGCGCGACGATCGGAATCTTGCCGGACACCACGTCTGCTTCGTCGACGAGGCCCTTGACGCCGGCGTAGTGGTCGAAATGCGTGTGGGTATAGATGATCGCGACGATCGGCTTGTTGTTGCCGAGTTCACGGCGGAAGAGTTCCAGGCCTGCTTTGGCTAGATCAGCGCTGGTGGTGGTGTCGATGATGACCAGTCCGTCCGGCGCATCGACAATGGTCAGGTTAACCGCGAACCTGACTTGGTACAGCCCGTCGATAACCTTGTAGAGCCCGCAGCGCCTCACCAACTGCGACTGCCGCCACAGACTGGGGTTCACAGAGTCAGGCGCTTGCTTGTCATCGGTGATGTACTCGAGAGGTTGACCGTCGTGAATCAGATCGCCCTCGTCGTTGAAGACCTGATCGTTCTCCCACCCGGCGATGAACCCGCGGTCCGCGTCGCCGAAATCCTCCCGGTCAGACATGGGATAGTCGTCGACTGCCGCGCGATTGACCTCGACGGTGAACGGTGTTGCAGGCTTGGTCTCAGCACCCATGAGCACTCTCCTCCGGTCCTTGTGTCCTCGTCCACGCAAGAACGCGATGCCATCGGACGTGACCTCACGCGGAACCCTGTCCAGTCAATCTGGCGGTCTCGCGGTATTTGCACATCACCCGTGGCAGATGAGATCGCGGCTGAACCCCAGGTGGCCGGGGATCGCATCGAGCAGACACCACTTGAAGGAAGTCACTTGGCGGACGCTGCGGCGGCTCGAATCTCCTCACACATCGCTGCGAAGGCGCGGTCGTCGGCGGGATCCGCCGGCACTGCCAGTGCAATGCCGTCGCAGAGACTCGCGTATTTCGAACTCAGCACCCCGGGGAGTTCGGCGTAGGTGCATTGCGTGACCAAGATGTCGAGAACATCGTCCGTGAGCACAGCTGGTAGTCGAGCCCAATCACCCGTTCGTGCCATCGCAGTCAGCTTCTCGCCGATCCCCGCCAAGCCGAGAACCTCGAGCGCGATTCGATATGCCGGTGTGGAGTAGAGAAAGGCAAGTTCACTGCGCACCGCTTCTCGTTGAGCAAGTATCGCGGCACGATCTTTGCCGGTGATCGTCTTCGGAACGGCAATCAGCCGCGGCTTCCTTCCGCCGGCCGTCAATGATGGAATGATCCTCTCCGCGAGCACCTTCGGATGGGAGCTGGTGGGGTGAGCAACAAAGCCGTCGGCGACGGCTCCTGCCAGCGAGCACATGCGGGAGTTCACTCCCCCGGTCCAGATCTCGGGAGCTGGAACGTCGAGCGGCCCCGGATTGAAGTAGGGCTGCAGTCGGTTGAAGGTGTAGTGCGAGCCGGCATAGTCGAGTTCGCCGCCCGTCTGGAACGCTTGAAATATCTCCCGTACAGCACTGACGTAATCGCGCAGTTGTGCAACAGGATTGGTCCACGGCATCGAGTACCGCCCGACGATGTTCCCGCGCACCTGCGTTGCGAGCCCCAGTTGAAATCGCCCACCCGAGAAACCTGCAAGATCCCAGGCAGCCAAAGCCGTCACCATGGGACTGCGCGCAAACGCGACAACCATCGACGTCCGGACAGTGAGAGTGCTGCTGTGCTCGACGGCCAGTGCCGCCACGGCGAAGGGGTCGCGAATGGTCTCGGAGATGTGCACCGTGTCGAAACCGAGGTTCTCGATGCGTTCGACGTGCTGAGCCACCTGCCGCAGCGGAGTGTCGGCAGGTAGCGAGGTCACCAATTCCATGTCAGCCCAAAGGCTCCAGACGAATCGACAGCAGCTTTCCTTCTGTTGCCACCTTGCGAGCGTGTTCGTTGAAGTCCGGGGCGGCACAGACGAACAGCGTACGACCGTCGGTACCGCCGAGCCCGCAAGCGAAGACGCCGCTGTCGAAGGCAATTTCATCGATTGTCTTGCCAGACGGGTCGACGTGGAGAATTCGACTTCCGAGTGCGTCGGCCACCCACATCGAATCGTCTCCGTCGATGCAACATCCGTCGGGCGCAACGACGATCTCAGCGAGGGTGGTCTCCATCTCGGGTCCACCAGGTACCGACCCGAACGACGCCCAATCACGGCGTTCGCCCAGAGAGCCGTCGGGCTGGACGGCAAACGCACTGATTCGATTTCCCAGCGTTTCGTCCACGAGCAGATCTCCGGTCGACGTCAGAGCCATCCCGTTGGGGAAGTGGAGATCTCGCGCCACGACGTGCACCGATCCGTCCGGGTCGACGCGGAGGAGATCTGCCGTCTCGACGGGGGCCAGGTTCATCAGGTCGAACCCGAAGTTGCCCACGTACGCTCGTCCCTGCGCGTCGACCAGCATGTCGTTGACGTTGGCACTCACGTACTCGGACAAGTCTGCGTGCACCACCAAATCGCCATCGGATTCTCGCCGCAGAATCTTCTGGTCCCGCATGGAGACGACCAGTAATCTGCCGTCCGGAAGCCACCCCAACCCGGACGGCTGCCCTGGAATCTCCGCCTCGACGCGTACGTCGGTCCCGTCCTCACGGGCCGAAATCACCTGGTAGGTATAGAAGTCCGACACCCAGATTCGGTCCTCGTGCCAGCGCGGGCATTCGAAGTAGGTATATCCCTCGAGAACTACCGCAACCTCTGGTGCCATCAGGCTCTCCCACGTCGGTGATTGAATGGTGTGTTCACTCCATTCAATCACCGGTGCCCCGGTGGCGGTGTCCGATTCCCGACTACTCGCCGCGGTATACCTTGTCCAGCACGTCGAACGCGGATTCCCACCCGTCGTAGACGTTGCCGTCGCCCTTGAAACCCGGGATCCCGACCAGATGAAATGTCATCTCGGTCTTGTCTCCCCGATCTGCGAGCGTGACCGTGATTCGAGGCGCGGTGTCCACCGAATCTCCCGGATCCCCCCAGGTGAAGACTAGCTTCTTCGGCTCGTCGACCTCGAGATAGGTTCCACCGGTGGGAAACTCGGCACCATTCTCGTCGTTGATCATCAGGTAGCGGTACGTTCCGCCAACTCTGGGGTCGATCGTGACGTGCTCCCGAGGGCTGCTGACACCCTCGGGGTGCCACCACCGCGCCGCCTCGTCGGGATCGGTCCACGCTTGCCAGACAAGGTCACGCGGCGCATCGAAGATCCGGGTGATGGTGAATTCTGCGGTGGCATCGGCATTCTGGTCACTCATTGTCCTTCTCCTTCTTCGGTCGACGTTGCTTCAGCTCACGTAGACGCTCGTCGAGGAGGTCGAAGCGTTCGTTCCAACCGCGCCGGTGTTCGTCGACCCATGCGCTGGCGTCGTCGAGACCCTCCGCGCGAAGGGTGCAGGTGCGCCATTGCGCGGTGGCGGTTCGTTCGATGAGACCGGCTCGCTCGAGCACCTTCAGATGCTGCGAGATGGCGGGCCGACTCATCTCGAACGGCTCGGCCAGCTCACCGACGGTCATCGAACCATCCGTCAGGCGAGAGAGCATTTCACGCCTCGTCGGGTCGGCCAGTGCGCTGAACACTGCATCGAGTCGACCACTTCGTTCGTCCATGTAAGCAACTCCTTAATTAAGGAATAACTTAAACATAGAACTCACGATCCTAAGCGTCAACCCCTTCAACTCCAGGTGTATCGAAGCCGCTCGACGGTTGTCGCCTCGTCCATCTGGGAGAACGTCTCCTGCTCAGCTCCCTTCACGGACACCATCGCTTCGATGATCGACTCCCCGAAGATTTCCCTCGCCACCGAGGAGGAGTTGAACTTCTGCACGATCTCGCCGAGATCGGTGGGGACTCGGGTCACCCCGCGCTCATCACGTTCCGCCTCTGTGAGAGTCGACGGGTTCACCACGATTTCAGGCGGCAATGGCGCGGCATTGTCGATACCGATCTGCGAAAGACCGAGTACCGCAGCGGTGGCCAGATACGGATTGGCCGATGGATCGATGATCTTGACTTCGGCGTTGGCGCCGTGTGGATTCGACGGTGACTCCGTGCAGAACCTCAGTGCCGCTTCCCGGTTCTCGAGCCCCCAACAGACGTAGGCCCCCGACCAATTGTCCGGACGCAGCCTGAGGCCGGAGAGCGGCGAGGAAGCAAAGACGGCCGTGAATTCCGTGAGGTGAGAAAGGATTCCACCCAAAGCTGATGATCCTTCGTCGGTCATCCCGTAGTCCTGACCACCACCGGAGAAGACGGGCCGCCCACCTGAGATCAACGAAAAGTGCTGGTGTGCACCGTTCCCGGCACCTCCGATCGTAGGTATCGGTGAAAACGATGCCGCCAATCCATGGGCTCTGGCAGTGCGGCTGATCAAGATCCGGGCAAGCACCACAAGATCGGCCGCTTGAACAGGAGCGCTCGGAGCGATGGAGATCTCGAATTGATCCGGTCCGTACTCCGCATGAACTTGCTCGATATGAAGTTGTGCGCGTTCGGCATTGCGCAGAAGGTCCTTGAGGAAGTCCTCGCGGCGAAGGACTGCACCTAACCCGTACGCCGACCACGCTCCGTCGCACGCATCACCGAAAAGAGTGAATTCGATCTCGTGACCCACGCGAGCTTCCAGTCCGTAGGCAGCAAGCCGCGCCACGACGGCAGTGAGTGCGGACCGAGTGCACACGGCAGCCGTCGAACCGTCTTGCTCGTACAAAGTGGCCGGCGCCCACGACACGCCCCCGCCGAGATCGCGGAGGTCGGAGCGGTCGATACGCAACCGGAGATCACCCACGACGGAAAAGGAATCGGTGAAGGCAATCCGATCGTCGCTGCAGAAAACATTCCAACTCGGCGAGACCCCCGCACCGACTTCCTCGAAGACACCGCTTCGGCCTGCCGGCATCACTTTCGCCCGCGCGACACCCGCCATGTCCACGATCGAGCCGATAGTCAGCGCCGGAACTTCCCTCATCCAGAGGCAAATACCCCACTCGGCGGCGCGCCAACCGGTCAGATCAGGTTGTCCTCCACCGGCAGTCCGAACGCCGCCCGGCCGTACAGCGCCAACGCGCGCTCGGGTTCGTTGGCAACGTGAACGCTGCCCGCATGAACGTCTCGCCACGCACGCTCGATCGGGTTTCCGCGAGAGAGGGAGTTCCCGCCTGCCGTCTTGAACAGCATGTCGATCGCCTCCACCGAACGTTCCGTCGCGCGAACCTGATCACGACGCGCGCGCAGCCTCATCGAGAGCGGAAGCTCCTTGCCGGCGACAGCAAGTTCGTACATCTCCCGGATATTGCGATCCATCTGCAGAATCGCGGCATCGATCTCCGACGACGCACGCGCGACGGCAACCTGAGCGAACTGGTCCTCACTGAACCTCCCACCACCCAAGCTCAGACGGACCCGCTCACGCATCACGTCCAGGTACCCCTCGTAACAACCGGCGACGATGCCCACACACGGAGCCGCGACCGTCGAGGTGAAGATACTCCCGAACGGAAGCTTGTACAGCGGACCAGGATTGACTGCTTGGCCTGGGCCGCGAAGTTGTGCGGTCTCGTAGTTGCGCTTCAATCGGTGCTCGGGCACAAAGGCCTTGTCGACCACGATCTCGTTGCTCGCGGTGCCGCGCATCCCCACGACATCCCAGACATCTCGGATCTCGTAATCCGTACGCGGCACCAACACCGTCATGAAATCGACCGGCCGGCCGTCCATCCCGACCACCATCGCGCCCAGCAATGCCCAACTCGCGTGATCACAGCCGGAAGAGAAGCCCCACTGGCCCGACAGTTCGTAACCACCGTCCACCGCCGTCAGTCGACCGACCGGAGCGTACGCGGACGAGATGAGCGTCGTCTGATCCTCTCCCCACACGTCTGCCTGTGCCTGGTCGTCGAAAAGCGCCAGATGCCACGGGTGCACTCCCACCACCGACGCGACCCAACCGGTCGAACCACAGGCAGCGGAGATTGCCCTGACCACTTCGTAGAAGTGGACCGGGTCGCTCTCGGCGCCCCCATATCTCTTCGGCGCCAGCATGGAGAAGACGCCGGCTTCGGAAAGCTCCCGGATGGTCCGTTCGGAGATCTTGCGCGAATCGTCGACCTTCTGAGCGCGGGCCGCGATCTTCGGAAGCAGATCACGGACTGAGCTCAGAACCTTGTTGACCATGGAAGACACTCCTCGCACCGAACCGTGAGGGAGCGGATCGGCAGATAGACATAACGGCTGCCCCGTCACGATATGTCGGTCACGCGTTCCGATGATCGGAAGTCCCGGAGGCCGGGATCAGCCGCCGGATCCTTGCGCTCGCCGCTGGTCCCGGCCAGTGAGACGAGGCCCCAGCGGTAATTCACGCTCCCCTAGCGTCGGGCGTCGACACTGACCCTGGAAAGGACGGGACTCATCGTGACGATCAATCAGTCCGACAACGACGAAGTTCGCGAGATCCAAGCTGGAACCGCGCCTACTCGCTTTGCACGTGGATGGCACTGCATTGGGCTCACGGAGTCCTTCAAGGACGGCCAGCCGCACTCCATCGAGGCGTTCGGCACCAAGCTCGTCGTCTTCGCCGACAGTGAAGGCAACGTCAAGATCCTCGACGCGTACTGCCGTCACATGGGTGGCGACCTGAGCCAGGGCACCATCAAGGGCGACGCCATTGCCTGTCCGTTCCACGATTGGCGCTGGGGCGGCAACGGCAAGTGCCAGAAGATTCCGTATGCACGCCGCGTTCCCCCGCTGGCCAAGACGCGCGCATGGCAGACCCTCGACCAGGACGGCATGCTCTTCGTCTGGCACGACCCCGAGGGCAACCCGCCGACCGACGACGTAGCCATCCCCCGTATCGAAGGCGCGCTCAGCGACGAGTGGAGCGACTGGGTCTGGTACACCACGACCGTCGACACCAACTGTCGTGAAATCGTCGACAACATCGTCGACATGGCGCACTTCTTCTACGTGCACTACTCCTTCCCGACGTACTTCAAGAACGTCTTCGAAGGCCACGCCGCAACGCAGTACATGCGCGGCGTCGCTCGCTCCGATATGCGTCCCCACGCAGCAGGCACCCCGAAGATGGTCGGCAGCAACTCGGTTGCCACGTACTTCGGCCCCTCCTTCATGGTCGACGACCTGACCTACGAGTACGAGGACTACAACGTCGACTCTGTGCTCATCAACTGCCACTACCCGGTCAGCGCTGACAAGTTCGTGCTCCAGTACGGCATCATCGTCAAGAAGTCGGATCGCTTCCAGGGTGAAGCCGCCGACGCGATGGCCGCGAACTTCGGCACGTTCATCGCCAAGGGCTTCGAGCAGGACGTCGAGATCTGGAAGAACAAGACTCGCATCGAGAACCCGCTCCTGTGCGAAGAGGATGGCCCGGTCTACCAGCTCCGCCGCTGGTACGAGCAGTTCTACGTCGACGTCGCGGACATCGCTCCCGAGATGACCGAACGCTTCGAATTCGAACTCGACACCGCGCGACCCGTCGCCGCCTGGCAGAAGGAAGTCGAAGACAACCTCGCTGCGAAGAAGGCAGACGAAGATGCAGCCTCTTCAGTGCGCTGAGTGCAAGGCGCAGGTCCTGGTCCAGAAGAACAGTTGGGAACACACCACCGTTCAGTGGAGTGACCAGGCCCGCGCCCAGTGCCTCGAAATCGCCGACGACCGTGAATTCGGGCAACGCGAAGGACGACCCGGTGCTCCCCGCAAGGAGTGCGGCGCCTTGATCGCGTCCATCGTGAACGCTGCAACGGCCGGCAAGCTCGAGATTCTCAACGACGAGCCGGTGCCTCAGCCGATCGTCGACGACAGCGAACCAGTACCCGCTCCGTTTCACTAGCCGAGCCAACATCTTTCGAAGAAGGTAGTAATGATCGATCCCCAGTACTACGGCCCGTGGGCAGTCATCGCCGGCGGTTCCGAAGGTGTCGGCGCAGGGTTCGCCGACGAGCTCAGCAAGATCGGCATCAACCTCGTTCTCATCGCCCGCAAGCCGGGCCCGCTTGAGGAGACCGCGGCCAAGGCACGCGCCAACGGCGTCGAAGTACGCACTCTCGCACTGGATCTATTGGTTCCCGACGCGCTCGACCAGATCAAGGCTGTCACCGACGACGTCGAGGTCGGCCTGCTCATCTTCAACGCCGGCGCCAACAGCTACGGCCACGAGTTCGTGACCGGTGATCTGAAAGGATTCGCCGGAGTCATCGAGCTGAACATCAACAAGCAACTCGAACTCTCGCAACACTTCGGCGGTTTGATGAAGGATCGCGGACGAGGCGGCATCATGCTGCTCGGTTCGCTGGCCGGATTCATGGGCTCCGAGCACCAGAGCATCTACGCGGCCTCGAAAGCTTTCGGTCGCATCTTCGCCGAAAGCCTGTGGCTCGAACTTCAGCCGTACGGCGTTCACGTCGTCGAGTTCATTCTCGGTGTCACTCGCACGCCGGCCATGATTCGCGCGGGATTGAACTTCGACATCCCGGGCATGAACGTCGCAGAGCCCGAGGATGTTGCACGCGAAGGCCTCGAACACCTTGCCGACGGCCCGATCTGGGTTGCTGCAGGAAACTACGAAGGCGCCAAGAAGCGCAGCGGCTTCCCCCGAGACAAGATGGTCAAGGGCGCTGCCGAAGCGATGCGCAAGCTGCTGAACCGCTGACTTCTGCTGTGCGCCTTTATTAACCCCCCGACGTTAAGAAAGGCGCACAGCATGAGCGTCGACATCACCACTCTTCTCGACGAACGCGAGATCACCCGCTCCATTTTCGAGTTCGCCCGAGCCATGGATGCGCGGGACTGGGATGAACTCCACCGAATCATGACTCCGGACGCTACGGCAGAACTGGGAACCGGAACTCTTCGTGGACCTGCCGAGGTGGTGGCTTCCATCCGCTCGTTCCTCGACGAGTGCGGTCCCACCCAACATCTGATCGGCAACGTGCTGGTCGAAGTGGTCGGTGATATTGCCACCAGCCGCTCCTATGTCAGCGACATGCATGTGGGCACCGGGAGCAAAGCTCACCTGAACTTCTTCACCCTCGGCGACTACCACGATTCGTGGACCCGAATCGACGGAAGGTGGCGAATGACGCACCGCACCAAGCATTCACACGCCAGTCAGGGATCCATCGAGGTTCTGGGCGCCGGCCCCAGCGGTTGGCGGAGCTGACTCAGCTCAACATCGACGAACGGCTGGTCGCGAGTGGACTCTTGCTGGTGAGTCCACCGTCGACCACCAAGGTCTGCCCCGTCATGTAGCGAGATTCGTCCGACGCCAGGTAGAGCATGGCGTGTGCGATATCTTCGGGTTCACCGAGGTAGGGCAGCGCGTTTGCCTGCTTCATGCCGTCGATGACATCAGCGGGGATGTTGTCCACGAGTGCGGGTGTCATGATCGCGCCCGGTGCTACGGCGTTGCACCGAACTCCGTTTGCTCCGTACTGGACTGCTATGTACTGCGTCAGACGAATGACTGCCGCTTTGGCGGATCCGTAGGCAGACTGCAGGGAATCCCCGATCAATCCACCTACCGAGGCCGTGTTGACGATCGATCCTCCACCGGCACTGTTCATGTGCGGAATGGCAAGTCGTGAAGCGACGACAGTGCTGCGGACGTTGAGCGACATCACGCGATCCCACTCGTCCAGGTCCATCCGGAGCAGGTCGAGATCCTTGCGCGGATTACTACCGCCCACGTGATTGCACAAGACGTTGATGCCACCGAATTCGGCGACCGCTCTTTCGATCATCGCTGCCAGAGACTCCTCGTTCATGACATCGACGCCGAAACCCAGCGCAGTGCCGCCGGTCTCGCGTATCGCCGCCGCTGCTTCCTCCGCTCGAGCTGGATCGAGGTCGGCGACCAGCACCTTGGCGCCTTCTGCCGCCATGAGTTGTGCTGCTGCACGCCCGATTCCGCTGGCGGCGCCGGTGATCACTACATTTTTGCCTTCGAGCCTGTTCATATTCATTCCCTTCGCGGGGAATCGCCGTACCCGGATCTCATGTGCCCGAAATTGACAGCTCGGCGACTACCCGATCACTACCAGTGAACGCAGGATCGACAGCCGCGTCCAACTTTCTTGAATGAACTCACAAGTACGTGACCACGGCCCGCGCACCTGCTACACCGCCGAAATCGAGTGGCGACAGAAGACACCACTGTGCTGAAGTGGCACTATGCAGAATTCTGTTCGACCGCTGTCCATCGACGACCTCGACCGTGCCGCCGAGGTTCTCGGCGAGGCTTTTGCCGACTATCCCTGGACGAACTGGTGCGTCGCCGAAGACTCTCACGTGGAACGGGTCGCCGCTCTACAACGGATCTACCTCGAACACCTGGCACTACCGTTCGGACGTTCATACATCGATGATTCAGGCAACGGCGTCATCGCAGTCCTGCCGCCCGACGCCCCGCAGCCTGATGAAGCGACTGTCGAGAAGATCGTGGAACTGCACGGAGATCGGTTCGAGCGCGTTCTCCAGGCTGACGAACAACTGTCTACGCTTCCCGTCCCCGACAACGCGTGGTCGTTGGCAACGATCGGTACGACACCGCATTCGCAGGGCAGTGGATTGGGTTCTGCGCTACTGAAACATGCTTTGGCGGAACTGGATCGAACCGAACAGGCTTGCTGGCTCGACACGTCGACCGAACGAAATCTCCCGCTGTACCAACGGTTCGGTTTCACGATCGTCGGCCAGACCTCGCTCCCCGACGGACCGGATGTATGGCGGATGCATCGACTTCAGGGCTGATTGTTCGACTTCAGCACTCGCCGAATCATTTTCGACAACGACGCGTATTGGGTGATCGTGTTGACGGCGATCCACCTCGAGACCGGCCACGTCCGGGTCCACGAGAAAACCCCGACCGACAGCAGTTGATCGTCTTCGAGAGTTCCCACGTATCGACGCAGCGCTGCGACAGCCGCGCGCAAACGATCCCGAAGCTCTCGAACCGAGGTACCTGCACTCGCCTCGACCACCGACTGGTTCAGCGCGGGTGTTTGCGTCCACTTGTAACCCGCAGCCGGCGTCTGCGGTGTCTCGTCTCGCAGTCCGGCACCTATCCACTCTACGACGGCCTCTGCCCACCAGACACGCACAGCGAGTACGTCGTGCACCGTCCACGCATCGACGGCAACGGCGTCGAACGCATCGGCCTCGGCGACGCCGTCGAGTAACGCGTCGAGTTTCGAATACGCCGAGTCCAGCGCACTCGCCAGTTCCTCACGTGACAAGGTCTGTGCCACAACGCCTCCGAACGATCAGTAGAGAAAGAAGAAGCGGGACCATCTCGACTCGATGGCCCCGCATTCAACATTAACGTCCTACGGGTTTCAGTTCAGCTCGCCCAGGAACCTTTCGAGGTTCTCGGCGATCTCCTTCGACTTGGTGTGGTGTAGGTAGTGGTCTCCGTCCAGCAAGACCAATTCACCGTGATCGACCGATGCTGCCTGTTCTTCGTGCAGCTCTGTCCAACCCTGGACCTTGGAATTCTGTACAGCGAACAACAGAATCGGGAGATCGGCAGGGAACGTCTTGCCGATCGCCGCGGCGAAGTTGCTGGAAAGGTGATCCATTTCGTTCAGATACGTGTCGCTGAAGTTGTTCTTCGCGACCAGTCGGCTCATCTCTGCCTTCTCGGCTTCATCGAGGTAGGCATCGGTTTCCTCACTGCCACCGAGTTTCGCCAGAACGTCGGAGAAGCCCAATTTCTTTGCAACGCGGAAGACTTCGATCGGGAACTTGGTGTCCATGTTCGGCTGCCCCGGGACGCTGCTGTCGATGCCTACGAAAGCGGTGACCTCGTCGCCGTACTTCGCGGTGTAGTCCAAGGCATAAACACCTGTGATGGAGTGACCCATGAGGATGTATTCGTCAATCCCCAAGGCCTGCACAGCCTCGTGTATCTCTTCGACGATGTTCTCAGCCGTGCGGTCCTTGTCGGTTGCGTCGCTGTATCCGTAGCCGAAGGGCTCGATCGTGACAACGCGGTAGTCAGGTGCAAGCTCGTCGATGAGTGATTTGAAGTCGAGGATCGGTGCGGACGTTCCGAACCCGGGCAGCAGCACGATGGTCCGATCACCGCTGCCGCGAATCGAGTAGCTCATGTTCTTGCCGTCGACGGACACGAACTGGTTGCCCGTTTCCGCGGTCGGAACGTTCGCCTTGCTGGAGCCGACGTTGAATACGAGCGCTATCGATACCAGCACAACCAGAACTACGGACACCGAAGCAACCACCTTCAGTGCAACGGTACGAATCTTCTTCATTCTCATCCTCATCTTCTCGGGCGTCGATACGGCTAGGAAAGGCTCGATATCGAGGCCGCACTGGTCTCGTCGAGCACACGCAACACGTTGTTGCCCATCAGCTTTGCCAAGTCCTCCGCGGACCAACCTCGTTCTGCCAGACGGTCTATCAACACCGCGAAACCGGATACGTCCTGCATACCGTCCGGAAAGTCGTCGAATCCATCGTAGTCACTACCCAAACCGATGTGATCGATGCCCGCGACGTCTCGGGCATGCTCGACGTGATCGGCCAGATGGTCCACCGTCATCGCCGGCCGTGGGCCGACCCGCCCGCCTTTGAACCACTCGTTGTACTCGGAAGAAAGGAACATGGGCACAAAGGCGATCATGATGACCCCGCCGTTGTCCGCGAGCAGCCTCATGACGTCGTCGGGAACGTTGCGGGGGTGACCGCATAGCTGAGTGCAGGACGAATGGCTGAAGATCACCGGCGCCGACGACGTCTCGATGGCATCTCTCATCGTTTCCACCGAGACGTGCGACAGGTCGACGAGCACGCCGAGCCGGTTCATTTCGCGCACGATCTCGCGACCGAAGTCGGTCAGCCCGCCGTGTACTCGAGTGTCCGTCGCGGAGTCCGCCCACCCGGTGTTGTCGTTGTGCGTCAGAGTCATGTACCGAAGACCAAGGCGCGCCATCATTCTCAGGACGCCGAGCGAACTGCCGATGCTGTGACCGCCCTCCGCACCCAACAATGACGCGACCTTGCCCTCGCTCCAGATGCGACGCACGTCGTCACCGGTGCGCGCGAATTCGAAAGTATCCGGGTACCGCTCGATCATCCGGTACACGTAGTCGATCTGCTCGAGTGTGTACTGAACAGCCTCGGCCTCCGTCCTGTCACACGGGGTGTAAACCGACCAGAACTGCGCACCGACGCCACCGCGACCGAGTTTGTCGATGTCGGTTTGGAATATGGAATCCTTCTCCAGATTTTCCACCGAGTATGCGGCAGTTTCGCGAGCCGTCCATGCCAGATCGTTGTGACCGTCGATGACCGGCGCAAGGCCGTAAGCATCCAGTGCCGCTGGGTGATTCACGTCCGGAAAAGGAGCGAGAGGTTTCAACATGAGTTTTCCTCGAGAAAGTAGTGCGGGCAGGTCGAGGGCCCTCATCGCCCTCGACCTGCCCGAGATTTCATTCAGCGGAGAGAATCATCTCGCCGCGGCTAGTCGGAAATCTTCTTGAAAAGCCGTGTCATGTACAGATATTCCTCGCCATCGATCGTGAGGTGAGCCATCTCGCCAGAAGCGCTCTCGTTACTGATCGAGAACCGGGAAGCAGACAGAGGCACGACCTTGGTGGGCGGGGCCGGCGGCTCGCCGTCGATCTCGACCTTGGCGAAGTTCTGAACCTGGAATCCGCCGTCGTCGCCACGCGTGAGTTCGATTCGAACGGTTGTCGATTCATAGGTCCCGAGAATGTGCGACAGATCGATGTCTGCTGCATCCGGTTCGGACTTCGGCTCCGGCAGAACGAGATCGAGTTCCTGAGCGATCTCCTTCTCGATGTCGTGAGCCAGGGCGCCGCCACCACGCGAGTTGGTGACAACTGCCATGGCCAGGCCGAGCTCGGGGAAGGTGTGAAAACGAGTGATCTGGCCGATCGTCGCACCACCGTGCTGCGCGGACGTCACACCGCCCCAGTCGGACAGGATCCAGCCGAGCCCCCAGGCCTGATCGACGCTCGAAACCGCAGTCAGGTCGAACTGTGGGGTGCGCATCAGACGGGCGGATTCTTCGGACAGAATGCGTTCACCCGTCAACGCGAGGCCGTCACGCATGTGTGCAGCGCCGAAGGTCAGAAGCGAGCTGACGGATCCGGTGATGATCCCGGCCGGACCGATACCGCGAGGAAGCAGCCACTGCTTGGTCGGAACCACCTTGTCCGGCGACGTCCGATCCGGGTTCGCCACATGACCGACGGCGGTGCGGAACAGCGGGGCATCCTTGGCCTTGGTGATGATGTGCGTCAATCCGAGTGGCTTCCAGAGGTATTCGACCAACGCCTCGTCCCACGTCATCTCACGAAGAACCTCGACGATACGGCCGGCAACGGCGAAACCTGCATTGCTGTAACTCAGATGCCCGCCGGGCTCGGTGACGCTGATCGCGGTTGCGAGTTCGTCGACG
This sequence comes from Rhodococcus sp. FW305-130, assembly GCF_058788335.1. Taxonomy (NCBI): domain Bacteria; kingdom Bacillati; phylum Actinomycetota; class Actinomycetes; order Mycobacteriales; family Nocardiaceae; genus Rhodococcus; species Rhodococcus sp. FW305-130. The sequence goes on along the minus strand of NZ_JBYTAP010000001.1, from coordinate 262,058 downwards.
TACTTCTCGACGCAGTCGTCGCCGTCGCCGGTGTCGTTGAACAGGTCTCCGTCGATACCGCTTGTGTGCGTGAGCAACTGGCGGATCGTGATTTCCTTCGTGTTGGAAGGATCCGCGATCGTGAACTCCGGAAGCACCTCCACCACCAGGGTGTCCAGCGTCAGCTTGCCCTCGTCGACGAGCTGCATGATCAGAGTCGTCGTCCAGATCTTGCTCGCGGATCCGTACTGGAACAGGGTGTCGGCGTCGACGTCGACACGCGTGTTCAGGCTCGTCACTCCGGTGGTGATGACACGGATATCCGCTGCACCGTCTTCGCCCAGCGCGATCACACCGACCTGCGCGCCAGGTACCGAATGCTTGGCTGCCAGTTCGTCGAGGCGTTCCTGCCACTTCGGGGCGACAAGTAGGTCCTTGGGCAAGTCGGTCACAGGTCGAACTCCTTCGATCATGGAAGCCAGTGGCGTAGACAGCGTTGCTGCGATCCGCTCAGGTCTCACTCGTCGGGAAGTGAGGTTGCGGAAGCAATAACCGTCCACCCATGATCTCAGTGTGCTCGCAGTCACGTCCTGGTCGATTGCACCGAACTCGACCCCGAAAATGGTGCGATCGGACGAGCCTGCGTTCAGGACTCGCCACTCGAAACGATCAGCGCTCGAAGGTTCCTTCCAAGCGATTGCGTGAACCGGGGTGGATCAAGCGCGCCGCACTGACCAACCCGTTGGCCGACCAGGTGCGGCGGCGAATCAGCAGACACGGTTCCCCTCGATCGATGCTGAGCAGCTCGCATTCGTCCGGGCTACCTAACACTGCTTCCACGACATGCTCGCCGCGAACCAGAGGCGCAACGTCACTCAAGTAGTTGTTGGGGGTGATCGCGGTGAAGTCCTGGCGCAGATAGTCGGGCGCCTCGTTCGGATTCACGAACCGGTCTTCCACCTGAATCGGGGTTTCGTCCTCGAAGTGCACCATCAGCGAATGGAACACCCGTTTGCCCACCGATTCACGAAGGAACGTCTGCCCGTGGTCGGTTTCTTCCTCACGAACGAAGACGACCTCGGTTCGATGACGGTGGCCGCGGCGCTGAATCTCGTCGGCGATGTTCTTTACTTCGAACAGCGGGGACGCGGTCTTCGTGGCGGCGACAAAAGTACCGACCCCCATCATCCGCACGATCAGACCGTCGCTGGTGAGTTCACGAAGCGCTCGGTTGATCGTCATACGTGACAACCCAAGTGCACTGACCAGTTGATTTTCCGAAGGCAGCTGATCGCCTTCGGTCCACCGACCCGAATTGATCTGCGAGACCACGAGGTTCTTCACCCGTTCGTAGGCAGGGGCGGACTCGCCGCCTGCCTCGTTGAACAGCACGGCGAGTTCTGCGTCCACTTCAGCAATCGCCATCGCCACCACCCGTTCGTCGAAAACCACCGAGTCGGTTCTCCCGTTCGGCCTTCGAAGTCTATCCGGCTCGCGCACCTTTCCGATCAATCCGCGGGCGTCCGCGCCGGGCCTAGCCCACCATGCGCCGCAATTGGCTCGTCGCAACCGAAAGCGCAGCAAGATCGTGTTGCCCCGATGCCTCGATCTCGGCGAGCGCGAGAGTCGACCTCTCGATTCTCGACGCATTCCTTTCTTCCCACCTGGAGAGTTTTTCCGCTGTCGAGTCACCCGCTTCCGCGTCGGCCAAGACGTCGAGGGTCAAGGCCCGCACCGTCGAGTACAACTCGTCCCGCAGCGACAACCTCGCCAATGCGTTCCATTTTCCGTCCTTGCTCAATGCCGACACTCGATTGAGCATCGGGACGAGCCCAACATGCTCACCGAGCCGGAAGTAGAGTTCACCGGTCTCCGAGATTGCGCGATCGGCGAGGTCAGCGATCTCCACCACATCGAGCAGTCCGAACTGATCGAGCAATATCTCCACTCGCCTGACCAGGTTCTCCGGCGCGCCCTTGTCCGTGATGAGGACCGTTCGCGCAGCCAGGTTCCGCTGATCTGCGCCTACCAGCCAGTCATCGAGCTCGGTCGACGCCTCCGCGATGCGATCACCGAATCTACTGATCTCGGCCCCGACGGCCAGCGGTTGCGGCCGACGCGTCAGCATCCACCGTGACGCCCGGTCGAGCAGTCGCCTGGTGAGCAGGATCAACTCGTCGGATACGGCGGTCGAGATCGAGGCTTTGCTGATGTCGTGCCACAACTTCCACAGTCCGAACACCTCGGAAACCACGGTGAAGGCACGTACCGCGTCTTCCGGATCAGCGCCGACCTCTTCACCGAGCCGATACGCATAGGTGATGCCGCCCCGATCGATGACGTTGTTCGTCAGCACGGTCGCGACGATCTCGCGCCGCAGTGGGTGCCGGTCGAGGGCGTCGCCCCCTGCATCTCGAACGCCCTCCGGAAAGTAGTTCACCAGCGCCTTGCGGTAGATCTGGTTGTCGATCGAGCTTCCCGCCAACAGCGTGGACTTCAGATCGAGTTTGACGTGGGCCATCAGTGTGGCGAGTTCCGGCGACGTCAGCCCCGTTCCCGTCTTCTCGGCCGCGGCGAACTGCTTCTTGGTCGGAAACCCTTCGATGACGCGGTCGACGATTCCGCGAGATTCGAGGTTCGAAATCACTCTGCCGTGCACGCCGATCATTGCCCCCGCATCCGCACGCGTGGTGCCCATCAGTTCGTTCTGTGAACGGTTGTCTGCAAGAACGAGTTCGGCGACCTGATCGGTCAACGATTCGAGCAGTGCGTCGCGATGTGAGTCCGCGACGACGCCTGAGCTGATCAGGGAGTCGAGAAGGATCTTGATGTTCACCTCGTGATCGGAGCAATCGACTCCCGCGGAATTGTCGAGGGCGTCTGTATTGATCCGTCCGCCGATACGCGCGTATTCGATTCGTCCTGCTTGGGTGAGGCCGAGGTTGCCTCCTTCACCGATCACACGTGCACGCACTTCGTTGCCGTTCACCCGAACCGCGTCATTACTCTTGTCGCCGACTTCGAGGTCGGACTCACCGGAGGCCTTGACGTACGTTCCGATGCCGCCGTTCCACAAGAGATCTGCCGGGGACCGCAGAATCGCCCGAACCAGTTGCGGTGGAGTCAGTTCGGTGACGTCGGCGTCGAGACCCAGTGCCTGTCGCATCTCGTCACTGATCGGAACGCGCTTCGCCGAGCGTTCCCACACTCCGCCACCCGCACTGATCAAGGTCGGGTCGTAGTCGGCCCACGACGATCGTGGGAGCGAGAAGAGACGTGATCGCTCGTCGTACGAGCGCTCAGGTGACGGGTTCGGGTCGACGAACACGTGCCGATGATCGAACGCCGCGATGAGACGAATGTGCTTGCTGCACAACATACCGTTGCCGAAGACGTCACCACTCATGTCTCCGATCCCCACCGCGGTGAAGTCGTCGTGCTGGGTATCGACGCCGAATTCCCGGAAGTGCCGCTTGACACTCTCCCAGGCGCCCTTCGCCGTGATACCCATGGCTTTGTGGTCGTAGCCGACCGATCCGCCGGATGCGAAGGCGTCGCCGAGCCAGAATCCGTACTGCGCGGCAACGTCGTTCGCGATGTCGGAAAACTTTGCAGTGCCCTTGTCCGCGGCGACAACAAGATAAGTGTCGTCCCCGTCGTGGCGAACGACCCTTCGCGCCGCGACAACGGCGCCGCTCTGTTTGTCGACGTTGTCGGTCAGATCGAGTAGTCCGCGAATGAAGGATCGGTAGCACTCGATCCCGGCCGCCAACGTGGCTTCTCGGTCCGCGTCTACACCCTGTCCTGGAACCGGCGGGCGTTTGACGACAAATCCGCCCTTCGCACCGACAGGCACGATGACCGCGTTCTTGACTGCCTGCGCCTTCACCAATCCCAGGACCTCGGTGCGGAAGTCCTCTTTCCGATCCGACCAGCGCAAGCCGCCGCGGGCAACCGTACCGAAGCGAAGGTGCACACCTGCTACATCGGGTGAGTACACGAATATCTCGAACTTCGGTCGAGGGAAGGGCAGTACGGACAGCTTCTCCGAATCGAACTTCAACGAGAGTGCGCCGAGCGATTCGGTGCCATAGACGAAGTAGTTGGTACGCAACGTGTTACGGACCAGTTCGGACAACGCGCGCAGGATCCGATCGGCGTCGAGTCCTTGCACTTGTGCCACGGCTGTTTCCACCTCCGCTGCTGCACGCGCACCTCGATCTCCGTCTACGACGTCGGGATCGAAACGGCTCTCGAACAATTCGCACAGACCGGCGGCGATCTCGGGATGATCGGCAAGTACCTCGGCGACGCGACTGGTGCTGTACGGAAATCCTGCTTGCTGCAAGAACTCCGCGTATGCCCGCAGCACCACTACTTGTTTCCAACCGAGTCCGGCGATCGCGACAAGTTCGTTGAACGAGTCCGGCTCGGCGGAGCCGTTTCGAACCGCGGCAAACGTCGCCGCGAACCGCGTGGCAAAGTTGTCGAAGCCTTCGACCGGCGCACTCGGATAGTCGAGCGTGAACTCGTAGATCCAGGACTGTTCCGAGCCTGCCGAGACGAGCTCGTACGGACGCTCGTCGACCACGTCGACCCCCAGGCTCTGCAATACGGGCAGCACCTCGCCCAGCGAGAGCGGGTCACCCGATACGTACAGCCCGAGTCGGTGAGTACCGGGTCCGTCGACAGATCGGGCCAACCGTGGGCTCACCTCTCCGAGTTCGAGGCCGTCGAATACCGCCATGTCCTCGGCGGCTCGGACGGCGTCGAAATCCTGCTTGTACGCCACCGGAACTCGCTCGGCGAACTGAGCACGCCTGCGCTGCTCGTCGTAGTGCGAAGCATCCAGAACGAAACGCTCGTCCCACGTCAGGCACGCGTCGACGACGAGATCCCGAATCTCCCGCGCTTGTCGCGCCGATGCAAAGTTCGCGCCGCCGCCGACTGTGGCCGTGAAATGCACGACGGCCAAGGGAGATTCCGATACTCGGCTGGAGAACTCGATGGTGCGGGCACCGATCGCCTCGGCGAGTACCGACTCGGCCGTTGTTCTGATCGTCGTACTGAATTTCTCGCGCGGAACGAAGAGCAAAGCCGACAGCTCCTGGTCTTGCCCCGTCGTCGGAGAGCATCCCACGGGTTGCAGGAACAGATGGAACGACGTGCGGCCGTCCACAGAAGTGAGTTCGTCCAGTGCGTCCGCAATTCGGGCCGGGTCGGCGGCAAAGAGGACTGTGATCGGAATCGACTGAATCACCGCCAGCATCGATTGTCCGACAAACGAATCCACGGTGGATCCGGAGGCGTCGAAGATGTCTGCGACGCGCCCTCGCACGAGCGGGGTCCGCCTGACGTCTGCGACAAGTCCGGTCGAGGTGAAGGACCCGATGAATCGGTATTCACGGTCACCGACTGACACGTCGATCTCTGTGGCGTATGCGGATCCACCGAACCCTTGCCCGAGGTACACCACTCCGATCGCGAGGGGCACCGCCTTCGAATCCGAAGAGCCGGTTGGATCGGGGAGCACGCCGAGGGTGTACGGCTCGTGCCTGTCGATTTTTCGCGCACCGCCGACGACACTGAAGTTTCCGGCACTGCACCACTGGAGGAAGTCAGCTTCTTCGGCGTGACCGCCCGAGGCCAGTTGCCCGCGCGCCTCGTCGACGAGATCCCGCAGGGGCGAGGTATCGCGGAAGGCACGCGCGATACGGTCGAGGATTCCGGCGACGTCATCAGCGATCACCTGCGCCTGCGCGTCCGAACAATGTGCGGGTAGTCCTATGTGGATCCATGATTCGGCACGCTCCCCGACCCGGGTGTCTTCAGTGCTGTGCGCCGGTTGCACGACTGTGCGAAGCACTGGGTGCACCACGAATTCCGGCTCCATGCGCGCGCGGGCAAGTGTCGCCAGAACCGCTTCGACGAGCTGCGGCATGTCGTCGCCGACGTATTGAATTGCCGGCCCGTCCCCCAGCTCCCCGGCCGGCGCGAGTCTCGAGATCGACGAGTTGTGTCCCCGTCGGCGCGAAAGATCCATGTGCGCGGCGACCATCGCAAGCTTGCGGTCTTCGGCGAGCGCCGCGTATCGATCAGCCGACAAGCCCTCGAAATACCTACTGCACACCCTCCTCACATTCTCGGAGTCCGGTGTCGTGTCGACTGAAACGAGGTTCATGTCAGCACCTTCCGCCGAAAGCCACGCTGCTTCCGACTTGTAGTGGGTTCGATCCGCGATCAACTTGTCTATACAGGTTTAGACAAGTTGATCATTGCAGAACGTGAGCCGCGACACAACAGCTCCACCCCTGGACAAATTCGCCACCCTCAGCCATAGTCAGTCGCGCCAACTAGTGGCAATTAGATTCCATTAGATGAAATTCGTGAACTACCTCGCTTCGAAGGAGCCCCCGTGACCACCCAGACCGCGCACGACATCGACAGCGTTGATCTCGCTGAGTTCCGCAGCACCGTCCGAGCCTTCGCCAACGCCGAGATCCAACCCGGAGCAGCCGCACGCGACGAATCCAAAGAGTTCCCGGCGCAGCTGGTCAAGCGCCTCGGACAGCAGGACCTCATGGGCATTTCCGTGCCGGAGGAATTCGGCGGTCTGGGCCTGTCGACACGAACCCAACTGGTCGCCATCGAAGAAGTTGCACGCACCGACGCCGCACTGGCATCGATTTACACCGCGCACTACCTGGGCCTCGAGCCGATTCTCGTCGGCGGTTCCGAAGAGCAGAAGCACCGCTGGTTGCCCCAGATCGCGTCGGGCGAACTGCTGGCCGGATTTGCACTCACCGAACCCGACGCCGGCTCCGACATCGCCTCGATGCGTACCGTCGCTCGACGCGAGGACGACGGCTGGCATCTCTCCGGATCCAAGACGTACATCTCCAACGCGAAGGAAGCCGACCTGGTCGTGCTCTTCGCCAAGACGGACCCGAGCGCAGGATTCCGCGGCATCACCGCCTTCGTCGTCCCCAAGGGCACTCCGGGAATCAGTTACTCGGAGCCGCAGGACAAGATGGGAATTCGTTCGGCTCCGACATATACCGTCTACCTCGACGACGTCGTGCTGCCGCTCGACTCGGTGATCGGCACCGAAGGTCGCGGCGGCAACATCGCCTTGACCGCACTGAACCGTGCGCGCATCGACGTGGCGGCAATGGCGAACGGCATCGCTTTGCGCGCTTGGGAACTGGGACGTGAGTACGCCACCGAGCGAAAGCAGTTCGGCACGCCGATCTTCGACTTCCAGGCAATTCAGCTACTCCTCGGTGGCTGCGACGCGCAACTGGTCGCATCACGCGTCACCGCAGACTGGGCCGCCGACGTCAAGGACGCCGGTCAGGACATCCGCCGCGCCGCATCGATTTCGAAGTACGTCGCCACCGAGGCCTGCTTCTCGATCGTCGATCAAACCGTGCAGATCCACGGTGGCGCGGGATTCATGCGCGAATCGGAAATCGAACGCCTGTACCGCGATTGCCGCATTCTCCGCATCTTCGAGGGCACCTCGCAGATCCAATTGCTCACCATTGCCGGCAACGCTCCGTCGCCGCGTTCCACCGATTTCTGAAAGGCACGGACATGTCTGCACTTCCACCACTCGACGGCATCCGGGTCATCGACCTCTCGCGCGTCCTCGCCGGACCCTACTGCACCGCACTGCTTTCCGACGCCGGTGCGGACGTCGTCAAGATCGAATCCGAACACGGTGAAGACTCGAGGCACCTCGGCCCGTTCCGCGACGGCGAGAGCATCTACTTCAACGTGCTCAATCGTGGCAAGCGTTCGGTGGCACTCAACCTCAAGAATGACGAGGACCGTGAGGCGCTGCTGACGCTCATCGAGACCGCCGACGTCGTCGTCGAAAACTTTCGCCCTGGCGTCACCAAGCGCCTGGGAATCGACTACGAGGCCGCGCGGGCTCGCAATCCGCGGATCGTGTACGCGTCGATCTCCGGTTTCGGCCAGGACGGACCCATGTCCGGCGCCGCCGCCTACGACCTTGTAGTCCAGGCTCTTTCGGGAATCATGAGCATCACCGGTTCGGAGGAATCAGGGCCGACACGGTTGGGTGAGTCGTTCGGAGACCTGGTCGCCGGGCTGTTCGCCGCCTGGGGAATCAGTACCGCCCTGCTGAGTGCACGGGCGACCGGACTCGGGCAGCACCTTGACGTCGCGATGTTCGACAGCATGCTCGCCATGCTGCCGACAGCACACAGCCAACTGCAATCCACCGGGCTCACTCCCCCACGCGTCGGTAACCGTCATCCGGTGTCGACACCATTCGACACCTATCGGGCCGACGACGGACTCTTTGTCCTCGCGGTTGCGAGCCAATCCGGCTTCGAGAAATTGGCGCAGACGATGAATCGCATCGACCTGATCGCAGATCCTCGATTTGCCGACGACACCGCCCGGACCGAGAACGAGCCGGCACTGCGCAAGGAGATCGAAAACTGGGCTGCCGGAAAGACCGTCGCCGACGTGGTCGGCATTCTCGGCGACGCGGGCCTCGCCGGCTCGGAGATCTGGGACGTCCAGCAGGCACTCACCTCCGCACAGGCCGAGTATCGCGGAGTCGTCGAATCGTTCGAGCACCCGGTAGCAGGAAAGATCTCCTACGTACGACAACCCGTCGTGTTCGGTGAGAGCCGACGCCCCGATGTCCGCCGCAGTCCCCTGCTGGACGAGCACCACGGTGAGGTACTGCCGGGCTCGCGATAGATTCAGCGCAGACATCCCTCGGCACTTGGAGTAGGACATGGCCCCCGGCGACGTGACCCGCAGCGCGAATCGCACGTTCGAACTTCTCGGTGCGATCGTCGAGCACGGCGGATTGACGCTCGGCGACGCCGCCAAGGCAACCGATCTGGCAACCAGTACCGCCCTTCGCCTGATCAGAAGCCTCGAACAAACCGAGTTCGTCGTTCGCGGCGAGGACAACGTCTATCGCGTCGGCCCGCGGCTACTGCAGATCGGAGCTCGCGCTCTCGGTGACAATCAACTGTTGCCGAGAGCCCGGCCCGCGATGAAGGCCATCGCCGAAACCACGAGGGAATCGACCTACCTGTCGACGATGGGACCGAAAGACACTGCGCTGTATCTCGATCAGATCGAGGGCACGCACGCGATCCGCCACATGGGGTGGGTGGGACAGAGCGTTCCCCTGGACGGCACCGCCGTCGGCGCAGCGTTGAGCGGCAAGGTAGGCGAGAGCGGGTACGCCATTGCGCACGACACCATCGAGGATCACTCGACCGGAGTTGCCGCGCCGATCTACAACGCAGTCGGTCAGATAGCCGGAGCGCTCAGCGTCGTCGGCCCGACATTCCGTCTGACGGACGAGGTCTGCGCCAGCCACGGTCGCGTCTTGGTGGAGCACTGCGCACGGTTGTCCGCGGAACTCGGCAGCCAGGCACCCTGAGCACTTGGCGATTCAGTCTCGTATCCGAGCGCTTGGCGATTCAGTCTCGTATCCGAGACAATGTGGTTCCCCGCTCCGGATTTCCTACCTACTCGTAAGGACACACCCCACATGACGACGAGTCGCGTGAAATCTGCTGAGCGCGTGCTCGACGTGCTCGATCTCCTGGCCCGCCGGGGTGTGCCGCTGGCGACGGCCGAAATCTCGAGCGCCCTCGAGCTGCCGAAGAGTACGACGCATCACCTCCTCAATGTCATGCGGGATCGACGGTTCGTCTCGTACTGGGCTGATCAACGCGCCTGGACCCTGGGCGTCTCGGCGTTCGAAGTCGGTGCGTCGTACATGCGCTCAGGCCCACTTCACCGTGAGGGCCAACGATTCATGCTGGCACTCACTCAGTCGACGGATGAGACGTCCCATCTGGCGGTACTACAGGGGTCTGACGTCATCTACCTCGACAAACGTGAACCACTGAAGCCGGGCGTGCGATTGGTGACCGAAATCGGGACTCGCCTTCCAGCGCATCTCACCGCAGTCGGGCGCGCGATTCTGAGCCGTCTGGACGTGGAACAGATCAGCGCGCTCTACGAGGGATACACCTGGCCGACGCGGACCGGAACGGGACCGTCGACGCTCGCCGAACTGCGAGAACTGCTCGCCGCAGCACGTGAGAGCGGATATGCGGTCGAAGAGAATGCGACGACATCCGGGATCAATTGCATCGCCAGCCCCGTGATCACGCGGGACGGTCGTCCGGTCGCAGCTCTCGGCGTCACCTTCCTCTCCGGCTCCAAATCGGCCGAGGAGAGTGCCCTGATCGCCGACCGAGTGCGCGCCGTCAGCGCCGAGTTCTCCGCCGATCTCGGAGATCGAATGGTGGAGACCCCGCCCGCAGACATTTAGCCAATTTCTCCGTTCCGTACTTTGCGGGCCTTGTTTTCGTCTCATATTCAAGACTAGAGTCTCGTATACAAGACTTGCTGGAACACCGCCGCATCATCATTGGAGTCCCATGAACGCCACCCCTGCCACCCATACAGCCACCCGAACCATTGAGGTCGGAATCGGCGCTGTCACCATCGCCGACGTCGTCGACGTCGCGCGCAACGGTTACGGCGTCGCATTGACCGCGGAATCACTGGCCGCGATCGCCGAAAGTCGTGCACGCATCGAGGCCCTGGCCGCAGATCCCACGCCGGTCTACGGGGTTTCCACCGGATTCGGCGCACTTGCCACCCGGCACATTCCGGCGCATCTGCGGACGCAGTTGCAGCGCAGCCTGATCCGCTCACACGCGGCAGGATCGGGACCGGAAGTCGAACGCGAAGTGATCCGGGCCTTGATGCTTCTGCGCCTGTCGACGCTCGCCACCGGAAGGACCGGAGTGCGCCCCGTGGTCGCACAGGCGTACGCCGACCTACTCACCGCAGGCATCACCCCGGTGGTGCACGAATACGGCAGCCTCGGATGCTCGGGAGATCTGGCACCACTGGCCCATGTGGCGATGGCAATCATCGGCGAAGGTTCCGTCCGCACCGCAGACGGTGAACTCACCGATGCGGCAACGGCATTGGCTGCCCACGGCCTCGAACCGGTGGTTCTGGCCGAGAAAGAAGGCCTCGCACTGATCAACGGTACCGACGGGATGCTCGGCCAACTGGCCCTTGCGATCACCGATCTCGATCATCTGCTCAAGTTGGCCGACATCGCTGCCGCCATGAGCGTCGAGGGCTTGCTCGGCACCGATCAGGTGTTCGCCGCGGACCTCCAAGCGCTTCGCCCCCACCCCGGCCAGGGCGCGGCCGCATCGAACATGGTGCGTCTGCTTGCCGATTCTCCGATCGTCGCCAGCCATGCGGGCCCTGACTGCACCAGGGTTCAAGACGCGTACTCACTGCGGTGCGCACCGCAGGTCGCCGGCGGCGCACGCGACACCGTCGATCACGCCCGCCTCGTCGCCGGGCGCGAATTGGCCAGTGCTGTCGACAATCCCGTTGTCACCCTCGACGGACGGGTTCGATCCAACGGCAACTTCCACGGAGCTCCCGTGGCTTACGTCTTGGACTTCCTCGCCATCGTGACCGCGGATGTCGCGGGTATCAGCGAACGCCGAACCGACCGCTTCCTCGATGTTGCGCGCAACCACGGTCTGACTCCCTTCCTTGCCGACGACCCCGGAGTCGACAGCGGACTGATGATCGCGCAGTACACACAAGCTGCCGTCGTGTCCGAACTCAAGCGACTCGCGAGCCCCGCCAGCGTCGATTCGATTCCCTCCTCGGCCATGCAGGAAGATCACGTCTCCATGGGATGGTCGGGTGCACGTAAGCTCCGCCGGTCCATCGACGGTCTCACCCGAGTTCTCGCGATCGAGATACTCACTGCAGCACGAGGAATCGATTTGCGATCCCCACTCGAGCCCTCACCAGCCACCGGAGCCGTCCTTCGGACCCTGCGCGAGAAGGTGCAGGGGCCGGGCACCGATCGCTTCCTGTCCCCCGAGATCGAGGCCGCGGTGGACTTGGCGGCATCCGGTGCACTCGTTGCGGCCGCGGAGAACGCGATCGGCGCCCTGGCATGAGCGCGCCCGGAGCGCTGCGGCCTCGCCCCCGACCCGAAATCGAAGCACTCCCTCGATACTCCAAAGCCGCCGGCCTCGAGCAGGTTCGGTGGCGGGCGTCGAGCAACGAGTCGACGGTTGCACCCTCGGCGGCAATTCTCGCGGCCGTCAATCTCGCGGCCTCACACTCGCACTTGTATCCGTCGCTGTTCGGCGACACGCTGATCGCCCGGTTGAGCGACCGCCTGGGCGTCGGCGACGACCAGGTATTGGTCGGCGCCGGGTCGTTGGCACTGCTCCAGCAGGTATTGACCGCATACACGGGCCCGGGCACCGAAGTCGTCTACCCGTGGCGCAGCTACGAGGCGTACCCGATTCTGATCGGAATCGCCGGGGCGAGCGGTGTACCCGTCGCACTCGATTCCGAACATCGGCACGATCTGAGTGCAATGGCGGCAGCCGTGACTCCGCAGACCCGCGCGGTACTCGTCTGCAACCCCAACAATCCGACCGGAAGCGAGTTCTCGACCGCCGAGTTCATCTCGTTCGCCCGCTCGATCCCGGGTGACGTCCTCATCCTTCTGGACGAGGCTTACCGGGAGTTCGCGACCGGCGATGTCGACGGCGTCGACCTGCTTCGAGCCTTTCCCAACATCGTCGTATTCCGAACCTTCTCCAAGGCTTACGGATTGGCCGGCCTTCGTGCCGGCTATGCCGTCACCAATCCGGCGATCGCAGCGGATCTTTCCAGCGCGGCACCGCCCTTCGGGCTCAGCGCCGTTGCCGAGGCCGCGGCCTGCGCAGCGCTGACCGATCCGGCGCACACCGATTCGATAGTCGAAACGGTAACCGCGGGTCGCGCTCACCTACGTGAGCAACTCGCTGTGCGCGGCGTCGAGTCCGTCCCCAGCGGAGCGAACTTCGTCTGGATCCCTCTCGGCGAGAGAGCTTCTGCACTAGAAGCGGCTTGCGTCGCCCAGGGTGTCTCGGTCCGGATGTTCCCCCGCGAGGGGGTGCGGGTCACCGTCGGCGAGCGGGCCGCAGAAGACGCCGTGATCGCCGCTGTGGATGCTCTCGCACAAAACCTTTGACCGACTGGAGAAAAGAATGTCCGTCCACGAACTCGCTCGGTCGATCGGTTCGAGTCGCCTGATCACCGACCCGGCGGTAATGGACTCGTACCGTCGCGACGAGGCCCATCTCGCCGAACCCGGCCATCCGGCAGCCGTCATGCTCGCTGAAACTGCGGCCGACATTTCCGAGGCTCTGAAATGGGCTACTGCTCAACGTGTCCCGGTGGTAACCCGCGGTGCGGGGACCGGTTTGGCGGGTGGCGGGGCAGCCGTCGATGGCTGCCTGGTCATCTCGACCACTCGCATGCGCTCGATTCTCGAGGTCAATCCGGACGATCAGCTCGCTGTCGTGGAAGCCGGGGTGATCAACGCTGACATCAGTCGAGCAGCAGACGAGTACGGGCTGATGTACGCCCCCGATCCGAGCAGCTTCGAGATCTCCACGATCGGCGGAAACATCGCCACCAACGCCGGTGGGCTGCGTTGCGTGAAGTACGGCGTCACCCGCGATTCAGTCCTGGGTCTCGAGGTTGTGCTCGCCGACGGTCGGATCGTGCGGACAGGCCGAAGGACCGTCAAAGGTGTTGCGGGATACGACTTGACCAGTCTTCTCGTCGGTTCGGAAGGAACACTCGGAGTCGTCACGAGTGCCACGCTCAAGTTGCAGCCCAAGCCCAAGAGAGCACCTGTCACCGTCGTCGGCAGTTTCGATTCTCTCCACTCCGCAGCGGAGGCGGTTGCCGCGGTCGTTCGCGACGGGATCGGGCCGAGCCTGCTGGAGCTGATCGATCGAGCAACCCTTCGCGCAGTCGACGACTGGAAACGAATCGGGTTGGAAGACAACACCGCCGCGATGCTGATCGCACAGGCCGATGGGGTCGACGCCGACGCAGCAGCCGCGGCGATGCAGAAGCACTTCGAGCAGGCCGGCGCCGATTTTGTCGCCGTCTCACAGGACGCAGCAGAAGCCGCACAGCTACTCGAGATTCGCCGACTCGCCTATCCTGCATCCGAACGACTCGGGCAATGTCTGGTGGAAGACGTCGGGGTCCCGCGGTCGAAACTGCCCGACATGCTCGAAAGTATCGACCGGGCTGCCGCCGAGCACTCGGTCAAGATCATGACCGTCGCGCACGCGGGTGACGGCAACGTCCATCCGACCTTCGTCTTCGACCGCACAGCCGACGGCTCGGTCCCCGAAGCCGTGTGGACCGCCGCGGACGAGGTCTTCCGGCGTGCTCTCGAACTCGGCGGAACTCTGACCGGAGAGCACGGCGTCGGCGTTCTGAAGCGTCGCTGGCTCTCTCTCGAGCTCGGTGAGGACAGCATGCAACTGCACCGATCGATCAAGGCCGCGTTCGATCCACTCGGAATCCTCAACCCTGGTAAGGGTTTCTGATTCTCGAGCGGTGTTACACAGCATTTACGCGAAATCGGGTTTCAGGTATTGACGCCTGTATATACAGGCATATACATTTATCCGCAGTGACAGTGACCCAGCGCACAGAGCACCAGGCGCAAAGCACCAAGCACGAAGAAGGTGGGCAATACCCCGACGTCGATTCCGTCGCTCGACGGGCTCGCAGCAGAAAGACAGGCCTATGACTCACGATGGACCGGCCGAGGTCATCCTCACTCCGGAACGACGCACTATCGACGTCGTCCCGGATGCAGAACGACACGGCACCCCGCGCAGCCAGTTCACTCTCTGGTTCGGCGCCAACATGCAGATCACGGCAATCGTCGACGGTGCTCTCGCCGTCGTATTCGGCGCGGACGCCATCTGGGCAATCGTCGGACTTCTGATCGGCAACATCTTCGGTGGCGCTGTCATGGCGCTTCACTCCGCACAGGGCCCGCGCATGGGCCTCCCCCAGATGATCTCGAGTCGCGCCCAGTTCGGCGTCAAGGGAGCCGTCGTACCGCTAGTTCTCGTCATCCTGATGTACCTCGGCTTCGCTGCCACCGGCACCGTGTTGGCCGGCCAAGCCGTCAACAAGATCCTGCACATCGACAGCCCCACCGTCGGCATCGTCGTCTTCGGTCTCCTCACCGCATTCGTCGCGGTCACCGGCTACAAGCTGATCCACATCGTCGGCAGGATCGCCACCGTCGTGGGCATCGTCGGATTCTCCTACCTGGCCGTTCGACTGTTCCTCGAGTACGACGTCGCCTCGTACGTCGGTATCAAGGGCTTCGACATCGTCACCTTCCTGCTCGCGATCTCGCTGGGCGCCGGTTGGCAGCTCACGTTCGGCCCGTACGTCGCCGACTACTCGCGTTACCTGCCGCGCAGCACCTCCGAGAGAACTACCTTCTGGTCGACGTTCCTCGGTAGCGTCATCGGATCACAGTGGTCCATGACCTTCGGCGCCCTCGTCGCGGCCTGCGCCGGCGACGCGTTCCTGGGTAACCAGGTCGGCTTCATGGGAGATCTGGCCGGACCCGCTGCCATCGCCTTCCTGATCTACTTCGTCATCCTGGTCGGCAAGCTGACGGTGAACGTGCTCAACGCGTACGGCGGATTCATGTCGATCCTGACCACCGTCACAGCCTTCAACGGCCAGTCGCGAATCTCGAGCACCGCCCGTACCCTCTACATTCTCGGATTCACCGCCGTCTCGGTGTTGATCGCGATCGCCGCCAGCGCCGACTTCCTGGACAACTTCAAGAACTTCGTCCTGGTGTTGCTGATGGTGTTCACGCCGTGGAGTGCGATCAATCTGATCGACTACTACCTGATCTCCAAGGAGCGCATCGACATTCCGGCGCTCTACGACGTCAACGGTCGATACGGAGCATGGAACTTCACCGCATTGGCTTGCTACGCCGCCGGCGTTCTCGCCCAGATCCCGTTCCTCGCCCAGAAGATGTACACCGGCCCCGTCACGGACATGCTCGGCGGCGCCGACATCTCCTGGATCGTCGGCATCGTGTTCACCGGGCTGATCTATTACCCGCTCGCCAAACGCACCAGCAATCCACCTTCGTCGATGATCTACCCCGATCACACCGCGATGACCGACTCTCGCGTCTGATCCCCCAACATCTTTCGAACTTCAGTTAAGCAAGGAGAACACCATGGAAATCAGCACCCCCGGCCACGAGCCGCGCCCCGTCCGTGCTCCCCGCGGCCCCGAGCTCACGACGCTCGGTTGGCAGCAGGAGGGCGCCCTGCGCATGCTCATGAACAACCTCGACCCCGATGTTGCCGAGCACCCGGACAGCCTCGTCGTCTACGGCGGAACCGGTCGCGCAGCACGTAGTTGGGCGGCATTCGACGCCATGGTCGCCACACTGAAGACGCTGAAGAACGACGAGACCATGCTGGTGCAGTCCGGCAAGCCGGTCGGTGTCTTCCGCACCAACGAGTGGGCACCGCGAGTGCTGATCGCCAACTCCAACCTCGTCGGTGACTGGGCGAACTGGGAAGAGTTCCGCCGCCTCGAAGACCTCGGCCTGACCATGTACGGCCAGATGACCGCAGGCTCTTGGATCTACATCGGCACCCAGGGAATCCTGCAGGGCACCTACGAGACCTTCGGCGCCATTGCGAAGAAGCGCTACAACGGATCGCTCGCCGGAACGATCACGCTCACTGCAGGTCTCGGCGGAATGGGCGGCGCCCAGCCTCTCGCCGTCACCATGAACGACGGCGTCGCGATCTGCGTCGACTGCGACATCACCCGCATCGACCGTCGTATCGCCCACAAGTACCTCGACACCAAGGCCGACAGCATCGAGCACGCGCTCGAACTGGCGACAGCGGCACGCGACGCCAAGAAGCCGCTCTCCATCGGCCTCGAAGGCAATGCGGCAGAGATCTTCCCGGCGCTGCTGGAGATGAAGGCCCCCATCGACATCGTGACCGACCAGACCTCGGCGCACGATCCCCTCGCCTACCTGCCGATCGGGATCGACTTCCCCGACATGAAGATCATGTCGGAGAAGGATCCGCAGAAGTTCACCGAAGATTCCCGCAACGCGATGGCCGCGCACGTCAAGGCCATGGTCGGATTCATGGACGCCGGCGCCGAGGTGTTCGACTACGGCAACTCCATCCGTGACGAGGCCCGCAAGGCCGGCTACGACCGCGCTTTCGACTTCCCAGGATTCGTTCCGGCCTACATCCGCCCGCTCTTCGAAGAAGGTCTCGGCCCCTTCCGCTGGGCAGCTCTCTCCGGTGATCCCAAGGACATCGAGGCCACCGACAAGGCCATCCTCGAACTCTTCCCCGAGAACGAGCACCTGCGTCGCTGGATCACCATGGCAGGCGAAAAGGTTGCCTTCGAGGGCCTTCCGGCCCGCATCTGCTGGCTCGGATACGGTGAGCGCCACCTCGCGGGCCTCAAGTTCAACGAGATGGTCGCCTCGGGCGAACTGTCCGCGCCGATCGCCATCGGCCGCGATCACCTCGACTCGGGATCGGTCGCCTCGCCGTACCGCGAAACCGAATCGATGATCGACGGGTCCGACGCGATCGCCGACTGGCCGCTGCTCAACGCCCTGGTCAACACCGCGTCCGGCGCTTCGTGGGTTTCACTTCACCAAGGCGGCGGCGTCGGTATGGGACGCTCCATCCACGCGGGACAGGTGTGCATCGCCGACGGCACCGAACTCGCAGCCAAGAAGCTCGAAGCGGTTCTCACCAACGATCCCGGGATGGGCGTCATCCGGCATGCGGATGCGGGATACGACCACGCCATCGACACGGCGGCCACGCGCGGCGTCCGTATCCCGATGACCGAGAACTGAAACAGCTCCACCACCTCACACTGAGTTAGGAATTACATTGACCACGAATGGTTCTCGAACCACAGTTCTGACCAACATCGGAACCCTCGTCACCAATGACCCGACTCTGGGTGAGGGCAAGCTCGGCGTACGACACGACGCGGCAATCGTTTTCGACGACGGCGTTGTTGCTTGGGTCGGCGATTCCGCCGACGCCCCGGCTGCCGATATCGGTCAGGATATCGGCGGTCGGGCCCTGCTCCCCGGCTTCGTGGAGAGTCACTCACACCTGGTGTTCGGTGGCGAGCGGGCCGAGGAATTCGCAGCTCGCATGGCGGGAGAGATGTACGCCGCCGGCGGCATTCGCAACACCATCGAAGCGACGCGCTCGGCCACCGACGAACAATTGCAGGCCAATGTTCGGCGCCTACTCGACGAATCCCTGCGCTCGGGCAGCACAACCGTCGAATGCAAGACCGGGTACGGGCAGAACACCGAGAGCGAACTACGCAGCGCACTGATCGCCGGGCAGTTCACCGACGAGGTCACACTGCTGGCCGCCCATGTTCCACCACCCGAATATGCCGGCCGCGCCGATGATTACGTCGCCATGGCGTGCGACGAGATGATCCCTGCCTGTGCGCCACACGCAAAGTGGATCGATGTCTTCTGCGAGCGAGGAGCGTTCAACCGCGAACAGGCTCATGCAGTCCTGAGCGCAGGCGTCGCCGCCGGACTGACCCCCCGAGTTCACGGCAATCAACTCGGCGAAGGGCCAGGAGTTCAGCTCGCCGTCGAGATGGGAGCAGCGTCCGTCGACCACGTCACGTACGTCACCGCCGAGGACATCGACGCCCTGGCTCAGAGTTCCACCGTAGCAACACTGTTGCCCGGCGCCGACTTCTCCACCCGCAACAAGTACCCCGACGCCCGCGCACTGCTGGACGCCGGAGTCACCGTAGCTCTGGGCGCCGACTGCAATCCCGGTACCTGTTACACCACGAGCCTTCCGTTCTGCATCGCAATTGCGGTGCGAGACATGCACATGACGCCCGCTGAGGCAGTCTGGGCAGCCACTGCAGGTGGCGCTCGGGCGCTGCAGCGCACCGACGTCGGAACCCTTTCTCTCGGAACACGTGCCGACGCCATCGCGCTCGATGCACCGTCGTACCTCCACCTCGCCTACCGCCCGGGCGTCCCTCTGGTGCGCGAGGTCTGGAAAAACGGCACACTCGCCACAAGCTACTGAAATACACTCACCGGGAGGCCGTCGTGGCACATCAGATCGCAGTCGACATCGAACCCAAGCCGTGGACCGGGCGCTCCGACGGCACCACTGCCGAGCATCTGCGGTGGCATCATGCCGTGCAACCGTATTCAGCCGAAACAGCTCCCGGCGACTGTGTTCTGATCGGATTCTCCAGTGACGAAGGAGTCCGCCGCAACAAGGGCCGTCGCGGTGCCGCGAACGGCCCAGACGCGTTGCGAGCGGGGTTGGCCTCCATGGCGCTGGCCGAACCACTGCAGATTCAGGACGCGGGAACCGTTGCCGTGTCGGGTGAAGACCTCGAGGCCGGTCAGGCCGCACTCGGGAACGCCGTCAGCGTTGCGCTCGATTCGGGACACTTCCCCGTGGTTCTCGGGGGAGGACACGAAATCGCCTACGGTACATACCTCGGCGTCGCGGGCTCCGACTTGCGAACCGCCGGAGCCAAACTCGGAATCCTCAACTTGGATGCGCACTTCGATCTACGTGGCGACCCGATCCCCAGTTCCGGCACGCCCTTTCGTCAGATCGCCGAGGACGAAGCCGCGGCAGGCACCTCACATCAGTACAGCGTGATCGGAATCAGCCAACCGAGCAACACCACTGCTCTGTTCGATACGGCTCACCGCCTTGGCGTTCGCTATCTGCTCGACGAAGAATGCGGAGTGATCGGTCGAGGCGTCGTGGATCAGTTCCTCGCAGACTTCCTCGACGACGTCGATCTGGTCTACCTGACCATCGACCTCGACGTGCTTCCCGCCGCCGTGGCGCCGGGCGTCAGCGCACCCGCGGCCTACGGCGTCAGCCTGGAAACAATCCAATACGTATGTGATCGAGTCACATCCAGCGGAAAGCTCGCGGTTCTCGATGTCGCCGAACTGAACCCGAGCCTCGACATCGACAATCGCACTGCCCGGACCGCTGCTCGCCTGATCCACCGGATAGTCACCAAGCACGTGCCGGTTCGCCGCTAGCCTCGGCGCGCCTCCAGCGCATCGAGGATGAGATCGAGACCGTAGGCGAACTCACGCGTGTGGTCGTAAGCCGGACTCAGACCGTGATCGACGATCATCTCGTGAAGGAAGGGCAACTCTTCAGCCGGAAGGCGCTCGAGGATGTCACTCGCAACTTCTTCGACGTCGCCGGGTGCGCTCATCGGCAGATTCGCCTCCTGGAGAACATATCCGCCGATGTAACTGTCGATCAGCGAGGCTCCGTGGGCGGCCATCGGCAGCGTGAACCCGGCCTTCCGGAGGACTCCGAGCACAGCGTCGAGATGACGCAGGGTCGCCGAGCCAGGGTTGCGTCGCGAATCCAGCAAACCGAGAGCCCAACGGTGCTGCGACAGGACTGTGCGAGCGGAAAAGGCGCGTCCACGGATTGCATCTCGCCAATCCGCACACTCGCCGTCGGGTAGGTCGATCGCCTCGAAGACCGCATCGACGACGCCGTCGAGAATCGCATCTTTGTTGGGAACGTGGTGGTAGAGCGACATCGCCTCGATGCCCAACTCCTGGGCCACCCGTCGCATCGTGACGGCCTCGACACCACCCGCGTCGGCAACGCGGATCGCACCCTCGATCACGCGAGTCCTGTTCAGCGACTGTCGCGGTTGCCGTGACACACAGACTCCCCTCCGAGGAACGAATACGTTGACAACCTTACATCCGTAAGTCACCCTTACAGGTGTAAGTCAGCCTTACGTTCGTAAGGCGCTCGCGAAGGGAGACCGCAATGCCGATGCCGAGATGGTGGGGACATGTCAACAAGCGAGTGTTCAATCCTCGTGCGATCTCGAGCGGGAAATGGCCGGTACTGACACACGTCGGACGCACATCCGGCACGACCTACCGGACCCCTCTCGACGCCTATCCGGTCGAGGGTGGCTATGTCTTCATTCTGGTGTACGGATCAGGCTCGGACTGGGTGCAGAACGTCTTGAAAGCGGGAAGCGCTCGACTGTCGGTCGACGAGACGGAGGTGAGCCTCGGCGCCCCGCGCCTCGTCGCGAAAGACGAAGCATTTCAAGCACTTTCCTCAGATGTGTCCCAACCCCCGAGACTGCTCCGCATCACCGAGTACCTTCGGATGGATCTGCTTACGGCCTGAGGCTGCCCGTCACGCGAGGACCTCACGCACGGCGGACCTGACTTCGTCCATGCTGCAACCGGATTCGATCAGTTCAGTACCCGTATGCACCAGCGAGTTGATCAACTTGGCGGTGAGCTTCGGGTCCGACACGCCACGGAGGCGAAGGGCCTCGACAAGCGGGAGCACAAGACTGTCGTGCATTTCCATGATCCGCGAATCCCGAAACGTTTGCGGGGTCAGCGTCGCCAGCGCTCCGACTATCGCATGCTCCCCGTCGGCTACCAGTTGGAGGTTTGCTTCGACGTAAGCCCATATCGGATCGTCTGCGCCTGCCATCGCCTCGACGATCTTGTCGTTCCAGCGCGGGAACATATCTTCGACGACGGCACTGAGGAGATCTTCTCGGGACCGGAAGTAGTGGTAGGCACTCGACCTGGCGAGCCCGGCCTTCGCTGCCACCTCACCGAGCCCCGGCGGCCGGTCCGGGGTCTCGGACAGAAGAGCGTGTGCAGCGTCGAGGAGGGCACGGCGCTGAGCAGCACGATGCTCGACCACAGTGGGGGCATCGATCCTCGGCACCGAATCTCCTCCAGTCCCCTTGCGGGCTTACTCGCTCTGACGCAATCGACCGTCAACCATTTCGAGGATGCGGTCGCAGTGCCCGAGCACGTCGTGATCGTGGGTCACCATGATCGTAGCGACGCCGGCCTCGTGAGTTTCGCGCGAGAGCAGTTCAACCACCTCATGGCTACGTTTTCGGTCGAGAGCAGCCGTCGGCTCGTCGACGAGCAGTAGCGAGGGATTGCTCATCAATGCCCGAGCGATACCGACGCGCTGTCGTTCACCGCCGGAGAGTTGACCAGGTCGACGATCCGCACGGTGGCTCATACCGACCGAGTCGAGCAATTCCTCGGGATCGCGACCAGGCCGCCCCGTGAGCTTGGGAATCAGCCGAAGCTGATCGCGCGCCGTCAGCGCTGGAATCAGATTGCCCGATTGAAAGACGAAGCCGACCTTGTCTCGTCGCAGTTTGGCCAATGCACGGGCCGGCATCGCCGACACGTCGACGCCGTCGATGACAATCGTTCCACTCGACGGCCGACCGAGTCCGCCGGCCACAGCGAGCAAGCTCGACTTTCCAGCCCCTGACGGCCCGACGATCGCGACAAGTTCGCCGCCCGTGACCTCGAGGTCCACGTCGTCGAGGGCGAGCACGGTGGAGTCACCGTCACCGAAGTGAAGACTGACAGCGGTCAATACCAGTCCGGTAGTGGTTTTTTCGACTGTGGTCATCGGTTTTCTCCCAATGCGGTGAGCGGGTTGACACGAGTAACGCGGACGATGGAAACGGCTGCGCCGATCAGCCCGAGTACCGCCAAGAGCACTCCGCCGTTGACGACAGGACCGGACTCCAGAGCGAACGGCATCCCACCGCCTTCGAGTCCCGAGCCGAGCCCCAAGCCCAGCAACACACCGATGCCGATGGAACCAAGCAGCACTACGAGTGCCTGTGCCATGCCGTCGCGAAGCAGGAAGCCGGTGGAGGCTCCCATCGCACGCAACACTGCGAGTTCGCGACCACGCTGAACTGTCCAGATACTGAAGAATGCGCCGACGACCAGTGCGGAGATCGCGTACAGAAACGCCTTGATCATCGACATTGTCATCATTTCCGCGGAGAAGCCCGGTGAGGAGTCGAAAGATTCCTCGAGCGTCTTTGCGGACGTTCCCGCCGCCGCATCGCCCGATACGAGGTCCGGCAGTGTATCGTCCAGCCCGCGAATCGCGACAACACTCGCTTCGGAATACGCACTGGCGTTGGCGGTTTCGCCGATCTTGGCACCGGCGTGAACCTCCTGCCAGGTACGCAGGGGCAGGTAGGCGACGTCTACGTGCCCGAAAGTGCGCTTGTCTTCGGTGAATCCGACAACTGTCAGCTCCGTACCGAGTCGATCGAGTATCACCGTGTCACCGATCGCAACACCATCATCACGGAAGGTAGAGCTGACGATGATGTCCGTGTCGGCTTGCAGTCCCCTCCCGTCGGCGGTGACGGGCTCGAGGAAGGAGCCAGGTTCGATACCGAAGAGCGTGAGATCGACAGGCGTGCCACTGCGAGTTTTTGCATTGACGATCATGTTTCCGAACAGTTCGGCGTCTTGGACATCGGGTTGCATGCGCCATGCCTGGGCCTGCTCCTCGGTGACGACCGAGCGCGAAAACGCCGAGTCGGCTTTGGTGTCCGGCGCGAAGGCAAACGCCTGAATCGGCGTCCGCTGCAAAGCGGACACACCGTCGTTGACCAGGCCGGACGAGAGGCCGGACAGGATCACCATCAGGATCGAGATGAGGGCAACCACGGCACCCATCAAGAGGAATCGATTTCGCGCAAACCACAGTTCACGCAGGGCGAGGAACATTCGGGGAGCTCCAAAGTCGTCGGTGCGAGTTACGCCGACTTTTATCGACGCCTTGTCGAAATCATATCGACAAAGCGTCGAAAAACTATGTGAGGTGCGTTACTACTATTCGTAGTAGACATCGTGAGGCGCTGAGTGTCGTATCAGTCCCCGACGCCCACTGGCCGATCGCCGACAATCGAGATTCGATCCATCACACGACGAGCCGGGAAGTAGTCACTGGCCGCGTAATGCTGGCAGGTCCGATTGTCCCAGAAGGCAACAGTATTCGGCTCCCACTTCAGTCGGACCTGGAATTCCGGACGATTGACGTGGCGATACAGCATCGTGAGAAGTTCGTTCGATTCCTCTTCGGATACACCCAAGATCCGTTGCGTGAAGGTCATGTTGACGAACAACACCCGCCTGCTGCTTTCCGGAATGACCCGAACCACCGGATGCTGCACCGCGGGGAACTTCGGACGCAACATCTCGACCGCATCCGCCGGCATCGACCTGCCGAACGAGTTGATCCAATCATGTTCTGCAACAAGCGGGTCGATACGCTTCTTGACGTCTTCCGGAAGCAGATCGTAGGCAGCAGCGGTGTCAGCCCACAACGTGTCACCACCCACCTCTGGCACCTCGACTGCACGAAGTACGGCTGCAAATGAAGGAAACTCGTGCCACGTCACGTCGTTGTGCCAGTTGTTCTCGACGCCGCCGACCATCGCATCCTTGGCCAGCGTCGTGACATCGACGTCCGTCTGCCCTGGCTGCGTGTACTTGAAGAACGGATGCTGTTCGAGATCGCCCCAACGCTCGGCAAAAGCTCGATGTTCTGCTCGGCCGAGGTCCTGATCCCGAAAGAAGAGGACTTTCCATTCGAGGAGAGCGCGGCGAAGTTCCGCAATCACGGCATCAGACAGGTCCCCACCGAGTCGAATGCCGGAGATTTCCGCTCCGATCGTCGGCGTGACCGCCTTGACCGCAAAGTGTTCGTACGGCGCCGCAACTACGGACTCGGGATTCCGGCGAGCGACAAGTGGACCATAGGCAGCAAGCGGATCGGTGGGGATCGGAAAGATCGTTGCCGCAGGCAAAAGGGTAGCCATCAAGGCACTTCCTCGGAATCGACGATGTCGTAACGGACAAAATCCAGATTAAGGCTATGTCCTTAACGTGTCAACGGTCACGTTCTCCGGCGCGCACCTTGACCCTGACGCCGCGTCAGGGTTGGAGAATGGTTTCCACAGACGAAATCCGAATCGACAAACGGGAGGGCGAGGCGATGATGACCATCGGCGAGCTGGCGAATCTGGCCGGCACCACCGTCAGATCCGTGCGCTACTACCACTCGAACGGGCTTCTCGAAGAACCACAACGCCAACCCAACGGCTACCGCATGTACCGGGCGGTGGACCTGGCACGACTGAGCCGCATCCGCCGCCTGCGCGATCTGGGGATTCCTGTTGCCAAGATCGCCGAACTGCTCGACGGCGACGCTCACGACACCCGGTCCGCACTCGACGCACTCGACAAGGAACTGGCAGCCAAGGCCGAACAGATCGCGGTTCAACGTGCTCACATCGAGTCGCTACGCCGCAACGCCGATCCCGAACTACCCGACGCGTTTTCGGAAGTGCTCGCACAGTATGTCGTTGCCGGTGCGCCGACAGCGTGGATCGACAACGAGCGCGAACTCCTGATCCTCGCGCTCACCGTCTCCGGGGGTGATCCCGAAGTCTGCGATTCACTCCTGAGCGCACACCGCCGGGCGTTGGCGAAGCCGAACCGCGAGCAGGCAATCGAATTGATTACTCGCATGTACGCCCTCACCGACGCTCCGGCGGACGCCGACACGATTGCGGCCCTTGCCATTCAGTTCTGCGATTTCACCGAGAGAGTGCTTCCTGAACAGGCCGCACCGGAACGCCCTTCACCCACCCGGTTGGTAGCGGTGCTGCGCGAGCACCAAGCAGATCGAAGAACCCCGACCCAGGAAAGATTCGCGAAGGCTGTAGCGGCCGAGTTCGCTGCCCGCCAGTCTCGACCCTGAAACTCCGCCACTGAATCCCCACATCGGAAGTGGGGTGATCAACGCTGCCCGAAAATGGGCTCGAAACAAGGACACGACACGACAATGACTGGATCCATCATGCCCAGATCACGCACGCCTCGACCACGAAAGTGGCTGGCTACCACAATCGCCGCTGCCGCACTCGCAGTACCTGCGCTGTCGGCGTGCTCGGATCCTGCTGCTCCGCAGGAAGATCCACAATCGAATCTCAGCGCGTTCTACGACCAGGATGTCGAATGGGGGCCATGCGCCACAGACACCGGAACATCGACGGCAAGTGACTGCGCCATGGTCACAGTACCTTTGGACTATTCCGCACCTGACGGCAAGACGATCGAAGTGGCGATCTCGCGGGTCGCGTCCACCGACCCTGCACAGCGACGCGGGATCTTGCTCACCAACCCTGGTGGCCCGGGTGGCCGAGGACCGGGATTGCCCGCGATTCTGAATGCCGGGATGACACCGGAAGTCGCAGCGGCATACGACGTCATCGGCATGGACACCCGAGGGCTCGGCAAGAGCACGCCGATCGACTGCGGCGTCGAGCAGATGACATGGATGCGTTCACCCGGTACCACAGAGGAAGGGTGGAACGAAAGTGTTGCGCTCGCACGCGAGGCCGCTGACACATGCTGGGACAAGTACCCGGACTATCTGCCGCACATCAATACTCAGAACATCGCCCGCGACCTCGACGTGATTCGTGGCGCCCTCGACCAGGAGAAGGCGTCGTACTTCGGGTGGTCGTACGGCACATATCTTGGTGCGAACTATGCGCAAATGTTCCCAGACAGGATCGACCGTGTGGTTCTCGACAGCGCACCGGACCCGAAGAAATACGGTTACGAGATGTTCCAGGACATGGGCCCGGCCAATGAGAAAGCGATCGACGGATTCTCACAGTGGGCAGCAGAACGCAATTCCACCTATGCACTCGGATCGACGCCCGCCGAAGTTCGCGCCCTCATCGAGAAGCTGATCTCGGACGCTGCCACCACTCCGATTCAGATCGGTGACTACGCCGTCGACGATCACGTCCTTCCATTCCTGATGTACGTCAACGGAACCGGGGACACCGAAAAGGAAAGCGAGGCATTCGCGCAGGTATTGGTTCAGTTGCGCGAACTCGCCGCAGGCAAGACCGTCGAGGACATCCATCCCCAGCTGACGGGACTGATGCAGGCGTGGTTCCAGACCGAATTGGGGACCGGCCCTGACTATGCCGGAACAATCGCCATTGTCTGCGGAGACGTGTCGATGCCGAGCGATCCCGCGTGGTATCGCAACAAGTTGGAGGAGCACCGTGGTGATCAGCCGATCTTCGCCGGCACGCACAACACGATCATGCCCTGCGCGTTCTGGCGCAGTGAGGCCCCGAAGCGGATCGACATCGACAACAACGTTCCGGCATTGCAGATCCAGGCAACCGGTGACACCCGCACGACGTACGACGAAGGCCTCGGCATGCACGAAGCGATGAAAGGCTCACGGCTCGTGACAGTTCCAGGCCGCACTCATGCGGTGTTCCCGGGCTACGCGAATACTTGCGCAAACGCCGCCGTCAACTCGTACCTGCTCGACGGCTCACTGCCCGCCGAAGACGTGGTGTGCGAGTCGTGATCTCAGCCAGTCAGCTCGCTCTTGATCTCGTTCTTGAGAACTTTGCCGACCTTGGAGCGAGGTAGATCGTCCCAGACGATGACTTGCTTCGGAGTCTTCACACTTCCGATGCGAGACTTCACGAAAGCCATCACCTCGGCGCCGTCGATGTCTGCGCCGAGGTGTGGCTGCACCACTGCCACAACACGTTCGCCCCACTTGTCGTCCGGCAACCCGATCACTCCGCAGTCCTGAATCCCCGGATACGCCATGAGTGCCTGCTCCACCTCGACCGAATAGACGTTGAAACCGCCGGTGATGATCATGTCCTTCGCACGATCGACGATGAACAGGAAATTGTCCTCGTCCAGGTACCCGATGTCGCCGGTGTGATGCCAGCCGTGGGCTGACGCTTCCGCGGTTGCGTCGGAGTTCTTGTAATAACCCGCCATCACCAACGAACTGCGAATCACCACCTCACCACGCTCGCCACGTCCGAGCAGCGCGCCTTTGTCGTCCATGATCCCCACGGTCACCAGCGGCGACGGTCGACCCGCCGACGAAAGTCGTGACGTTGCGACAGTGCCGTCCGGGCCGAAATGCTCCTTCGGTGACATCGTCGAGATCATCATGGGGGCTTCACTCTGCCCGAACAGCTGAGCCATGACCGGTCCGATCTTGTCGATCGCCTCCTCTAGCCTGGTCGGGGAGATCGGTGCCGCGCCGTACCAGAAACACTGCAGCGAGCTACGATCCGTTACCGCGAGGTCCTCGTGCTCGAGCAACATGTAGATGAGCGTCGGCGGCAGGAAGGTGTGAGTCACCTTGTGCTTCTGAACGTTCGCGAGGAAGTACCCGAGATCGGGCTTCGGCATGATCACCACTTCGCCGCCGAGGGCCATGATCGGGAAGCACAAAACACCGGCGGCGTGAGTCAACGGCGCCAACGCCAGATACACCGGGCGCCCCTCGAATGGATAACTCATCAAAGTGATTGCGGTCATCGTCTCGATGTTGTGCCCGGTCAACATCACGCCCTTGGGGCGGCCCGTCGTACCACCGGTACCGACCAGCATGGTGACGTCGTCGGGCGCCGCGGCGTCGAGTTCTTCTTCCCCGAGCCAGCTTTCGAGGGACTGTGCCGAATCCCATTCGCCGTCGATACAGACGAGCGTCACCAACTGTGGAAGCGCGTCCTTGATCTGGTCGACGAGCGGCGCATAGGACTTCTGGAAGAACAGAGCGCGACAATCGAACAGATCCAACAGGTCTCGGTTCTCCGCAGCTTCGTTGCGGGGGTTGATCGGGCACCAGACCGCGCCAGCCCTACTGATACCGAATACGCAGGAGAACGAGATCGGGTCATTGCCGGACAGAATCGCGACCTTCTCGCCCGCCGCGATGCCCGAAGCCGCGAGCGAAGCTGCGAAGCGTCGGCTGAACTGTTGCACCTCGCCGTAGGAGAGAGTGCGCTCCCCCATCGTCAAACACGGTGCGGTGGAACCAAGAGAGGCTCCCTTGTCGAGATAGTCGGTCAAACGCATGGGGAGCCTCCAGGGCGGGGCTCCCGGCGCGATGCACGCCGGGAGCCGTGAACATGATGACGAGGGCGACGAGCTAGGCGTTGATGGTTACTTCCGGCTCCAGAGCCAGCCCGAAACTACGTAGCGCGCCGAGTAGTTCGCGATGGCCGAACGCCTGGCAGGCCGAGGCAAGCCCGGTCCTCTTGGGCGCCTGCTGAAGCAAGGAATGCGCTGCATAAGCGTGTAGGAGGCCCGTCTGCTTGTAGTTGCAGTTTCCGTGGATCACGACGTGCGAGCGACCCAGCGGACCCGACGCGTAGACGGAGTCGAGTGAGGTGTTGATGCGCGGATTTTCACGAGGGGGCATACCCGCCTGAACCGAACCGGCGATCTCGGCCAAGGCGGCTTCCTGC
The DNA here is from genome assembly GCF_058788335.1 of Rhodococcus sp. FW305-130. Taxonomy (NCBI): domain Bacteria; kingdom Bacillati; phylum Actinomycetota; class Actinomycetes; order Mycobacteriales; family Nocardiaceae; genus Rhodococcus; species Rhodococcus sp. FW305-130. Next base: position 232,901 of record NZ_JBYTAP010000001.1, on the reverse strand, counting down.
TCGTCGGCGGGCAGGGTCTTGATCTGCTCCTCCACGATCTTCTGTGTCGCGACAACACCTTCCATCACGGTGCGGTCGAACACCCCGCCCGCAGCCTTGACGTTGGAAACTCGCGGATCGTTCTTGAACCACACGGGGTGGCAAGTTCCGCCCCACGGCAATGCAAGCGCAGTTTCGTGCTGGCCGGGAACGACGACGTCGAAAGTCTGGCCGGGCGCCCACTGCACGTACTTGTTCTGCTCGAGGTAGTACCAGTTCGCCTTGAGGATGGTGAAGATCGTCTGAGTGGAGGCGTAGGTGGGAAATCCCTTCCACAGCACGAGAATGTCGAGCGTATCGAGACCCGGCGTTTCCAGTGCGATGTTGGCCGCGATCTCACCGGTGGTGTACATCTGCGCGATACCGGGCGAGAGAAGCAGACCCTTCTCCTGGTACTTGTCGCCGAATTTCTCCTGGACGTCGAGTACCCAGTCCTGCTCACCGGTGGTGTCCATGTAGTGGCAACCGGCATTCAACGCAGCCTCGACGACGGTGCCGCCAAGCTTGATGAACGGCCCGACCATGTTGCTGACAACCTGTGCGCCGGTAAACAATTCGGTCAGAGCCTCGACCGTGTGCTCGACCTCGACGACCTCGTGATCGACGGTGTCCAAACCGGGGATCTTGTCGAGGACCTCTTGGATGCGAGCGGCGTCGCGACCGGCTGCGATGAACGGGATGTTGAACTCGCGCAGGTATTCACACACCAGACGGCCGGTGTACCCGGAGACGCCGTAGACGATGACGGGCTTCTTTTCGGACATGTTCGTGGAACCTTTCGAAGACGTGAGGAGGGTGTACGTACGAATGGGGAGGGCAGTTACATGCCCATGCCACCGTCGACCGGTAGGCCGATTCCGGTGATGAATCGCGCGGCGTCGGAGGACAAGAACACCACGGCGTCAGCCATGTCGTTCACTTCACCGAGGCGGCCGAGCGGGGTGAGACCGATGACGTCGCCGACTGCCGCTTCGGCACTGGGCCAGAGGCCGAGCTTCTCCATGTCCGCCGCGAGTCCGAGACCCATCTCCGTGGCGACGAGGCCCGGGTAGATGCAGTTGACGCGGACTCCGTAGCCGAGCTTGCCCGACTCGGCGGCGGCAACTCTGGTGAAGCGATCGACCGCGGACTTGGTCGCGGAGTATCCACTGATCCCGGGAAACGGAATGGTTGCGGCCACTGAAGAGATGTTGATGATGGAGCCGCCGGTTCCGGCTACGCCACCCGGACGCATGCTGCGGAGTCCGTGTTTGGTTCCGAGCGCTGTTCCGAGGATGTTGACCTCACACATACGGCGGATGTCGCCCGGATCGAGGTCGACCACCAGCGAGGAAATCTCGATGCCTGCGTTGTTGACGAGGATGTCGAAGCCGCCGAGAGTCTCCGCGGTGGCGGCGACTGCCTCTTCCCAGTTGGCGTCGTCGGTGACGTCCAGCTTTACGAAGCCGGTTTTGACTCCGCCCGAACCAACGGCCTCTGCGGTGGCACGACCTTCGTCTTCGAGAACATCGCCGATCATCACCGACGCCCCCGCCTTCGCCAACGCCTCAGCCATTCCGGCTCCAAGCCCCTTGGCACCACCTGTGACCAGTGCTTTTCGTCCCTCGAGATCAAACACGCTCATTTTCGACTGCCTCCATGACTGAAACGACTCTCGCGATGCCACCGTTCACAGCGACGCTGCCAAGTGGTGTGAGTCACAGAGTATTCAACTTTGGACGAGTGTCAAGAGAAATCTTGACGACTGTCAAGATTTTGTTACACGCCCGTCAAAGACCAGGGGTTACACTGATTCGGACGCGGCGATCGTGCCGCTGTGGAAATCGCAGGGAACAGGACGTGCCATCGTGACCACGACAGTCGAGAAGCCAAGTGGGGCAGGAAAAAAGGCGGTTCCTGTCTCTTCGGAGAAGCGGTCCAACGCAGACAAGGTGTCACGTCGTCAGGTCGACAAATTCTCCGAGCGACGTGATCAACTGGCCGAGGCCGCACTGCAAACGCTGGCCGAACTGGGCTACGCACGCACGAGCCTGCGCGAAATCGCCCAGAATTCGGAGTTCTCACACGGCGTCCTGCACTACTACTTCAGCGACAAGGTCGATCTCATCACCCACTGCGTGCGCCACTACAAGGCACGCTGCGTCACCCGCTACGACGGCATCGTCGCCACCGCTCAGACGCCGGAGGAACTGAAAACGGGTTTCGGCGCGCTGCTCGCCGAGACCATGATCGACGAGCCGACGATGCACCGCCTCTGGTACGACCTGCGCGCGCAGTCGATGTTCGAGGAGTCGTTCCGAACCGACGTGGCCGCGATCGACGAGAGTCTCGAAAACATGATCTGGCGCATCGTCTCTCGCTATGCCGAGCTTCTCGACGTGGAGCCCTCGGTCACCTCGCCGGCGATGTACGCGATCTTCGACGGCCTGTTCCAGCAGAGTCTTCTTCGCCACCTGTCCGGTGATCAGACTGCCGCGAACTATCTTTCGGAGAGCGTCCAGCAGATGCTGCCCCTGGTAGTGCCCACACCCTGAGCCGGCACCACGTCCTGAGTCGGCTCAGCGAGCAGCGATGCCTTCCGCGACGTACCTGGCACCGCGATCGAATTCGCCGACCACGTCGTAATCGGCGTCTTGCCGCCAGAAGCGGACCAACGCTCCGTACGTACCGCCGATCATCTGCGCGAGAAACAGCGGCGGGTAGTCCGATCTCACTTCGCCGGCTTCGATACCGGCAGTGACGATCCGCAGAAGTTCCACATGGAACCGATGATCGTGTGCCGCCCCCGCTCCGGAGGAGGCGAAGTCGCGCTCGAGTTCTGCAGTCACCATGCGCAGATAGCGCGGATGCATGATCGCTTGTTGCGCAAAGTCCTGAAAAATCCGGGAGATCCGATCAGAGGTCGGCATCGGCGATTCCATGAGCTGATCCACCAGTGCCGCAAGCTGATCGAGATGATCACTGTGCAGCGCCTCGAGAACCGAGTCCTTGCCCTGGAAGTAATTGAAGAAGGTGGCTCGCGACACCTCGGCTCGCTCGGCGATGTCGTCGACGGTCGTGCTGGCGAAACCCTGCGCCGAGAACAGAATTCGAGCAGCCGAGAGCAACCTGTCGTTGGTGTCGCGCTTGTTCTGTTCTCGTTTGGAAATCACGTCGACCTGCCTTTCTCCGCCTCAGAACACAGTCTTCGCCACAGTCCGGAATGTGTCCAATGTCGGTCTCGCCAGTTGACGCACCACCCCTTCGATAGATGGACTACAGTCCAATTATGTCGACTGTTTCCACAGAACGCCACGACCGCGTTCTCATCGTCAGGATCGAACGCGAAGAACGTCGTAATGCGATCAATCGTGAAACTGCCGAGGGAATCGAAGCCGCACTGAACCTTCTCGACGACGACCCTTCTCTGTGGGTCGGCATCATCACCGGAACCCCCAACATCTTTTGCGCCGGAACCGATATCCGAGAGCGAGCCGACCTTCGCATGCCTCGCGGCGGTGAGTACGGCGTCATTCGGCGTCAGCGAAACAAGCCTCTGATCGCCGCAGTGGAGGGATACGCGCTGGGCGGCGGCTTCGAAATCGCATTGGCCTGCGATCTGATCGTCGCTTCCGCCACAGCCCAATTCGGTCTGCCCGAAACCAAACGCGGTCTGGTTGCGACGTCCGGTGCGCTCTTTCGGGCGCCACGTGCCCTTCCGATCAATGTCGCTCGCGAACTCCTGATCACCGGGCGCACTCTCGATCCCGATCGGGCCAAAGATCTCGGCGTCGTCAATGCAGTGACTGCCCCGGGTAAGGCGCTCGACGAGGCTCTGGTGATGGCGGCCGAGATCTGCGAGTCCTCTCCGACCTCGGTAAGCCTGAGCCTGAAGGCAATCGACGCTCTCTACGCCGAGGCCGATACTGCCGGATGGACCATCACCGACGACGCCAAGGACGCGGTGCTCCGATCGCCGGACATCGCCGAAGGACTCGACGCTTTTGCGAGCCGTCGGACGCCGCAGTGGAGCGGACTGCCGCCCACATGAGCGACCACGATCCGAGACGGATTTCCTATAGGGCTGGTCGGAAAGGGTGTGAACCGGTTACAGTCTCTTCCGTGACGGGAATTGGCGCATACGAGACGGGCACGCTGCTGACGCGGCGACGCCATGTCGATTTTGCGCACGTCTGTACATCCGGGTGTCCGATCTACTGATCGGACCTACGACGTGAGCGCCGCTCACGTCGATACTCGTATGTACACCCAGATCAGGGGACATTTCTGTCATGACCACCGCTTCGATCTCGCACCTGAGTTCCGCCGTAGCAGCCAATGCCGACGCCATCGACAAGGACGCAAGCAAAGCGCACGTCGTCTTCAAGGCATCCGCTCAGGCGCACGACGCCGTTGCCAGCACCATTTCTCTCGGTAAGTACACCGTCGAGGTCGACGAGCCGCCGGCCCTCGGCGGCGAGAACACCGCAGCCAATCCCGTCGAGTACTATCTCGCATCCCTGCTCTCCTGCCAGGTGGTCACCTACCGTGTGTGGGCGGACAAGCTCGGTATCGCGCTCGACGACATCTCGGCCAGGGCAGAAGGCGACCTCGACGTTCGTGGATTCTTCGGATTCGACGATGCCGTCCGCCCGGGATTCTCCGAGGTTCGCGTCGTGGTGACCCTGACCGGTCCGGAAACTCGCGAGCGATACCTCGAGTTGCAGGAGACGGTCGACGCCCACTGCCCCGTACTCGATCTCACCCGAAATCCCGTCTCAGTGCATACAGTCGTCGAAACCGCCTGACCCGCACCAACCCACCTTCACCACGGAGTATGAATTCATGAGCGAGAACACCCCCGTCGACACCGATCCGACCGCCGATTGGTCGTTCGAAACCAAGCAGGTCCACGCCGGACAGGGCCCGGACAGCGCTACCAACGCTCGAGCGCTTCCGATCTACCAGACCACCAGCTACGTCTTCGACAACACCGACCATGCGGCGGCGCTCTTCGGCCTCGCCGAGCCGGGCAACATCTACACCCGCATCATGAACCCGACGCAGGACGCCGTCGAGCAGCGCATCGCCGCTCTCGAAGGCGGAGTCGCGGCTCTGCTGGTTGCGTCCGGTCAGGCCGCCGAGTCCTTCGCGATCCTCAACCTCGCCGAGGCCGGGGACCACATCGTCTCCAGCCCTCGCCTGTACGGCGGCACGTACAACCTCTTCCACTACACGCTGCCCAAGCTCGGCATCACCGTCGACTTCGTCGAGGACCCGGACAACCTCGATCACTGGCGTGAGGCGATCCGTCCGAACACCAAGGCGTTCTACGGCGAAACCATCTCCAACCCCAAGAACGACGTGTTCGACATCCCCGGCATCAGCGCAGTCGCTCATGAGCACGGTATCCCGCTGATCGTGGACAACACGGTTGCAACTCCGTACCTCATTCAGCCGCTGAAGCACGGCGCCGACATCGTCGTCCACTCCGCCACCAAATACCTTGGTGGACACGGCACCGCGATCGCCGGCGTCATCGTCGACGGCGGCACGTTCGACTGGACCCAGGGACGCCACACCAACTTCACGACCCCCGACCCCAGCTACCACGGCGTCACCTTCGCCGATCTCGGTGCACCCGCCTACGCCCTCAAGGCACGCGTTCAGCTTCTGCGCGACCTCGGCTCGGCCATCGCACCGTTCAACGCCTTCCTCATCTCGCAGGGCATCGAGACACTGAGCCTGCGCATCGAGCGCCACGTGTCCAACGCCCAGAAGGTCGCGAAATTCCTCGAGGGCCGCGCCGAAGTCACGTCGGTCGCGTACGCCGGACTGGAATCCTCACCCTGGCACGAGCGTGGAAAGCAGCTGGCTCCCAAGGGAACCGGCGCCATCGTCGCGTTCGAGCTCGCCGGTGGAGTCGACGCAGGCAAGAAGTTCGTCAACGCACTGACGCTGCACAGCCACGTCGCCAACATCGGTGACGTTCGCTCACTCGTCATCCACCCCGCGTCGACGACGCACTCGCAGCTCACCCCCGAGGAGCAACTCGCTTCCGGCGTCACCCCGGGGCTCGTCCGCCTCGCGGTCGGTATCGAAGGAATCGACGACATCCTCGCCGACCTCGAAACCGGTTTGGCAGCAGCAGCTTCCTGATCGAGCACACGAAAAAGCTCGGTCCCGACAGGCGTCGGGACCGAGCTTTTTTGTTGCGTCAGAACTAGCTCTTGGGAGTGAACGCGGCCAGCGGTTCACTGTCGGACCAGTCATGGCCCCAGTAGCTGTCCGCCGTGATTTCCTCAGCGGTGTAGAAGGTTTCGTCGACAAGCGTGCCTTCGCAACCGAACTCGAGATCCCAGCCACCGGGTGCGCGCACGTAGAACGAGACCATCTTGTCGTTCGTGTGGCGACCCAACGTCGAGGAGATCGAGAAGCCGAGCTTGGCAACACGATCGAGAGCCTGACCGACGGCGTCGAGAGTCTCGGCTTCCATCATCAGATGCACAAGACCGGGTTCGTCAACCGGCGGCGCCGGGCACAGCGCCAGGCTGTGGTGGCGCTGGTTGACACCCATGAAGCGAACGCGGCGAGCCGGCGGCGGCGCATCGATTCCGCCGAGACGGATGGAACCGCGCGGGAGGAATCCGAGCACCTCGGTGTAGAAGGTGTACGCCTCGTCGAAACGCGTAACTGGAAGCACCACATGGCCGAGTCCCTGATCACCGGTGACAAAGCGGCCGCCGTGCGGGGTGACCAACGGGCTGTGGTCGAGTACCGGTCCGAAGAAAACCTCGACGCGGTTGCCGTTGGGATCGTCGAATGCGATGACCTGCTCGGCATCGCGGTAGCTGGCGTCGACCTCGGAAAGAACCTCGACCTCGACTCCGGCCTTCTCGACCTCTTCACGAACACGCTGGAGCGCGAACTGATCTCGCACTTCCCAACCCACTGCGAGAGCCTTGTCCGTCTCACCGGGCAGGACGATCAGTCGCGCACGACGCTCGTCGAGGCGCAAGTAGAGGCCGTCGGCTTCCGGGCCACTACCGACCGCGAGGCCGAGTCCGTCGACCACGAGCTCGCGCCAGCGAGCCACGTCCTGCGTTTGGATCCTGAGATACCCCAGGCCCCGAATTTCAGTCATGCCTAACCGTCCTTGCTTCGAGAGTGATTGTGGGACTAGATCATCGAGCGGTGGATGCCCTGCGGTTCGCCACCGAGCTGCGAGAGCGTCGACGCGTGGAAAATGGAACCGGGTACATGGATCGCGTGCGCGAGACCGGCATGAGCATCGCGCCAGAACCGCTGCATCGGCGTGTTCAACTGCAACGCGCCACCACCGGAACGAGCAAAGATCTCGTCCACCGCCCGCACCGCACGCCACGCCGCCGCAGTCTGCGTACGCCGACCGATCGCACGAAGCTCGAACGAAACTTCCTGCCCCTTCTCGGTCATGTCCCAGAAACGATCCACCGTCTCCAAGATCGCAGCCCGAGAAGCAGCGATCTCGGCCGCCGCCTCACCGATCGCGAACAGCACGTACGGATCTTCCTTGATCGGAACGCCACTGACCGTCACACGCTCACGCTGCGCCGCCATGTTGCACGCCAACGCACCCTCCGCGATACCGATCAACGACGAAGTGATCCCCAACGGGAAAATGCAGGAGAACGGGAACTTGTACAACGTCTCCGTACGGCCCGCTTCCTTCCACGCCGTCCCGTCGTACACCTTTCCGGCGTCGATCGTGCGGTAGGTGGGCAGGAACGCGTCCTTGACGATCAGGTCCTTCGACCCGGTTCCGCGCAGGCCCACGACATTCCAGCTGTCCTGGTCGATGTCGTAATCGGAGCGCGGCAGCAGTACGTGCAGGTGCTTCGGCGGCATCAGCGGCTTGCCGGACTCGTCACCGACCATCGCGCCGATCATGATCCAGTCACAGTGATCGGTACCGGAGGAGAACGACCAGCGACCGTTGAGGATGTACCCCCCCTCGACCGGCCTCGCCACGCCCATCGGCGCATACGGCGACGCCATCCACGTATCGGGATCGGTTCCCCACACCTCTTCCTGAGCCTTGCGGTCGAAGAACGCAAGCTCCCACGGATGAACACCGACGATGCCGCTGACCCAGCCCGTGGCACCGTCCATCGCACCGATAGCCATTGCCGTCTCGGCGAATTCACGCGGATGTGCCTCGAGGCCTCCGAACTCCTTCGGCTGGAACATCCGGATGACGCCGGAGTCGCGCAGGCGCTTCGCGCTGCCGTCCGTCAAGCGCATCAGCTTGTCGCCCTCGACTCCGTCGGCGCGGATCTCGTCGGCGAACTGTGAGATGTTGTCCAGAACCTGACCCATGATTTTTCCGGCTTTCTGGTTTCGCTACCCGGCGAGTGCCTGGGCAGAATGAAAATCTGTTGGTGAAACGGTGGCAGGTAGCCCGCCGAAGTGCAGAAACGCTTCCCGGTGAGTGGGAGCACCCCCTGTGCGCCTTTTTGGTAGTGGGAGCTACCAAAAAGGCGCACGGGGGCGAAGCCCTTTACTTGCCTTCTGGACGCGTCAGGAATGCCAGAACGGACGCGACCCAGGCGTCACGGGCTTCGATCATCGTCCAGTGTCCGCAGTTGGGGAAGATGTGAACTTCGCCGTTGGGGATATCACGCATCGGCAGTATCGCCATGTCCACGGGGCTGACGCGGTCGTCGCGTCCCCAGGTCAACAGCGTCGGCGCCTTGATCTTGTTCAGCTGCGCCCAGTACGGCACGGCGGTTGACGCAGCGGCAGCCGCGCCCATGGCAGCCATGGCCTTGCTGCTGTACATGCGGCGGGCGATCTCGAGCGTCGTCGGCTCTGTGGCCAGGGCCCAGCGCTCTTCGATGAGCTGCTCGGTGACGACCGCGCGGTCGAAGACCATCGAGTGCAGCCACCGGACCAGAGCTTCGCGGGTGGGGTTGTCGGTGAACTCCATGAGAAGTTTGATGCCTTCACCGGGGCCGGGAGAGAAGGTGTTCTTGCCCATGCCGCCGATGGTGACGAGCTTGCTCACCCGGTGCGGTTCGTCGATCGCAACCTTGGTGGCGACGATGCCGCCCATGGAGTTGCCGATCATGTGGACAGGTCCGAGGCCAAGGCCGTCGAGGAACATCCCCACCGATGCCTGCGCCATCATCATCGGGTGGTCGGGGCCGGGATCGCTGACGCCGAATCCGGGGAACTCGAGAACGTAGCAGTGGAAGTGCTCCGCGAAGTCCGCGAGAACGCCGCGGTAATTACGCCAACCCGTGACACCGGGGCCCGAACCGTGCAGCAGCAGGAGCGGCGGGCCGTCGCCGGCTTCGTGGTACCGGAGCACACCGAGATCGGTCTGCAGTTCCTTCAGGGTTCCCTCGTAGCTCAGTTCAGTCGTCATGGTCCGAACGGTGCCATCAGTACCGCTGAGCTGCTATGACTCGTCCCGATCAGCGAGACAAGTCGATCAAAATACGTCAGATCCAGTGGTCGGACGACGCTGCCAGCAGGCGATCCATCGTCTCCGCCGAGAACGTATTGGTCGGAACGGGAGGCGTCTTGCGGCCGCGTCGAGGAGCACCCAGTTCGGGGTACAACGTCCGCGAGACCTCGCGAGCCGCATCGACGACCAGCGGAGCAACTCGCTCGAGCTGAGCGGTCCGCATGTCACCACACAACGCGATGCTGCCGACGGGACCCTCGTGTCCGCGAATTGCCGAAGCCACACATGCGACTCCACGCGCCGACTCCCCGCGTTCGAAAGCCAGTCCCCGACGCTGACGGATGCGGTTCAGTTCCTGATGGAGCACGGCGACGTCGGTGATGGTGTTCTCGGTGCAGCGGGGAAGTGCCGACCCGAACAGAGCGTCGACGCGCTCGGGGTCGATCCATGCCAGCATCGCCTTGCCGCCGGCCGTCGAATGAGCGAGCACTCTGCCGCCGACGCGGGACGGCAGCGCCGCGGCGAATCGTCCGCCGACCTTGTCGAGGTAGACGCTCTCGCGTCCGTCGAGCACCGACAGGTGAACGACCATGCCGGTCTGCAGGTGCAGTTCGTGCAGAAGCGGTGCTGCGGCTTCGCGGATCTGGCTGTGGCCGCCGTCGCCACCACCGAGGCCGAGCGCGCGGCGCCCGAGGCAGTAGCCGAACGATGCGTGATCGACCCAGTCCAGCTTGACGAGCTGATCGAGAATGCGGTGGACGGTGGACCGCGGCAACTGAGTGCGGCACGCGACTTCTTCCAGCGTCAGCCGCGCGGCGCGGCCGTCGAAGGCGTCGAGAATCAATGTCATCCGCTCGACCATCGACGGCGGCAGATCCTTCTTGGGTTGCCCGGCGGCGTTCTGGACGGTGGACAGTGTGTCGTTCATGTCAACGATGGTCATGGACGCCTCCCGAAAACTGGAATTGATTCTACCGACTATAACCCAGGTCACAGTTTCTGGAAAGTGAATCGGTCGTTTCGATCCCGATCAGCGGTAATTCACCCGCCGCCGCGTCGGTGGGAGCGCTATAAACGCCCGATGCACCTGGGAATCGTCACGCCGGTCCTGATTCAGCACCCGAGCACGCGTTCGGATTGGGAGGCAAGTGCTGACATCGGCGAGATCGCCACAGTGGCTGCCACGGCGGATCGACTCGGTTTCCATCATCTGACCTGCAGTGAACACGTGGCGGTTCCCGAGGAAATTGCCACCGAACGCGGCGGAACCTATTGGGATCCGCTCGCCACGCTGGGCTACCTGGCCGCACGCACGTCGCGGATCCTCCTGGCGACGCAGGTGCTGGTACTGGGTTATCACCACCCCCTCGAGATCGCCAAGCGCTACGGAACGCTTGATCGCGTCAGCAACGGACGCCTGATACTCGGTCTCGGAGTGGGGACTCTGAAACAAGAATTCGATCTCATAAATGCTCCGTTCGTCGACCGAGGAGCACGTGCCGACGACGCTCTGGCAGCACTTCGAGCATCACTGTCGACTCCGACTCCGGAGTATCACGGCGAGTTCTACGACTACTCCGGATTTGTCGTCGAACCCCATGCCGTCCAGAAACGTGTGCCCCTCTGGATCGGCGGCCGGACAAAGAGATCGTTGCGCCGGGCCACCACACACGGCGACGGGTGGGTGCCGTTCGGGCTGCGATTCTCCGAACTGAAGGAAATGCTCGACGCCACGACACTCCCCGACGGATTCGACGTAGTGCTTCCCGCCGGTGCTCCGCTCGATCCCCTCGGCAATCGCGAATCCGCCCTTCGCGCCTTGACACGCGTCCGTGACGCCGGGGCGACCATCGCCAGTTGCTCGGTCGGCGCTCGAAGCGTCGAGCACTACTGCGAACAACTCGAAGAACTTCACCGAATCGCCCTCGCCGAGGGCTTCTCTTTCACCACTTCCTGATTTGCCGACAATCCAATGCAAAGGACGTACCGATGACCGACTCGACCGCCCTGATCGAATCTCTGCTCGCCCGAGTGGAATTGCTCGAGGACAAGCTCGCGATCACCGAACTGCTGACCACGTACAGCCCTGCCGTCGACAGCGGATCAGCCGACGAGGTCGCGAACCTGTGGCTCGAGGACGGTGTCTACGACGTCGACACCGGCGCGATGCACGGCCGCGGCGAACTGCGCGCGATGGTTCACAGCGCCTCTCACCAGAACTGGATCATGAACGGCGCCGCTCACATGATGACGCCCGCGCACATCCGCATCGACGGCAACAAGGCCGTCGCGACCTGCCATTCGCAGTTGGTCATCAAGGACCCCGAGAACCCGACGGGGTTCAAGGTCCTCCGCATCACCGCGAACCGCTGGGAACTGATCAAGACCGACGGCGAGTGGAAGGTCGAACTGCGTACCAACGCCCTCCTCGACGGCCGACCCGAGGCCCGCGCTCTCCTGGCTGCCGGGGTGACTGCCTAACCCCCTGTGCGCGGTTAGGGACCCTCTGCGGTCGCTGACCGCGCACAGCTGTTGAAAGTTCGGCTCCCCGAACTCTATAGTTCACTTATTCGAACCAACAGGTCCGAGTACGTGTGACCAGGAGACCGATGAGCACCAGTACGCAAGAGCCGACGACTCCGCGCCGACGACCTACGGGAAGATCCATCGCCCTGCTCGGTCCGGCGTTCGTCGCGGCAATCGCGTACGTCGATCCGGGTAACGTCGCCGCCAACCTGACCGCCGGCGCGAAGTACGGCTACCTCCTCATCTGGGTACTGGTACTCGCCAATGCAATGGCCGTGCTGGTGCAGTACCTGTCCGCGAAACTCGGGCTGGTCTCCGGCAGATCCTTGCCCGAAATGCTGGGTCAGCGCCTGCGTAAGAACAACCGCCGCGCCTTCTGGCTCCAGGCCGAGATGATGGCGATCGCGACCGACGTCGCCGAAGTCATCGGCGGCGCCATCGCACTCAACCTGCTCTTCAACATCCCGCTCTTCCTCGGCGGGTTGATCACCGGATGCGTGTCGATGGTGATCCTGACGATCCAAAGTCGGCGCGGACAGCGCACTTTCGAGTTCGTGGTCATGGGATTGCTGGCCATCATCACCATCGGCTTCCTGACCGGGCTCGCCTTCACCGACGTCTCCGGCAGCGAAGCGGTCGCCGGACTGGTCCCCCGCTTCGAAGGAACCGAGACCGTACTGCTCGCCGCCAGCATGCTCGGAGCAACGGTCATGCCGCACGCGATCTACCTTCACTCCGCATTGGCACGTGATCGCCACGGCCACATCAAACCCGGGCCACGGTTGCAGCGACTACTCAAAGTCACCCGTTGGGATGTCGTCGTCGCGTTGATCATCGCCGGTGGCGTGAACATCGGCATGCTGCTTCTGGCCGCTTCGGCGCTGCGCGGAGTACCCGGCACCGACACCATCGACGGCGCGCATGCCGCGATCGAGAATTCACTCGGTCCGGGTGTAGCCGTGGTGTTTGCGATCGGACTCCTCGCCTCCGGACTCGCGTCGACCTCCGTGGGGTGCGCGGCCGGCGCCGAGATCATGCATGGTCTTCTGGCCATTCGCATTCCGGTGATCACACGCCGAATCGTCACTCTCATCCCGGCACTGATCGTGCTCGGACTCGGCGTCGACCCGACGCTGGCACTCGTGCTCAGCCAAGTGGTCTTGAGCCTGTGCATCCCCTTCGCGATCATCCCGCTGGTGCGAATGACCTCGGACCCCGAACTCATGGGCGACGCGCGCAATGCCCCGTTCACGACCGTCGCGGCATGGATTGCGGCCGGCTTGATCGTTGCACTCAACGTCGCTCTGCTGGTTCTGACGGTGACAGGCTAGAGCACCAGAGCCACCCAACGCGTCCCTCACAAACGCGCTGGATGGCTCCGGCCGGACTAGGAAACTTGCTCGGCGAGAGTGGCCTTGGCCCAGCGATAGTCGGCCTTTCCGCTGGGAGAACGCCTGATCGACGGAACGTTCATGACGGTGCGCGGCACTTTGTACCGAGCGACCTGCGACGCGCAATGCTCACCGATCTCGGCAGCGTCCGGGACGTCGAAGCCTTCGCGGGTCGTGATGACCGCAGCGACGCGCTCACCGAACTTCGCATCCGGAATTCCCGCGACCAGAGCGTCGAGCACCGCGGGGTGACTCTTGAGTGCCTGCTCGACCTCTTCGGGGTACACCTTCTCCCCGCCGGTGTTGATGCACTGAGAACCACGCCCCAGCAGGACGATCGAGCCGTCGACTTCCACGCGCCCGACGTCGCCGAGCACCGACATCCGCACCCCGTCGATCACCGGGAACGTAGCCGCGGTCTTGACCGGATCGTTGAAGTAACCGACCGGCACGTGACCACTGCGAGCGATGTAACCGGTCTCGGGCGATCCCGGCTCCAGCGGCCGCATCCTTTCGTCCACGACGCGGGTCTCGTCGCGAGCGGCGATGCGCATCAGGCCGTCTTCGCCGATTTCGAGATTGCCGTCGACGCCCGACTCCGAGGAGCCGAATCCGTCGCGGATCACCAGGTTCGGAAGTATCGACTTGAGCTGCTCCCGCAGTGAGAGCGAGAACAAGGCCCCGCCGGACGAGACCATGCCGACCGTACTGAGGTCGTAATCTGCTGCGTTTGCTGCCAATTCGTCTGCGAGCGGACGGGCCATCGCGTCTCCGACGACGGTGATCGAGACGGCCTTCTCACTCCCGGCGAGCTGCAGGGTCGTCTTCGCGTCGAACCGCGCCATGAGAATTGCGTTGGCGCCCATGAAGAATCCGGTGAACAGCGAGTACGACGCCGCACCGTGCATCAGGGGTGCGGTACTGAGCATGTTCATCGCGGGAACGTTCGGCACCGCGGCGAACAGAGCCTGTGCGGTCGTGTGCGGCGGACCGAACGGATTTCCGCCGGTGAGCGCCGCGAAGTAGAAGTCTTCATGACGCCACATGACACCCTTGGGCATCCCCGTCGTGCCGCCGGTGTAAATGACAAAGAGGTCGTCGTTGCTGCGGGGCGCGAAGTCACGAGTGGCGGGCTGCTCCGCGGCAGCGTCGGCAAATCGAACGACGTCGACGCCTTCGATATCGCGGACGGCTGACTCGCCGACGACAACGACGTGCTTGATGCCGGGCGCGGCCGGGAGAACCGTCTCCACGACGGAAACGAACTCCTCGTCCACGATCAGTGCCACCGACTGCGAATCGTTGTACAGATAGGTCAGTTCGGCGTCGACGTAGCGATAGTTGACGTTGATCGGGACCGCACGAATCTTGAGGCAGCCGAGCAAACTCTCGACGAACTCGACGCTGTTGCGCATGTGCAGAGCGACGTGATCGCCCGGCCCGACACCGACACTCGCCAAGTGGCGGGCAATGCGGTTCGATCCCTCGTCCAGTTCGACGTAGGTGCGACGACGGCCATCGCACACGAGCGCCGTGCGGTCCGGAATCAGATCCGAAATGCCCTCGTACAGATCTGCCAAATTCAGTGACACTGCTGGTGCCTTCCTTGATGTCCGGCCCGGTGAATTCGGGGCCGACCGTACTGCGTTTTCGGTGAGAACTATCCGACCCTGGAGCCGACGAATGCGGCCGAGAACTGAGCGGATCGGTGGTGACGCAAACGCGTACGCGGTGGGATCGCCGCGTCGACCCAAGGTGGCATGCAGCGCTCGTGACCCAGATCACCGCTCCCGCTGAGTGAGACTGCTCCTCAGTTGGTCAAACTTCTGCTCAAAACTAGAACTAATTCTGATTTCGCTCGAATGATTTTTTCGGAAAGACTGCCGAACTCTCGACTTCAAATTAGAATGAATACTAATTTTGCTGTACCTACCCGCCAGACCGGATCGAAGGAGCACGACATGACGCAATCACTGAGCTTGGAAGGCAAAGTTGCCGCCGTCACCGGCGCCGGCGCCGGCCTGGGTCGCGCCGAAGCACTCGGACTCGCGGCTGCCGGTGCAGCCGTCATCGTCAACGACATGGGTGCAGCGGCCAACGACGTGGTCGACGAGATCAAGGCCGCAGGTGGACAGGCACTCGCCATCACCGGCGACGTCTCCGACTGGTCGCTCGGCGGGCGCATCATCGAAGAGGCTGTCAAGAACTTCGGATCCTTCGACATCCTCGTCAACAATGCAGGCATCCTGCGCGACAAGATGATCTTCAACCTGACCGAATCCGATTGGGACGACGTCATCCGCGTGCACCTCAAGGGCCACGCCGCCACCTCGCACGCAGCCGCAGTCCACTGGCGCGCAGCCAGCAAGGCAGCCGACGCACCGGTCTACGGCCGCATCATCAACACCTCTTCCGAGGCCTTCCTCTTCGGCAGCGCCGGACAGCCCAACTACTCGGCAGCCAAGGCCGGCATCACCGCTCTGACGCTCTCGAGCGCAGCAGGTCTCTCCCGCTACGGCGTCCGCACGAACGCGATCTGCCCCCGTGCCCGCACCGCCATGACGGCAGAAGCCTTCGGCGAGAACAACACCGGCGTCGTCGGCCTCGATCCGCTTGCACCCGAGCGCGTCGCGACCCTGGTCAGCTACCTCGCATCCCCCGATTCCGACGAGATCAACGGACAGGTCTTCGTCGTCTACGGCAAGATGGTGGCGTTGATGGAAGCACCCAAGGTCGAGAACCGTTTCGACGCAGCCGGATCCGCGTTCACCGTCGAAGAACTCGGTGGCCAGCTCTCGTCTTACTTCTCCGGCCGTGGGCCGTACGAAACCTACGCTGCCTACAGCATCGCCGGCCTCGAAAAGATCGCACTTGCAGTCGACGAGACCGCAACAGTTTAAGCAGCACTTACGAAGAGGAGCGTTTTCATGAGGTTGAACGGCAAGGTAGCGATCGTCACCGGCGGCGCCGGTGGAATCGGTCGCGCTATCACCCGAGTCTTCGCCCGTGAAGGCGCGAAGGTCCTGTTCGTCGACATCAACGACGAGCAGGGCCAGGCCCTCGAACAAGAACTGGCCGGCTCCGGCAAGTTCCTGAACGTCGACCTTGCTGCCGCCGGTTCGGCCGAGCAGATCCGTGACGCCGCGCTCGAGGCTTTCGGCAAGCTCGACATCCTGGTGAACAACGCTCACGCGTCCCGTCAGGCTCCGTTGCTCGAAACCACGCAGGACATGTTCGACCTGTCCTTCAACACCGGTTTCTACCCCGTTGTCCACCTCATGCAGGCGTGCCACGACGAACTCGCGAAGACCAAGGGTTCGGTCGTCAACTTCGCATCGGGTTCAGGTTTGGACGGAATGCCCACCCAGACGTCCTACGCTGCGGCCAAGGAAGCTGTGCGAGGCCTGACGCGCGTCGTCGCCAACGAGTGGGCGCCGGAAGGCATTCGGGTCAACGTGGTCTGCCCGTTCGCCGCCACCGAAGGCGTCGTCAAGTGGCAGGAAGCCTTCCCCGAGCGCGCAGCCGCATCGGTTGCCAAGGTACCTCTCGGACGCATCGGTGATCCCGAAACCGACATCGCTCCCGTCGTGGTATTCCTGGCAAGCGAGGATTCCAAGTACATGACCGGACAGACGTTGATGGCCGACGGCGGCAGCATCAAATTGCGCTGAGCGAAATACTTCTCGGTGGGCTCAGCTCACCGAGAAGAGTTTCGCAGCGTTGTCGTGCACGACGGCTCGCAGCCATTCGTCTCCGAGATCGAAGCGCGTAACCGCTTGCAAGGCTGTGAGATACGGGTACGGAATGTTCGGGAAGTCGCTACCGAACAGAATCCGGTCCTGCATGTCGACGAGCCGTGAAACGTCTGCCTTCGGGAAGGCGCACTGCTCTTCCGTGAAATCGGTGAACGCCATGGTCGTATCCAGGCGGACGTTGCCGTGAGCCTCTGCCAGATCGAGGAATTCGCTGTACTCGGGCATCCCCATGTGGGCGACGATCAAAGACAGGCGCGGGTACCGTGCGAGCAGCGAAGCAATGCGATCGGGTCCCGTGTACTCCCCCGGCGCCGGTCCCGATCCACAGTGAATCACGATGGGCGTCTCGGAGTCCTCGAGCTGACCCCAGACCTTGTCGAGCAGAGGGTCGTTCGGATCGTAGTTTCCGACCTGGATGTGGGACTTGAAGATTCGCGCGCCCGACTCCAGGGACTTTCCGACGTACGACGCCGCCGACTCCTCGGGATAGAACGTGGCCGTGTGCAGGCAATCAGGTGTTTGCGCGGCAAATTCGACGGCCCACTGATTGAGCCACTCGGCCATCGCGTGCTTGTGCGGGTAGATCATCGACGTGAAAGCCCGGACACCGAACTCGCGGAGACGGTGTACCCGCTCCTCCTCGGCAAGTCGGTACGCGATCGGCCATGGTCGACCGATCATCGGTCCCGCTGAATCGAAGTAGCCCCACACCTTGTCCATGACGCTCTTCGGCATGAAATGGGTATGGACGTCGATCACGCCAGGAACACCCAACTCGCGCCAGAAAGCCCGAACCTCGGCGATCTCCTCCGGTCCGGTCGATGGGACCTCTTCGGTACACACGTCTGACACCCCTTTCGTTCGCTCGACCATACCGAGTGCCGTCGCGCTCACCGGGACAGGTCGTTGACGGCCCGCGCTGAGCACCCGAATGTGAACCCATCTTGCCGATCACCGTTGGAGGTTGAATGTCTCAGGCCGAGTCCGAAGTGGGATCGATCAGTGCCGTCGAGGAACTGCTCGCAATCGAGGAAATCAAACGTGTCTTCGCCGCGCGCCTACGCTGCATGGACACCAAGCAGTGGCATGTCTACCCAACCCTGCACACCGCAGACGTCGTCAGCGAGACGTGGGGCGGACTCCCGACAGACAAGCAACCCAAGACCGGTGACACCTCGAACCAGGTAGTGGGCATCGACAAACTCACCGCGGCAATTCGGAACATGCTCGACGGCGACATCCCCCTCACCACGGCGCACCACGCACACACTCCCGAAATCGTGCTGACCTCACCCACCACCGCAACCGGTATCTGGGCGATGGAAGACATGCTGTGGTGGAACGACGGCGAGAAAGAACTACACCTGCACGGCTACGGCCACTACCACGAGGAATACCGCAAAGAAGACGGCAAGTGGCTGATCAGCTACCGAACCCTCACCCGGCTCCGTGTCGACCAGGACCCCGGATTCTTCCGATTCATGAAAGCGCTGTGACGAAGTGACCAACCCGCTGTTCCAACCGCTCCGCATCCGTTCGCTCGAATTGTCCAACCGCATAGTCATGTCGCCGATGACGCGCACGTACTCCATCGAGGGCGTGCCTGGCCGCGACGTCGCCGACTATTACCGCCGACGCGCCGAGGGCGGTACCGGACTGATCGTCACCGAAGGCGTCGCGATCGATCACCAGACTGCTGTCGACCACGCCAACGTCCCCAACCTCCACACTCCCGCTGCTCAGGCCGGATGGCGCAAGGTAGTCGACGACGTGCACGCTGCTGGCGGCAAGATCGTGCCTCAGCTCTGGCACGTCGGGCCTCTGTGGGGCGCGATGACGCAGATGGACCCTTCGCTCAAGCCGATGCGTCCCTCGGGCGAGTGGGGTCCGCTCGGCGTCACCTCGTACTCCGCGGCCTACGTCGAACGCGCGCAGGCGAGCACCGAAGCGATGACCGAGCAAGACATCCAGGACGTCATCGACGCGTATGTCCGTAGCGCGAAGCACGCCGTCGAACTCGGCTTCGACGGTATCGCGATCCACGGCGGTCACGGCTACCTCCTCGATTCCTTCTTCTGGGAGGGCACCAACCAGCGCGACGACGCGTGGGGCGGCGACCTGGAGCGTCGAACCAAGTTCCCGGCCGCCGTCGTCGCTGCGATCCGCGCGGCCATCGGACCGGATCTGCCGATCATCTACCGTTTCTCGCAGCACAAGCAGCAGGATTTCACCGCGAAGATCGCGGAGACCCCCGAGGAGTTGGGCGTCATCCTGGGCGCGCTGGTCGACGCCGGAGTCGACGTTCTCGATGCCAGCATCAGGCGCTTCGACGTCCCCGCCTTCGAAGGCAGCGATCTCTCGCTGGCCGGCTGGGCGAAAAAATTGACCGGCGCCGTCACGATGGCCGTCGGCAGCGTCGGTATCGGAAAGTCGCTGCGGGACAGCCGTATCGAAGGCGTCGCCCCTGTCGTCGACAACATCCCACAGCTCGAGGAACGCATCGGCAGCGGTGAGTTCGATCTGATCGCGATCGGCCGTCTCCACCTCGCCGATCCGGCATTGGCGACAACCCTGCGCGACGGTAGTCCGCTGCCGGCATTCGATCGGGCGGTGCATGAGGGCAGCTTGATCTAGGGGCTCCGCCCTGTGCGCCTTTCCGGTAGTTCGCACTACCGAAAAGGCGCACAGGGCCGAAGGCCTTTATGTTCGACCCATGACTACTTTCAACGCCTGGGTCGCCCGCGAAAGCGACGGCACCATCGACTTCGCCCCCGAAACCGTCGACGAATCCTTCCTCCCGGCAGGTGAGGTCACCATTCGCGTCGAGTATTCGAGCGTCAACTACAAGGACGCTCTCGCGGTCACGCCGAAAGGCGGGGTGGTTCGCGAGTACCCGATCGTCCCCGGCATCGACGTCGCCGGCGAGGTCATTGCCTCCGAGTCCGACGCATTCGCCCCGGGCGACAAGGTCGTCGCACATGGCTACGAGATCGGGACCGCCCGCAACGGCGGCTACGCCGAGATCGCCCGTTTGCCTGCCGAGTGGGTCGTGAAGCTCGACGGCATTTCCACCGCCGACGCTGCTGCAATCGGCACGGCAGGATTCACCGCAGCCATGAGCGTCCAAGCCATTCTGGCCAGCGGAGTGAAGCCCGCCGACGGTCCCGTCCTGGTGACGGGCGCGAGCGGCGGAGTCGGCACCGTCAGCGTCGACCTTCTGGCAAGCGCAGGCTTCGACGTGGTCGCCTCCAGCGGTAAGCCAGGCGCGGCAGACCTTCTGACGTCACTCGGTGCGTCTTCGGTGATCGGCCGGCTCCCCGAAGATCCCGACGCCAAGCCTCGCCCGCTCGGAAAATCTCAGTGGGCGGCGGCCGTCGACTGCGTCGGTGGAAAGACCCTCGCTCACGTTCTGAGCACGATCAACTACGGCGGTGTTGTGGCCGCCAGCGGTTTGACCGGCGGCGCCGCGCTGCCAACGACCGTGCTGCCGTTCATTCTCCGCGGAGTCTCACTGCTGGGCATGGACTCGGTATTGATGCCGATCGACCCCCGTCGCGCGCTGTGGGCCCGTCTGGGCTCCGACTTGGCCCCACGTCATCTGAAGGAGATCACGAACCTCGTTGCCGTCCGCGATGTCGTCTCGGTGATCGATCAGGTGCGCGAAGGCAAGTACACCGGCCGGGCACTGGTTCAGGTTGCCGACGGTTTCTGAACCGCTCAGAAAAGTGTGAACAGATCTGCCGGTTCTTCGGCCGTCGTGGACTTCTCCTTGTAAGGAGAGTTCACGGCGGTCGGTTCCTTCTTCACCGGGGCAGCAAGCGGGACCGATGCGATGTCCCCCGAGACGATGGCGCGTGCGGCTTCGCCGGCCAGCTTGTCTGCCATTTCGTTGTAGTGGTTGCCGACGTGCCCGCGCACCCAACGAAAGCGCACCGGACCGACCCGATCGGTGATGGCTCGGTCGATGCTCTGCACCAGTTCCAGGTTCTTGACCGCCCCGCCGCTCGCGGTCTTCCAGCCCTTGCGCTTCCAACTCGGCAGCCATTCCGACGCGCACTTGATGGCGTACTGCGAGTCGGATTCGATGAGCAGAGGATCAGCACCGGGATGGGCGACGACGGCCTCGAAGAGCGCACGCAACTCGGCAATCTGATTGGTGCCGGACGCTTCTCCGCCGGACATGCTCGGACCCTCGTGATTGACCCACGCCCAGCCGATAGCCCCGCCGGGGTTTCGCAGACAGGATCCGTCGGTGCTCACGATGATCATGGCTCGGACAATACGTTGCGCCACCGACACACGCCTTAACGGAGGATGGACGGTGGCGATACGCTGACCTCGATGACGCCGCTATCTCCGGTCGACGAAGTCACGGTGACTTCTCAGCGACCGCTCGATGCCGCGCTGACGCTCAGCCCGCATCAGCGCGGACCCGGCGACCCCGCACATCGACGGTCAGCCGACGGAGCGATCTGGCGAGTTTCCCGCCAACTTTCGGGTCCTGTGACCTACCGCATCACGCAGTCGGATCGCCATACGGTCCGGGTACAGGCCTGGGGTCCCGGCGCCACGGAATTTCTGACCGGCGCCGAAGCTCTGCTCGGTCTCGACGACGAGGCCGAAGATTTTGCGCCCGAGCATCCCAAGCTCGCCGAAGCTCATCGACGCTTCCCTCATCTGCGCATCGGCCGCACCGGACGCGTCATGGAAGCCCTCGTTCCCGCGATCCTCGAGCAACGCGTCCACGGCATCGACGCGTTTGCCGCATGGCGCCGGCTGCTGACCAAATTCGGGGAGCGCCCACCCGGCCCCGCGCCCGACGGAATGCGAGTTCCACTCACCGCGGACCAATGGCGACGAATGCCGTCGTGGGAGTTTCATCGCGCAAATGTCGATCCCGCGAGATCCAAGACGATCGTTCAGTGCGCTCGCGTCGCCGACCGCCTCGAGCAGGCGTCATCGTTCCCCAGGGCCGAAGCGACCAAACGATTGCGAGCGGTGCCCGGCGTCGGGATCTGGACTGCCGCGGAAGTGGCTCAGCGCGCCTTCGGCGATTCCGACGCACTCTCGGTCGGCGACTACCACCTCGCTGCGGTCGTCGGCTGGTCGCTCCTGGGCGAACCGATCGACGACGCCCAGATGGTGCAGTACCTCGCTCCCCTCCAACCGCATCGATACCGCGCGGTGCGGCTTCTGCAGGTCAGCGGCCAAGCCGTCAAACCCAAGTTCGGTCCGCGAACTGCCGTTGCCGACCACCGCTGGCACTGAGCACCAGGAGATAAAGAATGTCGACCCGATACGCACACATCGCCTTCTCCCCCGCTGCGGTGGAGCGTCAGCGGTCGACCGGGAGTTTCACCGTCTACGGTTCAAAGCTCGATCAGCCCGACGAAGGCCCGATGGAATTCGATTTCCGCGCTCAGGGATTCGTGAAATCCGTGGATTCCTTCTTCATGTCCACGGTGACGCCCGACGGTTGGCCGTACGTCCAACATCGCGGCGGCCCGCGCGGATTCCTGCATGTGTTGGGCCCGAATCGAATCGGATTCGCCGATCTCCCCGGCAATCAGCAATTCGTGACGCTCGGCAATCTGGAAGAGAACAATCGCATCTCGCTGTTCGTCATCGATTACCCGACGCGAACGAGATTGAAGATCTACGGGCGTGCGCACGTGATCGAAGCGGACGAGGACCCTGAACTGCTGCAACAACTCTTGCAGGTCCCCGGCGGCACCATGACAGCAAAAGCGCAGCGCTCCATCGTCGTCGAGGTCGAAGCGTTCGACTGGAACTGCAGTCGAAACATCACACCTCGCTTCGACAAGGAGCGCATGGACGAATCCCTCGCTCTGGCACGCCAACCCCTGCAAGCCGAGGTCGATCGGCTTACTGCCGAGGTCGAAGAATTGCGCGCGCGGTTGTCGAAAAACGAATGAGACTGGGCGGTTTCAGGGCCCCCTGAGTCGGGTAGCCACCAAACACGGCCCGTCGCGCGGAGACGACGGGTCCCGTTGTGCCCGAGGAGGTCCGCACGATCGATCCAGACGGTGGAGTTCTGGTTAACGAACTGCACCGCCACCATTCACGACTGGTTCCACACAGACAGATTGGCCGTCCCCATGAAACTGTCCCGAACTCTCACCATGTCCGTTCTCGTTGTCGCCGCTGTCGGCGCCGGAGCCGGCACCGCGGTCGCAGCGCCCCCGAATGCGGGCTTCGATCCGTCCCAACCCCTACTGACACCGACCGCCGAGTCGAACAGCCAGGCGGCGTTGATGCTCTTCCCCGGTAACGATCCGAAGCAAGCCGCGTTCGACACGATGGCCAACGAGGTCAATATCGGCTGGAACAACGGCGGCGTGCAGTCGACGCTCATCGGAGCCAACCTCGGCGTCGGAATCGGCTGCCTGTCGATCTTCCCGAACTTCATCGCCGGCTGCATCGTCGGTGGAGTCATCGGCACGGTTGCCGGGGTCGGCGCGGGAATCACCAACGGAAACCCGAACGCTGCGCCGGCCGTCGAGAAGTTCTTCGCGACTCCTTGAGAGACGCTCAGCTGTGCGTGTGCCCGGGGGTGGGTGTCTCGTCGTGAAAATGTGTGGCGCCGATCGAATGCAACAGCTGGTGAACGGTGTCGTCCGCCAGTTGGTATCGCATCGATCGGCCGTCGCGCGTCGCGCTCACCCACCCCTGGCTACGCAGTAGCCGCAGCGCATGTGAGACGGCTGTGCCGCTCATCCCCAGCGCCACGGACAGATCCGTGACGCAGATACCCGGTGCGTGGTGAAGGCAGAGCAACAGACGCAGACGGTTGGCGTCGGAGAGAAGCTCGAAGCGACCGGACCAACTGGTGACATCGAGACCCTCGAGTGCAGCCCTGGCGCGACGAACATCCTCGACGCTCAGCGCGCCACTGGTGTCTGCTGCGCCTGCATTCGTCAACCGACTGCCTCCGTAGAACTTCCGATCCCCCGCCGCAAGTGTACCCAGAAGCGAACCTCGTCAGGCAGACTCCACCACGGCTGCCATGCCCTGGCCACCGCCGATACACATGGTCAACAGCGCTTTTCCGCCGCCGCGACGGCCGAGTTCGTGAAGCGCGGTTGTTGCCATACGCGCACCCGTCGCTCCCACGGGGTGCCCGAGCGAGATGCCGGAACCGTTGACGTTCAGTCGATCGAGGTCCTCGAAGCCCCATTCCTTCACTACGCCGAGAACCTGGCACGCAAACGCCTCGTTCAGCTCGACCAGATCGAAGTCGGCAAAGCCTGCCCCTGTGCGAGCAAACAGTTTCGAGACGGCGGCAACCGGTCCGAGGCCCATCAGCGCCGGTTCACAACCGGCCGCGGCCCAACTGTCGAGGAACCCGATGGGTTCCAGCCCCAGCTCGTCCAGACGATCCTCGGCGACCACCAACATCGCTGCCGCAGCGTCATTCTGTTGGCTGGCGTTACCGGCGGTCACGACGCCTCCCTCGGTCACCGCACGCAGCCGTGCCAGGGTTTCGAGTGAGGTATCCGGACGGATCCCCTCGTCAGCACGAAACTGTGTGACATTCCCTTTTCGATCCGTCAGTTCGACGGCGACGATTTCGGCATCGAATCGGCCGGATTCTCTTGCCAGTGTAGCTTTTCGGTGACTCTCGACGGCGAAGGCGTCCGACTCTTCCCGCGTGATCCCGCATCGTGTCGCGACGTTCTCGGCCGTTTCGATCATTCCGCTGATCCGGCCGAAACGCCACTCGGGTTGCGAGCGCTCTCGACCACGATCGAGGCGGTCGAACAGTTGCAGCCCACCGGATTTGGTGCCCCACCGCGCTCCGGTGGTGTAGTGCTCGATCCCGCTCATCGATTCGACGCCACCCGCGAGAACCACGTCGGCAGCACCCGTCTGGACCATCATGGCCGCGGTAACGATGGCCTGCAGACCCGTTCCGCATCGGCGATCCGTCTGGAAGCCGGCTACCGAAATCGGCAACCCTGCCTCGAGCGCCGCCCACCTTCCGATGCACGGTGCTTCCGAATTGGCATACGACTGCCCCATCGCGACGTCGTCGATGCGGGACGGATCGATTCCGCTACGACGCACGGTCTCCTTGACGACAGTGGCAGCCAAACTTTCCGCAGGCACGTCACGAAGTGCCCCTCCGAAACGGCCCACCGCGGTTCTGACCGGCGCGACCAATGCTGCTCGTTTCACAACTGACCTCGAATCTCGTTCTGGAAGAATGGAAAAGGATTCAGGAGACCAACAGGCGCACGGTATCCGCCACCAGCGCAGGTTTACCTGCTCCTTCGATTTCGATCGTGTACCGCACGACAATCGTCGCGCCCTTCGCGGTGCGCTCGAAGGAAAGAATCTCCGCACCTGCCCGCACCGAAGAACCGACCTTGACCGGTTCGGGGAATCGCACCTTGTTGCTGCCGTAGTTCACGGTCATGGAGATTCCGTCGACACGCATCACCTGAGCGCCGAGCACCGGCAACAACGAAAGAGTCAGATAGCCGTGGGCGATGGTGCCGCCGTACGGACCCTGCGCTGCGCGCTCGGGATCCACGTGAATCCACTGGCGATCCTCGGTGGCGTCGGCGAACTTGTCGATCCGATCCTGTGTGACCGGGAACCACGCGCTGTAGCCCAAGTGCTCACCGACAGCCGTCTCAACTTCGTCGATTCCGTTGAAAATTCGCATAGTTCTCTCCTGAAAGGTGTTGAACAGCAAAGAAAACGGCGCAGCGCTAATGTGCGCCGCGGCGCAGCGTCACCCGATAGGTGTACTGCTCCGGCAAGAAGTAACTCACCGACAACTCGTTGGCAACGCCCTGCGCGTTGGAGTACAAACGGTCCACCCGCAACATGGCGTGGCCGATCTCGCAATCGACGTCCCTGGCAACGTCTGCCGTTGCCGGGGACACCGTGATCGATTGTGCTGCTTCGACAATCGGACTGTCGATCAGCGGTTCCAGCAGGCCGATCACCGTATTGGCGCTCACCGCACCGGCCGCCATGGCGGGCAGGTCGATGATCTGCCGCGCGATCGCCTCCGGCAGATGCGCCGTCGTCTGCACGAACGGAACTCCCTCGTGTATCCGTCGGAAGACCACGGTGTACACGACGTCGGTGTCGAGCCGAAGCCGACTGGCCGCCTCGATGTCCACGCGCCGTTGCAGCGGTGACACCACTTCCATCGTCGTGTCCCGCGAAAGGTTCATGAGATCTTCGATGGATCCGAGATGACGGAGATAGCGGCCGCTGTTCTCGGTCACGAAAGTCCCGCGCCCGGGTACTCGGTACACGATGCCCTCGGCAACAAGATCGTGAAAGGCTCGGCGGACCGTCTGCCGACTCACGCCGTGATGCTGCGCCAGTTCGGATTCGGTGGGCAGTTGAATGCCGTCGCGGTAGGTACCGGCAGAGATCTGCTGACGAAGCTCACGAGAGAGGCGTTGGTACGCCGGCTCCGTCTCTCTTTCCTTACCGCTCATAGCGACATGATCCTACTTGCTCACCGGTCCGTCACAGACCGCCGCGGGCAACCAGCTGCGAAACGATCACGTTACGCTGAATTTCGTTGGTTCCCTCCCCGACGATCATCAGTGGTGCATCACGGAAATACCGCTCGACGTCGTACTCCGTCGAGTAGCCGTAACCGCCGTGGATGCGGACGGCGGACAACGCGATTTCCATCGCCACTTCGGAGGCGTACAGCTTGGCCATGCCTGCCTCCATGTCGCACCGCTCGCCGCTGTCGTACATCTGCGCCGCGTGCCAGGTCAGCTGCCGCGCGGCCGTCAGCTTCGTTGCCATGTCGGCGAGGTAGTTGCCGATCGACTGGTGCTTCCAGATCGGCTGGCCGAAGCTCTCGCGCTGCTGCGCGTACGCAAGTGAATCTTCGAGTGCGGCCGTGGCGACGCCCAGTGCACGGCAAGCCACCTGGATACGGCCGGTCTCGAGCCCCTTCATCATCTGCCCGAAACCCTTTCCGGGAGTACCACCCAGAATGGCCGACTCGGCGATGCGGTAATTGTCGAAGGACAGTTCACAACTCTCGACGCCCTTGTATCCGAGCTTCGGGAGGTCGCGGGACACGGTCAGCCCTTCGCCGTGCTCGACGAGAACGATCGAGATGCCCGCATGACGAGGGCTTGCGCTTGGATCAGTCTTGCACAGCAAGGCGATCACGCCGGATCGGCGGGCATTGGTGATCCATGTCTTGGCGCCGTTGACGACCAGATCTGTGCCGTCGCTCTTGGCGTTGGTCGTCATGGCCTGCAGATCGGAACCACCGCCGGGCTCGGTGAGGGCCATCGTTGCCCGGATCTCGCCGGTTGCCATTCGCGGCAGGTACTTCACCTTCTGCTCTTCGGTACCGAACAGCGAGATGAGCTTGGCAACCACTGTGTGTCCGCCCATCGCTCCTGCCAGGGACATCCATCCGCGCGACAGTTCCTGCGTCACCTGCGCATAACAGGGCATGGACACCGGCGATCCGCCGTACTCCTCGGGAATCGCGAGGCCGTAGATCCCGATCTGCTTCATCTGATCGATCCACTTCTCGGGATACTCGTTCGCGTGCTCCACCTCCTGGACCGTGGGCTTGACCTCTCGGTCGACGAACCGGCGCACGGTTTCGATCAGGAATGTCTCTTCGTCGTTGAGCTTGAGCATGAATCCGCCTCGACTTGAAATAAGTTTGTACGGCCATATTTCGATATTGTTCGCGCAATGTCAATACCGCGCCTTGACATCGATACGCAGCAACTGCCAGCATCGAGGCAGTTCGCTGCACATCAACGCCGTTCACGGCAGCACACCTATTTCACAACTGGCCGTACATTTGATCACCAGATCGAGGTAATCGACACACTATGGACGAGAACCACTACCGCGCGACCAGACGCCGTGCGTCCCTGGTCGCTCCGGGTTCAGACGAGCGCAAGGCCCGCAAGGCACTCTCTTCGAACGCAGACGAGGTGATTCTCGACCTCGAAGATGCCGTCACTTCGGCGAACAAGGACCTTGCGCGAACCCTCGTGAGCTCCTTGGTGCACGAGTTCGGTAAGGCGCGCACCATCTCGGTCCGAATCAACGGCCTCACCACACCATGGGCCCGCGACGACCTGACCGCCTGCGGCACCCTCGCAGAATCGCTGACGAGCGTGATCGTCCCTAAGGTCGAGTCCGCCGACGAAGTCCTCGAGGCCGAGCACATCCTCTTCGCTGCCGGTGGGCACCACACCACCCTGCAAGCCCTGATCGAAACTCCGCTCGGCGTCCAGAATGCCGACTCCATCGCCCGCGCGACTCCTCGTCTGCAGGCCGCGATCATCGGATACGCAGATCTCGGTGCAGCGCTGGGTCGCTCACGCTCGGCACTGCCCGAACACTGGCTTGCCGTCCAGGACAGAATCCTGATCGCCTGCCGCGCAGCCGGCGTCGCCGCCATCGACGGACCCTTTCTCGGCATCACCGACGACGATGCCTTCCGCCGCGCCGCGCACTGGACCAGCGCTCTCGGGTTCGACGGCAAATGGGTCATCCACCCGGCGCAGATCGACTCGGCCACTACCGCATTCACTCCTTCGGACGACGCCGTCAATGACGCCAGACGGGTGTTGACCGCACTCGAAGAAGCCGAAACCCTGGGTTCCGGCGCCGCCCAGCTCGACGGCCAAATGCTCGACGAAGCAGTGGCCGTGGCAGCGCGTCGTACGCTTGCCCGAGCCGAAGGAGTCACCGTATGAGCGAGCACTACGTGGGAGGACCGTACTTCGACGAACTCACCCACGGTCAGATCTTCGACGAAGCACCAGCGGTGACGTTGACCAGTGGACTCGCCGCCTCCCATCAGGCGATCCTCGGTGACCGCATGCGCTTGCCTCTCGACGCACATCTGTCGTCGAGCGTCACAGGTTCCGCTGCACCAGTGGCGAATCCAGGACTGGTCACCGACGTCGCCATCGGCCAGTCAACCGTGGTCACACACCACGTCAAGGCAAACCTCTTCTACCGTGGACTGCGATTCCACCGTTTCCCGGTACTCGGTGACACCCTGTACACGCGCACCGAGGTTGTCGGTCTACGCGAGAACTCGGCCAAGCCGGGACGCGGCGCCACCGGACTTGCCGCGCTACGGATGACGTCCGCTGATCAGAATGGCAACACGGTCCTCGACTTCTACCGCTGCGCCATGCTCCCACTGAGCCCCGACCCGATCGAGACGAGAACTCGCCACGCCGACGACCTCTCCGTGATCGGTCCGTCCGAACCGGCGCCGTACGTATCACCTGACGGTTGGGACCTCGACACATATCGAGATCGGGTACCCGGCAGGCACTTCGAGTCGGATTTGGTGGGCTCGGTATTCCGTAGCAGCGGCGACGTCGTCACCAGTGCACCCGAACTTGCCCGGCTGAGCTTGAACATCGCAGCGACGCACCACGACGATCGCGTCGGCACCCACGGTCGCCTCGTCTACGGCGGCCACACCATCGGAATTGCACTTGCCCAGGCAACTCGCGCTCTGCCCAATGTGGTGACGGTTCTCGGATGGCACTCGTGCGATCACACCGGGCCCGTTCACGAGGGCGACACCCTCACGAGCGAACTGCACGTCGAAAGTTCGTCGCCCCTCGAACACGGAACCGCAGTGCAACTGCGTTCGCTCGTGTTCTCCCACAATGCTTCTGCAACACAGACTCCAGTTCTCGACTGGCGTTTCACCGTGTTGATGGCATGATCGCACACTCTTCTACCGCGAAGGATCACAGATGACTCAGACCCAAGGCCCGCTGTCCGGGCTTCGCATCGTCGAGGTCTCGAGCTTTGTCGCCGCACCCCTGTGCGGACTGACTCTCTCCCAGCTCGGCGCCGAGGTGATCCGGATCGACCCGATCGGAGGTGCCTCCGATTACAAACGCTGGCCCGTCACCGACACGGGTGAAAGCATCTACTGGACCGGACTCAACAAAGGCAAACGGTCACTGTCAGTGGACATGCGCGCCGAGCGCGGCCAAGAACTGATTCGCCAACTGGTCACGGCTCCGGGACCTGGCGGCGGAATCCTGGTCACCAATGCCGGCGGTCGCACCTGGATGAGCCACGACTCCCTGGCCCAGTTGCGTAGCGACGTCATCACCCTCGAGGTTCTCGGACGCCGCGACGGCAGCCCCGGGGTCGATTACACGGTCAACGCCGCGTTGGGATTTCCACAGATCACCGGCCCCGCCGACTACGCCGGAGTTGTCAACCACGCACTGCCCGCCTGGGACGTCGCCTGCGGGCTCTACGCCGCCCTGTCGATAACTGCCGCAGTGCGCCAACGTGACTCGACCGGACACGGCACGCAGATCACGCTGCCACTCGAAGACGTCGCATTGGCCACCGCGGGAACCCTCGGCTACCTCACCGAAGTCCAAGTGAACGGTCGCAGTCGCGAGTCCGGCGGAAACGCCGTCTACGGCACGTACGGAATCGATTTCGTCTCCAGCGACAACGAACGGTTCATGATCGTTGCACTCACTACTCGCCATTTCCGTGACCTTGCGTCGGTCACCGGCACCACTGCGGCTGTCGACGCCGTCGAAGCTGCACTCGGAGCCGACTTCTCCACCGAAGCGGATCGCTACCGTCATCGAGAGGTACTCACTGCTCTGTTCTCACATTGGTTCCGGGAACACAGCGGCGCCGAGATCGCTGCAGCGCTGGACACATCGTCGGTTCTGTTCGAGAGGTACCGCAGTTTCGAGGAAGTGGTGAATTCCGGTGAACTGGAGAACAACCCGATGTTCTCCGCACTCGATCAGCCTCGAATCGGAAGTTATCTGGCTGCCGCGAACCCAGCCTCGTTCGACGGCGCCCACCTGAGCGCCGGACCGGCCTCCGAGGTGGGCGGCGATTCGATTGCGGTGCTCGCGGATGTCCTCGGAACCACTGCCGATCACGCCTCGGCACTGATCGCGGACGGCATCGTCGGCGTTCCGGCGAACTGATCTACCTGGAGCATGTTTTCGGCCTCGGAACAAATGTTCCGAGGCCGAAAACATATCGAGAGTGCGTCAGAGACCAAGATCCTTCGCGATGATGGTCTTCATGACTTCACTTGTGCCACCGTAGATTCGTGTGACACGCGTGTCTGCGTAAAGACGCGCGATGGGATACTCGGTGATGTAGCCGTACCCGCCGTGCAATTGGAGGCACTTGTCGATCACTCGACCTGCTGCCTCGGTGCAGAACAGTTTCGCCTTCGCGGCGTCGGGAATCGTCAGAGTGCCGCGGTCATGACATTCGAGTGCGTTGTCGGACACCAGCTGGATGGCATCAACCTCGGTAGCACATTCGGCCAGAACGAATTTGGTGTTCTGGAATGCCGCGACGGGCTTACCGAACACCTTGCGGTCTTTGACGTAGTCGATGGCAAAGCGAAGCGCTGCACTGGCAGTGGCGGCCGCTCCGAAAGCGATGGTCAACCGCTCCTGAGCCAGGTTGTGGGTCAGATAGCTGAATCCGTCGCCCTCTTCTCCGAGCCGGTCCTCGACGGGCACCTGTACGTCG
This sequence comes from Rhodococcus sp. FW305-130, assembly GCF_058788335.1. Taxonomy (NCBI): domain Bacteria; kingdom Bacillati; phylum Actinomycetota; class Actinomycetes; order Mycobacteriales; family Nocardiaceae; genus Rhodococcus; species Rhodococcus sp. FW305-130. Next base: position 201,207 of record NZ_JBYTAP010000001.1, on the reverse strand, counting down.
ACAAACGAAAGCTCCGCAGTGTCGGAGGTCTTGAGACCGATCTTGTTGATCTTGCGCCCCACCGAGTATCCGGGCGACGACGTGTCGACCACCAGGATCGACAACCCGGTGCGTCGGTTCTCCGCTGTGCTCGGCGCGGTGCGGCACACCACCAGGACACGATCGGCAAGTACCCCGCCGGTGATGAACGTCTTGGAACCATTGACCACGTAGTGCGTACCGTCCTCCGACAGCTTGGCCGTCGTCGCGATGTTCGCCAGATCCGACCCTGTTCCCGGTTCGGTCATCGCAATCGCGAACATCAGATCGCCGGAGGCGAAGCCCGGCAACCAGCGGCTCCTCTGCTCGTCGTTCGCGTACTCGAGCAGGTAGGGCAGGATCAGGTTCGTATGCACCGACTGCGAGCCGAAAGACGCCCCGGCGGCAGCAACCTCCTCGGCGACGACGACGTTGAACTTGAGCGACTTCTCGCCGCCTCCGCCGTATTCCTCCGGCACCTGAATTCCGAGTACGCCCAGCTCTCCGAGTCGTCGGTAGAAGTCACGGGGCGGGTGACCGTCCTCTTCCCACTTCTCGTGGACCGGGGTTACTTCCTTCGCGATGAAATCGCGGACGGTGGCCCGGAATGCCTCGTGATCCTCGTTGAACACGGTGCGCTGCATGTATGAACTCCAGTCGGTCAAGGGAACAGGGTGATCCTGATCTCACCTTGCCTCAAGGTTCCGCATTCGATCCAACACTCATCGGCTATGCGTCCGATAGGGCGTACCAATATGGCCTGACCTGCGATACATAGGCAACCGCTATCGTTCCGATCATCGACGCGACATTGCTCAAAGTGATCCAGAACACGTTGAATGGGTCAGCCGGCAAACACAACACCATCGATCGCTTCGAGGCCGCGCTTCGAGCACGATCGCATCCGCCCACCAGTCTCGAAGGGACGCCACGTGACCCCCATCGCGCCACAGCGTAACGACGTCCAGCCCGAAGCAACAGCAACGCCAGATTCGTCAGCAGTCCCCGTCTTCGGTACCCGCAAGCGTGCGTGGACGATGACCGGGCTCGTCGTCTTCCTCTACATCGTCAACTACGCGGACAAAGCAGTCCTCGGAATCATCGCTCAGCCCCTCGCTCGCGAACTCGGACTGAAGTCTTCGCAAATCGGCATGGTCGGCTCGCTGTTCTTCCTGATGTTCTGCATCGGCGGATTTCTCGCCGGACCGCTCAACAAGTACCTGACTCTACGTTGGGCGCTGTTGATCCTGGCCGCAATCTGGTCCGTGGTCATGCTCCCCCTCGTTCTCGGTGCCAGCCTCGCGATGTTGATCGTCTCGCGCATGCTCCTCGGATTTGCCGAAGGCCCCAGCTCGGCGCTGATGCACACCGCCGCGTACTCATGGCACCCGCCGGCCAAGCGCGGCCTTCCCGGTGCAATGCTTGCCGGATCCGCCTCCGTCGCGAAGATCGCCCTCGCGCCCGTACTGACCTTCATCGCCGTTCACTACGGCTGGCGCGCAGCGGTTCTCTCGCTCTCTGTCCTCGGACTCGTGTGGATGGGTTGCTGGCTGGCCGGTTGGTCCGAAGGCCCGTACACGAGCAAGGCCGTCAAGGCGACCAAGACTGCAGATACAGAAGCAACCGAGGCGACCGGGACGGCAACGAAGGCAGTCACCGAGCCCAACGTTCCGTGGCGCAAGATCCTGCTCTCCCGCACCTTCGTCAGCTGCTGCTTCCTCATCGCCACCATCTACGCACTGACCACCGTCGTTCTCACCTGGTTGCCGTCGTACTTCGAGGTCGGCCTCGGATACAGTGCGATGCAAGCCGGTTCGATGTTCGCACTGCCCTCGATCGTCGGCCTCGTCCTCATGATCACCTCCGGTTCCGTCACGGACAAGTTGATCGGCCGCGGCTTCACCTCTCGCACGGTTCGCGTCATCGTTCCCTGCGTCGGCGTTCTGATCTGCGGATCGATTCTCCTGTTCCTGCCACAGATCTCCACTCCCATCGTCGCTGTCGCCATGGTCTCGATCGGCTACGGATTCTCGGCAATCACCTTCCCGCTCATCAACGCTGCGATCTCCGAACTGTGCCCGCCGCAGCAGACTGCAGGCACCATGGGATTCTTCCTCGCCATCATGTCGATCGGCGGCCTGATTGCTCCCTACGCAACGGGAGTCATCGTGGACAACGCAGCAACCCCGGCCGACGGTTACGCCCAGTCCTTCCAGGCAATCGGCATCATCGGAGTCGTCGCCGCGGTTCTGGTCCTCGTCTTCGCCAATCCCGAGCGCGATCGCAAGCTCATCCGCGGCTGAATGCTCCACGTATAGCCATTCGCTAACAAAGCCATTCACCGAAAGACATTGCCGGGTCGACCCGCTCGTGATCGACTCGAGGCACGCCCCGACCGCACAATCGCAACACCGGGCACGAACAGCAGGAGAGATACATGCGAGATGCCGTCATCGTCGACGCAGTACGTACACCGATCGGCCGTCGAGGACGCGCCCTCTCGGAGATCCATCCGGCCGAACTGTCCGCACATGTACTGCGTGCACTCGCTGAACGGACCGGACTCGACGCGGCCACGGTCGACGACGTGATCTGGGGATGCGTCAGTCAGGTCGGCGAACAGGCCGGAAGCATCGCCCGCACAGCGGCACTCGCCGCCGGCTGGCCCGACAGCGTTCCCGGCGTCACATTGACCCGGGCCTGCGGATCGAGCCAGCAGGCAGTTTCCTTTGCTGCGGCCACCGTCATCGCCGGTCAGAACGACGTGGTCGTAGCCGGAGGCGTCGAATCGATGTCGCGAGTTCCGATGGGAACCGCCAGCAAGAACGGTGAGCATTTCCCGCCTTCGGTACTCGAACGCTACGGTGTGGACAGTTTCAGCCAGGGGACCGGCGCCGAGATGATGGCCCGGAAATGGGCACTCACACGAACGGCTCTGGACGAATATTCCCTCCGCTCACACGAGCTCGCGGCCAGCGCCACCGATGCTGGAGCATTCACCGGGCAGATCACTCCGATCGCCGGGTTGTCCCAGGACGAAGGCATTCGGCGAGGTGGAAGTCTGGAGTCGCTCGCGAAGTTGCCCCCGGCCTTCGACGCCGACGGTGTCATCCACGCCGGCAACTCTTCTCAGATCTCCGACGGGGCGGGCGCCACACTCGTCACGACCAGCGAGTACGCCCGGGCACGCGGTTGGAAGCCGCTCGTTCGTATTCACACCGCAGTGGTCGCAGCCGACGACCCGGTCATCATGCTCACCGGTCCGATTGCCGCCACCGCAAAGGCACTGGATCGCTCCGGATTGTCCATCGACGACATCGGCGCCTTCGAGATCAACGAGGCATTCGCCCCCGTCCCGCTCGCCTGGCAGGCTGAAACCGGCGCAGCCATCGATCGTGTGAATCCGCTCGGCGGCGCTATCGCGGTCGGCCACCCACTCGGCGGATCAGGTGCGATCTTGATGACTCGCCTGGCACATCACATGCGCGACAACGGAATTCGATACGGTCTCCAGTCGATGTGTGAGGCCGGCGGCATGGCCAATGCGACCATTCTCGAATTGATCTGACCCGACAACGCTTTCGGGCCGACACGTCATCCAGCAGGAAAGAAGAATTGATTCATGAAACTCGAGGGACTTTCCACCGCGATCACCGGCGGCGCTTCAGGTCTCGGCCTGGCAACCGCTCGACGGCTGCTCGACGCCGGAGCGCAGGTCACGTTGATCGATCTGCCTTCGTCCGACGGTAAGCAGGTGGCGGCCGATCTCGGAGCTGCCGCGCAATTCGCCCCGGCCGACGTCACCGACAGCGAACAATTCGCCGAAGCACTCGACGCGGCGCACGAGCGCGGCGGCCTTCGCGGCGTCGTCCACTGCGCGGGTGCCGGGCGTCGCATGCGCATTCTCGACAAGGACGGAAAAGCCGGATCGGTCGAAGATTTCGAGTTCGTCGTCAAACTGAATCTTGTCGGTTCGTTCAACGCACTCCGTCTCGGCGCCGAGCGGATGGCAGAACTCGATGCCGTGGACGGTGAGCGAGGAGCCATCATCATGACGGCGTCGGTCGCAGCATTCGAAGGTCAGATCGGTCAGATCAACTACACGGCGTCCAAAGCCGGCATCGTCGGTATGACGGTCACCGCTGCCCGCGATCTCGCCAGCCGCGGAATCCGCGTCAACACCATTGCTCCCGGCATCATGGACACTCCCCTGCTGGCGCGCCTGCGCGAAGATGTGCGCACGGCCCTCGAAGCCTCGGTTCCCAACCCCTCACGGCTGGGTCGCCCGGACGAGTTCGGCCAGCTGGCCGTCTCGATGCTCGAGAACGGCTATCTCAACGGCGAAACCATCAGACTCGACGGCGCTATCCGAATGGCTCCCCGGTGACGGGCATCAGCGTGATCGCCAATCCACAACTGCGCCACAACATGCACTACCCGGACACCACCATGGCCTACTGGGCACCCAGCATGGCGGCGCTCTACGGTGATCGCCTCGCCGTCGTGGACGGCGAGCGCACGTGCACGTTCCGCGAACTCGGTCAGCGCAGTGCACAATTCGCCGGCGCACTGCGGCAGGCCGGGGTCGGCGTCGGCGATGTCGTGTTGCTACACCTCGGCAACTGCGTCGAGTTCCTCCAGGCCTACTACGGCTGCCTGCAGGCCGGGACGACCGTTACATTGGTCAATCCGCTGCAGCCAGAACTTGGACTGCGCAAGCAGATCGAGGAGACGTCCGCCGTTGCTGCGGTCACTCAGAGTTCGCAGCTGCGCACACTGCTCGCGGCCTCTTCCGGAACCTCCGTACGTACGATCGTGATGGTCCAGGACACCGAGGGTGCGCTCGACACACCGGAGTCGGTCGTCGCGTTCGACGCCTTCATCGCCGATCTACCCACCGAATTCACCCCTGCCTCCGTCCGAAGCGACGACATCGCACACATCGCGTTCACCGGCGGAACCACCGGAGTATCCAAAGGTGTTCGTGTTCTTCACCGCAACGTCGTCGGCAACATCACGCAGATGTGTGGGTGGAGAACCGGGCACGAGTTGGAGGCAGGTCCGGACGGTCTCGTCACGCCTCGACGCATCGACGGCCTCGACGTGCTCGGTCCGACGCCGGGAACAGGGGCGACCATCGTGGTCTCACCTCTCTTCCACGCACATTCGTTGCTCAACACGTCGTTCCTGTTGATCTCCGGTCTCACCCAGGTATTTGCCGGTCGGTTCGAACCCGGCCGGATGCTCGAGCTGATCGAAAAGCACGAGGCCACCTACCTCACCGGGTCTCCCGCTATGTGGCACGCACTGTCGGTTCATCCCGACGCTACTGTGCGCAACACCGACAGCGTGTGCGTCGTATCTTCGGGCGCTGCCCCGATCGACAGCGTCACGCTCGCCGCACTCCGCCGGGCATTTCCCAAAGCGCTCGTCGTCGAGGGGTACGGGCTGACCGAGGCCACCTGTGTGGTCACGGCAGCTCCGCTGATCAACGGCTCGGAATACCGGCAGAGCAGCGTCGGCCTCCCGATCTTCGACACCGAAATCCAGATTCGCGATCAGCTGGACCGGAAGACCGTTCTGGGCGAGAACGAACGCGGCGAACTGTGGGTGCGTGGGCCTCAGGTCACCGACGGCTATCTCGGACACCCGGAAACCACCGCAGAACAGTTCGTCGACGGCTGGTTGGACACGGGTGACATCGCGTACCTGGACTCGGACGGATACCTCTTCATCTGTGACCGGGCGAAGGACATGCTCATCTACAAGGGGTACAACGTCTATCCGCGTGAACTCGAAGAGATTCTGGTTTCGCACCCGGCGATCTCGACTGCCGCGGTTGTCGGCCGCGAAGTGGGGAGCAACGGCCAGGAGCCCGTAGCCTTCGTGGTGATGATTCCGGGCGCCGAGTTCGACGCCGAGCAGATCAAGGCGTTTGTCGCCGAGCAGGTGCTGCCGTACAAGAAGATTCGCGAGGTCGTCGAGGTAGAACTCCTTCCGACATCGGCTGCCGGTAAGGTCCTCAAGACCGACCTCCGCTCGAGACTTCTCGAATCCGTCGATCAGAAAGGCGGTTCCAGGTGACGACCTTCGCAGACCTGACGTCGCAACTGCGTGTCCCGGTTCTCGCTTCACCGATGTTCATCATCTCGACTCCTGACCTCGTCATCGCGCAGTGCACCGCTGGGATCATCGGGTCCTTCCCGGCACTGAATGCTCGTCCGCAGTCGGCACTTCGGGATTGGCTCAAACTGATCACGGTCGCTCGTGAGGACCATGATCGTGAGCACCCGGAAAATCCGTCGGCGCCATTTGCCGTCAACCTCATCGTCCACCGGTCCAACAACCGCCTGGAAGAGGACCTGGCGACCATCGCCGAGTTCGAGGTTCCGATCGTCATCACGTCCCTCGGCGCTCGCACCGACATCAACGACGCCGTCCACGCATACGGTGGAATCGTTCTTCACGACGTCATCGACAATCGCTTTGCACGCAAGGCAATCGAGAAGGGCGCCGACGGACTGATCGCGGTAGCTGCCGGGGCCGGTGGTCATGCCGGTAGGCAGTCGCCGTTTGCCCTGATTCGGGAGATTCGTGAGTGGTTCGCCGGTCCACTGCTGTTGTCAGGTGCCATCGCTCATGGTGATTCGATTCTCGCTGCGCTCGCGGCCGGAGCCGATTTGGCATACGTCGGATCAGCTTTCATCGCAACCGAAGAGGCTAACGCGGATCCTGCGTACAAGGAGATGATCGTGGGTTCAGGGGCCTCCGACATCGTCTATTCCAACCTGTTCACCGGAGTACACGGAAACTACCTGCGGGGCAGCATCGTTGCCGCCGGCTTGGACCCCGACAACCTAGCCGAATCCGATCCTTCCGCAATGAGTTTCGCGACCACCGACACCGATACCAAGGCGTGGCGTGACATCTGGGGCGCCGGACAGGGCATCGGAGCGATCGACGCCGTACTTCCGACGCATGCAGTAGTAGAGCGTCTCGCCGCCGAGTACGCTGCCGCTCGAGAACGCATCTGCCGACTCTAGTGCTGTGACCGGTGTTCGTCAGAGAGGGATTCGTCAGAGCGGGATTCGTCGGACAGGTACTCGTGAATCAGGTTCACGAATACCTGTCCCACCGGCGACAACGTCGAGGGGTCGAAGGCGAGACCGTACGCACGCAGGAATCTCGGCTCGCAGGCCCGTTCCACGACCTGACCAGGCATCGATTTCGCCACCGAGCGCTCGACCAACGAACCGCCGAGGCCGGCGATGACCATCGGGAGCCGTGACTCCCGTTGCTCGGTCACCACCGCGAGTTCCGTTCTGGTACCGGCCTTTCGGATCGAATCTTCGATCGCGTCACCCATCGCTGCCCCGCGAGGAACGAATACCATGGGAATGTCCGGCATTTCCGAAAGGCGTACCGGCCCCTCGGGTAGTTCGGTTCCCGCCGGGTAGACCAGGCGGTACTCCTGCTCCCCCAATTCGACGATCTCGAGCCCTTCGCCCGCTTCGAGTGGCAGATGAGCCACCGCGAATTCGCAGTGGCCGTCCCGAATGAGACTTTCCAGATTGTCCTCTCGCTCGAGTTCCGAGAATCTGACTCGTGCTTGCGGATAGCGTCGACAGAACTCCGCAATCAGATCGACGATCGTCCCCGAGGTCAGTGCAGGGAAAGCCATGATGTCGAGGCGACCGACGATGGCGCCATCGGATGCCGTCAACTGTTCAGCCGCCGCAGCTACGTCTCGCAAAACCTGTCGACTCGGGCCGACCAGGCTGCGACCGGCCGCACTGAGCACCATGCCGCGCCCGATGCGATGGAAAAGCCGCACTCCCAGTTCACGTTCGAGCCCGCGCAACGCTTGTGACACGGTCGGCTGAGCAACTCCCAAAGCAGCTGCGGCGCCGTTGATCCCCTTGTTTTCGACGACCGCGAGGAAGTACTCCATCTGCCGGAACTCCACAGTTCACTCCTCTTCCTTGGACGGAACGGCGGAGGTGGCCATTTCCGCAGCCGTCGCGATGAATGCGGCGGCGGCCGGGGATTGCTCGCCCGAGCGATAGACGATGCCGACGTCGCGTGTCAGCGGCGGATCGAAGGAGAAGGCGCAGACGTCTGTCATCTGCTGCTGTGCAACCCTTCTCGGCACGACGGTGGCGCCGATCCCTCGACGCACGAGTTCCCACGTGGTCACAGGGTGGACACAGTCCACGACTACGTTCTCGGCGCCTTCGCTGAGTAGACCCCGGAACTGATTCGATTGATCACCGAGATCGACCACCAGCGGCAAACTGTGCAAGAGCGTTCGCGGAACCGGATCCGCCAACGGCGTTGCAAGCCGGCCGGACAACGACGCATGGGTGGCGAGTACCAACTCCTGAGCGGCAATCGGAGCCGTGACCAAACCTTCGTACCCGATACTCAGATCGGTGACGCCGACCTCGGCCGACCCTCGCCGTAACGCACTGTCGACCCCGGCCGGGCCGTACGTGTCGAGGACGCGCACGACGATCTTCGGAAAGTTGACCCGGAATCGACGAACTAACTCGACCATCGGATCGATGGAGAACGCCGAGTACGAGACGACGTCCACCCGGCCGAACTCGAGTTCGCGAACGGCGGTCACTTTCGCCTTCGCGCGCTCGACGTCGGCAAGGATTCTCCTGGCCGCGAGATCGAACGTGCGGCCCGCGTCGGTAAGAACCAACCGCCTACCGGTCCGGTCGAACAGCGTGGCGCCGAGTCGACGCTCGAGCGTGCGAATTGCCTGTGACAGCGAGGGCTGCGAAATGTAGAGAGCCTGAGCGGCCTTCGTTATCCCACCGTGGTCGACGACAGCGACGAAGTAGGTAACGAAATGTAGATCCACTCATCCATCATACGACCAGCGATCCGACGCTCACTCCAATCGAGTTAGCCCTGGTACGGCCCACTCTCCGGTGAAGACCGGCTCCCGCTTTTCCACGAAGGCACGAACCGCGTCGGTAGCATCCGTCGCAAAATTGACCGCTTGCGCCCTCGCCTCGTTGTCCAAGGCTTCCCGCAACGAGAGTGAGGTGTGACGTTCGAGCATGGCGGCAGACTGACTCAGTGCGGCTGGCGGACCGTCAGCGAGCCGCTGCGCAAGCTTCGACGTGTGTTCGTCCAGTTCACCCGGCTCGACCAGATAGGTCACCAGCCCGAGCTCGTAGGCTTCCTGTGCGTCGATCGTCTCGGCGAGCATCACCAGTCGCTTCGCTTGCTGGAGGCCGACCAGTCTCGGCAGGATCCACGAACCCCCGAAGTCGACAGACAACCCCCGTTTGGCGAAGATCTGGCTGAACTTCGCACCCTTGGCTGCCACGACGAAGTCGCAGAGCAACGCCATGTTCCATCCGGCTCCGACGGCAAACCCGTCGACCTTCGCCACCAGAGGCTTGGGAAACTCACCCAGTGCGATGGCCGTTGCGTTGATGACACGCATGCGATCGAGAGGGTGCGACGAGCCGCGTTTGTCCAGATCGGAGCCCGCACAGAAGGTCCCGTCCGCGCCGGTCAGGATCACAGAGCGAATCTGCGAATCCTCTTGAAGTTCGAGGACTGCTTCACGTAGTGCGATCCAGGCGTCGAGATCGAGAGCGTTGCGGCGGTGCGGCCGACAGAGAACAATCGTCGCGACAGCACCGTCACGTTCGATGCTTACGGCCGCGCGCTCGATCGTCTCGGCACTCATGAGCCACTCCACACGGGAGAGCGCTTCTCGGCAAACGCCGTTGCACCTTCCTTGGCGTCACGTGAGGTGAAGACCGGATCGATGAATTCGCGTTGCGCGACAAAGGCATCCGGATCGGTGTACTTGGCGGACATTGCCAGTACCTGCTTGGTCGCGCGAACAGCCAGTGGACCGTTTGCCGCTACTCGGGCCGCAAGCTCGCGTGCGACGGTCAGCGCCTGTCCAGGTTCGGCGAGCCGATTGACCAAGCCGTGATGATGCGCCACGGTGGCACTGAGCGGATCCCCGGTGATCGCGATTTCCATGGCCAACTGATACGGGAGGATCTTGGGCAGACGCAGAAGGCCACCGGCGGCCGCGGCAAGTCCCCGCTTCACCTCGGGCAAGCCGAATTTCGCGTCGGTGGACGCCACGATCAGATCGGCTGCCAACGCCAGTTCGCACCCGCCGGCGAGGGCCCACCCCTCGACGGCTGCGATCAGCGGCTTCGACGGCGGAGCCTCGGTCAGACCGGCAAAACCACGACCGGGCAGCGATGGCCGTTCCCCTCGCGCAAATCCCTTGAGATCCATACCAGCGCAGAAGGTTCCACCAGCTCCGGTCAGAATGCCGATGGTGAGATCGGCCCGTTCCTCGAACTCGTCGATGGCCGCAGCCAAGGCTTCGGCAAGTTCGAGATTGACCGCGTTCTTGGCCTCGGGACGATTGAGGGTGATGACGGCAACGCCCTCGGCGAAGTCGGTGAGCACGACGCTCATGTTCGGTTCCTACTTCCGTGATGAGATTCTTGAAAGGTCACTGCGCGCGAATGCTCCAGCGCACGGGTGTGCCGCCGGACGGTGTCACGATCTCCCGCTTGGCCAAAACAACGAGATGAGCATGGGTTTCGCGGACTGCCAAGCGAAGTAGTCGCGGCGACATCTGTTCGAACGGGCGAGACCAGGAGATCGTGCGTGAGAGTTCCCAGGCCGTGGATTCGGGCTCATCCTGAACCGCAGCCACGATCTCCGCCAATCGCTCCTCGTGGTGCCCCATCAATTGACGTGCACGATCGGCGATCCCACGGAATCGATATTCATGTGCCGGAAGCACTTCGCACTCGCCCAGTGTTGTCGTCGCCTCGAGCGAGAGAAGATAACGATGAAGCGGGTTCTCGAGTTCACCGGGAATCGTGGAGATGTTCGGGCTGATCCTCGGCAGCATGTGATCGCCGCTGAACAACAAGCCTCTGTCCTCTTCCACGAAGCAGAGATGTCCGGGAGTGTGCCCCGGTGTCCACTGAGCCCGGAGATTCCACCCGGGAAGATCGAGTGAATCACCATCTCCCAGAACAATGTCGATGGTTTCGTGCTCAGCGAACCGCACCAGGTCGACCCGAGACGCGTCGAGCACTTCGGCCGGTGCGCCGAGTTCGGACAATTGCAGGTTCCAGCCACTGATGTCGTCGCGGGTCTGCTCGGGACCGTGGTATCCGAGGAGCGTCGCGTCGGCCACGTGCATCGCAAGCGTTGCGCCGCTGACCTGCCGAAGACGCGGCGCCAGACCGAAGTGATCGGGATGCAGGTGCGTGATTGCCGCATAGCGCACTTCGGAAACGTGGTATCCGATCGATGCTATGCCGTCGACGAGAGCCTGCCACGACTGTTCGTGATCCCAACCGACGTCGATGAGGGCAAGTCCGTCGTCGAGCGCGAGTGCGTAGACGAGCACGTAACGCAAAGGGTTGTCCGGCATGGGAACAGGGATCGACCACAGTCCGTCCCGCACCTGTTCCACCGGTGGAAGGACTTTGTTCGCCCACGCCTCACGTTGTGCGACACCGACGTCTTCGGTCACGATCATGATGCTTCTCCGCTCGCGTTCAGCATGGTCCGCAGGCTCGACTTGAGCAGTTTCCCGCTCGCGTTGCGAGGCAAGGAGTCCACGAAATGGATCTGGCGAGGTTTCTTGTACGACGCCAACTTCGCTGTGCTGAACGCGATCAACTCGTCGACGCTCGGCACGTCGGCACCGTCGACCAGTTTGACCACCGCGGTGACGGATTCACCCCAGCGCTTGTCCGGAACCCCGACCACCGCGACCTCGGCAACCGAGGGGTGTTCGGCCAGAATGGATTCCACCTCGATCGGATAGACGTTCTCACCGCCGGTGATGATCATGTCCTTGAGGCGGTCGGTGACGAACAGATACCCCTCGTCGTCCAAATGGCCGGCGTCGCCTGTTCGGAGAAAGCCGTCCTGAGTGAACAGTTCCGCGGTCTCTCGGTCACGTCGCCAGTACCCGCGAGTGTTGTTTCTGCTGCGCGCAACGATCTCACCGGATTTGTTGGGCGGCAATACCTCACCAGTTGTGACGTCTCGAATGGAGATCTCGACGCCGATCATCGGTTTTCCCGCCGAGCGGAGCAACTCCGAACGCGGACCGCTCACATGATGGTCGAAGGCACGAAGGACGGATACCGAACCCGTTGTCTCGGTCATCCCGTATCGCTGGACGAATTTGCAGTTCAAGACAGTCATCGCATGAGCGAGGAGTGCCGGAGTGATCGGCGACGCCCCATAGGCGACCACCTCCAGGCTGGTCAGATCGAAACTGTCGAGAGTGGGCAGATCTACCAGCGTCTGAATGACGGCAGGCACCAGAAATGCGTGGGTGACGTGGTGAGTCGCGATGGCATCAGCGACCCGAGCCGGCGCCATGTCTCCGAGCAGCACCAATGGCACTCCGGCCGACAAGCACGTACTCATCCAGCCGGCGCCGGCGATGTGAAAGAGGGGAAGTGCGTCGAGTGCGACTGCATTCGAACCGAATTCGTAGACATCGAACCCCTCGGGCTCGTTGTACAGATTCCGGTGCGTGGCCACGACGCCCTTGGGCCGGCCGGTTGTCCCGGACGTGTACAGCTGCAGAACTGCTGCGTCCGGATCGTGCCCATGTCCGGGGTCGACGCCGTTCCCGGAGGCCACGAACTCCGCCCAGGTTCGCGAATCCGGCAGGCCCCCTGCAGCTCCCACGGTTATGACCTCGATCTCCGGCAACGCTGCGGACATCGCCGCCGCCCCCGCGGCGAACTCGTCATCGACGATCAAGACGTCGAGCTCCGCATCCTCGGCGATGTCGACGAGTTCGAGTGGGTTGAGCCGCCAGTTCAACGGGATGAACACAGCGCCTGCCTTCGCACACGCGATGAAGGTTTCCGCACCTTCGAGCCCCATCCGCAGTAGCGCACCGACGCGAGCACCGGCAGCGGTCACTTCTGCCAGCGCGCTCGCCAAGGTACTGGTCTCGCCATCCAGCTCAGCCCATGTCAAAGTTCGGTCGCCGCACGTGATCGCCGGATCGGACGGCCGTGTCGACGCCGAGTGGCGTATCCGGTTGGGTAGGTGAAGCTCGCTCACATCACGCTCCTGTGTTCCAGGTACTCACCGAGCACGAACCGCGGTCGGTGGTACTGGAACAGTCGATCATCGCTATGGCCTGCGCCACAAAGACGAGAAGGCGCACAGAGCCATAGCTGAGACCTATGTCTGCAGGTCGCAGCAAGTCACCGCCGCCAAGGTCCGGTCATCTGGGAGAATTTGCCAGATGCAGGCACCCGGGATGGACATACGCAGCGCGCAGTATCTCGTCGCCGTCGTCGATCACGGCAGCGTCACCGCCGCCGCGGACGTCCTGCGTATCTCGCAACCGTCACTCTCGCAGGCCGTACGCAACCTCGAACGAGCACTCGGAGCCACACTCTTCGAGCGCACCACTCGCGGTCTGGCTCCCACCACAGTCGGACTGGCAATTACCGATTCTGCACGTGCGCTGCTCGCCGACGTTGCTCGGGCCGAAGCCGCGGTGGCCGCAGTAACCGCTCTGCGCGCCGGCGAACTCGCCATAGCTGTTCAGTCCGATCTTGCCATCGACCCTGTCGCAGAGGTCGCCGGACGCCTCCATCTGACGGCGCCCGGAATTCGGTTCTCCACGAACGCCGTCCCGAACGCACAGGACGTGCGCGCGCTGGTCAGAGCGGGCACGTGTGAACTCGGGTTTCTCGAGACCCACCCGGGTACCGATGTCTCCGACGGGCTTCGAGAAATTGCCGTGAGTACCCAGGAAACGGTCTTGTCGATCCCCGTTCGCCTGGCCACAGACCTCCCCGATCCGGTTCCGCGCGCCGTGGTTGCGCGCCTGCCGATGGTGGTCGAGGCATCGACATTTCGGCGCGGGCATTCGATCGACGACGATCTGGAGCTCACCAACGTCGTCGTGGAAGTACCTGATCGCCTTGCCGTCCGGGAAATGGTCGGGCAAGGTGTAGGCGCCGCGCTGCTGCCCAGATCGATCGCCGAACAAGACTCCCCAGCATCTGAGGTTCGCTCGCTTTTCCCACCGATCACGCGGCAGACGATCTTGGTCTACCGCGACGGCCCGCTCTCGCCGGCCGGGTCTGCGTACATCGAGAACGTCTCCACACGTCACAAGCCGTCCACGAACAGCCTGCCCAACGGCGAGAGCGTCTCCGGATCGAACTCGATGCCGTAATTCAGTGAGATCGCCGGCTCCACCGGAAATATCTCCGCGCCGGACGCGACCGATCTCTCGGCCAACGAACGCTCCATGAATGCCATACCCAAACCCGCAAAGACGAACGCGCCGACGGTCTCCCGCTGCGCCAACTCCGTCGACATCCGAGTCCGGGCCCCGGCGGCCTGCAGAGACGACTCGATGGCAAGCCGAGCCCGCGAGTGTTTGAGCACACCCACCACGGGGAGATCGGGCAATGCCGTCAATGACACCGGCTCTCCCGCAGCGGGTTTCACACCATTCGGCCAGACGTCAGGATGAACCCCCGACGGCACTGCCAGCCAGTATTCGTTCACCCCGATCACTTTCGTGGACAGCGCCGACATGTCGGGTGGCCAATAGCTGAAGACCACCTCACATGCGCCGTCTGCCAACACCTGCTCAGACGTTGCGCCCTGCGGCAGTTCACCGACCCGAACGGTCACAGCCGGCCACCGCTCACGAAAGTCCGCCACGATGCGTGCGATCGGACCTTCGAGACCATGTGCCGCGGAGCAGATGTCGAGCCGCCCACGAGGCTCGTCGGCCGTCCCGGTCGCGACATTGAATGCGGCCGCACTGCTGCGCATCATCTGCCTCGCCGGCCCTACCAACGCCCGACCTGCCGCCGTCAGAACCAAACCGCGACCGACACGGTGAAACAGTTCGACTCCGAGTTCACGCTCGAGACCACGAATACCCTGCGACAGCGACGGCTTGGTGACCGACAGATTCTGCGCAGCCGTCGACAAGGACTCCCCACCGGCAACGGCAAGGAAGTACTCGATCTGACGTAGGTCCACGCCATCGACTTTGCCATAAGCGCAGCCGACAGTACCGCCGGCAAGCGCAGACGGTGTTCATACACGCTTCACTAGTCGGACATACAGGACACACCTTTTTCTACCCGGCGCCACCTAGCGTAATTGGTCCAGACCAATTACGGATGGGTCTGAACCACCGCGTCGAAGACAAGGAATCCTCGTGAGACGTACGACCATCGCGATAGCAGCCGTGACCGCGGCTCTCGCCGTTCCCGGCATCGCCCCCGCCGAATCCCAAGCCGAACCCAGCTGGGGCAGTTCGTCCTTCGAATGGGGTAGCTCTTCGGGCGAGAGCAACACGCCGCCCGCAGCGCCCGGCGTCAGCGTCCCCGGCGGACGGTACGAGCACCCTGTCGATCTGACCTTCACCGCCGAGCGCGGCGCCACCGTCCGCTACACCTTGGACGGAACGACACCCACCACCGACAGCCAAGCTGCCACACCGGGACGTCCGCTGCAGATCGCACAGGACACCAACGTCACTGTCGCCGCTTTCCGCGGCGATCACGCGAGCGCGGCCGTCTCGTTCGGCTACCTGATCAAGACCTCGGAGAAGCCGCTGGCTCAGGTCGTCGTAATGTCCGACGTCCACGTCGGCGACCACGCGAACAACGACAAGAAGTACGAAAGCTTTTTCGACACAATCGGTTCCATCTTCCCGAAACCCGACGCGATCCTCTCCAACGGCGACATGATCAACGACAACGGAGACGGCAAGGGGCCTGACCACAAGATCGTCGCAGAAATCTTCCAGGCAAACCTCGCCAGGAAGGGCATGAACGACACACAACTCCTGATCTCCAACGGCAATCACGATGCAGGTCTCGCGGCAATCAGAGCCGGATATCCGGCGGAGTGGTTCCCGGATTCCGGTGGCGGATACTACGAATCCGATGTCAGCGGTGTCCATCTCTTCACGGTCAACACCGAGACATACAACAATGATTCAGCGCAACGTAATTGGCTGAAGTCCCGCCTGACCGAAATCACCGCGGAGTCCGGGAACCTGACCAAGCCGATCCTGGTCCAGGGACACCGGCCGGCAAGCAACACAGCCATGGACGGCCAGCAGGCGTCGAACCCTCGACTGACCGAAGACTTGAGCGCCTTCCCTCAGGCAATCTTCTTCTCCGGGCACTCACATCTGAACAACAACGACGACCGGTCGATCCATCAGCGTGACTTCACGTCGGTCAACGACGGCTCGATGTCGTACATCGAAATCGATCACGGCTACCAGATGGTGACCGAGTCCGGTCTCGCGAACCGTTTCGAATCACCCACTGCCCAAGCGCTCTTCGTCGAGGTCTACCAGGACCGCACGGAAATCAACCGCATCAACATGGCGGCAGACAAGCACGACATCTACGCCGGTGGCGCGTGGTCAGCCAACTGGCAGCCGCCGTACTCGAGCGCGGGCACGCTGAGCGGTTCGGGGTGGACGGTCGAGCTCGACGGGTCGACCAACCAGCAGATCAAGGACAACTTCCGCTACACCTCGGGCGCACGGAACACGCACGCGCCGGAGTTCACCTCGAGCACTACGCTCTCGGTGACGACCGGCGAAAACGGTGCGACCGCACTGAGGATCGCGCAGGCCAAGGACGATCAGATGGTGCACCACTACGCCGTCGAGGTCACGGACACAGCCACCGGAGCGAAGGTGGTCTCGTCGAAGGTGCTCTCCGACTTCTACTTCATGCCACGGCCGAACAGCCTCGACATTCCGATTCCCGATGCAGCAGCGGGTACCGCATACGATGCCCGCGTCGAAGCCGTTGACGCATACGGCAATCGGTCACCGGTGACGACCTTGGCCTTCACCCGCTGATATTTACCCACTGACGTCCACCCGCTGATCCGACACGACAAAACGGCACCGCGCATGTTCGCGGTGCCGCTTGTCGGCTCAGTTGTAGGTGCGCAACAAGCCCTTGCTGATGATCTGCTTCTGGATGTCGCTGGTGCCTTCTCCGATCAGAAGGAACGGCGCCTCACGCATCAACCGCTCGATCTCGTATTCCTTGGAGTAGCCGTATCCACCATGGATACGGAAACTGTCCTGCGTGACCTCCGAGCAGAATTCACTCGCCAGATACTTCGCCATACCCGCGGCGACGTCGTTGCGCTCACCCGAGTCCTTGAGCCTGGCAGCGTTGACCATCATCAGATGTGCCGCTTCGACTTTGGTGCCCATTTCGGCGATCCGGAACGCGATGGCCTGATGCTCGGCGATCGGCTTGCCGAACGTCTCGCGCTGCTTGGCGTAGGTGACAGCCAGTTCGAAAGCGCGCTGGGCGATTCCGCACGCACGCGCGGCGACGTTGACCCGGCCGACCTCGACGCCGTCCATCATGTGCCGAAATCCCAAGCCGGGAGTGCCACCGAGAACCTCTTCGGCTCCGATCTCGAAGCCGTCGAAAATCATCTCCGTGGTGTCGATTCCCTTGTAGCCCATCTTCTCGAGCTTGCCCGGAATGGTCAGGCCCGGGAGCACCTCGCCGAAACCTGCGGGCTTCTCGATCAATATCGTCGTCAGATTGTTGTGCGGCTTCTCCGCGCCCTCGTCCGTCTTGACGAGGACTGCCACCAACGTCGACGAACCACCGTTGGTCAGCCACATCTTCTGGCCGGTGATCACGTAATCGCCGGACTCCGTACGCTTCGCCTTGGTCGATATGGCAGCAACATCGGAACCCAGGGCCGGTTCCGACATGGAAAATGCGCCGGTGAGTTCCCCGGACGCCAGACGTGGCAGGTACTTCGCCTTCTGTTCCGGCGTCCCGTGCGCGGAGATCATGTGAGCCACGATGAAATGCGTGTTGATGACGCCGGACACGCTCATCCATCCACGGGCCAGCTCTTCGACGCACAGCGCGTAGGTGAGCAATGATTCGCCGATACCCCCGTACTCGGGGTCGATGGTCAGTCCGAACAGACCCATGTCCTTCATCTGCTTGACGATGTCGGTCGGGTACGTATCGGAGTGTTCGAGCTCCTGCGCCGCGGGGATGACCACACGATCGACGAACTCGCGTACCGCCCCGACGATGTCGCTCTGGGTCTCGGTCAATCCCGCCGTCTGCGCCAAACGAGTCACTGTTCCACCTGTCTGTCGGTACTTCGTGCTCTCCTGTCGACGAAACTGATTCGACTCCAGGAACTTTCACCCCACCGCGACATGTGTGCGGCAGAGACGCTGCATCCATTCAATCCCCGAACGGCATATGTGTCAAAGTCGATTTCGCATACGAACCGTATGGCGGAAACTATGTCCGAACAGGTCGTTCCTGCTGTTGACAACCGCGCCACGCGTGCTGGATATTCGAGTGGCCAGGTCGCGATGGGGCCCTTCGATCGGCCCGTTCACGCGACGCATTCCCCACCTCTCCTCGAGACAGGCGCATTCCATGCACGACGCAGTCATCTGTGAACCCGTTCGCACCCCGGTGGGCGGATTCGGCGGAGTCTTCAAGGACGTTCCCGTCACCACTCTCGCCAGCACTGTTGTGCGTGGCCTCGTCGAACGAACCGGCATTGCGTCCACCGATGTCGACGACGTCATCTTCGGTCAGGGTTACGCCAACGGAGAGGCCGCGGCCATCGGGCGAATCGCGGCACTCGACGCCGGTCTGGACGTGTCCGTTCCCGGAATACAACTCGATCGCCGTTGCGGTTCGGGATTGCAGGCGATCATCTACGCCGCGATGCAGGTACAGACCGGGATGAGTGATCTGGTCATCGCCGGCGGCGCCGAGAGCATGAGCGGAACCGAGTTCTACTCCACCGATATGCGTTGGGGCACAAAGCGCCCTTCGGTCGAGTTTCACGACCGATTGGCCAAACCGCGCACGAACTCCGGCGGGGTCAACTTTCCGGTCGAAGGCGGCATGATCGAGACCGCCGAGAACTTGCGCCGGGAGTACTCGATCACCCGCGACGAGCAGGACCGATACGCGGTGCGATCGCACGAACGGGCCGTTCATGCCCAGGACAGTGGGTATTTCGACGACGAGACCATTCCCGTTTCGGTGCGCGGGCGCCGTGGTGAGCAGACAGTCGTCACTCGCGACGAGCATCCACGCCGAGGGATTCAGCTGTCCGATCTTGCTGCACTGCGCCCCATTCGAGGTCGAGTCGACCCCGAAGCCACAGTCACCGCCGGAAACGCCTGCGGCCAGAACGACGCCGGAGCCGCGGCCATCGTCACCACTGCGGCCAACGCCGAACGCCTTGGCCTGCGACCGTTCGCGAAACTGGTCAGCTGGGGTGTGGCGGGTGTGGAGCCGAACCGGATGGGCATCGGACCGGTGCCTGCCGTGGCGAAAGCTCTCTCCCGTGTCGATCTGTCGCTCGACGACATCGACCTCATCGAAGTCAACGAGGCATTCGCCGCACAGGTTCTCGCGTGCGCCAAGGCCTGGGGATTGAGCGCGCAGGACATCGAGGAGCGCTTCAACGTCAACGGTTCCGGGATCTCGCTCGGACATCCTGTCGGTGCCACCGGTGGGCGGATCCTCGCCAATCTGCTGCGCGAACTCGACCGGCGCCAGGGACGGTACGGGATCGAGACCATGTGTATCGGTGGCGGACAAGGGATTGCAGCGGTGTTCGAGAACCTGCGACGCTAGAAGCGTTAACCGATCGATCCGTCGCGGCGAAGGTCCGCGATCTGGTCTCCCGTACGCCCCAACTCGGCCAGCAGAGAATCCGTCTGCTGGCCGAGCGCCGGAACGTCACCCATGCGCATTTCGACGTCCGAGTACGTCATCGGAGGCAGCACGGCATCGATCGGTCCGTTTTCGGTGCCCACGGACCTCCACCTGGCACGCTTCTCCAACTGCGGATGTTCCAGTAGACCGGCCATGTCGTTGAGTGCAGCGGCCGGGACACCGGCGTCGGCAAGGCGTTGATCCAGATCTGCCGTCGAATACAGACGAGTCAGGGAACCCACCAATTCGTCTACCTCGCCGCGATTTTCGACGCGCACGATGTTGGTGGAAAAGCGCGGATGGTCGACCAGATCCTCTCGCTCGAACACGTCCACCATCAGTGCACGCCATCCACGATCGTTCTGGACGCCGATCAGGATCTTGCCGTCGGCAGTAGGATACGAATCGTAGGGAACGATCGCCGCATGGCCGAGACCGACCCGCGGAATCTGCTTTCCTGCATACATTTTCATGTACATCGGATGCCCGAGCCATTCGACGGTGGAATCGAACATCGAGACCTCGACGAGCGCTCCCTTACCCGTTCGCTCTCTACGGAACAGGGCGCTCAGAATCGAAGTCAGCGCGTACATTCCAGCGGCGATGTCCGAGACCGGGATACCCGTCTTGGTGGCCGTCTCCGGTGTGCCTGTCACGGAGATCATTCCGGTCTCGGCTTGGACCAGCATGTCGTACGCCTTGCGCTCACGCCGTGGGCCGGCACTGCCGTATCCGGACATGTCGATCACGATGAGCTGTGGGAATTTCTCGCGCAGTTCCTCCGCGCCGAACCCCAGTCGCGCAGCTGCGTCGGGTGCCAGATTCTGTAGGAACACATCGGCTCGCGCGACAAGATCGAGAACGATCTGCCGGCCGGATTCCGACTTCACGTCGACAGCGATCGATTCCTTGGAACGGTTGAGCCACACGAAGTGTGACGCCTGACCGTGAACCGCCCGGTCGTAGTGACGCGCGAAATCACCCTCGCCGACGCGTTCTATCTTGATCACCCGCGCACCCATGTCCGCGAGATGCCTGGTGGCGAGCGGCGCCGCCACCGCCTGTTCGAGTGCAACCACGGTGATTCCGTCGAGCGGAAGATCCGAGTTCGGCTGTCCCATGTCAGTAGTCACCCCAGAAGTTTTACACCCAGAAGTTTTACACTCTGAATTCTTGCACTCGAACAGGACGGGTCAGATGTGGCGGCCGCCGGTGATCTCGAGAACCGTGCCCGTCATGTAGCTCGAGAGGTCGCTCGCGAGGAACAGTACAACCGAAGCAACCTCCGAGGGCTCGGCCGCACGCCCCATCGGGATCTCGGCAAGCTTCTCGTTCCAGATCCGTTCGGGCATTGCCTCGGTCATCGCCGTGCGGACAAGTCCGGGCTGAACGGCGTTGACGCGAACGTTCTTGAACGCGACCTCCTTTGCCGCGGCCTTCGTCAGACCGACGATGCCGGCCTTGGCGGCCGAGTAGTTGGTCTGCCCGAGCATGCCCACCTTGCCGGAGATCGACGAGATGTTCACGATTGCGCCCGTCTCACGCTCGCGCATGCGGGCGGCGGCAGCGCGTGTTCCGTTCCAGGCGCCCTTGAGGTGAACGGCGATCACGTCGTCGAAGTCCTGCTCGGTCATCTTCCGCATCGTGGCGTCGCGCGTCATGCCGGCGTTGTTGACCATGACATCGACTGGGCCGAAAGCACTTTCGGCCAGATCGAGCATGGCCTCGACCTGTCCGGAATCACGCACGTCGCAGGAAGCGAAACGGGCGACCGACTCTCCACCGAGTTCGGCGACCGCAGCCGTTCCGACGGTTTCGTTGATGTCGCCGAGAACGACGGTCGCGCCTTCCTTGATGAAGGTGCGCGCAATTTCGAGCCCGATGCCCTGCGCTCCGCCGGTCACTACCGCAACCTTGCCGTCCAACAATCCCATGTCCACTCCGTTCGTGAGGTTAAAGCTCGTCAGGTAAAGGTGTCAGCGCTGGTTTTGCTTTTTCGCTTGCGCCACGAGCCCACCGCCGAGAATCAGTCGCTGGATCTCGCTGGTTCCCTCGTACAGGCGCAACAGGCGAACTTCACGGTAGATGCGTTCGACCGGCACACCGCGCATGTACCCGTTGCCACCGTGGATCTGCACGGCGAGATCCGCGACCTTGCCCACCATCTCGGTGCAGAAAAGCTTTGCCGCCGAGGGGCCGAGACGTCGATCCTCACCGCTGACGTACCGCGCAGCCACCTCACGCACCATCGCACGCCCGGCCATGACACCGGCCTGCTGGTCAGCCAGCATCGCTTGAACCAGCTGGAAGTCACCGATAGCGGTGCCGCCCTGTTCCGTGACCACGGAGAACGCGACAGATTCGTCGAGCGCTCGCTGTGCTGCTCCCACCGAGAGCGCCGCGATATGGACTCGTCCGCGCGCGAGAGACGTCATCGCTGCGCGGTATCCGGTGTCCTGGTCGCCACCGACGAGGGCCGACTCGGGAACCCGGACGTTGTCGAAGGTGACCTCGGAGGTCCAAGCACCTTCCTGACCCATCTTCTTGTCCTTGGGACCAACTGTGACTCCTGGCGTGTCAGCCGGAACCAGGAAGACTGCAATTCCCGGACCATCGGAATCCGCCGGGCGAGTGCGCGCGAACACCACGAACAGCTGTGCCAGTGGAGCATTGGTGATGAACCGCTTGTTGCCGTCGATCACCCATTCGGATCCGTCCAGAACAGCCTTGGTCCGGAGGCCGGCCGGGTTTGAGCCCGCGCCGGGTTCGGTGAGAGCAAAGGAAGCCACGACGTCGCCGGAGGCGATGCGCTCGAGCCACTGAGCCTTCTGCTCGTCGGTACCGAAGCCGACCAGCACCTGCCCGGCAATTCCGTTGTTGGTACCGAACATCGAACGCAGCGCCAGGGACGTGTAGCCGAATTCCATTGCCAGTTCGACGTCTTGGGTGAGGTCGAGTCCGAGCCCACCCCATTCCTGAGGAATCGCGTAGCCGAACAGCCCGATGGCTGCGGCCTTCTTGCGTATGTCCTCAGGAATGGCGTCGGTGTCGGCAATCTCCTGCTCACGCGGAACTACTTCCTTACGGATGAACTCCCGCGCAGTCGCCAAGATATCTGCGAAGTCATCTGCATCGACCTGCATTCCCACCACTCACCTTGCTGTTTCCGAAGTCCATGCCGTCCTCCGAAGTCAATACCGTGAGGCAATCGGAGTCAAAGACCTGAAAACGAACCGAAGGTAAGGCAGAACCTATAGCAGGTGTCAGACGGTGCGCAGTTCCCGCTTGAGCAGCTTTCCGCTCTGATTTCGCGGGAGTTCGGCCACGAAACGCACGTGCTTGGGGACCTTGAACGGGGCAATTCGCTCCTTGACGTGGGCAATCAACGCCTCAGGCGTCAACTCGTCGTTGCCGTCCTTGAGCACGACGATCGCGGTGACGGCCTCGATCCACTTCTCGTCGGGCGTACCGATCACGGCAACTTCTGCCACAGCCGGGTGTGTGTAGACCGCATCTTCGACCTCGCGCGACGCCACCAAGATGCCGCCGGTGTTGATGACGTCCTTGATTCGGTCGACGACCGTGATGAACCCTTCTTCGTCCCGCACGACAAGATCGCCCGAATGGAACCAGCCGTCGCGGAAGGCGTCGGCGGTGGCTTCCGGATTTTCCCAGTAGCCGTTGCACAGCTGCGGTGAGCGGTAGAGAACCTCACCGGACTCACCGTCGGCAACGTCGTTTCCGTCGGCGTCGACGACACGGGTTTCGACGAAGAACACCGCTCGCCCGCAAGAAGACGGACGATCAGCATGCTCGCCGGGCTGGAGAACTGTTGCCAGCGGACCGATTTCGGACTGGCCGAAGCAGTTGTAGAAGCCGATGTCCGGGTAACGCTCACGCAGACGATTGAGCACCGTGACCGGCATGATCGAGGCGCCGTACTGCGCCTTCTTGAGCGAAGACAGATCGCGGGTCTCGAGGTCCGGATGGTTGGCCAACGGTACCCACACGGTCGGGGCCAGGAACAGCGATCCGATCTTTTCTGCTTCGACGCGGCGCAGGATCTCCGGGATGTCCGGCGCCTGCATCAGACTGACCGTCGCACCGACGGACAGGTACGGCAGCATGAAGACGTGCATGCCCGCGGAGTGGTACATCGGCATGCAGATCAGCGGGTTGTCGTTCTTGTCGAGCCCGAGCGCGATCACCGAGGACACGTACTCGTGAACCAGCGCGCCGTGAGACATCATGGCGCCCTTGGGCTTCGAGGTGGTGCCCGAGGTGTACAGCAGTTGCGCCAGATCCGTCGACGTCGCACGCGGTTCGAAAACAGGCACCTCGCCGGCCTCGCCGATCGTGACCACCGACAGTTCCGCGTCCCGCAGTGCGATCACGTGGTCGAGATCGAGGTCGGAGCGAACCGAGTCGAGCGTCGACGCCAATGCCGGATCCACCAACACCGCGCGGGCGCCTGACTGCGCCACGAGGTACCGGAGTTCCTCCCCCTTGAGTGCGTAATTGACCGGAACATGCACCAAACCTGCTCGCGCACAGGCAAGGAATCCGATTGCATAGGCGTCGGAGTTGGTTCCGTATGCCGCGACGCGGTCGCCGTGATCGAGGCCCAGACCGAGCAAGTGGGCCGCGACCCGCGTCACCGCGTCGTCGAGTTCGCGGTAGGTGCGAGTGCGATCTTCGAAGACGACGGCTACGCGGTCGGGGTACTTGGCTGCCGAGCGCCGAAGCACTCCGTCGACGGTGTTGGTGCGTGGATCCAGGCTCATTCGCTCAGGTTATAGGACGTCCAACTAATCCGGAAGAGCGATCGTTACTTATTGCGCCATTCAGGCTTTCGCTTGTCCACAAAAGCTTGCATACCTTCTTGAGCGTCGCAGGTCACGGCATTGGTTGCCATCGTTTCCGCCATCGCCTCGTACGCCTGGGCTTGCGGCAGATCGATCTGGTGATAAAACGCTTGCTTACCGATCTTCACCGTCAGGGGGCTGGCCGTCGTGATCTTGCCGGCCAGTTCGCGCACCTCTCGGTCCAGGTCTTCGGGCGCGACGACGAAGTTCACCAGACCCCAGTCCGCAGCGGTGTCGGCGTCGATCGTCTGCCCGGTGAGCAACATCTGCATCGAGCGCTTGCGCCCTACTGCCCTGCTCAGGGCCACCATGGGCGTCGAGCAGAACAGTCCGATCTTGACGCCGGGAGTACCGAAGACAGCGTTCGACGCAGCAACAACCAGATCACACGACGCGGCCAGTTGGCAGCCCGCCGCGATAGCCGGGCCCTGTACTGCGGCAATCACCGGCTGCGGAATCCGCTGTACGGTCTCCATCATCTCGGTACAGCCGTCGAAGATCGCCCGCTCGTCTTCGAGGGTTCTCCCGATCATCTCCGTCAGATCGTGGCCGGCGGAGAACACCGGGCCTTCGGCGCGCACGATCACGACCCGCACGCGCTCGTCTGCAGACAATTCGAGAAGGGCAGCCGTCACCTCGCGCATGGTCTCCGCCGAGAGCGGATTGCGCCGCGCCGGCCGATCGAGCGTCAGGAATCCGAGTCCCACCGACTCCTCGACGGAAATCTTCACTGCAGTGTTTTCTACCTGTGTCTGCGACATGTGTTCTCTCTACCAATCGAATCCGTCCCGGTCAACGAGACGAAAGGGGCATCTGTTCGCGCCGCGTCGATACGGTCCGGTCAATACTTCGCCACTACGAGGAGTGCCCATGAGCACCGATGCCGCCGTCACCACCGATCTCGAAGAGATTCTGCGGGCCCAGCAGGAAGCAACTCGCGCCGCTGGTCTTCCGTCCGCGCAGACACGACGCGAGCGCATCCAACGCGTCGTCGATCTTCTGGTGGCAAACCACAAGGATCTGACCGAAGCGATCAACGAAGACTTCGGCGGCCGAATCCCGGCCTACTCGGTGATGAATGATGTTCTGGGATCCATGGTTTCACTCAAGCACGTTCGTGATTCGCTCGAAGAGTGGATGATTCGCTCACCGAGAGCCACCGGGGCGATGCAGGATCAGCTGGGTGCCACGGCGTACGTGTCGTACCAGCCGAAGGGTTCGATCGGCATCATCGGAACCTGGAATGCTCCCCTTTTCACTCTCCTGAGCCCGCTCGCCTGCGCCCTCGGAGCGGGAAATCGCGCCGTTCTCAAACCGTCGGAGATCGTGCCGAACACTGCGGCGGTCCTGGCCGAGGCGGCGCGTCGAACGCTCGACCCCGTGGAGGTCGCGGTGGTGACAGGTGGACCGGAGGTCGCTGATCTGCTGACGTCGCGGCCTTTCGACCACCTCGTCTTCACCGGCAGCACAACCGTCGGAAAGCTGGTCATGGCCAATGCTGCGAAGAACCTGGTGCCGGTCACCCTCGAACTCGGCGGCAAGTCACCGAGCGTCTTGAGCCGCAGTGCCGATATCAGCTCTGCTGCATCACGTTTGGCCATCGCGAAGTCGACCAATGCCGGCCAACTCTGCGTCTCTCCCGACCTGATCTACGTCCCGCGCGAGAACACAGAAGCGTTCATCGACGCGTTCACCGATCAGTTCACCGGACTGTTCCCCACGATCGCCGACAACAAAGACATGGTCTCGATAGTCAGCGATCGTCACCTCGCACGCATCGAGGGGTACATCGCGGACGCGGAAGAGCGTGGGGCACGAATCATCACCGTTCCCGACGAAGAACTCTCCGCAGACACTCGTCGCCGCCCACTGCGAATCGTAGTCGACCCTCCGACCGACGCGCAGATCATGAAGGAGGAGATCTTCGGACCGGCCGTCGTGATCCTGCCGTACGACCAACTCGACAGCGTCGTCGCCGACATCAACTCACGGCCGAAACCGTTGGCGCTGTATTACTTCGGAACCGACCTGGACGAGAAGGAATCCGTACTCGAACGCACCGTCTCGGGCGGCGTCACCATCAACGACGCGATGTCACACCCGGGCCTGAGCGACGCACCCTTCGGCGGCGTCGGAGCTTCGGGTATCGGGCACTACCACGGCCGCGAGGGTTTCCGCGAGTTCAGTCACGCCCGAACGGTATTCGAAGCAGCGCAGCATGACCCGCGCGGTGAATGGGGAATGCTCCCGCCGTACGGTGAGGGTTTCGAGCAGATGATGTTGGCTCAGGTCACGCCCTGAGGCCTCCGGCCCCGTGCGCCTTTTTGGTAGTGCACGCTACCGGAAAGGCGCACCGGCAAGGCCGCGGCTGAGGAACTCCACCAGCTGACCGGGTTCGGTATCCACCGACTCGATCAGTTGGATCAGTTCCCTCTTGTCCTCTGCTGCAAGCGGTTCGATGCCACCGAAGGTGCGCATCGTGGAGCCGGCGGGGAGAACGCGTGCACAGACGAGCGTGCCCGGCTCGAGATTGACTGAGCCCCACTCGTCCGTGACCTTCACCAGATGCCCGTTGCGGACGTCGCTGAGGGTCACCAACTGTCCCGGCTCCGTCGAGGCGACCTTGTACACCGAGCGCGGAATCGACAACCACTGATCGGCCAGTTCGCGTTCGTCGGCAGGCAACAGTTCTCCGCGCCGCTCGACAAATGCCGCGAAAATACCCGCATCGAACAAGGCAGCGTCGACGGCCAATCCGCCTTCGACGGCCAACGTCAGTGCTTCTTCGCTGTTGAACTGCTCGGCACGGATGAGCGCAAGATCGAACACGGCGTCGAAGTACTCCGGTGTGCGCGAGAACAACTGAGCCTTGACGTAGAGCCAGTTGGCCCGATCATCGAACGTCACCTCGGACTTGCCCAGATGGCAGAACTTGAACTTCCGACCGGAACCGCACCAGCACTTGTCATTTCGGCCGAGTTCGGGGTGCTCGGCCGGGGCATAGCGCTGAAGAACCTCGTGCAGAACCTCGGACTCGCCACCCTCGATCCGGCCGAGAAGTGCCAGCGCGCGGGTCACGTCGCTGCGATCGGCCGCCAGCAGTGCCAGATCGAAGATCGCGGGAGTCCAGTCGGGATCGAGATCGTGCGCCGTTTCGTACGACGCCTCAGCGACAAGGATCTTGCCGAGACGATCCGAAGCCTTGCCTGCCAGCCAATGCGCTGCCGGCTTGACACGACGCGACCCTTTCTCGGCGAGAGCAGTTGCAACAGAATGCAATACGGAATCATGATCGTCGAGTTCGGACAACAGCTCCAACGCTGCCGCAGCCGCGGGCGGCTCGGCGATGCCGGCGAAGGTCTGCGGATCCTCCTTGATCTGCTTGCGCGCCCAGTCCGAGACATCCTCGACGGCTTCGGCTTTCGCGGCCATGACCACATCGACGAAGGCAATCACCGAGGCGGCTTCTTCCGGGTGCAGGTTCTCCCGAACCTCGAGCATGCGGGCTCGGTTCGCCAGGTGGTATGCCTCGAAATCGAATCCGTCGACCGCAACGTAATCACCGTCGCGGACGTAACCTGCCGCCTCGAGCATTTCGCCCAGCGGTGCGGTGGGCTGACGGAACAGCGACGGCTCGTCGAGCATCAATTGCCAGACAATGGCATCGAGGGTGTCAGCACCGATGTCTGCGAGGACCGTCCCCAGACTCTCGCCGAATCCGGGTGCGGGATCCAGTACCTCGGGGATGGTGCAGAGCGTCAGCTCACGGTCAGCGACGAACAGTCCGATCAAATCGCCCGCAGAACATTCGGCGAGAGTATCGGTGTCGAGGAGAAAACCCTCGTCGTGCGGGAACTCCGGATCTTCGATCCCACGATCAGCCAACAGGTCGTCGTCGATCCCGCGGTGCACGACGCCGATGCCATGAATCTCGTCGTCGTCACGATCGAGGAACACCCGCAGCATCATCAGATCAGGGTTCGCGTCGAGAACGCCGGACTTTATTTCGGCTTCGGTGAGCCGATGGGTCAGCACTCGATGCTCGAACAACGTGTCGAGTGCGGCGTACCGCTCCTCACTCAAGTAGCCGAGCAGTGGGTCCTCGACGTACTCGACGAATTCGGCCATGTCGTCGGCTGTACCGTGGCCGGCATCGGCCAACAGGGTGCCCCAGTCCGCCGCTGTCTGCGGGCCGTGCTCACGCAACAACTCCATCGCGGCTTCGGCGATCAAGTCATTGGCATCCATCGGTTCGTTCACCTATCCAACTTTAACGGGGTCGACTCGATACATCGTCACCGGTCATCGGTCGAGTGATCGGCGCCTCCACGCGACTCGCGGACCAGTTCTTCGGCGTCGAGTTCCTCGGAAGCGAGAACCTCGAGTACCCTCGCAGCCTGCGATTCCGAGGACATGACGACTACGCCCACCGCAAGCGCGCCAGTGGGGGCCGTCAGGAGCCTGGCACTGATCAGGTCGCCGGGCTTTCCTTCGACCGGGTGAACAAGGGTGACGGTTTCCTCGGACACACGATCGAGCAGCACGACGCCGGTGTCGGAAGTTTCGATCACCTCGTACACCGACCTCCGGACCCCGAGCCACTGTGCGGCTGTCACTACTTCCGCCTCCGGAAGTAGTTCGCTGCGTCTGGCCAGGAAGTCGGCAAAGATCCCACCCTCGAACAGAGCCACGTCCAGTGCCGAGCCGTCGAAGATCGTGGCGGCGATCAGTTCGTCCTCGGAGAGATTCGCGTTTTCGAGATCGTCGAGCCCGGTCACGACGTCGACGAATTCGGAGGCAAACGCAAACAGGCACGCCTTCTTGTACAACCAGCGACCATCTGCCTTGACCGATTCATCGGCCTTCCCAAGGTGGCACACCTTGTACTTGCGGCCGGAACCGCACCAACACTTGTCGTTCCGCCCGAGCTCCGGGTGATCGGCTGGGACGAAGTCCTGCAGTACGGCGTAGAGATTCTCTTCACTTCCGCCGTCGATCCGCCCGAGCAGTGACAGCGCCCGGGTCGCGTCGCCGCGGTCCGACGCGAACTGAGCCAGCTCGAACAAGGCCGGACCCCAACCGGATTCGGCAAGGAGCGCTTTCTCGTAGTGCGCCTCCGCTTCGAGCACGCGCCCCAGCCGATCGACGGCCTTACCTGCGAGCCAATGAGCCGCCGCCCTGACCGACCGTGGCCCTCGCTCGGCCAGCTCGGAGGCAAGCGCTTCGAGGATTGCGTCGGTCACCGGGTCCTGATTCCGAAATCCGAGATCGAACACGGCCACTGCAGCACCCGGATCTGCCAGTGAGACAAAGAAGTCCGGGGCGGCGCTGACGTGGCGGCGAGCCCAATCCACGATGTCGAAGTCGGCGATGACGGCATCGGTGTATCCGCGGTCCGCCAGATCGACAAATGCAACAGCAGCGACGGCCTCGTCGTGGGTCAGGTCGTAGGTACTGGCGACCAAAGCTGTCCGAATCTGCAGGTCGTAGGCATCGAAGTCGAATCCCCGCCGAGCCAGTAGTTCACGCTCGTGCTCGTAACCTGCCGCCTCGAAGATCTCACCCAGCGGCGCAACAGGAACCGTGAAGAGAGACGGATCCTCGAGCAGGAGTTGCCAGCACACCGAATCCAGGGCCTCGACTCCGTCCTCCTCGAAGAGTTCGCCGAGCGCCGGAGCAAGATCGGGTTCGTCCTCGATCTCGACCAGACGAAACGCAAGTCTTCCGTCTTCGACTGCCAGGCCGATGAGATCACCGTCGGCGCACTCGCCGAGGGTTCCGGCTGGAAGAACCACAACTCGTCGACTCCGGAAGGGAGCAGCTCCACGTTCCACGGCCGCTTCTTCCGCCAGGGCCACCCGGATCGCCCCGTCTTCGCCGTCGCCGTCGCCGTCGCCGAATGCCAAGATCGGCTCCAGGTCGGGGCTCGCGTCGAGGATGTCGGACGCAATCTCGAGCTCGCTTAGCCGGTGAGTGAACACGAGGCCTTCGAGGACCGTGTCGAGGGCGACGTACTTTCCGTTGGGCAGGTACCCGAGCATCGGTTCGGACAGATACTCGAGCACGTCGGCCAACTCGGTCGCAGTTCCGTACTCCTCGAGATGGGTCGCCCACTCTTCGAGACTCAGCGGGCCTTGCTCGCGCAGAACAGCCAAAGCAGCGGAGGCAATGGAACCAGCAGCGTCGGAACCAGCGGTTTCGTCGTCGAAATCAGTCACCTGCCAATGGTAGGCGACTTATTGCAGTCCACTGAGCCCCTCGCCCAGCACGGTCGCGCCGAGGATCGCCAGGATGACCGCCATCATCACTGCGTTGTTCGCGGTCATCCATGACTTCGCTGATGCGAGGATCTCGTCGGCTCGCTTGCCGGAGAACACCTTGACCAGGATCGGCGACGCGATGCCGACGCTCGCGATGACCGTGAAGATCACCGCGGCAACAATCTGTTGGGCAACAACATTCGTGGCGACCGCGATAGTGGCCGCACCGGATACTGCCAGCGCTGCATTTTTGGGATTGACCGCCGCGGACAAGAACGCCAACCCGAACGCCTTCCGCGGAGTCAACCCGTCGATGCTCTTCATCCACTTCGGAACTGTCGGATCACTTCCGTCCCTCGGACGCGCTCGCCACTGCTTGTACGCCAATCCGAACAGAACGAGCCCCAACACGATTCGTACGACGCTCGACCACACCGAAGTCTGCGACGACTCCGACTCAGCAAACGAATAGTCAGCGATCACGATCGTCACCGCAACGACTGCCGAGATTCCGAGGACCCACCCGAGTAGAAAAGATGCTGCCCCTCGATGTGCTCCAGCGGTGATCATGACGAGCACGATCACCGCCATGGGCATCGAGACGAAAAGCAGGCCGAGGGCAATCGGAAGAGACAGACCGATCGCAGCTAGCACCAAAAACCTCCAGTTGAATGCAAAATCGACGATCGACTCGAGGTCGAAATCACGACGGCGGAGGCAGCATGACCTCGATGAGATGCGGGCCGGGTTCCGCCAGCGCTGCGGCAAACTGTTCGGCCAACTCCTCCACTGTGTTCGCCCGCGACGCGGGCACTCCCAACCCCTCGGAGATCTTGACGTAGTCCATGTTCGGAGACGACAGATCCAACATCGACTGTGCTACGACGCCGCCACCTTCTGCGCCGACTCGTTGCAGTTCGCCACGCAGGATGGCGTATGCGCGATTGTTGAGCAGAATCGTCGTGACGTTCAACTGTTCTCGCGCCTGCGTCCACAACGCCGTGATGGTGTACATCGCGCTTCCGTCGGCTTCGAGATTGATCACCGGCCGCTCCGGCGCTGCCACAGCGGCGCCCGTCGCCACCGGGATGCCCTGGCCGATGGCACCTCCGGTGAGCGTGAGCACGTCGTGGCGCGGCGCTCCGGCAAGGGCAATCGGGATCGCCCAACCGGAAGTGGCCGCCTCGTCGGAGATGATGGAGTCGTCCGGCAGCAGGGCCCCGATCACGTCGGCCCAATTTCGCACGTCGAGAGGCCCGCTCGGCAGCGACGGCCGATTTGCCTCCTGCAGAACGGGTTCCACTCCGGGTGCCACGAGTTCCGCCACTGCTTCCAACGCGCCGACAACATCGTCGCTGACATTCGCCAGCGTTGTCACCGCGGCGCCGTCCGGGACCAGATCGCTCGGTTTTCCGGGATACGCAAAGAACGAGACCGGCGAAACCGCGCCGGCCAGGACGAGCTGAGTTGTTCCGCGAAGTTGTTCGGTGGCGTGCTCGGCGAAGTATCCCAAGCGCTCGAATGACGGTAGTCCCGCACCGCGTTGAAGCCTGGCCGGAAAGGTCTCGACCAGAATCTGTGCACCGGTCGCGACTGCAATTCGGGAAGCGGCGCGCAGTCCGGCTTCGGAACACGCTGCGCCGCCCAGCAGTAGCGTGGCGCGCCCCTCGGCATTGAGCGCGCCTACCACCGAGTCGATCTGTGCTGCAGTTACTTCCGCTCGCCCCGGTATGTCTCGAGGACCCGCAAGAACTCCACCTTCGCCCCACGAAACGTCGGCGGGGAGGACAAGTGTGGCAATGCGTCCGGGCGGATCCATGGAGGCGGCAACGGCGTCGGCCGCATCGCTACCGACGGTCGCGGTGGAGTCGGAACGTCGACTCCATCCCTCCAGCCACTCGGTCAGCGCGTCGATATTCGATTCGAGTGGAGCGTCGAAACCGTGGTGGTAGGTCGCGTGGTCCCCGACGATGTTCACGATGGGGGTGTGGGCGCGGCGCGCGTTGTGAAGGTTCGCCAGTCCGTTCGCCATTCCGGGGCCGAGATGAAGCAGCGTCGCGGCAGGCTTTCCGGCGATACGCGCGTACCCGTCCGCGGCACCGGTGACGGCGCCCTCGAACAAGCCGAGTACCGCACGCATCTGGGGAACGGAATCGAGTGCGGCAACAAAATGCATCTCGGACGTTCCGGGATTGCCGAAGCACACATCGACACCCGAGTCGACCAAGCTCTGGATAAGCGATTGTGCACCATTCATTTCGGTCACCTCTTCTTCATGAAAGCTGCGAAGGCTTCTTGCGCTTCGTCGGATCGCCGCCGTCTCGCGAAATGATCCGACTCCACGTCGATGGTTTCCAGCAGGGCATCGAGATGTGGGCGGCGGAGGAGCATCTTCGTCAGCGTCACCGATTCAGCCGGGGAGTCTGCAATGCGCACCGCGCGCTCCAATGCCACGTCGAGCGCGGTCTCGGCCTCCACGACTCGATTGATCAGGCCGGCTTCGGCAGCCTCCTCCGCCCCGAACATTTCTCCGAGCATCAGTAGTTCCGTTGCCCGCTTGAGTCCCGCGATCTGCGGCAACAGGTAACTCGATCCGCCCTCGGGCGAGAGCCCGAGCGGAACGAACGGCAATCGGAATCGTGTACCTCGCCCCGCGAATGCCAAGTCGCAGTGCAACAACATCGTGGTGCCGATTCCGACTGCAAACCCCTCGACCGCTGCGACAATCGGTTTGCGTGCGGTGACGAGTGCGATCAGCAGGTCTTTGGCCTCGCCGCCGTCTTTCCCGGCAGTGTCCTGGAAACTTCCGATGTCGTTGCCGCTGGTGAAGACACCACCGGCGCCCGTCAGCACCGAAACCCGCACTGCGTCATCGTCGTCAGACTCCCGGATCGCGTTCGTCAGTTCGCGGTAAGTCTTGGGGTCGAGCGCGTTGCGCCTCTCCTGGCGATCCATCGTGAGCAACCGGACTCCCGGTGCGTGTTCCTCGATCCGAACAGTCATCCGTACCTCCGTCGTGGCCGAGAGTCTCGATTCAAGCTACTCGGTCGGGAGTTCAGCGTTCATAGCCCTTGCGCATATCGTCGACGATGCGCGGCCGGTCGAGTGTCGAGGGCTCCATTTCCCGCCTCGGGCGATCGCGAGGAAACACCGAGGCCGACGCCAGGGTGGGCTCGTCGAGGAACCGCAGGTTCGGCACATCAGCGGGCAGACGAAGCTCGGGCGGCGTGGAACCTCTTTGCGCGAGCACGTATCCCCAGTCACCGAAGCTCGGCACGAAAACGTGGTAGGGCGAGACGCTCAGTCCGACAGCCGATACCGTCGACACCGTTCTCCAGTACGCATCCGGCGTCGAGTACGGACTGCCGGACTGGACGACCATCAGCCCGCCCGGATTCATCGCGGCAGCGGCAAGTCCGTAGAACTCCATCGAATACAAGCGGCCAAGTGCGGGGGTGTCAGGATCCGGGAGGTCGACGATGACCGCATCGAAGCCTGGATCCGGACGCTCGCGCAACCACCGAAACGCGTCGTCGAGTACGACGTCCACCCGTGGATCCTCGAGTGCTCCCGCGTTCAGATCACGAAGACGCGTGTTGGCCAACTCGATGACTGCCGGATCGAGTTCCACCTGAACTATCTGCTCGACGCTGTTCATTCGCAGCACTTCCCGTGCAGCGAGGCCGTCACCGCCGCCCAGAATCAGCACGCGCCGCGGGTCGTTGACCAGGGCCGGATACACCAGCGACTCGGTATACCGATGCTCGTCGACACTGGAGAACTGCAGGTCTCCGTCGAGGAACAGTCGCACGTCGTTTCCCCGCTCGGTGACGACGATTTCCTGGTACACCGATCGCTCGGCGGCCACCACGGGATCGGTGTAGAGCCGCTGCCTCGACGTGGTCTCGATGTCCGAGGCCGCGATCAGCAGCCACCCGATCAAGCTCGCCGCCAACAGCATTGCGACGACGGCGATCAATCGTGCACGCAGGCTGAGCTGCCACCGAAGAAGTATCAGCGCGACAACTGCCGCAGCCACGAGATTGATCATGCCGGTGAGTGCGGCACCGCGAATCATGCCCGCCCACGGCAACAATACGAACGGCCACAGGAGGCCGCCGATCAGCGCGCCGAGATAGTCGGCTGCATTGAGGTTGGCCAATACCTTTCCGGTGCTCTGTGCGTCGTTGTCGCTGCGACCGGACTGCAACAGCGTCATCAGCAGAGGCACTTCGGCACCCACGAGGATACCGATCAGCGCGGTCGCAGCCACCAGAACTGCTGCGCTGGAACCGAAGAACGTGAAGGTCACGTACAGCGTGACGGCACTGAATCCGCCGATCAGCCCGAGCAGGATTTCGACGGTCACAAACGAGATGGCCGCATGCCCCAACAGCGGTTTGGCGGCCAGCGCTCCGATACCCAGCGCCGCAACAAATCCCGCGACGATCAACGACGTCTGGGTGATGCCGCCGCCGGTCAGACTCACGCTGAGCGTCAACAGGGCCAGCTCGTAGATCAGGCCGCACGCCGCGCACGCGGCAACAGCCGCAAGGAGAAGCACGCGTGCGCGTGAGCCGAGCATCGTCGAACGCTCGGCAACTTTCACATCGCGATCAGCGGCAACCATCAGGTGAGCGCTGCGGCGTTCACCAAACCGATGGACAACAAGCTCACACCCACCGCCCACGCGGCGCCGCACATCTTCGGATCCTGCACCAGTGCAACCAACTTGCCGGGAAGGAATGCGTTCATCAAACGCAGCGCGATCGCTTGCAACACGATCGCGAACAGTCCGTACACCGCGGAGTCGGCGAGTCCCTGGGCAAAGCCGTCCGAACTGGTCAGGATTGCCGTCACCACGATGATCGCCAGCGCAAGATGGTTGGAAGCCAACAGAATCGCAGCGTTCGGGTTCTTGTCGACGTAAACCTGGTGGCGGAGATTTCCGGGTGTCATGAGGTCGAGGACCAGGAATCCCGTCGCCAGAACCGCTACGCCGACGACGAAGTAGGCGAGGGTGCCGAGAACGCCCCCGACGAGCAATGCCGGATCCACCGTTCCGATCTCGACGGAAGTGGATGCAAAGATGTTCGTCACGCCGTTCTCCTTCTCATTGAGCACTACCGTCATTTGGCACTACCCGAGCCGCCGCTGCCACTACTTCCACCCGCCGGGGATCCCGGGTTGAAGCCCGGTCCCAGGTACGCGTATCCGCCGCTGCGATACGTGCCGTCGATGTCCTCTACCTTGATGGTGCTGCCACCGCCCGAAGCCGAACTGACAGTGACGATGTCATCGTCGTAGCGCAGGTATTCGTTGCCGCCGTCAGCACTTCGCGCCGCTGGTTCGTCCGCGTCGACAATCCGTGAGACGGTCGTGCCCACTGGATCTTTCGACGAGTACAACACGACGTCGCCATCCTGGGACGTCTTGGAATAGTTGTCCGCGATGAAGTCTTTGGCTCCACCACCGCACGCCGACAACATAATTGCGGCTGCCACCATCACCGGAGCAAACCACGTCCGCCCCCTCACGGGCGCCACCTACTGCGCGTCTTCACGATCACTCCTGTCCCCTCCCCCGGGTACAAATGCCAACTCTGCCAACTCCACCCCTGGCGGTCTCGCACGCCACACAACGCGGTCAACGCTGTGTCGTCGCCGGGAAAGGATCCGCAGATCCAACCGTCCTGGCCGGCGGACTCTCTCAACGATGCAGCTTCCGAATCGAATTCGACTCGGTCCAGGATCAGCGACGAAGACTCGAACCGGTAGTTTCCCGTGGACTCCACTGCCGGCAAGGGTTCACCGCCGGCGGCAAGAGCATCGCACGAAACCTGCTCGGTCAGTTCCTTTCCCGACGCCCGGGCCGTCACCACGTGAGATGCCCCGAGCACTCCGAGTGTCAACGTCGCATCGGAGGTTTCGATCACCAACTCGGCGAGGGTCGGCGGCGAGGGAGCTCCCAGCACCAACCCCAGTGCCGAGGCATTCACGTCGGTCGGTTCCACATCGAGTCGATACAGACTCATTCCGGTGGGCCCGAGTGGATGACGGTGAGTTCGCTGCGGGTGACCGCACGTCCCGTGGAAACCTCCCACGACTGTCCGCGCGCCCACTTCTCGAATGCGATCAGCCCGGTCTTGTCGGCGGTCGCGTAGTCCGCGTATTCCATCGAGCCGGAAGGGGCCGTACCCGTCGTACCCTCGGCCGTGAACTTCGCCGTTCCACTTTCGATCTTGCGGTGAACCTTGTCGTCGAGAATGACGTCGCCGTTCGGGACCAGGTTGGTTCCTTCTCGACGCATCCAGAGAGTCATCTCCAGTTCGCCCTCGTCGTCCTCCACTGTCAGCCAACGACGACCGGTCGACCCGTCGAGAAGGTGCTCACGCCAGATGTACCCCTCTTCGTCGAGCGTGATCGTCCCTCGAACAACGTGGTCGATACCCGCGTACGTGATGATGTCGCCGACCCCGATCTTGTGGGGGTCGTACACCTCGGGATAGTCGGCGAGCGGGTCCACGCGAGCATTCGGCTTGCCCTGGCGTCCACGCAGGACCACAAACGCGACGGCAGCGATCACTACGAGTATCAGGACAACTATCAGCACGTTGGTCAACGGTTTCTCCGAAATCGTCTCGGCAGGGTTGCCGCGGGCCATACCCTACCGATCCGTTCTCAGCCTTTTCGGATGAGACTGCCGGCAAGCTGACCGACCGCCGGCCGGGCAGGTCTCCAGCGCCGCGGGCAGATCGAAAGACTGCCCCGGCGCACCTTTGCGTTTACGCTCAGCCCGAGGAACTCCGCGCGAAAGAAAGCCGGTCGACTGACGATGAGCAAGAACCCGGAGCCGTCTGCCCGCACCGTCATGCACACACCACGATTCTGGTTGACGCCGTTGATAGTGGTCACCCTCTTGATGTCGGCGCTGGCAGCGCTGTACATGGGCGGAATACTCGACCCAAAGAAACACCTGGACCAGTTCCCGATCGCCCTGGTCAACCAGGACGAAGGCGACACCCTCCCCGGCGGCGACCCCGCCGACCGCAAGAATTTCGGAAACGACATCGTCGCCGGCCTCGAAAACGGAATCGACCACCAGAAGATCGACCTGCAGCAGATCGGTATCGCCGAAGCCCAATCTCGGTTGAACTCCGGCACGCTGTACGGCGCGATCGTGATTCCCAGTGATTTCACGAAGAGGACGATCATCCTGGCGGAGGCCAGCGTCGTCGCCGGTGACGTAGAGCAACCGATCATCACGATCTACACCAATCCACGTGCAGGTTCCGTCTCCGCATCTCTGGTCCAGTCGATCGGAACTACAGCCCTCGCCTCGGTCAACAAGAATATGGGCGAGCAACTCACCACCCTGGTCACCCAGCAGTTGGAAGCGGGAGGCACCGGAACCCAGATCTCAGGAGCGAGCCGCCTGCTGCTCGAAAATCCGGTGAACGTACTCACGGTGGCCCACGATCCGCTTCCCGACGGCACCGGATTCGGTTTGGTTGCATTCTATTTCGCGCTGCTGTTGGTCCTAGCGGGATTCACCGGAGCAACCGTGGTCAATTCCTTGGTGGACGGCATGCTCGGATATGCGCCTACCGAATTCGGTCCGCTCTTCGTTCAGAACGACGTTGTGGGTATCAACAGGTTTCGGACGCTGCTCGTCAAATGGGCGTTCATGATCGTGTTGTCCGGCATAGTCTCCGCGTTGTTCCAGTGGATCAGTCGCGCCCTCGGAATGCCGGTCACTCACGGGCTTGCATTGTGGGAGTACGGCGCGCTGGTCATCACTGCAGTCGGCATCACGGCGATGTCGGTGATGGCCGCATTCGGCTCGTTGGGCATGTTGATCAACCTGTTCGTGTTCGTCATTCTCGCGCTGCCCTCTTCCGGTGGCACCATCCCCCTCGAAGCCAGCCCCAGGTTGTATGCCTGGCTGGCGCAATTCGAGCCGATGCACCAGATCTACATGGGTACGCGATCGATCCTGTTCTTCGGCGCACGCGGTGAGGCAGGGCTGCTGCATGCCGTCTGGATGACGTTGGTGGGTCTACTGATCGGCGTCGTACTCGGCATCGTGACCACCCGTTTCTACGACCGCAAGGGCTACGAACGCACCCATCGCCCCAAGGTGGCGTGACATGGTACCCAGCCGGGATTTGATCGAAACCTGTTGGGCCGATTCAATGTGATTGCGCGTTTCGGGAATCTTCGACCCCCTTCCGCACGTTGTACAACTATGGCTAATTACAAAACAGTCAATCCCGCGACAGGTGAAACCGTCAGGGAATTCGATACTTTGGATGACGCCGGAGTTGAAGCCGCACTTGCGAACACGCATCGCGGCTACTTGACCTGGCGCAACAGTGCGCCACAGCAACGTGCGGCAGTCCTGAGCAAGACCGCCGAACTGTACACAGAGCGGGCGGACGAACTGGCCCGAATGATCTCGTTGGAGATGGGTAAGCCGGTCCGCGAGGCCAAGGGCGAAGTACAACTCTCGGCCGCGATCTATCAGTGGTACGCAGACCACGGTCCGGCGTTGCTCGAGGAAGAACGGCTCGACGTTCCCGGGGCCGAGGAGTCGGTTGTGTACCGGCGACCGATCGGTGCCCTGATCGGCGTCATGCCGTGGAACTTCCCGTACTACCAGGTCGCCCGCTTCGCGGCACCGAATCTCATGCTGGGCAACACGATCATTCTCAAGCACGCGTCCAACTGTCCGCAGTCGGCTCTGCTGATGGAAGAGACCTTGCGACAAGCCGGATTGCCGGACGACGCCTACGTCAACGTCTTCGCGACCAACGAGCAGATCGCGGACATGATCGCCGATCCCCGAGTTCAAGGCGTGTCACTGACTGGCAGCGAACGCGCCGGCACCAGCGTCGCCGAAACTGCGGGACGCAATCTCAAGAAGGTCGTCCTCGAACTCGGCGGATCGGACGTGTTCATCGTCCTCGATTCCGACGACATGGATGCCACCGTCAAGTCCGCAACCAAGGCGCGTCTGTCCAATGCCGGCCAGGCCTGCAATGCGGCCAAGCGTTTCATAGTCACCGAAGATTTCTACGACGACTTCACCCGCAAATTGGCGACGTCCTTCGAATCCGTTTCTGCCGGTGACCCATTGGACGAAACCACCGTCCTGGGCCCGCTGTCCTCACAGAGCGCGGCAGACACTCTGATCGAGCAGATCGACGACGCTGTGTCCAAGGGAGCGACGCTGCTAACCGGTGGAAAGAAGATCGACGGCCCGGGCGCCTACGTTCAGCCGACGTTGCTCGCAGACGTGACCCCGGACATGCGGGCTTACAGCGAAGAACTGTTCGGACCTGCCGGCGTCGTCTACAAGGTCAAGTCGGCCAGCGAGGCTGTGGAACTTGCCAATTCGTCGGTCTACGGTCTGAGCGGGTCCGTCTGGAGCAGCGATCTCGATTCCGCCCGGTCGGTCGCTGCCGATCTCGACGTGGGAATGGCGTTTGTCAACGAGCACGGAACGACGTTGCCCGGTCTGCCCTTCGGCGGAGTCAAGCGCTCCGGAGTCGGCCGCGAGCTCGGTCCGTGGGGAATGGACGAGTTCGTGAACAAGAAGCTGCTCCGCGTCTCCAAGAAGTAGCGCGGTGCAAAAGTAGCGCAATACAAAGGAAGGCCCTGATCTCTGTTGAGGTCGGGGCCTTTCCTCATATCCCACGGACCAGCAAGAGCAATGCCCTGGTCACTCGCTTGCCGGAGTGACACTCCCACGAGTGAGGCTCCACCCGAACCTCGTCGCGATGACAGCTGACAGCCAGCCCAACACCGCACCCACCAGTGGAGCAGCGATCGCGGTGTAGATCG
This sequence comes from Rhodococcus sp. FW305-130, assembly GCF_058788335.1. Classification (NCBI taxonomy): domain Bacteria; kingdom Bacillati; phylum Actinomycetota; class Actinomycetes; order Mycobacteriales; family Nocardiaceae; genus Rhodococcus; species Rhodococcus sp. FW305-130. Next base: position 160,417 of record NZ_JBYTAP010000001.1, on the reverse strand, counting down.
CCTCGTTGGAAACACCAACCGACACGGCGGAGTCACCGACAAAGGCGAAATCGGTTCGGGAGGCGACGGACGCCAACTCGATCAGGCCGGAGACAACAATAATCAGGAACCCCAGCAGGAATCCGAAGCCGGCCAGAAGAACATGAAGTGCACGCATCCGATCAGTCTGCCTGTAACACCCATCCAGATAAAACCGACCTGCTGGTATGACACTTTCACGAATCGCTCGCACTACCGTGATCGCCGCCGCCATCAGCGCGAGCGCCGCCATCTGTTCCGCGACGTCAGCTTCCGCGGACGTAGTAGACGTCACGATCCTTCCGGGTCTCAGTAGCGGGCCGACAACGCCGTACGGGGCGGGCTGCACGTATCTGGTGGTTGCAAGGACAGCAGCGTTGGACGAGTCGAACGTCTCGATTGTCGACCTGAACCGGGCGTCGACCATGTTCCCGCAGGAATTGATCTGGGACACCGTCAATCCCTATTTCACCTTGCCGGTTGTACTCGGCCACGCCGTCACGCTGTGGACTCCGACCGCACCCGGCGAACATTCTCTGATGGCCTACCAGACGTCAGCGGGCGGGCCGGTCACAACGGTCGATGTCAATCCGGCCACCCCGATCGGTCCGGGGTGCGTCGTCGCACCCTGATCCGCTAGCCTTCCAAGAAGTCGACGAGCACTCGGTTGAGTTCATCGGCGGGAACCATCGGAATACTGTGATGTGAAGCATCTTTCAGCACCTCGACACGTGCTGCGGGAATCCTCTCCCGCACCGACCTCGACACCGTTTCCGCATCATGCACCCGTCCGTCCTGCGCGAGGACCACCAGCAACTCGACATCCAGTGCGCTCAAGTCCTCTTTCGAAGGACGTTGAGGCACTACGAGATCGGGTCGCGGTAGATCCGAAGTGCCCACTTCCACAAGAGACAGCCAGTCGGAGTCGATACTCAACTCACCTGTCTCCCACTCCAACAGTCGCTTTCGGCGTGCTCGCGACGGGGACAGCAACAGCGGAAGCGCACGCAGAAGGTAGCCCGCCTTCATGCCGGCGAAACTCGAATTAGGATCGAGCAGAACAAGTTTCCCGACACGATCCGGTCGATGCAGCGCAAAGGCCAACGCAATCATTGCGCCGTAGGAATGTCCGACCACATCGACGGTGTCGGCGCCGGTGCAATCGACTATCGAGTCCATCCACTCGATCAGATCGTCGACGGACTTCATCGGATCACCATTGGGAATGCTGAGTCCGGCATCGCCCAGGGTGTCGACGGCAAAAACACGCCGGGATTTCGACAGCGCCGCAACGTTGTCGAACCACACCGTCGAAGTGGCACCTCCCCCGGGCAGAAGGATCAACGGCCGCGAGTCTTCAGGTCCACAGACGTTCACATGCGTTCGGCCGAACCGGCCTGCGAGATCCACACCCAGCGGTTTTTGCGGCCATTTGGTCAGTACGGCGTCGTATGCGCGATTGAAGTCCATTCCCCACCCCCATTTTCTCTCGACTATCGAGATAGTAGACAATCGAGAGACAACACACCAGGGCTGGAGGCATCCATGAGCGTCGGCGATGCAGAAGACGAAGCAATGGCGATCGTCCACTCGCTTCGCGCACTGACCGTCGACTTGAACGTGGCGGTTTCCGGCTTTGCGAACAAGTACAAAATGCACTCGACCGACGTCCGCGCACTGATCTGCCTTCTCGATGCCGAGCGCTCGGACACACCGGCGACGCCTGGTTGGTTGGGCTCACAGCTCGGGATCAACTCTGCGTCGGTGACTGCACTGGTCGACCGGATGGTCAAAGCGGGGCACGTAGCTCGGGAGCGAGATTCGGCGGACCGTCGACGGGTGCTCTTGCAGGTCACACCATCGGCGGTCACTCTGGGCGAGAGCTTCTTCGGCCCCCTCATTTCACGGGCTGCGAGCACCGTCGGGAATTACACCGCGGCCGAGCGAGCTACCATCGCGAGTTTCATCGTGGCGATGCGAGCGGACGTGGAGCGGACTCGAATCGATCGGGAGCCCTCCCTGTGACTCGCATACTTCCCGCGGGAGAACGCGCATTTCTCGTAGACCTCGATTCCGAAGCTGACGTTCTCGCGTTCACCGAAGCACTGACGCGTAACACCCCGGTCGGGGTCGAAGACTTCCTCCCCGCAGCTCGCACGGTCCTGGTCACGTGCACCCCGGCCGCAGATCTCACGTACGTCCGGAAGTGTTTGAACGATCTCGAGCAAACCAATTCTGCCGCGACCACAGACGAGCATTCCGAGACGGATGCACTCACCATCGCCGTCAGGTACGACGGGCCCGACCTCGACGACGTCGCACAGTCACTCGGAATGAGCCGTTCCGAGGTGGTTGCGGCCCATACCGGGGCGATGTGGCGTTGCGCCTTCATCGGATTCGCACCCGGCTTCGCCTACCTGACTTCAGGCGACACTCGGCTCGACGTTCCACGTCGAACTCAGTCGCGAACCGCAGTGCCAGCCGGTTCCGTCGCCCTGGCCGCTGGATACAGCGCGATCTACCCGCGGGCATCGCCGGGTGGCTGGCAGATCATCGGGAGCACCGACGCCGTGATGTGGGACCTGAACTCAACGCCACCGGCCGCCGTTCAGCCCGGGTGCCGCGTGCGCTTCGTCAACGAGGACGACCGATGAGCGGTCTGGAGATACTCGACACCGGGCCGCTGAGCTTGATCCAGGACCTCGGACGGACCGGACACCTTCGCTCGGGCGTCGGGGTTTCCGGTGCTGCGGACAGGCGATCGCTCAAACTCGGCAATCGACTCGTCGGCAACGACGAGGGCGCGGCAGGCGTCGAGGTCCTTCTGGGCGGGCTGAGCATTCGGGCGCAGCAACAAGCAACGATCGCGTTCACCGGGGCGCCCGCACAGGCCTACCGCGACGGCATTCCGGTCGGGCATTCGAGCGTGATCGCTCTCGACGTCGGTCAGACCGTCCGCCTCGACTACGCACCGAGTGGCCTGCGGACGTATCTGACCGTCCGGGGCGGCATTGTGGTTCCCGAGATCCTGGGATCGCGCAGCACCGACACCATGTCCGGGATAGGTCCGGCGCCTCTCGAGCCCAAGGTTGTTCTCCCGATCGGGCCTTCGCCGACCGCGTTCTCGCTCGTCGACCTTGCACCAGTTCCACCGATGACAAACGAGACTCTCGACATTCGAGTCGTATTCGGGCCGCGCGCAGATCGATTCACCAACCCCGAATCGCTCCTGCGGGGGCAGTGGGCGGTCTCGACCGACTCGGACCGAATCGGGGCGCGACTCGATCGTGTCGGCACCGACGAACTGCTGCAACAAACGAATGACGCCGAACTCCCCACCGAAGGCGTAGCGCTCGGATCGATCCAGGTCCCACCCAGCGGCCAACCTGTCGTGTTCCTCACCGATCACCCGATCACCGGCGGGTATCCGGTGGTCGGAGTGGTCGCGGACGCAGATATCGACCGACTCGGCCAAGCCCGCCCGGGTCAGCACATCCGGTTCGTCGGGGCCTGAGCAGCGCCGAGCGATGGCGTGTCGGACCCTGCCGTCACACTGATGTCGTGCGAGTTGTCCTGGTCCCCGGTAGTACGACGTCCACGGGAGCTGTGACGGCAACTGTCCTACGGACCGACCCCGGTGGAACGCCGCTCGCCGATCCCGTCGAATACCCCGACCTGATCGCAGCGGTGCGCACCATCGAGGAAGCCGAGCACCCGCGGTGGGTGTGGCCGAGTACGGCGACCGTGTACCCACCGCTACTGCGGGCAGGCGTACGGGTTCAGCGGTGCCACGACATCTCCCTGACCCGCGCGATACTCGGAATGCGCGTCGGCAAACCGTCACCACCTGCCGAGGAGTTCGGCGACGATCGACTCGGACTCTTCGACACTGCACCCGTTCTCGATCCTCTCGCCGTCGCCACCGAATTCGCCGATCAGCGCGCAACCATCGGCACGGATGCTCGACTGGACTTGTTGATCGCAGCAGAATCGGCCGGCGCTCTCAGCGCCGCCGAGATGACGCACACGGGCCTGCCGTTCTCGACGCAGAAGCACCGCGAACTCCTCGAAGAACGACTGGGGCCGCGGCCGACGGGATACGACCTCCCCGCTCGTATGCAGGAACTTGCCGCACAGATCAGCGAGGTCTTCGGGCGCACCGTCAATCCTTCGTCTTCGGTGGAGATCACCGAGGCGTTCGGGCGTCAGGGCATCGAACTGCCGTCGACGCGCAAGTGGTTTCTGCAGGAAATCGATCATCCGGCTGTGCCGCTGCTCCTGCGTCATCGCGAACTCGCCAAGCTGTACAGCACCAACGGTTGGCAGTGGATGGACAGTTGGGTGCGGGGCGATCGATTCCGCCCGAACTACGTTCCCGGTGGTGTCGTGTCCGGCAGGTGGGCGAGCCGGGGCGGCGGGGCCCTCCAGATTCCGAAGACCATGCGCTCGAGCGTCGTCGCCGATCCGGGCCACGTGTTCGTCGTCGCCGACGCCGGTCAGCTCGAACCCCGAATTCTGGCCGCCATGTCCGGCGACCGCCGGATGATGGCTGCCGCCGGCGACGACGATCTGTACGCACTTGTCGGTGCCGAAGCCTTCGGCGGGGATCGCGCAAAAGCCAAGGTCGCAATCCTCGGAGTCCTGTACGGGGCGACGGCGGGCGAAGCCAAAGCACTGCTCATCTTGTTGCGGAAGCGATTCCCGGTCGCCGTCGAGTACGTCGAGCAAGCTGCCAAGGCAGGTGAGCGCGGCGAGGTGGTGAAGTCACTGCTCGGCCGGGCCTGTCCCCCACCGTCTCCCGACTTCTACTCCCACGGCGACGCTCATGCCCGCGGTCGTTTCACGCGAAACTTCGTCGTTCAGGCCACTGCGTCCGAGTGGGCGTCGTGCCTGCTCGCCGACCTCAGGCGCCGCCTCGCCGAAGATCCGGACGGCGAGTTGGTCTTCTTCCAGCACGACGAAGTGGTCGTGCATACCCGAAATCCCGAGTCAGGTGCCGCCCACGTGCTGGCCGCCGCGGCTTCGGCAACTCGATTGTTGTTCGGCGACACAGTCGTTCGTTTTCCCATGGACGTCGCAGCCCGCGAGACTTACGGCAAAGACACTTCGTAGCGTCGTCAATTCCACTCCAAGTGGTTCCACCGCGCCCGTATTGCGTGTTCTACTGGAAAACGTTGCTTTGTTGGTGCTGGTCGACTGCGTTCGAGGAGAACCATGACCAAGCTGGATACAACTGATGCAGAACGGAACGAGCGCGGAACGGTCAAACGCCGTCGACTGCCGATCTTCACCGTGATCGCGCTTGCAATCTTTGCCTTCGTCGCAGGCGGATTCGGCGGTTCGTTCCAAGGCAAACTCGCCGAGGTTCAGAAGAACGACAACGCCTCGTACCTGCCGGGTTCCGCAGAATCGACGATCGTCAGCAATCAATCCGCGAACTTCCTCGCGGTCGAGACGATCCCTGGTTTTGTTCTGTTCCATCGAGATTCGGCCCTCACCGAGGCGGACAAATCTGCAATCAACTCGGCGTACGGCGCTATTGCCGGCATCTCCGGAGTAGACGCCGACGGAATGCAACCCACTCAGTACTCCGCCGACGGCACAACTGCGTCGATCTTCGTGCCACTCGTCGCCAAAGACGGAGACACATCCGTGGCAGGCGATGTCCTGGCGACCACCGAGCAGAACGTCATCGACGCAGCAAAACAAGCAGCTGGTGATGTCGAGGTACTCCCAGCCGGGCCAGGTGGGCTACTCGTTGCGTTCATCGACGCCTTTGCCGGTCTGGACGGAGCGCTCCTTGGCGCGGCACTCCTGGTCGTGATCCTCATCCTGCTTGTCGTGTACCGATCGCCGGTGTTGTGGTTCTTCCCGCTGTTCTCCGCGCTCCTCGCCATCGGCTTGTCGTCGATGGTGATCTATTTCCTCGCGAAAGCCGAATTACTCACTCTGACCGGACAATCTCAAGGCATCCTTTTCGTGTTGGTGATCGGTGCCGGTACCGACTACGCCCTACTCTTGATCTCTCGCTATCGCGAAGAACTGCACACGTATCCCAACCGCTTCGACGCGATGATCAAGGCCTGGCGCGAGTCTGCGCCGGCCATCACCGCTTCGGCTGTCACCGTGATTCTCGGTCTGCTCTGCCTGACGTTCTCTCAACTCAACTCCAACAAGAGCCTCGGACCCGTCGCCGCCATCGGGATCGCCTGCACCTATCTGGTGATGATGACGTTCATGCCGGTCGCTCTGGCCGCCACCGGACGGTGGGTCTTCTGGCCGCGCAAGCCCAAGGTCGATCACGCCGCAGACCTTACGACGCACGGGATGTGGGGCAAGATCGCCGAGGCCGTCGGTAGCAAGGACCGCCCACTGTGGATCGGCGCCACAGTCTTGTTGATCATCCTGTTCGCGGCCGGGATCGGCAGTCTCAAAACCGATGGCCTGACATCCACCGAAAGCTTCACCAATCGTCCCGACGCTGTTGTCGGACAAGAACTCTACGACTCGAAGTTCGATCCCGGAGCCGGCGCACCGGCTGTGATCACCGCAAACGCCGACCAGGCCGACGCCGTCATCAAAGCAGCCAGCGGAGTCGAAGGTATCTCGCAGGATCCCGGCGCCGTCTGCACCCAGGTGGACGTCGCAAAGGTCAGCGAGCTGATCAAGACCAACCCCGCTGCAGTCGCACAAGCCGCCGCTGCGGGTTGCGCCCCTGCGGCTTTCACCGTTGCACCGATCGACGGCCGAACCATGATCAATGCAACCCTCGCCGACTCTTACGATTCGCCGCAGGCACTCGAAACTGTCAAGCGACTGCGGAGTGCCGTCCACGAGGTGCCCGGCGCCGACGCGCTCGTCGGCGGCAGCACGGCCACCACCCTTGATGTCCAGGCGGCCTCGGTCCGCGACAGAAACCTGATCATCCCGATCGTGTTGGTGGTGATCTTCCTGGTCTTGGCCGCTTTGCTCCGTGCTCTGCTGATCCCGGTGATTCTCATTGTCACCGTGGTGCTTTCCTTCGCGGCGACGCTCGGTGTGAGCGGATTCTTCTTCACACACGTATTCGGGTTCGCCGGGGCGGATCAATCGTTCCCACTGTTCGCCTTCGTGTTTCTGGTCGCTCTGGGTATCGACTACAACATCTTCCTGATGACCCGTGTGCGAGAGGAGACCGGAGAATTCGGCACCCGCGCAGGTGTCCTGCGCGGTCTTGCGGTCACCGGGGGTGTGATCACCTCAGCCGGAATCGTCTTGGCCGCAACATTTGCCGTACTGGGCATCCTGCCGCTGGTCTTCCTCGCCGAGATCGGATTTGCCGTGGCCTTCGGTGTGCTGCTCGATACGATCATCGTGCGCAGTGTCCTGGTGCCTGCGCTCTCTCACGACATCGGGAAACGTATATGGTGGCCGTCCGAACTGGCCCGCGCGAAAGATTGACCACTACAGAAACGCTTCCTTGGTCCACAGATGAAAGAGTGCGTACGCTCGCCAGGGTCGCCAGCGCTCGGACAACGCTGCGGCTTCTTTGCCCGACGAGACCCCCAACGCTCGCTTCAACACCAGATCGTCGGGTACGAAGGCGTCGCGATCACCGAGAATTCGAACAGTGAGATAGTCAGCGGTCCACGGTCCGATTCCCGGTAGCGCCAACAACTCTTGTCGAAATTGGACAGGATCCGCATCCCAGGAGAGATCGAGACCGTTCGCTGCCGCAGTTGCCAACGTGTGCACTGTTCTTGCGCGCACTGTGGTCAATCCGACGGCTTTCTGTATGTCCTCCGGCGATTGCGCTGCAACCGCCTCCGGATCAGGGAAGGCAAGAAACTCCCCTTCCACCGGCGCTCCGAATGCGCTGACAAAACGACCACCGAACGTCCTCGCTGCGGCGAGCGAAACCTGTTGCCCCAGAACGGTGAGCACTGCGGTCTCGAACCCGTCCACCGAGCCGAGCACCCGCAATCCTGGACGGGCGGCAACGAGTGGGGCCAACAACTCATCGCTACCGAACGCTGCTTCGACAGCAGTGTGATCGGCGTCGAGGTCGAGCCAACGACGCACGATCACCTCCAGCACTGCGGAATCCTCCGCCGGCACATCGGAATCCACGACGACACCGTCGTCTGTCCACGACACCGACACAACTACCGGGCCGGAAGGCAACGGTATGATTCTGGTGTGAACACCGTCGTCGTGACGCTCGAGGCCTGCGACGCAGTGAGCCCGCAAGGCACCGGTGAGCGGTTCGACTGCATAGGGCGCCTGAAAGCGCAGCGTCACTGCGCTCACCGGCCGGCTTCCAGATCCAGCAGAATCGCTTTCAGTTCGGGGCCGCCGGCGTACTGCCCGAGGCTGCCGTCGCTGCGCACCACCCGGTGACACGGGACCACCAACGGCAGCGGATTCTTTGCGCATGCGGTCCCGACGGCACGCACCGCACGTGGGCTTCCCGACGCTGCTGCGACCACCGAATAGCTTGCAGTGTGGCCGTATTCGATCTCGGGGAGATGACGCAACACTTCGCGTCGGAACCCCTTCGCGAGTTGGAAGTCCAAGCGCAGATCGAATTCTCGACGCGCACCGGCAAAGTACTCGTCCAACTCGCGAGCGACAGCGTCAAGCCTGCGCGGGTAATGAAGCACACGGGGGCTGACGGTGTCCGCCAAACATTCCAGAACGAGGTCGTGCCCTTCGACGGCAAAGGCAACCCGCACCAGGCCGACATCGGTCGCCGCCAGGAGCAGCTTTCCGACCGGCGAATCGACGGTTCGATATGCCACGTCGATCAATTCAGCTTCGGACGCCTGCGCAGCCAGGCGCGCCCGTAGGCGGATCATGGCGTCAGCGTCAACGGCTGGAAGCGCCTCGAACACATCGTTACTCATGAGTGACTCCCTTCCGCAGCGGTAGCGGACAAGTAGGTTCTTCGTAGTGTGGCGATACCGTCGGCACCCGCGCGTCTGGCGGCCGCCGGGGTGTTGCCGAGGATGTCCGCGATCTCTGCGTACGGCAGCCCACCCAGAAAGTGATAGGCGACTGCCGCACGTTGTTTGAGCGGTAGCTGTTCGAGTGCGTCCCAGAGTTCGTGATCCCACGTTCCGGGTACGCCGATTCGCGTCGGCAACTCCGGAACCTCGTCTGTCGGCACGGCCACGCGGGCGCGCACTCGGGTGATGTCGATTGCCTTGCGGTGCGCGATGGTCACCAGCCAGGCTTCGATGTTCGCGTCCGGATTCAGATCCGGATATGCCCGCATCGCTGCGATGAACGTCTCGGACCACGCGTCCTCGGCGTCGACGGGACCGACCACCGCGCGGCAGACACGGAGGACCACTGCACCGTATTCGGTCACGACGTCTTCGAACGGTTTGAGTCTCACGATCGGTAGACGTTCCCGATCACCGAATTGTGAGCCGAGCGCATCAGAAGAGGACATCCGATTCGCCGCCGTGCTCGCGGTCGAGCAGGAACCGCTTGCGTTCGAGGCCGCCGGCGAAACCGGTCAGACTTCCGTCGCTACCGACCACACGATGGCAGGGAACGATGATGCTGATCGGATTCTTGCCGTTTGCCGCGGCGGCGGCACGGATCGCAAGCGGGTTACCCAAAGTTTGCGCGAGCTCCATGTATGTCCAGGTTTCGCCGTACGGGATCGTTCGCAAGGTATCCCACACCCGCTTCTGGAACTCGGTACCCACGGGCGCCAGCGGCACGGAGAACTCCGTGCGATCACCCTCGAAGTACTCGGTGAGCTGCGATTCGACTTCACCGAAGACCGCCGCGGAACGATCACCGAACGTGGACTCGTCCGGCTTGTGGCGATGCTCCGCCATGTACAGCCCGCAGAGGTCGTCACCTGCTGCTACCAGCGTCAACGCCCCGATCGGCGAGTCGATCACGGTGTGCGTACGGATAGCCGTCATGTCTCGATCCTTCCAGGTTGCGCGGTGCAGCAGGCAGCGGGTGAATTGATTGTCCGCGCCGGCACCGACACCTCGAAGACGCCGCTGGCCTCGTGAATGTGAGATTTACCTGTACTTTGACGTCACATCAGGCAGTATCGAGGGATGGCTCTAGTTTTGCCCGGCAGCTCCACCGTCGTCCGCTCCGTCGGCGACGTGGTGCACTGGTCCCTGTCCACGGTCGCTTTTGCGGTCACCCTGCCCACTCGACTCGAGGCGCTCCTCTTCTCGGTCGAGAGGTTGGTGGCACGCATCAACCAGATCGCCGACAACGCCGACCGCGTCGTCATCGGAGCCGCCGCCGTGACCGTTCGAGCTGAGACGCTGGTCGAGGCCGTCGAACAGACCTCGGACATCGCGGGACAACTCCTCGAGATCTACGAGCCCATTGCGTTGCAGCTCGCGCCGCTGGCGGCCAGATTCGCCGACGACCTGTCCGAGGCGGAGGTCAGCGCCGCGATCAAACTGATCGACCAACTGCCGGAGCTCACCGACCGCGTGACCGCGGTGCTGCCCATCCTCGGAACCTTGGACTCCGTCTCGCCCGAGATCCACGAACTCCTCGGAGTGGTGAAGGACCTGCGTCAGGCGATCGTCGGAGTGCCCGGCTTCCACTTTTTCCGCAAGCGGGGCGAAGCCAAGCTGGATTGATCAGGCCGAGTAGCCGTTGGTTCCGGCTCGCGTCATGACGACCTTCGGAACCACTGCTCGAGACGAGAGCTTGAGCAGTCCGTCCACTAACTCCACGATGTCGTCGACCTTGATCATGGTCTCGGGTGTGATCCGATCGTGCGTCCACGCCGACATGTCCGTGTCGACGTAACCGGGAGCAATGGCCGTCGCGCTCACTCCGTTTCCGGATTCCTCGGCGTTGAGTGCTTCGACCATCGAAATGAGTGCAGCTTTGGTGGCTCCGTAGACGGCCAGACCGCTCTCGGCGTAGACGCCGGCCATCGAGGCGAGAGCGATCACCTTTGCTCCGCCGGCGAGGTCCGCGTCCGCCGCTGTACGCAGGAGCGGCAGCGACGCTTGCAATAGTGCGAACGGTGTCCGGAGATTGACGGCAACGGTCTTGTCGAAACGTCGCATGGGGTAGTCAGCCACTCGCCCACTGGTTCCCACTCCGGCGTTGAGGACGAGGGCTCGCATGGAGCCGAACCGCTCGCCGTGCGTGGCTACGAGTGCTGCGGCGAAGTTCTCGTCCGCCATGTCGCCGGCCGAGACGACGACGTCCGGCGATCCGGCGCGCGTAAGTTCTTCGGCGACAACGGCGAGCCGTTCGGCATCACGCGCCGTGATGGTCAGCCCGTACCCTTGCGAAGCCAAGCGTGTTGCGATGCCGAGCCCGATTCCCTTGGAGGCGCCGGTGACCAGTGCTGATCGAGTCATTCGAATTTCCCTTGCAGTGCGTTGAGTCCGGCCGAGATCAGTTCCGGCACAGAAGATCCAGCCTTGTCGAATCCCCCGCCGACGGTGGCTCCTGCTCGGAATCGGTGATCGATGCCCTGCGCCACGACTGCGAGTTTGAAGAACCCGAGCGCCATGTAGAAGTTCCAATGCGCCAGTTCACGACCCGAAACGGACGAATACCGTTGCGCCAGATCGACAACGGACGGTAGCGACGGGCTCGTCCACGCAGCAGGCTCACCCAGAACCAGATCCAGCGCGGGATGCCGATAGACGCACATCATCGCGATGTCCGCCAGCGGATCTCCCAGCGTCGACAGTTCCCAGTCCACCACTGCGGCAACCTTGGTGACGTCGTTCGCCGCGAGAATCGTGTTGTCGATCCGGTAGTCGCCGTGCACGATCGACGAGGCCGATTCAGCCGGAATCAATTCTGCGAGGCTCGACGCCAACCTGTCCACATCGGCCGAGTCCTCGGTCTTGACGCGCGACCATTGACCGGCCCACAACTTCACCTGGCGGGCTACGTAACCGTCGGGTCGGCCGAGTTCGCCGAGACCCACTGCGTTGTAGTCGACGTCGTGCAGGGCAGCGAGAACACGCACCAACTCGTCGGTGCACTGCGTGACCAGCTCTGCCGGAACAGCTTCCAACTCGGTTTTGGTCCGGATCACTTGACCGGTGACGAACTCGACCACCGTGAACGACGCACCCATCACCGAGGCGTCCTCGCACAGCACGACGGTCGGGGCGACCGGCACGGCGGTGTTCTGCAACGCCGAGGTGATTCGGAACTCGCGCGCAACGTCGTGCGCCGACGGCGTGAGGCCGGCCGTGGGTGGACGACGCAGAATCCACTTCGAGTTGTCGTCGAAGATTCCGTAGGTGAGATTGGATTTGCCGCCTGAAATCAGTTCGGCTCGCAACTCACCGCTCACCTCGACGCCTGCGGCTTGCAGATACTTGTGGAGCGCCTCGAGATCGAGTCCTGGGAAGTCCGTCACTTCGCCTCCTCCCGAGCAGCGCGCTTCGCAGCGCCGACAACACGTTTCGCAATTGCCCAGCGATGAACCTCGGACGGACCGTCGTAAACGCGGAAGGGACGCACTTCGCGGGACAACCGTGCCAGCGGCAGATCGCCGGACACGCCCATTCCGCCACACATCTGAATGGAGCGGTCGACGATCCGGAAGATCGCCTCGGCCGCGTAGGTCTTGGCGATGGACGTCGCGTTGCTCGCGTGCCCGCCCTGATCGAGTTCGAAGCAGGCCTGCACCAGAAGTGCGCGACTGGCTGCGATGTCGATCTCGTTGTCGGCGACCATCTTCTGGATCATTCCGAGATCACCGAGTTTCGAGCCGAAGCCTTCTCGTTCGGCAACCCTGGCCACGGCGACGTCGTGGCCGCGGCGTGCTGCACCGAGCCAGCGCATCACGTGCGTCATGCGGGCGGGACCGAGACGAACCTGCGCGTAGGCGAATCCCTGATCGACCTCACCGAGAACGGCCTCGTCGGGAACGAAGAGATCCTCGAACGTGACCTCGCAGTGCCCGCCGATCATGGACTTGTCGAGAGTGTCGATGTGTCGACCCACGATGAGACCCGCTGTGTCCGTCCGCGTCAGGAACATGGTCGCTCCGCCGCGCTGCCCGGGCTCGCCGGAGGTGCGCGCCATGATGATGAAGAATCCGGCGCCGTCGGCGCCGGTGATGAACCATTTCTTACCGTTGATCTTCCAGCCACCGGGGACTTTCTCGGCGCGGGTGTTCAAAGCCGAGGGATCGGATCCCGCTCCCGGCGCGGGTTCGGTCATGGCGAATGCCGACCGCATGTCCCCGCTTGCGAGCGGCGCGAGGAACTGCTGCTTCTGTGCTTCGTTCGCGACGTGGGCCAGCATGTGAACATTGCCCTCGTCCGGCGCAGCGATGTTGAGCGCCGTCGGCCCGAAGAGCGAGTAGCCGGCTTCCTCGAAGACAGGCGCGCGATCACTCATGTTGAGTCCGTGGCCGCCGTACTCGATCGGTGCATGTGGTGCGAAGACACCGGCTTCTTTTGCTGCCGCCTGCATCTCGATGCGGATGGCATCGCCACCCGCGACGGCGATGTCACCGGCGTGTTCGTCTTCGATGGGGAGCACTACGTTGCGCGTGAAGTCGCGCGTCTTCTCGATCAGCGCCACCACCTCGGGCGCGTACGTCAGATCGATTGCCACCAGCCACCTCCGAAAGAACATCCCGACCGAGCGATCGCTCGGTAACAGCACTCTCGCACATGCCGATGCGCCGGGTCAACAATCTTCGAGCATCGCCTCGCCCTGATCGAGCCGGCCGGCAACCACCATGTCGCGGTACAGATCGTCCTTGTCCATGAGCTCGTCATGGTTGCCGATGTTGCGGATCCGACCGTCTTCCATGACCACGATCCAGTCGGCGTCACGCACCGTTGAGAGCCGGTGAGCGATGGTCACCACGGCCCCGGTACGTGCACGTTCGTTGATCGCGTCGACAATCGCGGCTTCGGTGAGTGTGTCGACCTGGGCAGTGGCTTCGTCGAGCAGAAGCAAAGCACTCGGTCGCAGAACTGCGCGTGCCATCGCGATCCGCTGACGTTGGCCGCCCGACAGCGAGGTGGCCGTCAGAGCGGTGTCGAGTCCGTTCGGCAGGGCCTCGATCGCGTCGTCGAGCCGGAGCAGGCGCAGAACGGCCTGGACTTCTTCGTCCGTCGCGTCGGGATGGCTGAAGACGACGTTCTCCCGAATCGTTCCGGGCACCACCGGTGTCTCTTGCTCCACGTACGCGAGACTCTCGCGCACAGCGCGGTGATCGAGCGCGTCGTAACCGACTCCATGCAGGAGAACCTCACCCGATCGCGGTTCGACGAATCGCAGCACAGTCGAGAGCAAGGTCGTCTTTCCGGCACCCGACGGGCCGACGATGGCCATGTGCCCACGCGTCGGAATGACCAGCGAGACATCGCGCAACGCCGGCTGGCTCGACCCGTGGTAACTCACGGTGACGTCGCGCAACTCGATCAGCGGCGCGGCAGCATTTGTTTTCGCGACCACGTCCACGACCTCGTCGTACTGCTCGGTGGGCAACGACTGCATCTCGCGAATCCGGATAGCTGCCGCGATTCCCGACTGAACGGAAGTCACGTTCTGCGCCAGCTCCGACACCGGCCCCATCAGGGTGAAGGCGTAGAGCAGAAACGCGATGAGCGTCGAGACTGCCATTTCGCCGTCGGCGACTCGCCAGGCACCGAAGCCCAGGATGGCAATGATCGATCCCTGAATGGCGGTCCACGCGACAGTCCACGCGGTTGCCGACACTCGAACCGCCGTGATCGCATGCTTTTTCGCATCGGACGCATTGGTCGTCACCAGAGCGCCGACGCGATCCTCGGCGAGGGAAACCTTGACCGTACGGATCGCACGCAAGCCACCCTCGAGTACGCCGCCGAGCTGACCGAGCGATTCCTGGGTTCGCGCTTCGGCTGCGGAAATCCGAGGCATCAGAACGGCAAAGAGTATGGAGGCGAACACGATTGCCACCATGGTGACCCCCAACAACGGCAGATCCAGAACGCCCATCAGAACAATCGTTCCGATGGTCAACGCGGCTGCGTTCAGAATATTCACCGCGGCCGACGACGCCGCCTCCCGCAGCAGCAAGGTGTCCGACGTGACCCGGGTGACCAATTCACCCACGGATCGCGATTGCAGCGAAGGTACGGTCGCCGCCAGGAATCGCTTCACCAGCGAAGACCTGGCGTCGAAGACAACCTTCTCGGCGGCGGTTCCGAGAACGATCCACTGAGCACAACCGAGCACAGCACCGACGATCAGAAGGACGACGAGCGTGAGGATCGGTCCCTTCAGCGACGCACCGGTATCCAGGGTGTCGAGAACCCACTTGGTGACCATCGGCGTTGCCAGCGTCGCCGCCGAGCCGCACAGCGCCAGTACCAATCCGAGGAGGAGCGACGGCAGATGCGGTCGAGCGAACTCCGAGAGGACGCGGAGATTGCTCCATTTCGGTGCGGGCTGAGAAGCGTCGGGTTCAAGCATGAATTTATGGAACACGAATGTTCCATAAAGGGCAAGAGAAATTCCGATTCGGAAACACTGGATACCGAAACCGGACACGGCTACGCTTCGAATTCGTGACAACGATCCACAGCGCACCAGAACAAAGCGCGACCCGCGAGCGCACACGGAAGGCCATCCTCGATGCTGCCGTTTCGGTGTTCGCGTCCAAGCCTGCTGCGACCCTCAGCGAGATCGCTTCGGCCGCGAAGGTCGGCCGGACCACTTTGCACCGCTACTTTCCCGAACGATCCGACCTGGTCGACGCAGTCGCGGCCGAGGCCACTCGCGCCGTCGGTGAGGCCGCAGCAGCGGCGCGACTCGGTGAGGGCACCGGAGCCGAGGCACTGGTTCGCCTCTGCCACGAATACTTCGAACTGGCCGACCTTTTGACGGTCCTGTTCTTCACTCCCGGCGTCTATCAAGAAGATTCGTTTGCCGAGTCCGCGTCGAACGACGACGGAGTCACCGACGCCATCGAACGCGGACACTCCGACGGGTCCATCGACCCCGACATGGGTTCGGACTGGGTGCAGAACCTACTGTGGTCACTGCTTTACACGTCGATGGACTACGTGAACCGCGGTTCCGGGACTCGACTACAAGCCTTGGATCTGACGGTTCGCAGCCTCCGTCGCGGAATCGCCCCCGATCCCGCGGTCTAGGTTGTCGGCTGCTTGAACAGCGGCACGCCGCTTGGCCACACCTAATTTGCGGTAAATCGAGCGAATGTGAGTCTTCACAGTGGGATAGGCGATGCCGAGGTGCGCAGCGATCTCGTCTGCAGTCATCGTGGTGCGCAGTAAAGTGAGAATCTCGTTCTCGCGTTCGGTCAGGACTCCGGCGAGCTGGGCAGAGAGCCTGCTCCGTTTTTCCAGAATCGTGCGCAGGAGGTCCTGGTGTCTCGACCCCCGTATTGCGTGCGCGTTCAAGAGATCGACAATTACCGGATCGCCGCTGAGAAAGGGGGCGAGGATCTGCTCCGGGATTGCCTCAGCCAGCGCACGATCCAGCTGCTCGTGCGCCTGCGGCCCACGCCCTGCGACGGAGCTCAGCGCTGCAGAGGTGACAAGTGTGCTCACCAGCGCATATCGCGGCAGCGCGGCCGAGCTTGCCAACCGAAGCGCCTGCGCCGACGGTTCCGGATCCCCCAAGACTCGATAGAGCTCGGCGAGCAGCGCGTGAGCGACCGCAGCACCTGTTCTGGTCAGCGTGGGCTTCGCGATGCGGCGCGCTTGCTCGTCCTGCCCCTGAGCGTGGGCGAGCCAGGCCGTGGTGACGCGCCGCAGCGTATCCCAAGGAATGCCGTGCTTGTCCGCAGTGCTCACGCCTCGCAGCAGCCGAGCGGCGTTGTGGTACCGGTCTTTCCGGTTCAGAGCGATCAGGCTCATCACCAGGTACAGACGGGCGAGCGCCTCGAAGTTGGTTCCGGGACTACCCTCCACGATTATCGAGTCGAACTGAGCGATCGCTTCCTCGAAGTCGCCACGCCAATAGGCGATGCACCCTCGATTCGACTGTGGGAGTCCACCTTCGAAGCGTTCCCAGTCGGATGCAACCTCTCGGGCAGGAAGGCCGTCGAGGATCTGTTCGGCTTCGGTGAACACTCCCGCGTGGGTGAGTGCAAAAGCCAAATTGGATTGCGCGAGACGCAACGTCTCCGCACGCGACTGCAACCGCGCTTCATCGCCGGCGGAGCGAAGTAGCGCGATGGCGCGAGGTAGATCACGACGAAGCCTGATCTCGGTCCACCCGAGGAGGAAAAGTGCGGACGGGTAATCGTCCTCGGGCTCGCACTGGGCGAGGGCGTGACGCGCGCGATCGGCGATGACGGCCTTGGTCGAGGTGTCCGGAGCGAGCAGTAGGTCGGTGAAACAGACGACAAAATCGTCGGACGCAACCCGTAGACCCTGCCCGCGTAGAAACTCCGCGCCGTACGGATCGCCGCTGAGGTCGCGGCAGCACGCCCGTATCAGCAGGATGTGTGGATCGTGCGGATCGGGATGCGCAAGGCAGAGTTGCTCGAGTTCCCTGGTATGAGATTCGAGAATCAGACGGAGCCAGTTCTTCCGCAGGACGCGTCGAGCCTGCTCCGCCTCACCGGAGGCAAGTGCGTCACGCACGGCTTCGATCATGTGTCGAAGATACTCGAGACGTTCGACGGCCGTGGAAATCCCGTCTCATCCGCTTCGGATGAGACAGCGATCGAAGCATGCGGAAACCGGTGAGAATTGCCGGAATCAACTGAAAGCGCGAGTCGGCGGAATGCCGATGCGCAGGCCTGACACGAACGGACAAGACACATGAGTTTCTGGGAAAGCCTCGGCTGGATGCTGTGGGCGACCGTCTTCGTCGGATATCTTTTCGCGCTGTTCGCGATCGTCGCCGACCTGTTCCGCGACCACAAGCTGAGCGGCTGGTTGAAAGCTGTTTGGATATTTTTCCTGCTCTTCCTACCCATCCTCACCGCGCTCGTCTATCTCGTCGCCCGCGGCGATGGGATGACGGAACGCAGCAACAAGGCCGCACGCGAGGCCGAGAGCGCGGCCGAATCGTATATCCGCGAAGTCGCAGGAAAGAGTCCCAGCGAGGAAATCGCCACAGCTGCAGCACTCCTCGAAGCCGGATCGATCAGCGAGGAAGAGTTTGCCGCACTCAAGCTGAAGGTGCTCTCGTGAGTGCCGCGCGTTTCGGCCCCGTCGACTTCTACCTTCTCGGTCTGCCGGGGCAGAGCCTCGACCCCGCCGCGTTCTCCGCGCTCACCGACATCACGGATACCGGCCTGGTACGACTCCTCGATCTGATCGTCATCTCCAAGTCCGACGACGGTGAACTCACCCTCGTCGAGGTCGAGGAATTGCCGAACGGCTTCGAGATCAACGTCGAAATGCTCGGCGCGTCCGGTCTGCTCGGGCATGAAGACATCACCGAACTCGCGGAGGCGATTCCCGCCGGCGCTTCAGCGCTGCTGGTCGCGCTCGAGCTGGTCTATCAGCGCGAACTCGCCGCCCGGACCGCCGAGTCCGGCGCGGTGTTGCTGGGTTACGAGCGGATACCCGCACCCGTCGTCAATGCCCTCATGGACACGATCAT
The DNA here is from genome assembly GCF_058788335.1 of Rhodococcus sp. FW305-130. Taxonomy (NCBI): domain Bacteria; kingdom Bacillati; phylum Actinomycetota; class Actinomycetes; order Mycobacteriales; family Nocardiaceae; genus Rhodococcus; species Rhodococcus sp. FW305-130. The sequence goes on along the minus strand of NZ_JBYTAP010000001.1, from coordinate 141,853 downwards.
CCCGAAATTGGAGGTCTGACATGCCGTACATCCCGAGAAGAGGACGCCCTGGACTGCTGGGCCTCGCCGCCCGCACCGCGGTCGTGACCGGTACCGCGACCGCCGTCAGCGACGGTATGGCCACCCGCCGGCAAAGGAGAGCTCAGGCCGACTACGAGCAGGCGCAGTACGAATTCGCCCAGCAGCAGGCCGTACTCCCCACACCCGCACCCCCGGTCGATCTTGTCGCCGAGTTGCAGAAACTCGGCGATCTCAAATCACAAGGCCTACTGAGCGACGCCGAGTTCCAAGCCGCGAAAGCACGACTGCTGGGCTGATTCACCCCGACGGGCCATGGATTACCGCGCCCGCTTCCGTACCCCGACACCGATTGGAATCCGCTATGTCCACGATCGCCGTCAACGTCCTGAACTTCAATCGGGCAGAATCCGATCTCATGTTCGCTCGCCTGGCCGCGGGCGTCGGCCTGGGCACGTGGAACCACACTCGCGAGCTCGGGTCACTCGACAACCAGCCGATCATCCGCCAGAACCGCGACACCCTGTACAGCAGCGCGATCATCGACGTGCGCGAAAACGTCACGATCACGGTGCCCGATACCGGCAAGCGCTACATCTCCGTCTGGGTGGTCAGTCAAGATCATTTCGGTCCCGTCATCCTGCGCGATCCGGGAGAGCACCTGCTCACACGCGAATTGGTCGGGACCGACTACGCCGCACTGATCGTGCGCATCCTCGTCGATCCGAACAGCCCCGAAGACGTCGCCGAGGTGAACCGGTTGCAAGACGCCCTCACCATCGACGGCGGTGGAACGGGCGAGTTCCCGTTGCCCGACTACGACGAACAGTCGCAGACCGAGACCCGCGACGCGCTCCTCGCACTCGCTCGTGGCATCACCACCTACGACCATTCATTCGGCACCGCGGCGGAAGTCGACCCGATCAGGCACCTGCTCGGTACCGCATCCGGCTGGGGTGGCCTTCCCGAGTACGAGGCCACCTACGTCAACTTCGACGAACGTCTCCCGGTCGGGGAATACCGTCTCCGCCTGAACGATGTTCCCGTGGATGCGTTCTGGTCGGTCTCGCTGTACAACGCAGCCGGATACTTCGAAGAGAACGCCTTAGGCGTCAACAGCATCAACAGCCTCACAGCCACCCCCGACTCCGACGGCAGCACCACCATCCGGTTCGGCGTCAATCTCGACGGCGTCGCGAACGCACTGCCCATCATGCCGGGCTGGAACTACGTACTGCGCCTGTACCGCCCCCGCCCCGACGTGCTCGACGGCACCTGGACGGCACCTCGTCCCGAGGCCCTCCAGCAAAGCGTTCCCCACGCACACACCACTCTCGGGTGACTCGACCTGATCACGGAGGTACAAGCCATGCGTCTGTTATTTCAGCTCATTTCGCAATGTGTACTCGGCGCGATCGCGCTGATCGTCGTGCATTTTGCGCTGCCCGGGGTCAGCCTGAGCGTCAACGGTTTCTTGGCCGCTATCGGTGTATTCACCCTCGCCCACATGATTCTCGGCCCATTCGTGCTCAGCGTGGCACTGCACTACGCGGCTCCGCTCGCGGGCGGTGTCGGCTTGGTCGCCACGCTGCTCGCGCTCTGGGTTGCGACCCTGGTCCCCGACGGCATTGAGATCAGCGGCGTCGGGTCCTGGATCCTCGCCCCGATCATCGTGTGGGTGATCACCGCGTTGGGAGGATGGATCTTCATGGCTCTCGTCATCGACAAGTGGATCAAGAGACGCAATGCCGAAAAGCTCGTGCGCAGTGTGCAGAAGGCATGAATGATCAGTTCGGAAACGGAACCCACAAGGAGTCAGCCATGCCAACTCACCCGCTCGATCGTCGCGTTCTCCTGAAGACCGCTCCGAACTTCCGGGATCTCGGTGGCATTCCCGTTGCTGATGGCACCGTCCGCGCCGGCGCGCTCTACCGTTCGGCGACGCTCGCGAAACTCGACGGCGACGACGTCGCCGCGGTCGCCGACTTGAACGTCCGGACGGTCTACGACCTGAGGACCGCTGCCGAGCGCGACGGCGCGCTCGACAATCTCCCTGACTCGACGCGGACGGTCTGGCTCGACGTTCTCGCCGACAATGCCCAAAACGCCGCGGCCACCGGACTACTCATGACGGACCCGGTCGCGTACGCCGAGACCATCAGCGATGGACGTGGGATCGCACAGATGGAGGAAGCGAACCGCAACTTCGTCACCCTGCCGTCCGCCCTCGACGCCTACCGCGCGTTCTATCTCGACCTCATCGACGAAAAACGCACCGGTGCAGCACTTTTCCACTGCACCACCGGCAAGGATCGCACCGGGTGGGCCGCGACCTCTTTCTTGCTCCTCCTCGGCGCCGACGAAGCCGATGTACGCGCCGACTACCTGGAGACGAACACCGATCTGGCACCTATGACGGAACCGATCCTCGACTTCGCCGCAAGCAAAGGCGTTGACGGAGAACTGCTCCGGCCGCTCCTCGGAGTCCGCGACAGCTACTTCGACGCCGCGCTCGACGAAATGCGCACGCAATTCGGCGCAGTCGAGGACTACGCAATCAACGGACTCAAGCTCACCTCAGAACAAATCACCGCGCTCCGCGAGCGGTTCACATCGCGATCGGGCTTCGTCAGCGCGACGTGATCGGAGCTCTTGCCGGGCAGGAATCCGTGCTCTCGTCCTGCTTCTTCGGTCGATTGTCCACCCGGGTGACCACGACGACGGCGACGATGCCCACCGCCAAGCCGAGAGCGGTGAACGGAGTGAAGGATTCTCCGAACATCAGTGCGCCCCAGACCGCGGTGACGGGGGCGATCAAGAACATCAAGGTGTTGACGGACGTGATGCCGATGCGACGAAGCAACAACCAGTACAGCCCGTATCCGCCGAAGGTCGACAACACGATCAACCAGAGCAATGCGATCCAGAATGTGCTGACACTCGGCGGTACGGCAGCACCCGAGGCGATCGCCAGAGTTGTGAAAACTATTGCGCTGGTTGAGCAGTGGATGGCCAAAGCCTGCAGTGGCGGCGTGGACGTGGGAGCGCGTTGCTGGACGAAGGTGGATGCAACCAGGCTGAGCATCCCCAGGAACGGAATCGCGTACGCCCACCACGGGGCCGATGTACCGGCCCCGGCGTCGGCTGCCGTGACCATCGCGACGCCGGCCAGTCCGATCGCCAGTCCGATCCACTGCATCCGAGGGACTGCGACACCGAGGACCGGACCGAGCAGCGCGGCGGCCACCAGCGGCTGAATACCGTCGATCAGCGCTGTGGTTCCGGTGTTCACGCCGAGATCGACTGCCCAGTACACAGACAACAGGTAGCCGCTCTGGGAGAGTATTCCGATCACCACCTGCCTGCCGAAAGCCCGCGGTGTCGGCATCGCGTTCAGGCGCCGGGCGGACAGCCAGACAATCGGGACCAGTACCGCCGCAAGCGGGAGAAAACGCCACATCAGCAGCGTGGAGACCTCGGCACTGCCGGCGCCGAGTTTGGCTCCGATGAATCCCGAACTCCAGCACGCGACGAACAGGACCGACAAGGTAGCCGTCACGGCAGATCTCGAGGTCACGATCCGAGGTATACCGATCTGTTTACTCATGGAGTCGACTATACAGATCGGTATACTTTTGTCCATGGCAGACGAATCCGTACCCGACTTGACTCCGAAAGCACGTCGCATTCTGGAGTCGGCGTCGAAGCTGTTCTACGAAAAGGGAATTCACGCCGTAGGCGTGGATACCGTCGCACTGGACGCCGGGGTCACGAAGAAGACTCTGTACGAGCGGTTCGGCTCGAAAGACGGCCTCGTCGTGGAATATCTGAAGGATCGAGATCGGCGGTGGCGAGCCTTTCGCGACAAGAAGCTCGCATCAGCCGGACACAGCCGCGCCGAGCAGTTGAGTGCGGCATTCGACGCTTCCGCCTCTTGGTCCAAGGCGAGCGGAGGCAAAGGTTGCAGCATGGTCAACGCTCACGCCGAGTTCAGCGATCGGTCACACCCGGTGTTCGCTGTCATCGCCGAACAGAAGCAGGAAATGTTGGACGTCTTTCGGCGCATTCTGGCGACAGACGGGCAAGCCGACGAACGTCTCGTCGAGGCAATCATGCTGCTTCACGAAGGCGCCCTCGTCGCAGACGGTATCGGTATCGGCACCGACCCCTTCGACGTCGGCCGGGATGTGGCCCTCGAAATGCTGAAGCATTCCGGGTGATCCACCCCTCTCCACACATTCCAGAAGACCCTTCGACAGAGTCCACACCTGAAATCGAGATCATTCCTCATAGGCCCCACAAACTGACCGTCAACCATCGCCTCGCCCGACGAATACAGGAAACCCGCACATCACCGCGCACGGAGGTCGGGGTTCCTGTCGACAATCTCATGCAAGGCATCGGTTATCGCCCGCACGCGGGCCAATCTGATCAGCTCGCGCGGGACAACGAGCCAATACGACCTCCGAATTACGAACTCGTCACGCAGCACCGGCACGAGGTCATCGTCGGTCGCGCCGATGTACGTCGGCAAGGGCGCGATTCCCACACCGTGCCTGACTGCCTCGTAGTGACCAGCGATGTTATTGGTCTGGATCTGCGCTCGCCCGGTGGGCAGTATCCGGTCGAGGATACGCAGAGGTTCGACATCCAAGAACGCGTCCACATACCAGACGAGCGTGTGATGACGTAGGTCGTCCACCGACGAGATCGACTCGTGCGTCTCCAGATACCGACGCGAGGCGTAAAGCCGCAAGTTGTAGTCCGCAAGTTTGCTGACGACCACAGATCGGGGAGAGGGACGCTCCAATGTGACGGCGACGTCGAAGTCACGCCCGGTCAACACATCGTGGGTAGTCGAAGTCAGCACTTCGGTGTACAAATCCGGGTGCCGGGCACGTACAGAGCGCAGGCCCGGAACCAATACGAAGGCACCGAAGCCGTCTGGGGTCAGGATCCGGACCGTCCCGTTGAGGCTCGGCGACGCCGAGGCGGTCGTCTCACCGAGCGCAGAAAGTAGCGTCGACTCGATACTCTCCGCGTAGGGAACCAATCGCCTGCCCGCCTCGGTCAGCTGCCAGCCCGAGACGCCGCGATCGAAAAGCCTTGCTCCCATGTCTTTTTCAAGCCTAGAGATTCTCCTGGAGACCGTGGTCTGATCGACCCCCAGTCGCTTCGACGTATCCGAAATACGCCCCGTGCGTGACAGTTCCAGCAGAAAGCGCAGGTTGTCAGAAGTGAACATCGCCATTCCCGTTCTTGGCTGCAATTTTGCATTGAGTACTGCGATCTTACTTGTTGACGACGGCAATTCTGCGGCACAGACTCGAATCAACCCCAGCCTCAGGAGTGAATAGTCATGACTGTCATCGCACATTGGATCGACAACAAGATCGCCCCCGGTTCGAGCGGAAACTCCGCTCCGGTCACGAACCCTGCGACCGGCGCCGTCACTGGCAGTGTCGCGCTCGCCAGCGTGCAAGACGCACGCGCCGTTATCGACGCAGCTGCTGCTGCGTTTCCCGATTGGCGCGACAGTTCGCTCGCCAAGCGCACCGCAATCCTCTTCGCGTTCCGCGAACTGCTCAATGACCGCAAGCACGAACTCGCAGAGATAATCACCGCCGAGCACGGCAAAGTCCTCTCCGACGCACTCGGCGAGGTGTCAAGAGGCCAGGAGGTCGTCGAATTCGCTTGTGGCATCGCGCACCTGCTCAAGGGCGGTATGACCGAGAATGCCTCGACGAACGTCGACGTCACCTCGATCCGTCAACCGCTCGGCCCGGTCGCGATAATCTCGCCGTTCAATTTCCCCGCGATGGTCCCGATGTGGTTCTTCCCCATCGCGATCGCCACCGGAAACACGGTAGTACTCAAGCCGTCCGAAAAAGTTCCATCTGCTTCGCTGTGGATCGCGGCGCTCTGGGCCGAGGCAGGACTTCCAGCGGGCGTGTTCAACATCCTGCAAGGCGACAAGACAGCTGTCGACGAACTTCTGACCAACCCTGCGATCAAGGCCGTTTCGTTTGTCGGTTCAACCCCCATCGCCCAGTACGTGTACAGCACCGGCACCAGCCACGGAAAGCGCGTTCAGGCTCTCGGAGGAGCGAAGAACCACGCGATCGTCTTGCCTGACGCAGACCTCGATCTGGCCGCCGACGCAATGGTCAACGCCGGATTCGGCTCGGCCGGCGAGCGCTGCATGGCGATCTCGGCACTGGTCGCCGTCGGCGACATCGCCGATGAACTCGTTGGCAAGATCGCCGAGCGAACCCGCACCCTGAAAACCGGTGACGGCACGAAGAACTCAGACATGGGTCCTCTGGTGACCAAGGCCCACCGCGACAAGGTCGCCTCCTACGTCGACGCCGGTGAGGCGGCCGGCGCGACGCTCGTCGTCGATGGCAGGCACGTGCAGGCGAACGGTGGTGAGGGCGGATTCTGGCTCGGCCCGACCCTGATCGACCACGTCACCACCGACATGAGCATCTACACAGACGAAATCTTCGGCCCTGTGCTCTCGGTCGTGCGAGTGAACTCCTACGACGAAGCACTCGACCTGGTGAATTCGAGTGCATTCGGGAATGGCACCGCGATCTTCACCAATGACGGTGGCGCAGCACGTCGCTTCCAGAACGAGATCGAGGTCGGCATGGTCGGGATCAACGTCCCCATTCCCGTCCCCATGGCCTACTACAGCTTTGGCGGTTGGAAGAACAGCCTGTTCGGCGACACGCACGCTCACGGTACCGAAGGAGTCCACTTCTTCACCCGTGGGAAGGTCGTCACTACCCGCTGGCTCGATCCCAGCCACGGCGGCATCAACCTCGGCTTCCCCGAAAACAACTGAGTTCTTGTCCCGTCCGAATACGACGGGCCGGGAAATACATTCACAACATTCGAAGGGATCGGCATGGTTGCCAACATTTCATTTCCCCGGTTCTTGAAACTTGGTCCTGGGTCCGTCGAGAGTCTCGGCGAAGTGCTGACGGATCTGAACATCGAGCGTCCGCTTCTTGTCACCGACGCGTTCATGGTCAGCAATGGTTCTGCCGATCGATTGCTGAAGATCGTTGCAGCAGCAGGAAAGAAGGCCGCACTCTTCTCCGAGACGGTTCCCGACCCCACTACCGATTCTCTACAGGCTGGTCTCGACGCTCTGACCGCCCACGATGCCGACTCGATCATCGGCTTCGGCGGCGGCAGCCCGATGGACACGGCAAAAGCACTTGCCGTCTTGTTCAAGCAGGGCGGCGTCATGCGCGATTTCAAAGCCCCTCGGGTGTACGCGGGGCCGGCGCTTCCGATCATAGCCATCCCGACGACGGCAGGAAGTGGCTCGGAAGCAACACAATTCACGATCATCACGGATGTTGCCAGCGACGAGAAGATGCTATGCCCTGGGCTTTCTTTTCTTCCGATCGCCTCGATCGTCGATTCCGACCTCACGATGTCGATGCCGCCGAGACTGACGGCCGACACAGGTGTCGACGCACTCACACACGCGATCGAGGCCTACGTCAGTAAGAAGGCAAACCCCATCTCGGACGGGCTCGCACTGTCTGCGATGAAGACAATCGGGGCGTACCTCTTGCGCGCGTACCGTGACGGCTCAGATCGAGAAGCACGTGAACAGATGATGCATGCTTCCACTCAGGCGGGTATGGCATTCTCCAATGCGAGCGTGTGCCTGGTACACGGGATGAGTCGTCCGATCGGCGCACATTTCCATGTGGCGCATGGACTTTCCAATGCAATGCTACTTCCGGCGATCACCGCGTTCTCCATACCCGGGGCGCGTGATCGATACGCCGATTGCGCCAGGCAGCTGGGCGCGGCCGACCGCCGCGATTCAGACGAGGCGGCCTCGCACAAGCTGGTCGACTTCATCGATACTTTGTGCGTCGACGTAGAGGTACCCAGTCCGCGCACATTCGGCATCGACGAGTCCCGCTGGGAGGAGCTCATTCCACTGATGGCGGAACAGGCCTTGGCGTCGGGTTCTCCGTCGAACAACCCGGTGGTGCCCAGCGCACAGGAAATCGTCGAACTGTACCGGAGAGTCTATCGATCCTGACCACTTCGGCCCGGTCAGCATGGTCTCGTTCAGACTGTGCTGACCGGGCCTGTCGAGTTTCGGACGATCAGCTTGGTTTTGAAGATTTTCTGCCTCCGCTTGGCGCCGTCGATATTGTCGAGCAGCATGGAAGCTGCGGCGCGCCCCTTCTCCACCAGCGGTTGACGCACAGTGGTCAGATCCATGAGTTCGGCGATTGGCGCATCGTCGAATCCGACAACCGAAACAACCTCAGGTACTGAGATATTCATGCCACGAAGCACGCTCAAGGCAGCGACGGCAAAGACATCTGATGTCGTGGCTATTGCGGTCGGATTCAGTATCTCGACCATCGAGCGAACAGCACGGACGCCGCTGTCACGATCGATACCTGAAGCCTCGTAAACCTCAATCGAGATACCGGCATCTCCCCGTGCAGTTGCAGCATCGAAGTACCCGAGGATCCGATCTCGCTGGACCCGCTCCGAAGAGTGTTCGACAACTGCCTTGGAGATCGGCCCATCGGTGCCACCGATGTTCAAACGTTCGCAGACCACACCGATTCTTCGGTGCCCGAGATCCAAGAGATGGGCCATCTGCTTGAATCCCGCAGCGCGATCATCGATTCCGATGAACGGCAAGCCGCAGTCCGCGGGTGAATCGATCGCAACTGCCGGCGTTCCTGAGTGAATCAGGGCCGCAATGATCGGGTGGGTAGGAGTCACATTGTGCAGGACTACTCCGTCGACCAAACCTCTGACCGCGGGAGAATTGAATCCTTCTTCCCTACTGGAGACCAACGGCAACAAAGTGAGGGCAACGTCGGCGAGTTCGTTGACTTCGACTACCCCCTTCATCAACAGCATGGTCGACGGGTCTTCCAGTGCGTGCCCCAACGACTCCATCACCATGATGCCAACCGCTCCAACTCGGCCGGAGCGCAGGCTACTGCCGACGATGTTCGGCCCGGCGTAGGACAGAGACTGAGCGACTGCGTAGATGTGATCGCGCTGCGATGCAGAAACTTTCGGAGAGTTACTGAACGCGTATGAGACAGCGGCTTGGGAGACGCCTGCTGCCCGCGCCACGTCCTTCATCGTAACCACTGAAGCGACTCCCCTTGCTCCGGACGAATCATCCGCCGTAACCCTTGACGATCTCACGAATTCTATCGTGGTCTCGTTTCAACCGAGTGTTGGCTTCGGTTGACCTGTCGTCACAGTAGATGGTGTTCACACATTCGCCCACACCGGACTGCATGCGTCCAAGCTCTACGAAAGCCCCCGAAGAGCTCGACACGGTATGGCACATCGTCTTTTCCGCCCCGACATCGCCGTGTCGATCTCGCCACAGAGGTTGCATCGAGCTCGCACGGCCAGCGGCACAGACGGCTTGGGCATAGGCAACGACGAACCGATATGGCGACACGTGACACAGACGTACCCCACTTCTTCCTCCATACGGTGACTAGCCATGTTCGTCGCCCCACTCCTGCCGTTGCCTCGATAGTTTCAAAGATGTTTCTGCACTGAAGGTCCCGCGAATGTACGAACGATGACGTCCGTGAGAGGTACTGTCGGCAGCGGCGATTACCCCGACCGAACACTTCGGGAGACGGTAGGCGCGACACCGTGGTTTGCGATACTTCCGCCTGTCGCGCCACATCTCAACCTTCACCTTGTTTCACCACCACAGACACGAGTGAATCGTATCACCAGGTGATACGATTCACTTAACCCTCCACGAAGAGAATCAACGAAATGCTCTACCCGAAGTTGACCTTCGTGCTCGGCCGCACGAAATGGGCACAGCTTGTCATCTTCGCACTTCTCGGAGCTTTCCAAGCCTCTTGGGTGACAGTGACACCCGACGTCAAGAATGCACTCGAGCTCACCACCAGCGGATTCGGTTTCGTCATCTTGGGACTGCCCGGTGGTTCCCTGTGCGGATTGCTGGCAACAGGCCGTCTCATTGCCGCGCGCGGAGCTCGCAGGGCGATCAGTATAGGTTTAGCCACGACAGGAACCGCCGTCCCCCTCATCGAAGTCGGAACGCTAGTTCCTTCCGGAACGTCGCGACGAACTGATCGCCGAACCTTCCAGCAGCTCAAGACCTTTGACTGCCAACAGCAAGCGCTGCCGTGTTTCCGGGGCATCAAGGGATTTTCCGAGAATCGTGGAGATCCGCTCCAACCTGTTGTACAGAGTTCTGCGCTGCACGTAGAGTTTGTCCGCCGCTTCGGTCTTGCGCCCGTCGACGCTGAGAAACGCACGCAGTGTCGGCAGCAGCGGACTGGCCGAGTGCGCATCCTTCGTCAACAACGGACCCAATTCGTCTTCGACGAAGCTCGCCAGTTCCGGGCCCTGCGCCAGGGTCACCAAAATCCGCGCGACCCCCAGTTCGTCGAAGTGAAGGACACCACCAGAAGCTCGGGCGACCGCCGCAGCACTGCGCGCTTGAGTGAGCGCGACAGCAACCATGTCACGTGAAATAGCGCGGCTCACACCGACACCCGCTCCGACGAAACCGACAAGATCCTCGATCTCCGGCGGACGGCCACTCACTTCCGGCGCCACCGTGACGATGTAATCACCCATGTCGGCACTGATCGCATTGGGACTGCTCCTGCGCTTGGGCCGGATTCCACCAGAATCGTCACGAGTATTCTTGTTGGCCACGAACACTCGCATCAGGCCAGATCCGAGCCGATACCCCAGACGACTGGCCTGCTTCACGAACTCATCGCCGGAAATTTCTCCCAGCAGCAAGTGTGTCATCAAAGCGGTACTGCGCTGATCGTCACGCGCCTCGCGGCTACGATCGGTGAGAAGCGAGATCGCGATCGCTGCTGCTGCCCGCTCCGCCGCGAATTCAGCCGAGAACGGCGCGGTCGGCGATTGTCCCTGGAGCACGTGGATCCACCCCCACGGTTGACCACGCATGACGACGGGCCTTCGGACACAATCAGTTTCATTGTCGTGCGATACTCTGGCGTGACGATTCCACTCGTCGTCATCGAATTCGACACCGTCCACTGAAAAATAGACCGTCACCCGGTGCGCGATGTTTTCCAGAACCACCGTGCTGTCGGTGAGCGCCGCCAGAGTCTCCACTATTCCGAGATGGTCTGCGCCGTCGAGCAGCAATCCCGAGAATGTTGCTTCGACCTCACGCTCACGAGTCAGGCTCCGAAGTCGCATTTCGGTCAGAATTTCGTGCACCTGGGCGGAGACTCCGGCGAACGACACTTCGTGGGTCAACGCGATCACCGGAAGCAGCATTTGTTGGGCTTCCTGTACAACAGCTTCAGGAACTCGATCGAACATGCGACCGGATTCTTCGATCACCAGAGCTGCCGCACCCGCTCGAGAAATCGCCTTCACGTAAGCACGCTGCTCGGCTTCTGTTTCCCCTATACCGAGGCCCGCCGTCAGCAACAATTCGCCGCCGCTGAGAAATCGTGCGATATCGGGGATCTCGGACGAGTGAACCCATCGGACTTCGCGTTGATCCAGATCCGTTCCGTTGGTGAGTACGTGAGGACCGGCCGCGCGGATCAGTGAGAGTTCCAGAGCGTCCGCAACCGTGAAAGACATGTCAAAGACACTACACAAAACGTGTCGCTCAGCCGAGACATCTTTCCCGCCTTGCGTCTAGCTGTGAATGCAGTCACAGGACAGTATTTCTACAACCCCAGGGCTTCACCGGGGGGCGCCAAACAGAGTTGAGACACATGGCGAACCCGCTTCCTACCTGTCCGAAGATTTGTTTCAGCGCCCATATAGACCCGGCCCACCGTCCGAGTAATCGCTACCGGTTCACGAACCGAACGCGAACTGCATGGCACCGATCCAAATCTCGACACGCACAACGCCGTGCCGCCGGGTGACCTGATTTCGCTCTTTCGACCGAACACCGACACACCCTTTCGAGGAGTCCTCAATGCCCCTGACCGAAGACCAGCAGAAACGGCCGCCAAGCGCGCGAATCTCTGTCGATGACGTCGGCCGTTCCACTCGTTCCGCGGCACCCCAGCCGCCCCACGCATCCTCGCAGGAATGGCTACCTGCTCTGCTCAAACGCATTCTGCCAAGCACACCGTCGCAGGTCGTTCAGCGGGTGATGCTGACTGTACTGGCCGCATCGGTGGTGATTCTGTGCATCGCCAACCCGATCTTTCGGCAGTCGGACAACCTGCTGAACGTGCTGCAACAGGCGGCGATGGTCGGAATCATTGCCGGCGGTATGCAGCTGATGATTATCTCAGGTGGCTTCGATCTCTCGGTCGGAATCGTGGCAGCGGCAGCCGGATGCGCGGCAGCGTACGTCAGTCTCCAGCACGGTATAGCCATCGGAATTCTCGTCGGATTGGTCGCCGGTCTACTCGCCGGCTTCGTGAACGGCATCCTCGTAGCCAAGATCGGCATCAACCCATTTGTGGCCACGTTCGGTACACAAGCCGTCGTCACCGGACTGCTGTACGCCGCAACCGGCGCCACCCCGATCGCTCCTCTTCCTTCCGGATGGACCGATCTTGGCTTGAGGAACATCGCTGGAATCTCCTTTGCCAGTCTCACATTCGTCGTGGTCATCCTGATTCTGTTGTTCGTCTTACGATGCACGCTCTTCGGCCAGCACATCTACGCCGTCGGGAGCAACAAGGAAGGCTCGCGTCGTGCCGGAATCCATGTCGATCGGGTTCTGATTGCCGTCTATGCCATCGGCGGACTGTGCGCTGCCATCGCAGGAATTCTTCTCGTCTCGATCTCGGGAATCGGGAGTCCGGCAACAGGTACACAGTGGGCACTCCTCGCCATCGCCGCCGTCATCATCGGCGGCACACCACTCACTGGCGGAGTCGGCGGCATCAGCTCCGCGGTGATCGGCATCCTGTCGCTCACCGTCCTCACAAACGCACTGAACCTGTACAGCGTTTCCGCTTACTGGCAGCCGGCGCTGACGGGTACGGCCGTTCTGCTCGCAGTCGGCTTCGAAGCGTTCCGCAGCGCCCGCAAACGCTGATACGTCCGATTCCAGTCGCAGCCAACCACATTCCAGGAGTGACAACATATGACCGCAAGAAGAACGTCCCGAACAATCAAAACCGCATTTGCCCTTTGCCTGGCCGCGTTCGTCGCCGTCGCACTCACGGCCTGCGGAACCGCACCTTCCTCGGGTGCGAACAAGACGCTGGGCTTCGTGGTGTACGACGTCGGCGTCGACCCGTGGATGAACGTAGCCATCTCGACTGTGCAAGAAGAAGCTGAAGCTGCGGGATACAAGCTCAGTGTTGTCAACGGGCACAACGACATCGCTCAGATGAGTAGCGGAATGGACCAGCTGGTCACGCAGAAGGTCGACGCAATTCTCCTCGCCCCCAGCGACCAGGACAGCATGACTCCGTCAATCAAACGAGCCGAAGCAGCAGGAATCCCGGTCATCGCATTCTCCCTGGCGCTGTCAGAAGACGCCCCGGTCTCCTCGTTCGTCGGGACCGACGACGTTCAGGTCGGACGCGAGCAGGCGAAGATGGTCGCAGGAGCAATTGGCAATCGGGGCAACGTCGCCTTGATGACCGGCATCCTCGGCAGTGGGCCGCAGATCGGCCGGTCGGAAGGGTTCCGTGCCGAACTGCAGGAGAACTTCCCCGACGTCAAACTCGTCGAAGAGCAGCCGAACAACTGGGCGAACGACAAGACCATCAGCCTGACCCAGGACTGGCTCGCGAAGTATCCGGCAGGGCAGATCAACGCCGTCGTCGCGCAAGGACCCGAATTGGCTGCGGGCGCCCGCCTGGCCAAGTCGATGGGCCGAAGCGAAATCGTCTTCGTCGGCAACGACTATCCGGAAGAGATGCGCGAGAGCATCCTCGCGGGAGACACGTACGGAACCATCAACGGCGATCCCAAGGAGATGGCGCGAGAAGCTGTCGCCGCCATGCTGACCCTGCTGGACGGTGGCACGGTGCAACCCAAGATCTTCGTCCCGATCCCGCCCGTAACATCCGCCAATGTCGCCGACTCTCCCGCAGCGTACTGATTCGAGACGACCCCCCAGATCGGAACCACCTCAATGAGTACTATCACCAACACCACCGAGCCTCTTCTCCAGACTACGAACCTCTCCAAGTTCTACGGCGGCGTCAAAGCTTTGCAAGGCGCCTCCATCAGCGTCGGACACGGTGAGCACATCGCCATCATGGGCGACAACGGCGCAGGCAAGTCCACCTTCGTCAAGATCCTTTCCGGCGCGCAACCGTCGAGTGATGGCACCATCCGATTCGACGGTGCGGACTGTGAGTTCCAAAGCCCAATCGATGCACGCGAAGCCGGGATCGAAACCGTCTATCAGGATCTTTCACTCGCAGACGACCTCGACGTCCTGACCAACCTGTTCCTCGGGCGTGAAGAGAAGCTGATCAACCTGGGCGGCTTGAGCGTGCTCAACAGACGCAAGATGGCCAAGCGTGCAACCGAATTGCTCACGGAGATCGGAGTGAACGTGCCCGAGGTACACCGGACCGTTCGGGGTCTCTCCGGTGGCCAGCGCCAGGGTATCGCCATCGCCCGCGCATCCGGTTGGGGATCGAAGCTCATCATCATGGACGAACCCACAGCGGCATTGGGCCTGCAGGAGACCGCCCACGTCCACGACATCATCAAACGCCTCAAACAACGCGGAGTCGCGGTCATCATCGTCAGCCACAACATGCAACAGGTGCTGGAACTGACCGACCGGGTGTACGTTTTCCGGCGAGGCCAGGTCGTCGGGTGCCGAAACACCAAGGAAACCACCGCCGACGAGATCGTCTCGATGATCACCGGCGCCCGACCAGCAGAAGCCGTCGCGTAAGCAGCTGTAGCTGCAAGCAGATCGACGTACAGGCCCGTCTGAAGTCACCACGACTGTCGACGGGCCTGTTCGTGTCGCGGATCCGAGACTCACTGTCTCACCGTCGGCGTCGGACATCCGAGACCCTTTCCATCACCCACCTGGCCCCCACCGCCCCAGACGAGGCAGAACTACAGCCGCCGAGACGAAAAGTGCTCGGGCCCAACCTGATGAGGTTGGGCCCGAGCACTTTCGGTGTTCGGTTAGTTGATCTGTATTCGGCCGTCGACGGCTTCGATCCGCGGGATCGGCAGTGCGCGTACGGCAGGCGGGGCTGTCACGAACTCCTCGACGGTCGGCACTTCACCGTTCGGAATCCTCGGCTTCATCACGGACGGGTCCATGATCACGACTGTATTCATGTTTCCCGGATGCGTCTCCAAACCGAACACGGCTACTGACCGACTGCTTCGATCAATGCGCTGAGGTGGGTGTAGCTCTTCTTCGCGGCGTCGAGCGTGCCGCACTCCACCGACAAGACGACGTCGTGGTCGGCCGCGGCGAGTGTGTCGACGATGCGCTTCCAGTCGATGACGCCTTCACCGCATGCGCATCCCAGCATGCCTCGCACTTTTCCGCGTAGACGTTTCGCGTCGTCTAACGCGATGTCCTTGGCGTGCAGGTGCGTGACCTGACCGATGATGGCTTCGAGCCACTCGTGCGGATCGTTCTCACTCAGGTAGCTGTTTCCGGTATCGAGGTTGATCGTCAGGGCAGGACTGTCGACCAAATTCATGATCTTGTCGAGGCGCTCCGGAGTCGCGGTGTACGGCCCGTGGGTCTCGATTGCGATCTTGATACCCCGGGGTTCCGCGACCAGCGCTGCCTCCTTCAGGGTGTACCGCATGAGCGTGTAGTTCTCTTCCTCCGTGGTCCAAGACGGGGTGGGTCCATCGTCGACCATGATCATCGGAGAACCTGCCTCCGCGGCGTAACGGATGGCCTGGCGGAAGTACTCCACTGCCACCTCCGGCTTGGCGAGTGGCGCGTGGCTCGACAGCGACGAGATGCTGAGACCGCGATCTTCGGCCGCATTCCGTAGGATCAACGGATCGTCGAGCATGGAACGACTGTGGAAATATCCTGCTGCACTGAGCAGTTCACGACCCCAGTGCACCATCGGCTCGACGTACTTGTAGCCGATCTCAGCAGCTTGGTCCATGGCCCAATCGAAAGAGCCGTTCTCGTATCGCGCGAACTCCAGATTAAGTCCGAGTTTGATGTTGCCCATGACTTACAACTACTTTCCGGTGAGGGGTGGGTCAGAAGCCGCGCTGGTTCACGTAGTCGTCTCGAACTTCGCCGTGGTACGCCGGTACGGTGATATCCCACCAACCCATTGCATGCATCTCGGTCCAGGGCAGCTCGCGAGCACTGATCGCCTCGATGACTACGGGGCCCTCGGTCTCGAATGCGCGCTGAACAGCGGCGCCGAGCTTTGCCGGATCCTCGACACGCTCGGACTTGCATCCGAGGGACTGGGCGAACGCAGTGATATCGGCGAAGTACGGGGATCCATCCGGCAACTTCCACCCTGAGATGATTTCCCGTTCCGCGCCGAAGAGATTGATCTGAAGGTCCTTGATTGCTTCCCAGCCACCGTTGTTCAGAACGACGAAGACGACATTGACGCCGCTCATGGCGGCAGCTGCGATCTCCGTGCCGGTCTGTAGGAACGCGCCATCGCCGACGAGCGCGAGAACCAGCTTGTCCGGTGCGCCGATCGCGGCGCCGATCGCGGCAGGTACACCGAATCCGATTCCGGAGAATCCGCCGGCAACGATGTTGCTCTTCGGCTCGTAGATCGGGAATTCGTTGAACGCCTGGTTTGCCGGGTTGCTGGAATCGGTGACCAGAATTCCGTTACGCGGAAGAACCTTTCGGATCTCGACCATTGCCCGCGAGTTGGTCATCGGTAAGTAATCGGTCTCACGCATAGGGCGCAGGTGCTCGTCCCACTGCGCCTTCAAGTCCTGAAGTTCGGCGTAGTAGTCGGTTGCTCGGAAGTCGTAATCCGCTGCCGGTGCGCCGAGTTCGTCGATCAGAGACGCGAGCGAGGTCTTGGCGTCGCCGACGATCCCGACCTCGACCGGGTAGTTGCGGCCGATCTCGAATCCGTCGATGTCTATGTGAACGAGTTTCGTGTTAGGGATGTCGAATGTGACTCCCGGGCGGTAGGAGGACGTGATGCGATCGCTGAACCGGCAACCCACTGCAAGAATGACGTCGGCGGTCTTGGTGACTCCGTTACCAGGAATCGATCCCATGTCGCCGCACGGCCACGCGTACAGATCGTGGTCTGCGGGGAATGCGCCTTTGCCCTGGAAGGAGTGCGTCACGGGAGCGCCGAGACGTTCCGCCAGTGTGAGGAGTTCCGCACCGGCCTCGGCTGCGATGACGCCTCCGCCAGCGAGGATCACGGGACGCTTAGCACCCGCCAGTAGCTTGGCTGCCTCGGCAATGGCGACGGGATCACCAGTCGCCCGGGTCTGAGCTCGGCGCGAGTACAACTCTGGAACATAGTCGCCGTACTCAGCTTGCAGGTCCTGCGGGATATCCACCAGGACAGGCCCTCTGCGACCTTCGAGCATCGTGTTGAACGCCTGAGCCATCGCGGAAGGTAGCTGCTCCAGTCGACCGGGCTGCCACCAGCGCTTGACGACCGGCTCGACCATCCGTGGGAAATTGTTCCCGTGCGGCCGATCGATCTCCTGGAGGACGCCGCGGTTCTCCATATACGTGTGAACGGCGCCGGTGATCAGAATCATCGGCTGCGAGTCCGCGAACGCAGTCGCGATTCCGGTTACGGTGTTCGTCGCTCCCGGTCCGATGGAAGTACAGACGGCCGCGATCTTGCCCGATGCGCGGTAGTAGCCGTCGGCCATGTGTGCGGCGCCCTGCTCGTGGATGGCGGGAACCAACTCGATTTCGTCGGCCCGGTCGACGAACGCATCAAGTAACGCCGTATTGCCGTGTCCCGGAATAGCGAATACCTTTTCAACTCCTTCACGGATCAGTATGTCGACCACCATCTGGCCACCGGTGAGCTTTTGCACAGTCATGTTCTTCACTTTCGAATCGAAAAGAATTGGGGTGAGCAATTTATGCAGAGATCGACGAGCCGTGCGATGCACCCGCCGTGGAGTCGCCGCTTCGAGCGATGATCGAATCTGCAACACGCAACGCGTTCGCCGCGATCGACAGCGCCGGATTCATCACCGGGAGCGACGGAAAGAAGGAGGAGTCGACGACATACAGGTTGTCGACATCGTGTGCCTGGCAACTCGGATCGAGGACCGATGTAGCCGGGTCGGTACCGAGCCGAACGGTTCCGGCCTGATGCGAGTTCACCTCTATCCCGGTTCCTTCACTGATGACCACCGGAAATCCGATCTTGCGAAGCATTTTTCGCGTCTCGCGAACCAGAACCTCGTGTGCCCGGACGTTATTCGGTTCCCACGCGATCTGGATACGCCCTCCGGGAGTCAGCGTGACACGATTTTCAGGGTTGGGCAGATCCTCCGTGAACAGCCACCAATCGGTACTACGGTTCGTGGCAAGGCTCAACGCCCATTTGGGGATGTGGGGCCGTTGCCCCTTGATCATCTCCGCCTGGAGCTTCCCGATCAGTTGCACGTGGCCCAGCGGATACGGATGATCGTCAGTGCCACGCAGGTAGAAGTCGTTGAAGTACAACGTCTTTTGAAACTCGGACTTGTTCTTCTTGAGTGGGTCGATGGCCACCATGATCGAGTTCATGTGCACCATGTAGTTACGACCGACCATTCCGGAGGAATTTGCGAGCCCGTCAGGATGGACAGACGTGGCCGAACGTAGCAGCAGCGCTGCAGAATTGACCGCACCACAGGAGATTACGACCGTATCCGCACGTACGGTGGAGGTGACGCCGCGATGGGTCACTTCGACGCCTGATGCTCGACGTCCGGAATCGTCGGTCAGCACCTTCTCCACGTACCCGTTCGTGACGATTTCGACGTTGCCCGAATCGAGTGCGGGTCGCACGCAACAGACGTCGGCATCCGATTTCGCCAAGGTACGGCAAGGGAACCCGTCGCATGTCTTGCATCGAATACATGACCCACCCTGCCGAAGGTCGACCCCGAGCGGGAGATTGGAAGGGGTGAAACCCGCCTTACGCATATCGTCGGCGACCTGCTGTATCGCTGGCTCGTGCCCTACGGGAGGGTACGGAAACGGTTCGTTGCGTGGCAACGTCGGGTCGTCGGTGTGGTCGCCGTGAACCTTGTACACCTGCTCGGCACGTGCGTAGTAGGGTTCGAGATCGTCGTACGAGAACGGCCATGCCGGCGATTCACCGTCGTGATGCCGTGAGGACTGAAAATCCTCTCGCCTGAACCTGACCAGCGAGCCACCGTAGAATTTGGTGTTTCCGCCGACGTAATAGTAGGTGCCGGGGGCGAACTCCCGCCCTTCGGTGTCGACCCATTTTTCGGCGTTCTTGTACCGATCTTTCTCGAACACCGCTCGGGGGTCCCAATTCTGACGTTCCTGTGGAAGGAAGTCTCCCCTCTCGATCAAGAGCACATCGAGGCCGGAATCCTTGAGAGCGTATGCCATCGTTCCACCCCCCATTCCGCTTCCCACGACGATGACGTCGTAGTTGCTCTTACAGGGGGGATGACTGTCCATTCGTGTCTTTTCGAACATGGTTTCCGTCTCCTGGCTGGCTTGACGCTGTACGTCCTTGAACCGTGCCGACTCAGCTTCTGTCAATCCTGACGCAACAGGACTGCAAGTAGTTATACGTATCACTAAACGATACCGCCCACATGTGCGGTGTCAACCGCCCTGAAGACCTGGTCAGGTCGACGGGACGAGCGGATCGAAATCGGGAGCCGACACGATCGCAGTTCGTGCCAAATTCGCAGGCTCCATGATCGCGTCCAAATCCTCCTTGCCCAACAACCCGCGTTCGAGCACCAACTCCACGACGGTGCGACCGGAAGCAAGCGCGTCCGCCGCCAATTCCGTCGCGGCTGTGTAGCCGATGTAGGGATTGAGCGCGGTCACGACACCGATCGAAGCCGCGACCGTTCGTTCGAGATGCGCGACGTTGGCGGTAATGCCGATCACGCATCGCTCGCGCAACACAGTGCAGCCCCGCGTGAGGAGTTCTGCAGTCTCGAACAGGCTGTGTGCAATGACAGGTTCGAATGCGTTGAGCTGCAGTTGACCCGCCTCGGCAGCCATGGTGATGGTCAGATCGTTTCCCACCACCCGGTAGGCAATCTGATTGACCACTTCGGGAATGACCGGATTGACCTTGCCAGGCATGATCGACGAACCCGCCTGCACCGCAGGTAAATTGATCTCACCCAGCCCTGCGCGTGGGCCCGAGGACAGCAATCTCAGATCGTTGCAGATCTTGGACAGCTTGACCGCAGTGCGCTTGAGCACTCCCGACAACTGAACGAAGGCCCCGACGTCCTGGGTTGCTTCGATGAGATCCGATGCCGTCGAGATGTCGAGACCGGTGATCGACACCAGGTGCTCACGCACACGTCTGGCGTACTCCGGGTGCGCATTGAGACCGGTGCCTATCGCCGTCCCTCCCAGGTTGATCTCCGAGATCAACCGAGCGGCCTCTTCCAGTCTCTGAGAGTCCTCCTTGATCATCACGGCGAACGTGACGATCTCTTGACCGAGAGTCATCGGGACCGCGTCTTGCAACTGAGTCCGTCCGACCTTGAGCACGTGGGAGAACTCGGCTGCTTTCTCCGCGAATGCGCCTGCAAGTTCGTCCATCGCACCTCGAAGCCTGGTGACCGCACCTTGCAAGCCGATTTTGATCGCGGTGGGGTAGACGTCGTTGGTGCTCTGACTCATGTTGACGTGTTCGAGAGGATGGAGGAATTGGTACTGCCCCCGTTCGCGGCCGAGCATTTCGAGCGCGCGGTTCGCGACCACTTCGTTGGCGTTCATGTTCGAGGACGTGCCGGCACCACCCTGAATGACGTCGACGACGAACTGGTCGGCGAACCTGCCCGCGCGAATCTCCTTGCAAGCTTGCTCGATCGCTGTTGCATGCTCGGGCGAGAGGATTCCGAGGTCGGCGTTCGCCCGAGCCGCGGCCTGCTTGACCGCGGCCAACGCCGATACCATGTCCGGGTGGACCGAGAGAGGAATACCGGTGATCGGGAAGTTCTCCAGTGCCCTCAGCGTGTGGATGCCGTAGTAGGCCTCCGCAGGCACTTCACGATCACCGAGCAGGTCGTGCTCGATGCGCATCGTCATTTGAGGTTTGCCGCCACCGGGATCTCGCCCCACGGTAGTTCGGCTCCACCGAACTTCGCCGCACGCAGGTCACCTGAACGGGCGTGGCCTTCGAAGCGTTCCAATCGGGACAGTCGCGCAGCGATCTCGCCGATCCTGGCGCTCGCCGCCGGATCGCGCACCTCCTGGAAAGTGAGGGTTTTGAGGAACTTCCCTACCCAGAGCCCTCCGGTGTAGCGCGCAGCGCCAAGAGTAGGAAGTACATGGTTGGTCCCGATCACTTTGTCGCCGTATGGAACACACGTTCCTTCCCCGAGGAAAAGGGCACCGTAGTTGCTCATGTTGTCGAGCGCTTCACGCGGATTCTGCGTCAGGATCTGTACGTGCTCGGAGGCAAACTTGTCCGCGAGTTCATATGCTTCGGAGAGAGTCCCGACAACGTGGATCTGTCCATGGTCGCGCCAGGCAGGCCCGGCGATCGCGTTCGTCTCCAGACCGGGTAGCAATGCGTCGATGTGTTTGATCACCTCGTTGCCCACAGCCTCGGACGTCGTGATCAACACACACGGTGAATCCGGACCGTGTTCAGCCTGGCTGAGTAGATCCACTGCGATGGTGAACGGGTCGGCGCACTCGTCGGCAACGATCAGTGTTTCGGTGGGACCTGCAAAGAGATCGATTCCGACCTCACCGAAGAGTTGACGCTTTGCCTCTGCCACGTATGCGTTGCCCGGCCCCGTGAGGATCGAGACAGGATCGATCGTCTCGGTACCGAGAGCCAGCGCTGCAATCGCCTGTACGCCACCGAGCACGAAAATCTCGTCGGCCCCGGCGAGATGCATTGCGGTGATGCTGATCTGGGGCGGAAGCCCGTCATTCGGGGGCGTCGTAGCCGCGACGCGTTCGACGCCTGCGACCTTCGCGGTCAGCACCGTCATGTGCGCCGACGCTGTCAGCGGGTACCTGCCACCCGGAACGTAGGCTGCAGCCGCGTCGATCGGAACGTTCCGGTGCCCCAAGAACACGCCGGGCAGAGTCTCGACCTCGAGGTCTGTGATGGTATCGCGCTGCGCCTGGGCGAAGTCGCGAATCTGACGCTGCGCGAACTGCAGGTCCTCGAGGACCGTTGTCGGGACGGACTTGACGATCTCGCGGATCTGATCTTCGTCGAGCCGGAACGAATCCGGCGACCACCGGTCGAAACGGTCAGAGTACTTGCGGACCGCGTCGTCACCGTTGGCACGAATGTCTGCGATCACACCCGCGACTGTGTCGACCACCGCCGGATTGCTGGCACGCTGCGCTGGTTCGCCGACTGCTGCTTTGAGAACGAACGACATTGGCGGGTTGCTCCTTCGAGGTGAGGCATGAAATCAAACTGATAGCCCTAGCTTTCCTGCGAAGTGATCCAGCGAACAGACACATAGGGGGAAGCACTTCTGCCAAAATCTGCCCAATCCGTGCATGATATGCCGGTCGTTCGAAAGCTCACGGTCAGAGCAGGTGCAGCGCTCGCGCCTGCTCACAGTGGTCGATCAGCGGCTCACGCTTGCACGTTTTGGCGCTGTCGATATTTATCGCCACTTCGTAGTGTTGGCCTACCAGATTTCGTCCGCGCCGAACTCCTGACGTCGAGTCGGCCAATACCCGGAGCCGTCGTTGTCTATTCGACATCGTCGATGCCCGAGAAGGAATACTTCGATGAGCGAACAACCGCATCTCGTCTGGGGAATCGTCGGTGCGAGTGATATCGCCGAAACGCGAATGATTCCCGCACTGCGAAGGACCGGCCACCACATCAGTTCCGTGTACAGCGGAAATGCGGACCACGCCGAGCAGTACGCACGTCGGAACGAGATATCGAACCGAACGAACAAGCTGAACGATCTGCTCAGCGATCCCCTCATCGATGCGGTCTACATCTCCAGTGCAAATGATCGCCACCTCGAGCAGGTGTGCGCGGCGGCAGCAGCCGGAAAACACGTTCTCTGCGAGAAGCCGCTGTCGACGAGCATCGACAATGCGCGGAAGATGACCGCCGCTTGCCAATCCGCCGGCGTAGTCCTAGGTGTCAACCACCACCTGCCTGCCGCAGGTACGCACCAGGCCATTCGACGCACAGTGACGCGCGGCGACATAGGCCGGATTCTGTCGGTCAGTGTTCGCCACACGTCACTCCTACCCGAACGATTGCGAGGGTGGCGACTCGGTAGCGCGCCGGGATCAGGCGCCGTCATGGATCTTTCCTGCCACAACGCATCAGTCGTGAATCCGCTACTCGGCACAAGAGCACTGACGGCGAGCGCGATCACTGTGGCTCAAGGAGATTGGGTGACCGAAGCCGAAGATGCAGCCTCCTCGTCGATTCTCTACGAGAACAACGTCCTTGTACGATTCCACGACACTTTCACTACGCCATTCGCACCCACGTATGTGGAGGTGCACGGGACAGCCGGCAGCCTTCATGCAGCCGACGTCATGACTCCGGAACCCATCGGGTCGGTCGTTCTGCACGATCGCCGGGGATCACACGAGATCGATGTCGAAGACCGCCGGCACACGTACGACATCACGCTGGAACACTTCACCCGTGCCACGAACGGTGACGGCCGACCAGTCGTCGACGGACTCGACGCGACCAACGCACTGGCAGTGAGCATCTCGATACTCGAGTCGGCCAGGACGGCTAGCCGGGTCACAGTCGACTTCTGTGGACAGTAGCCGTTCACAATTCACACTCGGAGCTGGTTCGATCCAAGGTAGAGGTTCATGAAACGTCCCACTGAACGTGACGAAAATTCGGATTGGAATAGATTCGCGATCCCACAATTCGTGGAACTTCTGCGGTCCGGTTCAGTTGGGCGCGGCCCGGCAATCGTAGGGATCGACGGGAGGGGTGGTTCCGGCAAGTCGACGCTGGCCGCACTGTTATCGGCAAACTGCACAGGGACGGTCATCGTGCACACAGATGACATCGCGTGCAGTCGAACATTTTTTGGCTGGGATACCTTGCTCGCCAAGGAATTACTGGAACCTATACGGCGAACTGGGCTTCCATTCACCTTCCGGTCGAACCACGACAAGCCTCGCGATATCGCTGTCTCTGACCAGACAACGTTGCTTCTCGTGGAAGGTGCCGGGTCGATCCGCCGTTCATTGCGGATGTTGTACGACGCGACAGTGTGGGTCGACACCGCACCGGAGACAGCGCGACAACGATTGGTCGAGCTCGGCGAGGATCCACAGGGCTATCACGACGACAGGATGATCGAAGAGAATTCGTTGCTGAACGCGGACCGCCCCTGGGCGCACGCAATGTTTCACGTGTCTGGAACCAACTCTGCGACCAACGGCACAGTCCTGGTGCGCCGAACATAACCGCGTCGACCTCGAACAGCATTGGCATCACGAGTCGTCCACGGGGTTGTCTACGACGGGTCGCTGCCCAGTTACGGCATATTCTCCTGTACAGAGCGTCGGTGTCGCCAGCGATCGCGCGGCCCGATTCTGTACGAGTAGCAACCTGGATCAATCCGAGCCGAAACACACTACCGGGCACGGCGACCCGCGACGAAGGGTGAGATCGAGTCTCTCGGCGATATCGTGAGGCGCGAAAAGGGCCGAACCCGAATAGTTCTCGATCTCTTCCAGAGTCCACCATCTGAAACCGTGTAGGTGCTCATCGCGCAATTCTGCGTCGGTCAATGCCCCTCGTGGTTCGAATCCATGAACTCGAACCAGGAAATAGAAGTTGTCGACGCCGCTGAATCCGGGAAAGTGCTCTGGATCGATGATCGTTTGGCGCCAGACGAGCGGCTGCGTCGTGCGTAGTTCGAGCCCTACCTCTTCTCGAAGCTCTCGCTCGAGTGTGCCGCGTGGGGTCTCACGTTCCTCACAACGGCCACCGGGCGTGATCCAATAGGATTCATCGGATCTAGATCGAAAGTTGCACAACAGTATTCGATACGAATGATCCACGATCAGCGCTCGCGCAGAACGTCTGATCGACTCCGAAGGTCCGCCAGTGCTCATCCTGTTTCTTCCTCAAATCCCGAACAGAATTTCCTTCCGTTCGGTGACACCAGTGCGAGTACACCGGATTTCGATGTACTCGCACGTGGGCCACTGCTTGTTCGACCTCAGTGGGAGACCGTGTGATGCTCCGGCTTCAGAGCATTTCCCGTACGTTCAGTTTCCGAGTATCGCGGAACGGTTTTCATCAATACAGGACCGCCGACGGCGATGAGCAGGAGCAAGATTGCCGGCAGCGCCGGCATCCAGCCGATTCCGAATCCGTCGACGATGAGCGTGATCGCAGCCGGCCCGACGAGCATGCCGACGTAGCCGATCGCATTGACAATTCCGATGTTTCTTCCGGCGTTCTCGGGGTCACGACGGCCGGCAGCAGAGAGCATCAGCGGAGCCATGCATGCCAGCCCGAGCCCCAGGAGAACGAATCCCACCAGGGCGAACGGAGCTGACGCACCCCCGATCGCAAGCAAGGCACCGACGAATCCGATCACACCACTGACGGCCACGATGACGCGCGCACCGAAGTACTCGGCGAGCCGGTCACCGAAGAGGCGCCCCACGAATTGTGCACCGGAGTAGAAGGTCACAGCTGTCGCAGCCATACCAGCGCTGGTATCGGCATGGCGCCGGACGAACTCTTGTCCCCAGTCCAGAATTGCGCCTTCGCTGAGCATCGATGCCAGCATCAAGAGGCCGAATCCGGCCATGATCAGCAAAGTCGTCGTCGACGCCGATCTCCCGGTTGTCGATTGCTTCCCGAGAACGGCTGCGGCATCCGGGGGTAGCAGCTCATCGCGAGTCAACAACCAGCGACCGAACACAGCTCCGAGAACCGACATCGTGACACCGATCGAGATGTAGGCCACCGCGGGGCTCTCGACATAGTGACGGGCGATTGCACTGGCCACCAGGCCGATGACGAATCCGCCTGCCGGATAGGCCGCGTGGAACGCAGACATGATGGGCCTGCCGTAGTAACGCTCCACCTGCACACCGTGTGTGTTGAAGGCGGTGTCGAAGGCACCTCTCAACAAGCCGATCATCACGCCGAGGAACATTGCGCTGGCAATACCCTGCAAGAACGCGAACGGGATATACATCAACGGGTAGATGATCATCGTGGGCATACAGGTGGCTCGCGGACCGTACCTGTCGACGAACGGCCCGATGAGGAAGCAGCCGACTGCAGCGCCGACGCCGATCGCCAATGCCACCAGCCCGAAATTCGAGTCGCCGCCCTCCCCCGACCACCCCAGGTGAGCACGGAGCGCAGTGGTGTTCGTCGACCACGTGAGCATGACCGCTCCCAATTGTGCGAATCCGAAGAATGTCGCAACCCGGGCAAGCCGAATTCGCTGGAGGCTCAGCGCCCGCGGGTCTTCCGAAATGTTCGTAGTCATTGTGAGTCCTCAATCTGCACACGCATGCCCCTCAATAGGGTTGCGAGGCAAGTCATGTACTGCAATCAGCGTTGTCCAAATCACGTTACGGAGTCACCATCACAACAACGATGCACAGTACGAGCACTACTTCACCATAAATATGCACACATCGTGCATATAGCAGGCCAAACAGTCCCTGCAGTCACACGCCCGCCAGGTCCACACTGCACACTGCATCATTGCGCGTACCGACGCCGGGGATAACACTCACCATGCTCGTGCGGTTAAACGTATCACCGCACGTGGAAGAGTCAATAGGGCAAGAATCAGCGCACTGGTAAACGATCGACCGAGCCGGATGCCCGAAGACGCGCCCCGCGTCGGCGCAGAAGTAGCTACTGCGAGCCCTGCACACGCACACTCGACCTGCCGCATTCGGAAATCGCTCGCATCGCAGCGGCCTTCGTTCACGGCGTCCAGACCTCTGGAGTCGCGGCAATCGCAAAACACTTCCCAGGGTTCCCAGTACTCGAACACGACCCCGCAGCAAAGGACACGGCCGTCGGCGCAAAGGGCTGGAGCACAAAAACTCTCACACCGTTCAAGGCTGTCGTCAACGCCGGCGTTTCCCGCATGATGATCGGACCGGCCATTGTCGAAGCCGTCGATCCAACCGCTCCGACGACGGCCTCGAGCATCACGGTCCGAGCATCGCAAGAGGACCTGGGCTTCCGCGGCGTAGTCGGGAGTGACGATCTGGATTCCCCTGCAACGGCGCGTGGGCGGGCACCCGCAGAGACCGCACTCGCAAGCCTCCTGGCCGGCGCTGACCGCCTACTGATCCCCGGCGGCGATGAAGTCGCCACTGTCGCAAAGTCGTTGGCCGCCGCGGCCGTCCGGAATCCGATAGTTGGAGAACGCCTTCGCAACGCAGCAAACCGTGTCCGCGCGCTGGTCAATGCGACCGACCTATGCGATTTCCCAGGCAAACAAAAGCGAGGTTGAACGCGTCGTGGCCGACACCAAACGCTGGCGACCGCCTACCGCGACACTGCACACAGCAGTTACTCCCCCACCCGCTTCGCCCCCACAGTCACTCCCCCACCCGCTTCGCCCCCACCATCCGACGCGCTATCTCCAGATACCTCTCCACCAACTCGTCCGGAGACAACTCACCGTCCGGTCGGTACCACACCGCGACGGCGACGCACATCGTCACGACAGCTCGGCTGGCATCCTCGGGATGGTCGGCATCGAACACGCCCGAAGCAACGCCGTCGAGGACGATCCGGTCCACCTGCTTCTGCTGTTCGTCGCGCTGCGCGATGTAACTAGCCCGGCTGTCGGGCTCCATGCTGCGAATCTCGGAGGAGGCGACGAACGACTGCTCGCGTCGAAACATGTGGAACCGCAACAGAGATTCGATCACCGCGTCGAAGCGATCAGAGGGATCGTCCCCGGCGTCGAGTTCGGCGGCGCGGCTTCGCTCCAACAACTCCGTCATCACCACGGTCGCCAGACCGATCAACAGAGCCTGCTTGGACGGGTAGTGGTGGTAGAGCCCCGGCACCGACAGCCCGGACCGCGACGCGACGTCACGGATCGAAGTCCCGTGATAGCCCTGCTCGACGAACGCCTCCAGCGCCGCAGCGAGCGGTTTCGGTAGTCCCAGGTCTTCGTAATCGCGCCAGGACCCGCGTACCGGAAGCTCGTTCGTCATACCGATACCGTAGATCGCCGTTGCGCCGCCGCCGAACGCGTCGGTGCCATTGGTTACAGTCGATGTTCACCGAAAGACAGGGACCAGTCATGATCCATGTTCGCCACTCCGCGGTTGCTGCCGTGCCGGTTGATGTCGCCTTCGACTACATCGACGACTACCGCAACGTCCCGACGTGGATGTTCGGTGTTTCCGAGTTCACACCGTTCGGAGAGTTCGATCAGGGGCTCGGCGCCACGTTCGACGCGGCCATGCAGATCGGGCCAAGCACGTTGCGCTCCAAGCTCGAGGTCACCGAGTGGGAGAAGAATCGGATCATCAAGCTGTCTTCGCTCGGCGGTGTATCCAACTCGTCCACGTGGGAGTTCGCCGCGATCGACGATTCCAAGACCGAGCTTTCCGTCGACTTCGCCTACAAACTCCCCGGCGGCATTGCCGGCAAAGCTCTCGGCCGCTTGATCGGGCCGTTCGTCGAAAACGCTGTCAGGAACAGCGAGGAGACGTTGCGCCACAGCCTCGAGCAGCAGTTCGCGGCCCGCGGCGAAGGCTGAAACTACCCGCGGTCGCCTTCGAGGCCCAGCGCGTTGGCCCACACCTGAGTAGCCGTCTTGACGACGTCCTCGAACGGGACGGGGTTGCCGTCGGCGCCAGGTTCCTCGGAGACGAACGAACTGTAGGCAAGACGGCTCACCATCGCCGACAGTGCTCGGGAAGCCAGCAGCGGATCCAGTGAGCCGTCTGCCTTGCCAGCTGCTTGCAGGCGTTCGATGGCTCGGGCATTGCGAGAAATGAAGGTCTCGGCTCGGTCCCGACGCAGTTTCGCGAAGGCCGGATCGATGTGCGATACCTGCTCGAGCAGACCCATCAGTTTGGCGTTGCGGCGAAAAGCCGTCAGGTAGGCACGGTTGCTCGATTCGAGGACCGCATACGGATTGTCGACGTCGCGGACCCGTCCCATGCCGGGGTGCAACATGTCTTCCTGCGCAACGTCGAGAACTGCGGCGAAGATCTGCTCTTTGTTGTCGAAGTAGGTGTAGAACGTGCCGGTGGAGCAGTTCGCTTCCTTGGTGATGTCCGTCAGACGGGCATCGAGATACCCTGCGCGCTCGAACACCGTTCGAGCCGCTGCGACCAGAGAAGCCCTGGTCCGGACGCCGCGGGCAGTCACCGGCAGGTCACGCAGAAGCTCCGTCGCAGCCATGGATGGTGGCGGACGGTCTTCCCAGTTCTCCTGAGGTTCGGCGCGAGAGGTCACCAGCTACTTATACGGCAAAGCCGGCGACATCTCGGCATCGGCGTCAGGTGATGGTGATTCCTCCGTCGACGGCGATGGTCTGACCGGTGACGTATCCGCCTGCCTCGGACGCGAGCCACACCATGGTGGCCGCGAGCTCTTCCGGATCGCCCATGCGGCCGAGGATCAGGCGCGGAGCCATCGCGTCCAAGTAGCCGTCGTTGTATTGGTCGGTCATTTCCGACTTGAAGAAGCCTGGCGCTATCGCGTTGACGCGAATGCCCTTGCGCGTTCCCCACTGCTGTGCGAGGTCACGGGTCAATCCGACGACGCCTGCCTTGCTCGCCGCATAGGCGGCCTGTGGGAGTCCGGCGGTCGTCAATCCGAGAATGCTCGAGATGTTGACGATGGAGCTGCCCGGGAGCATGACGCGGCCGCAGGCCTGCGCTGCCCAGTAAGACCCATTGAGGTTGATGTCGATGACGGCGCGGAACTGGTCCGGGGTCTCACGGGTTGCCGGAACAGCGGTTCCGACGCCGGCGTTGTTGACCAGTACGTCCACGCGGCCGAACTTCTCCATCGCGGCGTCGACCATGTTCTGAGCCTGTGCCGGATCGACGATGTCGGTGGCCACGCACAACGCTTCGCGGCCTGCGTCACGCACGAGCTTGGCCGTGTCTTCGAGCTTGTCGACGCGGCGAGCAGCGAGGACGACGTCCGCACCCGCCTCTGCTGCGGCTTTCGCAAACGCCACCCCGAGGCCCGACGACGCACCGGTCACGATGACCACTCGATCGGTCAGAGAGAACTTGTCGAGAACAGACATGCGCGGTGATGCTCCTGTGTCGTCGGGTTCGGGAAGTGACGTATGGACTGCAGTGACATATGGACTGCAGTTGCGAAATTACAGGCCGAGATCGCGGCCGATGAGTTCCTTCATGATCTCGTTGGATCCGGCCCAGATCTTGGTGACGCGGGCGTCCATCCACGCGCGAGCGGCGCGGTACTCGGTCATGAAGCCGTAGCCGCCGTGCAACTGAACACAGTGATCGAGGACCTCGTTCTGCACCTGCGCGGTCCACCACTTCGCCTTGGCGGCGTCGATGGCGGTCAGCTCGCCGGCAGCGTGTGCTGCGACGCAGTTGTCGACGTAAGCCTGGGTGACCTCGATGCGGGTCACGAGATCCGCGAGAAGGAATTTGTTCCACTGCAGCGAGCCGATCGGCTGACCGAAAGCCTTGCGGTCCTTGGCATATTGCAGCGTCTCTTCGAGGATCGGAGCAGCGTGCGCGATGTTGGACACCGCAGCGCCGACGCGCTCCTGCGGCAGCATTTCCATCATGTGGATAAACCCGCGGTCGATCTCACCGATGATGTTGGTGGACGGCACGCGAACGTTCTCGAAGAACAGTTCGGCGGTATCGGACTCGTGCTGGCCGACCTTGTCGAGCTTGCGTCCGCGCTCGAAACCTTCCATGCCGGTTTCGACGGCAAAGAGCGTGATGCCCTTGGACTTCTTCTCGGGACTGGTCCGCGCCGCCACGATCACGAGATCAGCGTTGTAGCCGTTGGTGATGAAGGTCTTGGAGCCGTTGATGATCCAGTCGTCGCCGTCCTTGACCGCAGTGGTCTTGAGCGAGGCGAGGTCGGATCCGCCGGAAGGCTCGGTCATGCCGATGGCCGTCAGCATCTCACCGGTGCAGAACTTGGGCAGCCAACGCTGCTTCTGCTCTTCGGTGGTGAGCTGAACGAGGTACGGAGCAACGACGTCGGCATGGATGCCGAAGCTCGAGGCAACAGCTGCACTGGCACGCGAGAGTTCTTCGGCCAGAACAGCGTTGAAGCGGTAGTCGCCGGCTTCGCTTCCGCCGTACGCCTCTGGAACCTCGAGTCCGAGGAAGCCGTTGCGCCCCGCTTCGAGCCAGATTTCACGATCGATGAAGCGCTGGTCGATCAGCTTCTCTGCGACCGGAAGGATGTTCCGGTTGACGAATTCGCGGGCAGATTCGCGAAATGCCTCGTGATCGGGTCCGTACAGAGTGCGACGCATGACGAGTTGCTTCCTTTCGGCGTGGCAATGCCACACGTAACGATGTTCCTAAGCATTCGCTTAGAATCTAAGCATCTGCTTATAGTGAATCGAGAGCGGGATATTGTCAACATCGAAATCCGTCACACCTGGAGGAAACCGTGAGCGATTCACCTGACGTGGTGATCAGCCCCTCCAAAGCTGCGGCCCGTATACGCGCGGCGGCCGTGGACGCTTTTGCGGCCGCGGGCTACGGCGGCACCACCACGCGTGACATCGCCGCACGACTCGACATGAGTCCCGCCGCCATGTACCCGCACTACCGCTCGAAAGAAGAGCTGCTTTTCGCGATCAGCTTCGAAGGTCACACCGAAGCGTTGAAGGTGGTCGAGGGCGCCGACAGACCGGGTGAAGAGCCGTCCGTTCGCCTCCAGGAACTGGTCAGCACCTTCGCCAGTTGGCAGGCCGGACACCACTCACTCGCTCGCGTTGTCCAATACGAACTCACTGCACTCACACCAGAGCACTACCGAACCGTCGTCGCGCTTCGCCGCAGCACGACGCGGGTGGTCCGGGAGGTTGTCGACGCCGGCGTCCAGTCGGGCGACTTCACGATCCCCGATGCCGAAGGCGTCACCCTCGCCTTGATGTCCCTGTGCGTCGACGTGTGCCGCTGGTTCCCGGCCGGCAATTACACGAATCCGGAAGACATTGGAAAACTGTACGGAGACCTGGCATTGAGGATGGTGGGCGCCGCCTGAATCAGGTGACACCGACCGCAGAAAGGACTCGGCCAGTGGCCAACCGCACCTATCTCTACTCGACCCCTGTTGCTCCGCATGAGAATCCGGCTGCCGCTCGCGCCCGAGGTCTCACCGGTATCTCCGAGTGGTCGTACGCGATACCGCTGGTCCCGAGGATCCTTGTGTCCGTGAATCCCTTCGCCCACCAGTCGGTCATCTGGGACGACACCCCAGACCTGATCGCGGTCACCGCGCCCTGCGGTCCTGGTATCGCCCGGCTCGAAGACTTCCTCGGCCGAATCGATCACCCCGAACTCGGCACGATGGCCGGCGATGCGCTGCGTTTCCTGCGCAGCCACACCGAGCCCGACCACTACTTCGTCCTCGAGTGCGGCGAGATCTTCGACATGGACGACGAACCGTTCGCCGAACAGGGCGCGGCCCTGATGACCGGTCTGGCGGACATCGACGCCGAGATGGAGGCAGCTTTGGCCACACTCGCACCCGCCAAGCCGCGCTTCTGGGAGCGGCTGTTCACGCCGACTCAGGAGAGCGTCGAGGAACCGCTACGCGAGCTCGGCCTCGGTTACTGGTCCGAGACCCTGTACTTCGATCTCGACGTCCCGCAATAACCACCGATCAGTCAGAGATCTCACCGAGTCGACGCTCCAAGTAGGCCCGCTCCGGTTCCGTACCAACCAAATTCAGCGCACGTCGGTATGCAGACATTGCCGCGTCGGTGCGCCCCAACCGGGCGAGCAGTTCGGCGCGCGCGAGGTGATACGGGTGGTAGTCGGCAAGTTTGGGCTCCGCTGCCAGTTCTTCCAAAGCTGCCAGCCCAACCTCCTCGCCGTCGCGCATCGCCAGCGCCACTGCCCTGTTGACTGCGACGACAGGCGAAGGCGTCAACGTGAGGAGCACTCCGTAGAGCGCGCAGATCTGCGGCCAGTCGGTGCTCTCCACATCCGCCGCCTCGTCATGCAATGCGGCGATGGCAGCCTGCACCCCGTACGGCCCCGGCGCTCCCCCGGTCAACGCGACCACGACGAGGTCGCTGCCTTCCTCGATCATCGGCTGGTCCCAGCACCCGCGATCCTGATCTTCGAGGAGGACGATCCCGCCACCGGCGTCGGTACGGGCATCCCGACGCGCGTGGACGAGGAGCATCAACGCAAGCAACCCGGCGATCTCGCGCTCATCGGGAAGCAATGCGCGCAGGATCCTCGCCAGCCTGACCGCCTCTACCGCCAGGTCGACGCGTTGCAGATCCGGCCCCGAACTGGCGGCATACCCCTCGGTGAACACCGAATAGATCACCTGTAGAACACCGGGCAGGCGTTCCGGGAGTTCTTCGGTGCTGGGAGTTCGGAAGGGAATCCGAGCCTGACGTATCTTCTTCTTCGCACGCACGATCCGCTGCGCCATCGTCGCCGAGGGCACGAGGAAGGCCCGAGCTACTTCGGGCGTCGTCAACCCGCCGAGGCAACGCAAGGTGAGTGCGATTCGGTCGTCCTCGGCGAGCGCCGGGTGCGAGCAGGTGAAGAACAGCTGCAACCGCTCGTCGGGAAGTTCCCCCTCGACGACGGGCGGCGCCGGGTCGGCACGGTCGGCGTCCACCTGCATCACGGCCAATCGCGCCGCGTAGGCCTGATCACGACGAAGCCTGTCGACGGCTTTACGACGCGCCGTGGTCAGCAGCCAGGCGCCGGGTTTGGCCGGCACTCCGTCCACCGGCCAGTGCACCAACGCGGCCTCGACGGCTTCGGAGGTAACTTCCTCGGCCAGATCCAGATCACCGAAACGGCGGACGAGCGAGGCCAAGAGTCGTCCACGTTCCTCCCGGAACACTGACTCGATGGAGTTCTCGGCCTGCTCGTCCACGGCGCATCAGTCCCCGAACCCGGCCAGTGGACGCACCTCGACGCTGCCGCCGTCGCGCGCGCCGGGGCACCGCGCGGCCCAGGCCAGCGCCGCATCCAGATCAGGAACGTCGATGACGTCGTAGCCGCCGAGGATCTCACGGGTTTCAGCGAAGGGTCCGTCGGTGACGGTCTTTTCTCCGGACTGCGAGACCCGAACCGTCGTCGTAGTCGTCAGGTC
This sequence comes from Rhodococcus sp. FW305-130, assembly GCF_058788335.1. Lineage (NCBI taxonomy): Bacteria > Bacillati > Actinomycetota > Actinomycetes > Mycobacteriales > Nocardiaceae > Rhodococcus > Rhodococcus sp. FW305-130. The sequence goes on along the minus strand of NZ_JBYTAP010000001.1, from coordinate 107,393 downwards.
GGCGAGGGCATCGCCGGACACCCAGATACCGGCATCCTTCATTTCCTTGTCGTATTGCTGCCAGTCCTCGAACGTGCACTGGGGTTCGGTGTCTCCGCCGGGTGCGGTGTAGATGAGCAACATGTACTTCATGACTGACTCCTTGGTCTGTTGTTTCTCTTCCGGCTTTCTTGCCTTACAACATGACGACGAACGGTTCTCCCCGGAATCGACAGGCGACTCGAAAAAACTTTCGGCGGGTTCGTCCGAGGTGCTGCCGTTAGGCTGAGTGTATGACCGAACGCGACCGGGACGCCGCTGGAAAGCCCCTCAATTCGCGGCCCCGCGACGGACTCGGCCGTCCACTGCCACGTGACGCAGCGGGCGGCGTCCCGCGCATTCCCGACGATGTGCGCCTCCCTCCGGACGAGTCGATCACCGAGGCTCAGCGTCTTCTCGACCACGGGATGCCTTTTCACGCGCACGAAATTTTCGAAGGAACGTGGAAGGACGCTCCCGCCGAGGAGCGTGACCTGTGGCAGGGACTGGCTCAATTGGCCGTCGGGCTCACCCATCTACTTCGGGGCAACAACACCGGTGCCGTCTCACTTCTCGGCCAGGGTCACGACCGCATCAGGCACTACGAAGTGGAAAGCCCGCACGGCCTCGACATCCCCGGCCTGCTGATGTGGTCCGAGCACTTGCTCGCTGAAATCGATCGCCCCGGCGATTTCCCCGTCCCTCCGATTCCGAGGTTGAGAATCCCCTGATGCCCATCTTCCCCATGTTTCCGCTCGGCTCTGCATTGCTTCCGGGTGAGGTGTTGCCACTGAACATCTTCGAGCCCCGGTACCGCGCACTGGTAGAGAACGTTCTCGAAGCTGCCGACGGCCCACTGTTCGGAGTAGTGCTCATCGCTCGTGGCCACGAGGTCGGTGGCGGCGAATCACGCCACGACGTCGGCACTCTGGCTCGGATCGAGTCTCATGTCGCAATGGGTGCCGGACGGTATCAGTTGTATTGCCGGACCGAAGACCGTATCCGCGTCAATCGCTGGCTGCCGGACGATCCTTACCCACTCGCCGAGGTCGAATTGTGGCCTGACGAGAACAACGGAACACCTGTCACCGCTTACGAATACGACTCTTTGCTCGAGCGCATCGAGTTCATGTACGGAATGTTGGGAAAGCTTGCGCTGCGGGCCGGGGAACAGACTCCACGAATGCCTGCCCCACCGTCTGCATTGGATCCGTTGGGTTCGCGGCTGTACGCCCTGGCCCGCAGCATTCCGATGGGCGACGCCGACCGCCTGGCGATATTGACCGCGCCAGGCGCCGACGAACGTATCCGCACACTGTCCGAAGCAGTCGAAAACACCATCGAGGTGGCGCAGTTCAATCTGCTCTGAGTGCGATTACGCCATGGTCTGACCCATATCGATGACGATCTTCGTTCCGGTGACTGCGCGGGAGAGATCTGTCGCGAGGTAGACCACCGCATTGGAGATGTCCTCGACCGTCGTGCGCGGAACGGAGGTGAGGGGCCACTTGTAGGAATTCATGTACTCGGGATGCGTTGTGAGCACCTTGCCGACGTTGGGATCGTTGCCCATCTCGGTCTCCACTGCGCCGGGGTGAATGCTGTTGACTCTAATGTCGAAGCTACCCAATTCCGTTGCTGCAGTGCGGGCCAAGCCCACGAGGCCGTGCTTGGCCGCCGAGTAGTGCGCACAACCGGGCGCTTCGGCGACGCCGGCAGCGCTGCTGACAAGCACAATGGAACCACCGTTGCCGGCCTCGATCATCGCGGGAACCGCAGCAGTCATCGTGCGCCAGACACCATTGAGATTGATGTCCACCAGCGTCGACCACTGTTCTTCCGGCATCTCCCAGAAACGATTCCACGTAGCGATGCCCGCATTGGCGATCACGACGTCGAGGCGACCGAACTTGTCGACGCCCGACGCCACCGCCGCCCGCAGCGCCTCGAGGTCGCGTACATCCGCTACCGCGGTGACGATCTCGCGCCCCTCTGCTCGCACGAGACGGGCCGTTTCTTCGAGGTCGGCTTCAGTCGCGGCCGCGTAACCCACGTCTTCGGACACCGACGCGCACACGTCGACAGCGATGACGTCGGCACCTTCCTGCGCGAGTCGGATCGCGTGATTGCGTCCCTGACCCCGCGCTGCACCGGTGATGAAGACGACCTTGCCTGCCAAGAGTTGTGTCATGGCCGGGACGTTAGACGCTGATGTGGCCCGCTGCCCCTGAGTTCCCGCTCGGCGGGAATCAGCCATCCACGATCACGACGTGCAGATTTCGCGGACCGTGTACACCTTCGACGCGTTCGAGTTCGATGTCGGAGGTTGCCGACGGGCCGCTGATCATGGTGGTGGGACGCTGCGGCGTCAGCCGCGCAATCGCCTCCGGCACTCCCACTTCCACACTGCTGCGATACACGACGCAGATGTGTGTGTCCGGTACCAGCGTCAACGCACGACGTCCCTGCTCCGGACCGGCGTCGAGGAAGATGGTGCCGGTCTCGGCGCACGCTACCTTCGAGCCGGTGACAACGGCGTCGAGGTTCTCGAGTTCGGGAGCCGGTACGTCCGGGCTGTCCACCACCAGCGTTCCGTCGAATCCGGCTACCCATGATCGGTCGAGGCCGGCGGGGATTCCCAGAGTGTTCAGTCCGTGCTGTCTCAGTATTCCGGCGACGGCATCGGCGATTTCTGTTGCAGCGCAATGGTGAACGTGCGCCTTGTAGTCCTCGAGGCGGTCGACGAACAAATCGATGAGCTCCCCGTCTGGCATGGTTCTGCCAGTCCGGTAGTTTCGCGGTATCTCGCCTTCACCGGCGGGCGCCAAGGTGATGGCATCACGAATGCGTCCGAGCACCACGTCACGTGAATTCATCTGTCTGCCTTCCCGTCACGACGAGCCTCGTCCAATGCCTCGCGGCCTTCGTCGGAGTCCCACCAGGATCGGAAGGTCTGCTTGGGTGGAGCGGGAATGTCTCTGGCAGCTGTCCAACTGTTCAGTGGAGGGGGCAACGTGGAGATCTTCCCTTTCCTGCCGGCCACGACGCGTCCGAGCCCGGCAGCTTTCTGAGCCAGCGTCCACCTGCCCTCGGTCGACATCGCCAGAGATGCGGCTTTCATCGCCAAAGACTCTGCCGTGACACCGGATTGCTCGACCTTCTGGTGCCGCAATTCGACCAGCAGCGACGGGATGTCGATCTTGACCGGGCAGGCGTCGAAGCACGCACCGCACAGACTCGAGGCAAAAGGAAGAGTCGAATTCGGATCGTCTTTGCCATGCATGCCCGCGAGCTGCGGAGTCAGTACCGCGCCGATCGGTCCCGGATAGGTGGATCCGTAGGCGTGGCCACCGGTGCGCTCGTAGACAGGGCACACGTTCAGGCACGCCGAGCACCGTATGCAGCTCAGGGCTTCCCTCCCGATCTTGTCGGCAAGCGAGGCGGTCCGGCCGTTGTCGAGGAGGACCAGGTGAAATTCCTGTGGACCGTCGTCGGGCGTGACGCCGGTCCACAGGGAGGTGTACGGGTTCATTCGCTCCCCCGTCGACGACCGCGGCAACAGTTGAAGGAAGACCTCCAGATCCTGATAGGTCGGCAGAATCTTCTCGATGCCCATGACGGTGATCAGTGTTTTCGGCAGCGTCAGGCACATTCGCCCGTTGCCCTCCGACTCCACGACGGTCAGAGTGCCCGTGTCCGCGATGCCGAAATTAGCGCCGGAGACGGCGACGGGCGTCGTCATGAACTTGTGGCGCAGAAACTTTCGTGCAGCTGCGGCAAGTTCGGCCGGGTTCTCCCCGAGGTTCGGATCGACATCTGGCATCTCACGCAGGAATATCTCGCGAATCTCTGACCTGTTGCGATGGATCGCAGGAACCAGGATGTGCGACGGTTTGTCGTGGCCGAGCTGGACGATCAATTCCGCGAGATCGGTCTCGTAGGCGGTGATTCCCTTGGTTTCGAGATGCTCGTTGAGACCGATCTCCTGCGTTGCCATCGACTTGACCTTGATGACCTCGTCGGAGCCGGTGGCTTTGACAAGCTCGGTCACAATGGCGTTGGCCTCGTTGGCATCCGCTGCCCAATGCACCTGCCCACCGCGAGCGATTACTGCAGCTTCGAACTGTTCGAGCAGTTCCGGCAACCGCGCCATGACGTCGGCCTTGATCGCCGAACCCGCATCCCGCAGCTCCTCCCAATCGGGGAGCTCTCCAGTTACGTTGATGCGCTTGGCACGGATGGTATGCGTTGCCTTGCCGATATTGCGTCGCAGTTGCGCGTTGGCCAGCTCGTGATGTGCTGCGACAGGGAACTTCTCAGTACCTCGCAGGAACCCTGCACCTTCGGGTGACCTCGGCGGAAAGCTGGGCAGACCCAGCGTCACAGCGCTCATGCGTGCACCCGGCTTTCCACCGATGCCAGAATCTCCGCGAGGTGAATGGTCTTGGCGCCCATCTGCAGTCGTGACATCCCACCGCCGATGTGCATGAGACAGGACGAATCTCCGGCGCTGCAGAACTCTGCGCCGGTGTCGGCCACATGGCGAATCTTGTCAGCCAACATGGCCGTCGACGTCTCGGCGTTCTTGATGGCAAACGTGCCGCCGAAGCCGCAGCAGGAATCTGCTTCCGGGAGTTCGACCAGATCGATGTCGCGGACGTTGCGCAGCAACTGAAGTGGCTTGTCTCCCACTCTCAACATGCGCAGTGAGTGACAGGTCGGGTGATAGGTGACCCGGTGCGGGAAGTACGCGCCCACATCGGTGACACCGAGAACGTCCACGAGGAATTCCGAAAGCTCGTACGTCTTTGCCTTCACGGTCTGCACCTGCCCACACAGCGACGCGGTGCCGTAGCGCTCGGCGACGATCTCGTGTTGATGACGGATCGAACCGACGCACGATCCCGATGGTGCGACAACGGCGTCGATCGACGCATCACCGAAAGTATCGGCGTAGTTCGCGACCAGTGGCAGCGCGCCCGGCTGGTAGCCGGTGTTGACGTGCATCTGCCCACAGCAGGTCTGCCCGGACGGAAACACGACGTCGTGCCCGAGACGGGTGAGCAGGAGGGCGGTGGCCTTGACGGCGTCGGGAAACATCGTGTCCCCGATGCAGGTGGCGAACAGCGCTACTCGCATGTGGTTCCCCGCAATCTGTCGGTGTGGTCTGACCACAGTAATACATCCTCCGGACAGGCCACCCCGTAAACGGCGTCCACCCGGTTATGCTCTTGCCTCATGCCGACCGAGCCGAGCCCGCGAGCGTGGGAACAAGTACTGAGCCACCTCGAACGTCGGCTCGTTTCAGGCGAGGTGTCTCCTGGCCAGCGCCTGCCGGGAGAGAGAATTCTGGCAGCAGAGTTGGGCGTCGGACGGTCGTCGGTTCGAGAAGCGTTGCGGGTCATGGAAGCACTCGGCCTCCTCAAGGCGCAGACTGGCTCCGGCCCGACGTCCGGCGCGATGATCGTGGCCAAACCGACCGGCGGCATGACCATGCTGATGCGGATGCAGGTTGCAGCACAAGGATTTCCGGTCTCGGATGTGGTGAAGACACGACTCGTTCTCGAATCCGAGGTGATTCAGTCCCTGGCATCGCGGACCCCGACACCCGACCTCAGCACAGCCGTCGAACTGCTCGACTCGATGGATGACGTAGATCTCTCGGCCGAGGAATTCCTACTACTCGACGCGCAATTCCACGTAGCGCTCGCCGACGCGGCGGGCAATCAGGTGATCGCAGCCATGATGACCGGCCTACGAGAGTCCATCGAGGCCTACGTTCTCGCGGGCGTGCAGATCGACAGCTGGCCGAGCACCTGCATGCGACTGCGTCACGAACACCGAGGATTGGTCGATGCGGTCAACGCGGGTGACGGCGAACTCGCACGTCAGCGCATAGTCGGACACATCCGCGGTTACTACTCGGAAAGCGCTCACTCCAGCCGGTGACAGGGGGTGGTAATTGCACCTCCAGAAGTCGTGTACTGTTGGTTTCACACCGACGCGGGGTGGAGCAGCTCGGTAGCTCGCTGGGCTCATAACCCAGAGGTCGCAGGTTCAAATCCTGTCCCCGCTACAAAGAAGAGGCCCGTAGGTTGCGAAAGCGACCTACGGGCCCTTTGCTGTGCACCTTTATTAACCGCCGGGGGTTAATAAAGGCGCACAGCAGTAGCTCACACCGCCACGTTGTGAAAATCGATCTCTGCGGCCAGCATGCCGGAGAACCACCGATCCAGGTCCTCGTCGGTGACGGACTCGGGCATGGCGTCCACCTCGCACGCCAGCACCGCCACCTGAGACACGAACGGCGGAGCGACATGCATGTCCACCCAGTCCTGCAACGCTGGTTCGCGCTGTACGTTCACTGCCGCCGCCTCCCGGCACCACGACAGATACAGGGTTTCCGCGGCGTACATGCCCACCAGGGCCGCCGCCCTGCCCTCTTCGCCAGCGAGGGTCAAGGCATGCGTCGACAGCACAGACGACTCCTCGACCAGAGCCGCTGCGTCCCCCGCGTACGGGAAGCGGGAACGCAACTGCGCGAAATACTCGCGCTGTTCGCCCACCAGGTTCGACATCGACGTCACGTGGTCGAGCGCGTCGTCGAGCGTCGGGGATTCGGCGACCACCAACCCCAACACCTTGACGGCCGTCAGTACGAATGCCTCTTCGATCACGAGGTACCGGCGGAATCCCTCATCACTCAACGTCCCGCCGATGGTGTCCTCGATGAATGGAACCGCCCGCGCGGCAGCGAGATTACTCTGCTGCCGCGCGAGCAGGTCTGAGGAGCGACTCATTCGCCGGCGACCCAACTGATCAAGCCGTCGAACAGGTCGGTGTATCCAGGCCACTGCTCACAGAACTCCGGCGGAGCCCAGTGCGGCGAGCAGTCCGAGGTGAAGACGATCGACCGTCCGGCGCCGTATTCACCGGCAGCGACAAGCGGATCGCCGTTGATGGTGGCAGGAACCACGGCACCGTCCTTCGCGACGACGCGGTTGTATCCCAGGAGCGCCGGCCAGGAATCGCCGGCACCACCGAGAGCCGGGTGAGCAGCATCGACGACGGTGGGAACGATCCCGGCCGGTGTCTCGACGCGATCGTCTTCGGCCAGCATCGTCACGGGTAGTACCTCGGCGATCGCGGTCTGGCGGAAAGCTGCTCGCGCCTGGAACCCGGAGAACGAGAGGTAGCCACCGATCATCATCAGTGAGCCGCCGGCGTTCACCCAGTCACGAAGCGCGACAAGGCGATCCTCCCCGGCGCGGAACTGGTCGAAGACACCGGGAGCCAACTGCAGCGAGTTCGCTCCGATGTCGGAGAGAACGACGACGTCGAACTGGGACAACGCTTCTGCGGTACCGGGGAACTGCGTCGGCACCAGGTGTGCGGGCATGTGTGTCACGTCGTGGCCACGTGAGGTGAGCGCATCCCGAAGCGGACCGACTCCCTCGACGTAGGAATGGACACTGAACTCGTCGACGCCCTTGACGTGCGTCGACGTCGTCATCCAGCTCTCGCCGGCGATCAGTACTCGTTTACCCATGACTGCTTCTGTTTCCTTTCGCGGCCTGCTCGAAGAGCGACCTCGGGTTGTCTCGCATCAGTGCGGACACTTGCTGGGGATCTACGCCTGCGCGCACCAACCGGGCGGCGAAGACGAGTGGTACGTAGGAGAATCCGTTTCCGCCGTGCTTTCTGAGCATTGATTTGAGGAAGAGGTCGTGACTGAGCAGGAGCTGTGATACGTGACCGGAGGTGACCAATCCGGCTACCGCAGTAGCTGTTTCCGCCGGATGCGGCGAAAGACCCTCGCCGGGGAAATCGAAAGGCATCCCGATCATGTCGAACTCGAGAAAGACACCGCGGTCGGCGAGCGATCGTTGGTAGTCGGCGTCGTGTCCGGACGGGTCCATGTGGCACAGGACCACTGCTTGCGGATCGACGCCCATCTCGTCGACCACGATGTCGACGACGTGATGTCCGACGCGCTGCCATCCCGGAAGGTGGACGAACAGGGGCACGTCCACCTCGCGCTGGGCGATGCATGCCGCCCTCAACGCTTTCGCCTCGTTCTGAGTGAAGAGCGGGGAGACTCCGATCTCCCCGATCACGCCAGGTGCCAATTCCTTTGCCGGATCGAACTCCTCGACGAGCGAACCTGCCAGATCGTCGACACCGAGTTCGTGGACCTCGACCGGATGGGTCGTCTCCAGGTACCACCCTGAACCCATGATCACTCGCACGTCTGACTTTCGCGAGAACTCCGCCAACTTCTCCGGTGCCCGGCCCAGTCCCGGCGGTGTCAGATCGACGATCGTCCGACCACCGAGGCGGGCGAAGTCCACAAGGTCTTCCACCACGGCCGCTGCGTCGTCGACTCGACAATTGTCGAGACTGTAGTACGGATTGTCGTGAAGAAGCCAGGCATCCTCGGCGCGTACCGGACCGGCCAACCGCTGTGCCACAACCGGATCCGGGGCCTCGGTGTACGCACCGGTGACGTCGTTGTGCAGATGTTCGTGTGGGAGAACCAGTCCGAGTTCCGAGCTGTCCACAGTTCCCGTGACAGTACGAACCTTGCTCATGAGCGTGCAGGCCCCGAGGGTGCGGACTGCAGGTGTCGCCACAGCGCGCTCAGGGTGTGTCCCCGCATGTTGATCCAGATGGCCAGTAGCAGAACGACACCGGTGATGATCGGTGTCAAGAACGGGCTCACACCGAGCAGGGTCAGTCCGTTGGCGATGATTCCGGTCAGGACGGCGCCGATGACGGTACCGATCACGGTGCCGCGACCGCCGAAGAGGTTGGTGCCACCGAGAACCACCGCGGTGATCACCGTGAGCTCGAATCCCGTTGCGGAGTTGGCCGAACCCGAGCCCAGTCGAGCCGCGATCAGCAGTCCCGCGATACCGGCAGCCAAGCCGGTGAAGACGAGCGTCATCATGAGCACACGACGCGTGTTGACGCCGGACCGTCGCACGGATTCGACGTTGGATCCGATACCGGTGACGTAGCGCCCGAAGCGCATGCGGTTGAGCGCAATTGCTCCGATGACCACGACTACGAGAGCAATCCAGGCGCTGGCGGAGAACCCGAGGAACTCAGCAGTTCCGAGCTTCGCGAAGTAAGTGTCGGCCGGAACCGGAACGGAGAATCCTTCGGTCCGATACAGCGCGATACCGCGAATGACGGACATCGTCGCCAGAGTCACGATGAACGGCGGAATGCCCTGATAGGCAGCGAGCCATCCGTTGACCAGGCCCCAGGCCGCACCCATCACCGGGGCGGCGACGAAGACCAGGGACGAATCGACGCCGGCCTGGATAAGCTCGGCACTCATCGCCGCGACGAACGCGACGATCGCACCGACGGACAGGTCGATCTGACCTGCCGTGATCACGAAAGTCATCGCCACCGCGATGATCAGAACCGGAGCGATCTGGGTTGCCAGGTTCGACAGGTTCGTGAATGTCAGGAACGACGACGTGGTCGCCGAGAAGACGGCTGCGACAGCAACTGTCACCGCCAGCATCGCGAGGGTGGGCTTGTTGACGCTGTCCCACAAGGAGGGTTTCGCGGCGAGCTTGCGCTCGATCGGCGCCTGGGTCTTCTCGAGAGTGGTCATGCCGTGGCTCCCTGTGTTGCTGCCGATGTCCGTTGCGGCACCGGAGTTCGAGTGATGAGTCCGACGAGGGACTCGATGTTCAGGTCGCCGATCGGAACGTCGTCGACGCTCTGCCCCTCGTACATGACCGTGATTCGGTCACATACGCGGAACAGGTCCTGCAGGCGGTGTGTCACGAGAATGACGCCCACTCCGGCCGCTGCGACGTCCGTGATCAGCTTGAGCACCGACTCGACCTCGGCGACGGCAAGCGCTGCGGTGGGCTCGTCGAGGATCAATACGTCTGGCCGGAAGGAAACAGCGCGGGCGATCGCGACGGTTTGCCGCTGCCCGCCGGACAGTTGCCCGATCTCCTGGTAGGTCGACTTCACCTTGACATGAAGGTCGGCGAGAATGTGAGCCGCCTTCTCGTGCATGGCATGCCGGTCGAGGAATGGACCTTTTCGCGGTTCTCTACCGAGGAACAGGTTGCTCGCGACGTCGAGCGTGTCGCACAGCGCCAGGTCCTGGTAGACGATGCCGATCTTCTTCTGCTGCGCGTCGAGCGGCGTCGAGAAGCGCACTGGTTCACCGTTGACGCGCATTTCGCCGCCGTCGTGCTGGACGGCGCCCGCGAGGATCTTCATCAGGGTGGACTTGCCGGCGCCGTTGTCGCCGACAACTCCGAGTACTTCACCCTTCGCCAGGCGAAGGTCAACTCCTTGAAGGGACTTCACCGGTCCGTACGACTTGGTGATGCCCGAGAGTTCGATCAGTGGAGGTGCCATGATTACTTCTCCAAGTAGTACATGTAGTCGGCTACGTTCTCCGGGGTCACGATCTGGGTGGGGACGGGGATGTTCGCCGGAGCGCCGCGACCACAAGCCAGGTCGATTGCCGAATTCATTGCCTCGTGGCCGAATTCGAAGGTGTTCTGCTGGACCACGCCTTTAAGCCAACCGGCTTTGAGTCCGCCTACCGCCTGATCCGAAAGATCCCAACCGACTGCTTCGATGCGATCCTGCGCCTTCTGACTGTTGACCGCCGCAACGAGTCCGATCAACGCCGGCTCACCGGTTGCGTAGACGTACTTCATGTCGCCACCGCCGGTCAGCAGGTTCTCCGCTGCGGTCTGTGCGTTCTCCTGAATGTTACGTCCGTCCACGACGGTGCCGACGGTCATTCCGCGGCCGGTCACGGTCTCCGTGAAGCCCTTCTGTCGCTCCAACTGGACAGTGCTGTTGAGCGCGCCGACGATACCGACCGTTCCGGTGTTGTTCGCGACGTCGGCCAAGGTGTTTCCGATCTTGGCACCGCCCTCGGCATTGGCCGTACCGACCTGAGTCGACAGCGCCGGATCGTCGATGGTCGCGTCGACCGCGACGACGGGAATACCCGCGTTCTTGGCCTTGACCACCGACGGCTTGATTCCGTCCGTGTCGATTGCATCGACGATGATCGCGTCGACTCCGGCGGCGATCAGATTGTCGAAGGCGTTGGCCTGCGCCACGGAATCGTCGTTGCCACTGATGATCTGCAGGTCGACACCTGCCTTGTCCGCGACGTTCTTGGCGGCATTGTTGATCTGGTTGAAGTACAGCGCCTGAAGGTTGATGGTCACCAGACCGACCTTGAGCTTGCCGTTCGTCCCGTCACAGCTTTCGGCGACTCGGGTCGGCTGCGGGATGGACGAGCCACCCGATGCGTCCTTCGAGTCACTCGACGAAGCCGAGTCACAAGCGGTGAGCGTGAGCGCGACTGCAGCTCCCAGCGCCAGAGGCAATGCACGTTTCATCATCGAGTCTCCAAAAGGGTGTGAGGGGTCAATGTTGCTGTGAAGCTGTCCAATTCATCTCGGGTGGGGCATCCACGGGGTCCGGCAGTGGCGCAAGCCAAGGCAGCCGAGGCTCCCGCGAGTCGTGCAGCGTCCACCGGTGAGCGCCCGGCGTCGACAAAAGCGATGTACGTACCGCCGAAGCAATCACCGGCCCCGACGGCATCGACGACGTCGACCACTACTGCCGGTTCGCTCGTCACCTCGCCGCCCGGTGTGGCCAGTGTCCAACCTCGCGAGCCGTCGGTCACCAGCAGGTGTGTGTTATGTTCGGCGGCCAGTGCCTGCCACTGATCGAAACCGATCCCGAACTCGCCTTCCCACAGGGCACGCCCTACGACGACGTGGTCAGCGAGCGCGAATGCGCGCAGTGCCGCGGCTTTGTTTTCACAACCGTCCAGATCGATTACCAGACTTACGCTTCCCGGCAATCCCTCTGGCAGGAAGCCCGCACGGTATCCGTCGAGGAACAGCCGTCCACCACCGGCAGCAGCCAATCGGGTGATGACAACTCCGATTCGTTCGGCATCGTTCGGGTCGTCTTGACTGATGATGGAGCGATCGCCGTCCTGCGCGATGAGTACAACTGCCGTCGACAGGAACGCATCTCGCGGCGACCAACTGGTGTCGACGCCGTCAGCCTCGAGGGCTTCGAGAAACTCGGTGGATCGCGCGTCCGGGCCCACGGCACCGGCAAAGATCACCTGCGCGCCCATTCGGGCTGCGGATACCGCAGCATTTGCATTCATTCCACCGTCGATCTGACTGATGGCCGTTGCCTGCACGCGCTCTCCGAGCACCGGTACATGTGGAACATGCACCGTCACATCGTTGTTGGCGTATCCACAAAAGACAATCATGGTTACTTTCCTGCGGCCCGGGACAGTTCGCGGACCTTCTCGCCTGCGACTCGCCCCCACCAGCGTCCATTGTCCTTCACCGAGGATGCAACTATGGCGCCGTCGCATTCCTTCATCAGCGCTGCGACATTGGCAGCCGTGATGCCGGATCCGATGATCACGGGAAGAACGGTGTTGTCTCGGATCACGGAAACCTCGTCGACCGAAGCGGCGTCACCGGTGCGCGAACCGGTCGCGATCAGGACATCTGCGTCGAAGAACTCGGCGTCTTCGGTCTGTTCCGCGACGGTGCGGTCCGCAACAATGGCATGCGCACCATGCTTGACGTGCACGTCAGCGAAGATCCGGACCGGGTCGGCGCCGATGCGATGGCGGAAGCGCGTCGTCTTGGCCGCCTGACCCTCGATGAAGCCCTCATTGGCAATGTAGGCATTGGCCCACTGATTGACGCGCACAAAACTCGCGCCTGCCGCCCACGCCGCGGCCACTCCGCACTCGCCGGCGTTGGACAGGATGCTGACGCCGACGGCCTTGCCGAACTCGCCGACCACCGCTGCCGTGATGACTCCCATGCTGGCGGCGGTTTCGTATCCGTGTTCGCCGGGCTTGAGGAACGGTATGTCCCAGTGATTTTCGACGATCACACCGTCGAAACCGTTGTCGACGTACGCGTGCGCTTCCTCCACAGCGAAGCGAGCAATTTCCGAAACCGGCTGCCCGGTGTAGTGCGGACTGCCCGGCAGAGCAGGGAGGTGGATGGCCCCGATGAGAGAAGGCGTGCCGGTGAACATCTCTGCCAACGCCGAGGGCTTGGGCGGAAAGACTCCGAGCGGTGATGCGGTCACTTCAGCTACCCCATTCCATGCGCAAGATTTGCGCTGTATGTCCATGCACAAGATCTGCACACGATGTAATCGATTGCCTTGATGAATTAGCAGGTTATGTGATCAACACCGGGTTATGTCAAGGATTTCACAATTCGAATTTGTAAACGATTGCCTCAATCGCGTTACATGCGGGACACTGGACCGTGCGGTTCGATAACCTCGGACCCGAATCGAGCAGAAAACGGGGGACGCATGCGCAAGGCGACCATTCGCGATGTCGCGGAACTGGCCGGGGTCTCGACTGCCACCGTGTCGCGGGCACTGTCCGGATCCCGCCCTGTCTCGGACGAGCTTGCAGCGACGATCAAACGCGCCGCGGATTCTCTCGGATACTCGGGAAACATCATCGCCAGCTCACTGCGTCGCAATCGGACGGACACTGTCGGCATGGTGGTTCCCAGTATCGCGAATCCCTTCTTCACTTCGCTGGTGGTCAACGTCGAACACGTCCTGGCTCAGCGCGGCCTACAACTGTTCCTGTGCGATTCTCGTTCCGATCCCGACGTGGAAGCGCAGCGGCTCAAGTCGCTCGTCTCGCGGCAGGTGGACGGAATCATCATCAGCCCGTGCCACGGCGAATTGAGTGCCGAAGCAGTACGAGCCAGCGCAGCAACGCTTCCGGTCGTTCAACTGGACCGGTTTGCAATGGATACCCAGACGGACTGGGTCGGTGTCGACGACGACGCCGCTCAATCACTCGTGATGGAGCATCTGTCCGAGCGCGGCGCGCGATCGGCTGCCTTCATCAGTTCCGAGCTGACCAATTCGTCGACCGAACTTCGCCGGGCCGGATTCTTCCGCCATGCGGATCGAATGGGAATCGAAACTCGTGACGAGTGGACACAACTCGGCGAGTATTCGATCGAATGGGGACGCACGGCGTCCAACACCATCCTGACCGGCAAGACTCGCCCCGACGCCTTGGTCTGCGCCGACGACCTGATCGCGCTCGGTGTGCTGCAGACCTGCCACGCATTGGGCATCGACGTCCCCGGCGACGTTCTGGTCACCGGTTTCGACAACATCCCCTTCTCCGAACTGTGCAATCCGCCGTTGACCACCGTCGGACAGCCGCAGGAGAGAATCGCGGAAGAAGCTGTGCGACTTCTGGATCAGGCGATGAACAACTCTTCCGAGTCGACAGCCCACATTGCGCTTGCTCCTGAACTGATTGTCCGTCAGTCCACCGTCGGCCAAGCAGCAGCCACGGCACCGTAGGCAGCGATCGCATCGTCCAGTTCGGACACCTTGACGCTTTCGTTGGCCGCATGCATCAGCGAGGGAGTGCCAGGGCCCCAGATCACGACGGGAGCGCCGGGGGCGGCCGCTGCCAGCACCGAAGCGTCGGTGAAGTACGAAACCGGTTCGGTTGCAACAGGGATCGGCAAGGTGGCCAACCACGGATCCGACGCGTCGGTACGCACACCTCCCAGGTGAATCGACGTCTCCACCGAGTCGACTTCCGGTTGGGCGTGCCACCATGCAAGCAGGTCTGCGCCGTCTCCCACCGTGCGGTGATCGATCACCGCATGTGCATTGTCCGGCACGATGTTCGGAGCCGAACCGCCGCCGACCAAACCGAGGTTCCAGGTTTCGGCGCCCAGAAACGCGTCGGACGACAGCGGAAGCTCACGCCGAGCTCGATCGACGACGTCAAGCAGTTTGAGGACAGCGTTTGTTCCTCGCTGCGGCGTACTCCCGTGCGCGGCTTTTCCTTTGACGGACACTTCGAGCCACAGTGCGCCGCGGTGCCCCAGGTTGATGCGATTACCGGTCGCCTCGGGAACGATGACGGCCCCGACCTCGAGATTCGCCACGGCGTCGGCCGCACGAACGGCCCCGAGCGACCCGATTTCCTCGTCGCTCGTCAGCAGTAGTGCGACCGGGACTCCACGTTCGAAAGCGTCGACAACCGCGGCGGTAGCGGCAACAAGGCCGGCCTTCATATCCGATGTCCCTCTGCCGAGGAACAATTCACCGTCGACCTGTGCGGCGTACGGGTCGAACTCCCAGTCGGAGACAGTGCCCACTGGCACCGTGTCCACGTGGCAGGCGAACAGGAGTCTGGCTGCCGAGGGTGCAGCTTCGTTGGTGATCAAGGCCCAGGGATGATTGCCGGTCAGGTCTGACTCCACCTTCGCCTGTGGCGCACGTGAGAGAACCAACGAGACAATCGAATCCATCGCCCGCCGTTGAGGAGCGGCCTCCCCCGAGACCGTGTCGAGAGCTACCAGTTCCGAGAGAAGTCCGAGGGAATCCATGTACCTATTCTTGCACTGCCACGGATTCAGTGCGCTGCCAGCTGGGCGATGACGACGTAATTGTCGTCGGTCGACTCTCCTTCGACGACATCACAATTGGCGAGGATCAACCGCCCGGGAACTGATTCACGCAACTCGTGAGTTCCCAGCAGCGAACCTTTGTGCAGCGGCCCGACGGTTTCGACGTCGTACTCGAGTGTGCCGTTCGGTGTACCCAGGAGAATTCGATCTCCCGGCTCCACTACCCGGAGCGCCCGGAACGGTGCTTCGCGAGTGGTGAAGTTGTGGCCGACCACGACAACTGTTTGTGTGGTCGACGTTCCCGGCATTCCGCTCTCGCCCCACCACACCGGCAGTTCGTCGACAGGATTCAGTTGCTGCCCACTCTCGCCGCCGCGCATCAGTTTCTCCGAGTGCAACGGACTGCTCAGGTACGTGACCCCGGACGCAGACCTCAACTCGATCCGCTCGGGTTCTGCCGGATCGACGGTCACCGAAGCCGGTGCAGCCGCGATATGCGACTGCACCGGCGAGCGGTCGGGTAGCGATCCTTCGTTCTCGCCCGAACATCCGGATGCGAGGAGGGCGAGGATCGCTACCGCCGAGAGGCCGGCGCTACGCAGACGTGTTGCCCGGGCCGTCATGACGCTTGCGACGAACAACCACCGTCGTAGCTGCTGCGGCGGCAGCGCCCACGACTCCGACGCCGATCAGTACAGCCGGCAGGTTGGAACTGCTGCTGCCGCTGGTACTGCTGGTTGCAGTGTCACCGAGAGCAAGTTCGACGGGGGGCAGGCTTCCTGCAAGTGCCGGATCGCCGTCGGCATCGGTGACGTAGTAGTCGACGACGTCGAAGGCGCCCTTGTTGTTGTAGTAGCCGACCAGCTTGACGCCGGTCTTGTTCACTACAGCGGTGGTCTCGTCGACCTTCGTGACCCCGGAGCCGTCGTCGGTGTGCTCACCGATGATCACTTCACCGCCGACGCCTGTTCCGTTGTCGATCTCCTTCTCGCCCTTTGCCTTGAGCTCGTCGACGATCTTCTGCGCTGCATCCGCTTCGGCCTTTGCGGCGGCTGCAGCGGCCTGAGCTTCCTTGGCCTTTGCTGCTGCGGCGTCGGCTGCGGCCTTCGCGTCTTCGGCGGCGAGGTAGAGATCCTGCGCCTTCTTGCTCGCCGCTTCGGCAGCTTCGGCCTTCTTGGCGGCTTCGGCAGCCTTTTCGTCGGCAATGGCTCGCTTGTCGGTGGCAGCCTCGCCCGCAGCATCGGCTTCGGCCTGGGCCGTCTCCGCGGCCTTCTGCGCAGCGTCGGCGTCCTTTCGTGCGGAAGCCGCGGTAGCTGCCGCTTCATCTGCGGCCTTACGGGCGGCAGTGGCAGCTTCTACCTCGGTTGCGGCCGCGGACTCGGCTGCCTTGGCCGTGGTTTCGGCGGCGGTGGCCACTTTCTGAGTTTCCTTGACGGTGATCGCGAGCTGCTTGGCGTTCCATGCGGCCGCTATCGCCTGGGCCTTTGCGGCGATCGCCTTCGCGATGTCCCAGTTCTTGAAGGCTTCCTCGGCTTCCTTGTTCTTGTCCGCTACCAGTTTGGCGTTTGCATCCGCGGCAGCCTTCGCGTCATCGGCTTTGGCCTGCAGAGCATTAGCCTCGGCGCGCGCCTTTGCGGCCTCTTCGGTCTTGGGCCCCGAACCGGCGGCCTTCGCAGCCTCCTCGAGTTCAGCAGCCTTGGCTGCGGCGGCGTCTGCTTCTGCCTGAGCTGTTTTTGCTACCTCTTTCGCATCGGCTGCAGCGGACTCCGCAACCTTGGCTGCCTCTTCGGCTTCCTTGGCAGACTGTTCCGCGGCCCCTGCCTCCGCCTTGGCCTGGGTCGATTCGACCGCCGCCTTGGTTGCCTCGACGCTCGCCTGAGTCATTGCCTCGGTCGCCTTCACCGAAGTGTCTGTCGCTGCGGACGAGTCGACCCCTGCCGTCGCGGCTGCTTCGGCGGCCTTCGCTGCCGCGTCGGCTGCTGCTTTGGCTTTTGCTTCGGCTTCCGCCAGTGCTGCGGCGTCCGTACCTGCGGTTTCGGCACTGCCCGCGCCCGCGACCCCGGCTTCAACCTTCTCGGGTGTGGTCTCGGTGCTCGTCGCCGCGTCGGCGTCGGTGGTGGCAGCTGCCTCTTCCTCGGCGCAGGTCACCAGCGGATCGGTACTCGGAGTACACACGGTTTCGGGCTCTGCCGATGCAATTCCTGTGCCGCCCACCGCCAATCCGAGAGCTAGTACGGCACCGGCGGCCGCAGAGCGGACCCTCCGAGAATGGGCGATGGACTTCTCCGACATAGCGCTCAACCTTTCGGCCTTCTTTACGAAGACGGCAATTCCGGCGTGGACAGCCTTTACTTCGTCGGCTGAGTTCCAGACGTTACGACCGGTCGGTCCGAAAAATTGAAAGCTTATGTTCGAGTCGCAGGAATCAGGACCGCGGAACGCGCCCCATCAGGTAGAACTCCGGATTGGGCAGCATGCCGGAGAAGCTCGCCATGCGATTGCTCAGCCCGAAGAATGCAGTGATCGCGGCGATGTCCCACGCGTCCTCGTCGCCGAAGCCGTGCACACGGAGGGTGTCGAAGTCGACGTCGGCGATTTCGTGCGAGACGGAGTTCACCTTGGTGGCGAAGTCGAGCATCGCGCGCTGACGATCGGAGATCTCTGCGGTGCGATAGTTGACCGCAACCTGGTCGGCAACCAGCGGCTTCTTCTCGTAGATACGCAGAATCGCGCCGTGCGCGACAACGCAGTACGTACATTTGTTGGCCGCAGAGATCGTGGTGACGATCATTTCTCGATCGCCCTTGGTGAGTGCGGAATCTTCCTTGAGCATGATCGCGTCGTGGTATGCGAAGAATGCCCGGAACTCGGCTGGCCGCCGAGCGAACATCAGGAAGACGTTGGGCACGAACCCTGACTTCTCCTGGATCTCGAGAATCCTGGCGGCGATGTCCTCGGGCACCTCGGTCAATTCAGCCTGCGGAAAACGGGTGCTCACTGTGCCTCCTGGTCAACCATCGATGTTCGATTCAAGATAATGATGATTAACTGAGTTGTCCAGATGCATTTCCTGCCCTACTTTTTCGGGCACGGATAGTCGGGTACGGACCAAGTGATCTGCGTAGCGTGAAACCCGTGAACAGGAAGACACGATGATCGACGGACTGAACCGCGCGCTCGACTACATCGAAAGCAATCTGAGCGGCGAGATCGACACAGCCGAGATGGCAAGGCTGGCAACCACCTCGGAGTATCACTTTCGGCGGATGTTCTCGGCCCTGGCCGGCATTCCCGTATCCGAATACATCCGTCGACGTCGACTCACCCTGGCCGGTGCCGAGTTGTCCGTCAGCAGATCAGGAGTGTTGGAGACCGCCGTGAAGTACGGCTACTCGTCCGCGGAAGCCTTCACACGAGCGTTCACCGCATTTCACGGCGTGAGCCCCGGCGCGGTCAAACGCGCTCCCGCCGTTCTCAAATCACAACCGAAACTTGTCATTCACGTGACGTTGGAAGGAGCCACACCGATGGACTACATGCTTGTGGACAAACCTGCCCTGACGGTAGTCGGATTCAAGACCCGGGTTCCACTGGTTCACGAAGGTCCCAATTCTGCGATCGAAGATTTCACCCGCTCCGTGAACAAGGTCGCGCTGCGCGGTTTGCGCGAGCTGTCCGATCAGGAGCCGGCAGGAATCGTCAGTGTCGTCGACAATTTGGCGCATCCCAGAACCGAAGGTACAGAACTGGATTACTACCTGGGAGTGGTCACCGGCAAACCTTCACCCACGGGTTTCGATGTGCTGACGGTCGACGCACACACGTGGGCCGTGTTCACCGCCGACGGGTCGGCAATCGAATCTGTGCAGTACTTGTGGCGAGATATCTACACGGAATGGTTCCCGGCCAACCCTTTTCGCTCCGTGCCTGGTCCCGAGATCATGCGTACCGAATACAACGACGATTTCACCGTCGCACGGTTCGAGCTCTGGATTCCGGTCGAGAGCGAGCTGAAGAACGTCGGGGCGTAAAACAGCCGCCGGGTCGGATGGAAGTCACGACCCGGCGGCTGAGCCATCAGATGAAACATACTGTCAAAGAATCAGTTTCGCTCCGGTGGCAGCAACCACGTCGTCGACGCTGATGCCCGGCGCCGTCTCCACCAGGCGGAGACCGTCGTCAGTCACGTCGATCACGGCCATGTCGGTGATGATTCGCTGGACGCAGCCCTTACCGGTCAGTGGAAGCGAGCACTCCTCGACGATCTTGTGCTCACCCTTCTTCGAGACGTGCTCCATCATCACGATGACGCGCTTTGCGCCGTGGACCAGATCCATCGCGCCGCCCATGCCTTTGACCATGTGGCCGGGGATCATCCAGTTCGCGAGGTCTCCGGTGGCACTGACCTGCATGGCACCGAGCACGGCAACGTCGACCTGGCCGCCGCGGATCATGCCGAACGACGCTGAGGAGTCGAAGAACGACGCACCGGGGAGAACGGTGATGGTCTCCTTGCCCGCATTGATCAGCTCGGGATCGAGTTCGTCCTCGGTCGGGTACGGCCCCACGCCCAGAACGCCGTTCTCCGAGTGCAATACAACGGTGATGTCGGTCGGGAGGTAGTTCGGAACCAGCGTCGGCATACCGATGCCGAGGTTCACGTACTGCCCGTCCTCGAGTTCTCGCGCGACGCGGGCCGCCATCTCTTCGCGGGTGAGTTTGGTGGGTAGTACAGAAGTCATGCTCGTACCGTCCGATTCTCGATGCCGACCGTCACGGGGCCGACGTGGACAACACGCTGAACGTGAATGCCCGGCGTGTGGATCTCGGCAGGGTCGAGCTCACCCGGCTCGACGAGGTGCTCGACCTGCGCAATGGTGATGCGCCCCGACGTTGCTGCAGCCGGATTGAAGTTCTGGGTACTCGCGCGGTAGACGAGGTTGCCGTGCCGGTCACCTTTCCAGGCATGGACCAGTGCATAGTCGGCGACGATGCCGCGCTCCATCACGTAGGTGACGCCGTCGAAGTCACGAGTTTCCTTGGGCGGACTGGCAACTGCGATGCCGCCGTTGCCGTCGTAACGCAGTGGCAGGCCGCCGTCGGCGACCTGGGTGCCGACGCCGGCCGGGGTGAAGAACGCGGGGATGCCCGCGCCCCCGGCGCGCATGCGCTCGGCGAGCGTGCCCTGCGGCGTGAGTTCGACTTCCAGCTCACCGGAAAGGTACTGACGCGCGAACTCCTTGTTGGAGCCGACGTACGAGCTGACAGTACGACGGATACGCCCCTTCTCCAGAAGCACTCCGAGCCCGAACCCGTCGGTGCCGCAGTTGTTGCTCACCGTTTCGAGTGATGTCGCGCCCTGCTCTAGGAGCGCATCGATGAGGATTTCCGGCACTCCGACGAGCCCGAAACCTCCGACAGCGATCGTGACGCCGTCCGGCACGTCGGCGACGGCCTCGGCAGCAGTGGGAATGACTTTGTCCATCATGTCGATCACAGTAGCGCGGTGCGTACGTATTGTGAACCCCCGTGCGCATCACGAACATTTTTCGCCCCCGGCATTGCCTGGGTCACATCTACGAACTATTCTGTTCGCAGAGCGCAACACATGTACACATTGCGAACAACTTCACGTAACCGAACGACGAGGTTCCCTATGCTGCATCTACCGCCGAGGTACCAGCGGCCGACTGGCGTCAACGCCCCGGCCGATTTCGCGGACTACAAGACCACTTCTCTTCGCCACCCGAAGCAACCGCTGAAGCTGCTCCCCCAGCGCCTCACGGAGCTCACCGGGCCGGTATTCGGCGAAGATCGCGTCGGCGCCGGCGAAAACGACCTGACCATTGCCAACGGCGGCGAAGCACAGGGACAGCGCATCGTCGTTCACGGCCGTGTACTCGACGGCGACGGAAAGCCGGTCCCCCACACACTGCTCGAGGTGTGGCAGGCCAACGCCGGTGGACGCTACCGCCACACCGGCGACAACTGGCCCGCGCCGCTGGACCCGTTCTTCAACGGGCTCGGTCGCTGCGTGACCGACGCGAACGGCCACTACAGCTTCACCACGATCAAGCCGGGCGCCTACCCGTGGATGAACCACGACAACGCCTGGCGACCGGCCCACATCCATTTCTCGCTGTTCGGCACGGCATTCACGCAGCGCCTCGTGACGCAGATGTACTTCCCCGAAGATCCGATGTTCTTCCAGGACCCGATCTACAACTCAGTGCCCGAAGAAGCCCGTCACCGCATGGTCAGCGTCTTCGACTACGACGCCACAGTCCCCAACTGGGCTCTCGGGTTCCGCTTCGACATCGTCCTGCGCGGCCGTAATGCCTCCGTATTCGAGAACGAGGAAGACCACGATGACTGATCACACCGCGAAGCCCGCACCCACTTATCCGGTCGTCCCCGGCGACTTCACCACTGCCCCCTTCGGTGTCACGCCCTCCCAGACCGTCGGACCGTACTGGCACATCGGCCTCCCCTGGACGGACGGCCCCGACGCCGCTCCCGCCGATGCCCCCGGACGAATCACGCTGGCCATCACGGTGATCGACGGCGCCCGCACACCCGTCGCCGACGCGATGATCGAAACGTGGCAGGCCGATACGCTCGGACGCTTCAACCATCCGGACGATCCCCGCGGCGCAGTGGACCTCACTCCGGCGGGTTATCGCGGATTCGCCCGCAGCGCAGCAGATTCCACCGGTACCGCACTGGTCTACACCGTCAAGCCCGGAGCGCAGCCCACTGAAACGGATGCGGACGAGGCCCCACACGTGAACGTGTCGGTCTTCGCTCGAGGGATGCTCGACCGCCTGGTCACCCGCTTGTACTTCCCCGAGGACACCGACGCACACGTAACAGATCCGGTGCTGTCCTCACTGAGCGAAACCGAACGCGCGAAGTTGGTTGCAACCAAGGTCGACGGTGGGTACTCCTGGACGGTCTATGTTCAGGACGAGGACGCGAACGGCGTCGAGACGCCCTTCTTCGAGCTGTAAGAGGAGTACACATGCCCACTCGCGGCGCACTGTTCGACCCGGTGTTCGGGGCCACCCGAGTATCGGAGCACCTGTCCGACCAGGCGTGGGTCACCGCGCTGCTCGACGTGGAAGCCGCACTGAGTTGTGCGATGGCCACTGTCGGGTTGGCCGACGGGGAACATTGCGCCGCGGTGGCGACCGCCGCAGCTGAACTCTCACAACCGGGCGGCCTGGACATCGTGGCGCTCGGCCGCGCGTCGGCCACCGGCGGAAATCCCGTCATTCCGCTGGTGAAGATGCTGCGCGAAAGGGTGGGACAGGAAGGTGTGCCTGCCTCCGTGGTGCACCCGGGCGCCACCAGTCAGGACATCATGGACTGTGCGCTGATGCTGTTGACGCGACGCGCGGGCACAGTGGTTCTCGCCGACCTGACCCGCGCCGCCGATTCCGCCGCCCACCTCGCCCGCATCCATCGCTCTACTCCGATGGTCGCGAGAACCCTGGGACAACAAGCACTTCCGACCACCTTCGGGCTACTGGCATCGAGTTGGTTCACCGCGCTCGACGCCGCAGCGATTCGTCTCGAAATCGTGCTGTCCACGTTGCCGGTTCAATTCGGCGGAGCCGCAGGAACACTCGCTGCGTTGTATCCCGACGGGCTCAGGATCGCGGACGCGCTGGCCGACGAACTCGGTCTGGCCAGGCAGGTCACTCCCTGGCACACCGACCGCGTGACCATCGCAGAACTCGCGACCACACTCGGTATCGTCGCCGGCGCTGTTTCCAAGCCCGCCACCGACATCACCGTCATGGCGTCCACCGAGCTGTCCGAGGTTGCCGAGAGCGCTCCGGGCGGCTCATCGGCCATGCCGCACAAGCAGAATCCGGTTGCCTCGATCACCGCCCGCGCGGCAGCGCGACGCACTCCCGCACTGGTGGCCACAGCCCTGTCGAACATGGATCACGAATTCGCTCGCGCCGCAGGCCCCTGGCACGCCGAGTGGGAAACCGTCACCGATCTCCTGCGTCTGGCTGGCGGAGCAGCGCACCAGCTTTCCGTGAGCCTCACCGGCCTGCAAGTACACACCGAGTCGATGGCTCGTAATCTAGACATCACCGGTGGCCTGATTCTCGCCGAGCGTGTCACCAAGGCCCTGTCCGCACACACTGATCGAGCACGCGACATCGTCACCGCGGCAGCCACTTCCGGAACCAGGTTGGATCGTGATCCCGCCATCGCAGAGCACCTGAGCGAAACCGAGATCGCCGAACTACTCGACCCCGCACACTATCTGGGCCACGCCACCGATCTGGTCGACCGCGCCCTCGCCGAACGCCCCACAGGAGGATCTCGATGAGCGTCGCGCTCAACTTTCAACAGACCGGCAATCCCGATGCCCCGGCAGTGGTTCTCCTGGGTTCACTCGGATCCGATCTGTCCATGTGGCAGCCGCAGATTCACGCGCTGTCGAATCGCTACCGCGTCATCGCCGTCGACCATCGCGGCCACGGCAAGTCACCGGTGCCTGCGGGCCCCTACTCCATTGCCGATCTTGCCGGCGATGTCATCGCTCTCCTCGATTCGCTCGAACTCGAGTCCGTACATCTCGTCGGGCTCTCCCTCGGCGGCGCTGTCAGCCAATGGATCGCCGCGCACCACCCCACTCGCGTCGAGACGTTGACGTTGATGTGCACGTCCTCGCAGTTCGCCCCGGCTCAGCCGTGGATCGATCGTGCGCAGGCTGTCCGTGCGGACGGCATCGCGTCCATCGCGGCCGCCGTCGTCGGACGCTGGTTCACGCCGGGACTGGCCGAAAACGATCCGGAGCTTGTCGCCCGCCACGTCGCGATGGTCGAAGCCACACCCGACGAGGGTTATGCCGCCTGCTGCGAGGCGCTTTCGGTGTGGGACGGCCGTGCCGACCTGGCCCGCATCGTCGCTCCGACGCTCCTCGTCGCGGGCGAGCAGGATCCGTCGACACCTCCGGCGACGTTGAGCGCGATCGCCGACGGTATCGCCGATGCGGTACTGCACGTGGTCGATCCCGGCGCACACCTCGCCAACGTCGAACAGGCCGGGCGCGTCACCAAACTGCTTGCAACGCATATTGCCTCGCACACATCTGCGCTCGCCCAACGTAGCGCCGCGGTGTCGGCTGGCATGACCGTACGACGTCAGGTGCTCGGCGACGCCCACGTCGACCGTTCCATCGCCGGTGCCACCGAATTCACGGCCCCGTTCCAGGACTTCATCACTCGTACGGCGTGGGGCGACATCTGGTCACGCCCCGGCCTCGATCACCACACCCGTAGGCTCCTCACTCTCGCGATCCTCACTGCCGTCGGCAACGAACACGAACTCGACATGCACATTCGCGCTGCGCTGCGTGCCGGGATCGATCCCGACGAACTCGTGGAAGTATTTCTCCATACCGCGGTTTATGCGGGTGTGCCGAACAGCAACTTGGCTTTTGCGCTGGGAAAGCAAGCACTCGCAGACCTCTCGGCCGAACCTGAGGAGAACGAGACGACATGAGTGAGAACAGCAGCGAGCAAGCGCCGGGCCCGTCACCGGACTACGTGCAGTCGCTGGCACGTGGACTGTCCGTCATCAAGGCTTTCGACGGTGAGCACCCGCGTCGCACCCTCAGCGAGGTTGCCAGGCACACCGATCTCACGCGTGCGACCGCTCGCCGCTTCCTGCTCACGCTCGTCGAACTCGAATACGTACGTACTGACGGTTCGGTGTTCTGGTTGACGCCCCGTGTCCTCGAACTCGGCTACAGCTACCTCTCCAGTCTGTCCCTTCCCGAGATCGCCGGGCCGCATCTGGAAGCCTTGTCCGCCAAGGTCCGTGAATCCACGTCCGTGTCGATCCTCGACGGTGACGACGTCGTGTACGTGGCCCGTGTTCCGGTCAGCCGCATCATGACGGTTTCCATCACCATCGGCACGCGCTTTCCCGCGTACGCCACATCCATGGGTAGGGTTCTGCTCGCCGGCTTGCCGGACGACGCCCT
This sequence comes from Rhodococcus sp. FW305-130, assembly GCF_058788335.1. NCBI lineage: Bacteria > Bacillati > Actinomycetota > Actinomycetes > Mycobacteriales > Nocardiaceae > Rhodococcus > Rhodococcus sp. FW305-130. Next base: position 81,890 of record NZ_JBYTAP010000001.1, on the reverse strand, counting down.
AGACGCCTACCTCGCCCGAGTGTCCTTCGCCCGCCTGACCGGCAAGACCATCTCCACCGCCGACGGTCTGCGTGCCGAACTCGAGAAGATTCGCGCCGACGGATTCGCGATTGTCGATCAGGAACTCGAGGAGGGTCTGCGCTCGCTCGCCGCACCCATCCGGGACGCAACCGGTGATGTGGTCGCGGCTGTCAACATCTCCACCCAAGCCGCCCGCTACAGCGCCGAAGCTGTTCGCGGTGAACTGGTTCCGGCCGCAGTCGCCACCGCGGACGCCATCTCCGTCGATCTCGGACGTACTCAGTCGTCCAACAATCACTCGGCAGCCACTCGCTGACCGGGCATACCCAAGGAAGAACCAATGCCTGACGTTGTCATCTGTGAACCGCTCCGCACCCCTGTCGGCCGCTTCGGCGGTGTCTTCCGTGACGTAGCCCCGGAAGATCTCGCCTCGACGTTGATCGCCGAACTCGTCACGCGTACCGGCATTTCCGGCGCGGAGATCGACGACGTCATTCTCGGCCAGGCTTCGCCGAACGGTGAAGCTCCGGCGATCGGACGCATCGCGGCGCTCAACGCCGGTCTGGGCGTCGATGTTCCCGGCATGCAGGTGGATCGCCGGTGCGGGTCGGGATTGCAGGCAATCATCCAGGCCGTCATGCAGGTTCAGTCCGGTGGCAGTGATCTGGTCCTCGCGGGTGGTGCCGAGTCGATGAGCCAGGCTGAGTTCTACGCAACCGGAATGCGTTGGGGTGTCAAGGGTGAAGGTGTTGCGCTCAGCGATCGTCTCGCGCGCGCCCGCGTGACAGCCGGCGGACGCGACTTCCCGGTTCCCGGCGGAATGATCGAAACGGCAGAGAACCTGCGCGCCGAGTTCTCCATCAGTCGCGAAGATCAGGACGCACTCGCGGTGCAGTCGCATCAGCGTGCCGTTGCCGCACAGAAGAACGGCGTCTTCGCCGAGGAAATCGTTCCGGTATCCGTTCCGCAGCGCAAGGGCGAGGCCCTGCTCGTCGACACCGACGAGCATCCGCGGGCCGACACTTCGATGGAATCGCTTGCACGCCTTCGTCCCATGCGCGCAAAGATCGACCCGGACTCCACCGTGACGGCAGGTAATGCCAGCGGCCAGAACGACGGCGCAGCGCTGGCGATCGTCACCACCGCAGACAAAGCCCGCGCACTCGGACTGCGACCCCTCGCACGCCTGGCAAGTTGGAGCGTTGCCGGAGTTCCCCCGCGCACCATGGGCATCGGTCCCGTCCCGGCGTCGGAGAAGGCACTCGGCCGCCTCGGATTGACTTGGCGGACATGGATGTCATCGAACTCAACGAAGCCTTTGCGGCACAAGCACTTGCAGTCCTGCAGAGTTGGAAGCTCGAAGCCGACGACCCGCGCGTCAACCCCAACGGCTCCGGCATCTCCCTCGGCCATCCGGTCGGTGCCACGGGTGGACGAATCCTGGCCACCCTGTTGCGCGAGATGGACCGTCGCGAAGCGCGTTACGGCCTCGAGACGATGTGCATCGGCGGCGGGCAGGGCCTGGCTGCAGTGTTCGAGCGCCTGTCCTGATCAAGCCCCGACGTGCGCGACGCCAGGGTCACCGAGTTCGCCGCGTAGACCGTCGAGAAAGACACGCAGCAGTTCGGTGAGTTCGGCCTGCTGCTGCTCGGTGAGAATCGACGTCAGTTCGGCTTCACGGCCGAGGACTCGGTCCACCAATTGCTCCACCAGTTCGTGACCGGCGGCAGTGAGGGTCACGAGCACTATTCGTGACCCTTGCGCGGCGGAAGACCTCTCCACCAGACCCGCGTTCTCCGCGCGCGCGAGTCGCTGCGAGATCGCACCGGCCGTGACTCCGGTCTGCTCGGTGATCTGGCGAGTCGTCAACTGATACGGCTCGCCAGATCGCCGCAGGACACTGAGTAGGTCCAGCGTGGCTGTGTCCGCACCGGCCGAGGCGAGTACCCGTCGGCGATCCTCTCCGAGCAGCTTGGCACACATCCACAGCCTGGTCACAATGCCGATACCCTCTACGGGCGTGCCCGGCCTTTCGCGAAGCCAGGCCAACGCAACCGCGTCCACTGCGTCGTCCGGGTTGTAGTCGCCCACCACTGCACACCTCATTTAGCTCTAAATGATACGTTCTTCGTATAGGTCTAAACGTAGCTCACGGAGGTAGGCATGACACGCACAGTTCTGGTAACCGGCGGCGGAACAGGGATCGGGCGCGCAGTTGCAGCGGCGTTCGCCCGAGACGGAGACACAGTTTTTGTCACCGGCCGACGCACGGAACCACTCGAAAAGACCGCAGAGGAGTTGGGTTCCGATGTTCACGCCTTGACGTGTGACAACTCCGACCCGAAAGACCTGAAGCGGCTGCAGGATTCGCTTCCGGGAACCATCGACGTCGTGGTGCACTGCGCCGGTGGCAACACGGACTTCGATCGCGAAGCACCGTCAGATCTGGAATCCCTGGCCGCCGGGTGGCGTGCGAATCTGGACTCCAATCTCATCTCGGCAGTGCTGACTACAGCCGCAGTTCGCGATCGAATCCCCAGCGGCGGTGCCGTCATCACCATCGGATCGATTGCCGCCGACAAGGGCGCGGGCGCGTACGGCGCTGCCAAAGCCGCAGTTGCGACGTGGAATATCGATCTGGCCGCCGAGCTGGGGCCCGAAGGCATCACCGCGAACATCGTCTCCCCCGGCTACATCGCCGACACCGAGTTCTTCCGAGACTTTCTGACGGACGAGCGTCGCGCGATGCTGATCGAGTCCACCAGCACCAAGCGCGCCGGAACACCGGACGACATCGCATCAGCCGTCCACTTCTTGGCCTCACCGGGCGCCCGGCAGATCACCGGTCAGGTATTGGCAGTCAACGGCGGTGAGAGAACCAGTCGCTGATCATGCCAGGTGACGCTCGAAGAACGAGTCGATTCGCTTCCAGGCATCCTGCGCTGCAACAGGATCGGGACCGATTCCGAGGATGCGCTCCAACGGACGAAGCACCTTGGGTCCGGCCTCCGCGTCGTTGAGGAACGCGTGGCCGGCGGCGGGGTACTCCTTGACGTCGTTCTCGATACCGGCATTGCTGAGCGCCGTCTCCAGCTTCGCTGCCGCACCCCGGAGCGAGAAGTCCTTGCCTCCGAAACTCCCGACGATCGGGCACGCATCCACCACGGCCTCATCGAGTTTGCGTGGAAGCTGACCGTAGTTGACCGAGGCAGCATCGAAATCTCCGGCGCTGACCATCGCGAAGCCGCCGCCCATGCAGAATCCGATGACACCGATCTTTCCGGTGCAGTCCGGGGATTCCAAAAGCCAACTGCGAGCGACTTCGATGTCGGTGAACGCCTTGCCGTGTCCTCGAAGCATCGACGTCATGGTCGGCACGAGGCACCGCTTCGCCCCGCCCGCGCTGTAGAGGTCGACAGCGAGCGTCAGGAACCCCGCAGCGGCCAGTCGCTTGGCTTGCCGCTGCATCACCTCCTCGAGCCCGAAGGCCTCGTGAATCATCACTACCCCCGGCCACGGGCCGGGGGTAGTGGGTGTTTCGAGTATCGCTCGCAGCGGTTGTGATCCGCCGACTACTGCGGCGCGGCCCGTCAGATCTATGTCCACCATGTCTCGATGCTAGGCCGACGCTGCGTCCGTAGGCTCGGAAGCGAGGTCAGGGGAGCTGTTTTCCCTGGCCCGCCGCAAGCCCGGTCAAGACCTCGGCGAGCTGCGGCAAGGCGTACGGCGCGCTCAGTGGACCGAAATTGTCGACAAAGGCATTCGAGAGCAGAAGTTCGACCGGCGCATAGGCTCGCGCCTTCACCGCGGGGAGGTTCTGGAAAACTGCGAAGTTCTCCAACCCCGTCGTCGCTTCCTGATCAGAAGCGAGGCTGAGCAAGATGTCTGCGGGTGCGAGTACCTCCACCTGCTCCATCGACAGCGCAGTCATCTGCTCGGCGTTGTATCCGCGATAGTTGAGTCCGAGTTCGCGCAGCAGAACCCCGGGCGCACTGGCATCCCCCTGCACATACAACTGATCGCCGTACATCGAGCCGATCATGATCGTCTTGCCACCCAAGCCATTCAGCGAAGCGGCGGTGTCGGAGATCAGGGCGTCGGTCCGGGCGATCGCTGCAGCAGCGGCCTCGTCGACAAAAGCGGCCTGCCCGACCGTGGCGACGCCGTCACGCCACGAGGTGGTCCAGTCCAGCGCGATGACCGGCGCGATCTGGCTGAGCCTCTCGGCTGCCGGTTCGAGATAGGTCTTCATTCCGATGATGAGATCCGGTGAGTAGCGCGCGATGATTTCCGGGCTGATTTCGCCTGTGGTGTCGAAGCTTTCGAGATCGGCTATTCCAGCGGTGCTCTGCCAAGGCAGTGCACCGCGGTCCCACGCACCCGTATTGCCGTAGGCGACTGGGTGAACGCCGAGAGAGAGCAGAAATTCGAGATCCGTGAAGTCGCTGGCAACAACGATCCTTTCCGGCTTCCCCGAGATCGTGGTGGTGCCGAGCGCATTGATCACCTCGCGTTGTTCGCCGGCATCAGCGGCATCTGACGTAGTCGAACAACCCGCAAGGATGGCGGCCGCTGCCACCGCACCGACGCCGAAGAACCCACGGCGACTGAGCTGGTCCACCAGTTCAGACGTCGTAGATTCACAAATCGTTCCGTACATGTATGCACTCTCCTTCTCGGCTGCTGCGCGCGCCGAGGGCACAGCGAATGAGAGGTTAGCCCACCCTCATCTTCCATAGGGTTCCTACGTTTGCGATTCCGAGAGATCGGAGCGACAACTATGGACCGTTCTCGAGCGGACAAGTACATTCCCGCTGATCTATCACCGCAGGCAGTTGGGCGAGCCACCAGTCCCTGCCTTCGGCGATCGGGTCGCTCCAGCGTCGAAAATCAGTCGAAGATCAGTTGCCATTCCCTCCTCGAAAGCGTCCGAATTACCGTCTTTTGCACGTCGCCCACCGTTCGACTTGCGCGGCGTGGGAGGATAGACACATCGAGATCGGGACTTCGATGTGAGGGCCCGGATCGAGTTTGTAGGGAGTATCGGTATGGCACAGGGCATCGTGAAGTGGTTCAACGGCGAAAAGGGCTTTGGTTTCATCGCTCCCGACGACGGAACACCGGACGTGTTCGTTCATTACTCTGAAATCTCGGGCAACGGCTACAAGTCGCTCGACGAGAACCAGCGTGTGGAGTTCGAGGTTGGCCAGGGCCAGAAGGGTCCTCAGGCCACCAATGTGCGCGCTGTCTAATCAGTGACACAAGAAGAGGGCCGCACCCGCAAGGGTGCGGCCCTCTTCTGCATCAGATTCACATATGAATCACTGATCCTGAATGACGGCCAGCACTCCCACGATGTTCGACTCCGCCACCGACTTCGAGATTCCGAGATCAGTCAGAACACCTGATCCGTCTTCGAGTTCGAGCAGCGCGAGCAGGATGTGCTCGGTTCCGATGTAGTTGTGGCCCAGGCGAAGAGCCTCACGGAACGTCAGTTCCAGGACCTTGCGCGCGCGAGCGTCGTACGGAATAAGTTCTGGCAGTTCGGAAGTCGGAGCCGGGAGTACAACGGCCACTGCAGCTCGGACGGACCCGAGCTCCACCCCCTGCGCCACTATCGCCTTCGCAGCCAACCCGGCAGGCTCCTCGACAAGCCCCAGGAGCAGGTGCTCGGGCTGGATCTCTGCGTTACCGGCAGCGCGGGCTTCGTTCTGCGAGGCCATGACGACGTTCTTCGCCCGGGGAGTGAACCGGTTGAACCCTTCGTTCGGATCCATCGGCTTCTGATCACTCGGCGCCTTGGGAACAAAACGCTTCTGCGCAGCCTGCTTCGACACACCCATGCTCGCACCGATCTCCGTCCACGACGCTCCCGACCTGCGCGCCTGGTCGACGAAGTGGCCGATCAGGTGATCTGCAACTTCACCGAGATGATCAGCGGCGATCACGGCGTCGGACAGTTGGTCGAGCGCGTCGGTGTGCACCTTCTTGATCGCGTCGATGAGGTCGTCGAGTCGAACCTTGTTGGTCATTTCCACTGGTTTACTCATGCGTCAACCATAGGTTGACGCAATCGAAAACGTCAACCCTGGGTTGACGATCGTTTTCGCCGCCCAGCGATTAGCCGGAAAAGAACTCGCGCAGAGCCGGGACGATAGCGTCGTCGGCAACGCCGTGACCCTGACCGGGGATCTCCAAAGTCTTTGTCCCCGAGACTTTTGCAGCGATTCGCGTCGCCGAAGAAGGCGCCCACTGACCACTGTCACCGCCGTACATGACCAATGTAGGGACGGTAATGGAGGCAAGCCAGTCGAGCGACTGACAGCCGTGATCACACACGGCGACGTCGTAAGGCAAGGTGTGCGCAATGGCGCACATGTCGGGCCAATCGGCACTCCGCTTGATCTCGTCGACCATCTCCGGGGATGCACCGGTCAGATCCAGAAAACGCGTCACAGCACCTTCCCTGTCGCCGGCCGCGATCAACCGCTCCAGGTCACTTTGGGCAGTCTCGTCACGCTGGTCGTCGTCCATGTACGGCGCCTCGTAGACGGCGAGCTTACGCATCGGAACGGCCTGCGCAGCGGCTTCCAAAGCCAGCGCAGCACCCGACGACAATCCGTAGACCAGCGGCGTTTCACCGGCGGCAGCGACGACCGCTCGCAAGTCCTCCACCTCGGAGTCGATCGAGAACGCGCGACTGTCACCGCTGTCCCCGCGTCCGCGCCTGTCGTACGAGTACACCGTGAAGTCCGCCGCCAACGCAGCAGCGAGAGAATCGAACCATCCTCGATCGCAGAACGCTCCGGCAACCAGAACCACTGCTGGTCCGGCACCGGAGCGTTCGTATGCGATGGTCGTACCGTCGCGGGATTGCACTACCGCTGGGGATTGCTCTGTTTGCACGTCGATCTCCTCAGGTTTGGTCAATGCCTACCTGATTAGACCGCCCACGTTACCGAAACTCATCGGTCCGGCCGGCAGAGGCCTCAGCTGATCTTGTTGTACAGGGCATCCCAACCCTGTGCCACGTACGAAATCGTGTAGATCGAACCGTAGAACGTGGAGCCACCCAGACTGGTGACGTTGCCAGCCTGCACTGCCGGGAGTCGCTGCCACAGCTTGCTCGCCACCAATGCCTGGTACGCGGCACTTTCCTCGTTTTCGGTGATCATGAAGCCGTCGACGCCGGCCAGCACATCGAGGCCTTCGAGGCTGACGCCGCCTTCGGGATCAAGGCCCTCCGAGGTGGCAGTTTTGCCACCGATGTCGCCGAGCGTCATGTCGCTGGGCTTGTCGCCCTTCTCGGACGTACGGATGCTCGTGACGTACAGCGTGTTCGTGTCTGGCATGAACGAGACACTGGCAACGGTTTTGGACGCAATCTTCTCGGCATGACGACTGCGGATGTCGGAAATCAGATTGTCGTAGTCGAGCGTCAATCGATCGAGTGTGGCCGTTCGACCGAGCCAGCCCGACAGCCGCGAGAGGTTTGTACGCCAGTCGTCGGTGAACTCGGTCGTCAGAACCGGTGCGATGGTGGACATCTCGGCTACCGGCCACCACTCGCTCTCGTAGTTGAGGCACACGATCAGGTCGGGTTCGAGCGCCAAGATCTGTTCGCGGTTGGGGATCTCCGACAGGAACGGCACCGACGAATCGATAGGCACCCACGGTGTCGCCTGGGCGTACGTGTAGCCGACGAGCGGAAGTTCCAGAGCTACAGCAGGTTCCAGATCGAGCCGCGAGTCGATCGCGACAACCCTCTTCGGATTGACGGGAATGTCGTAGGTACCGAGAGGTGTCGTCACAGAACGCATTTCGGTTTCACCCGAACTGCTCCCGCTGTCACCGCAGGCCGCCAGGAACGCGCCCAGTCCGGCGATCCCGGCACCGAAGCCGAACTGCCGACGTGTGAGGTCCGAAACGAGGCGGTTGTCGGAGTAGCCCTCGGGAAGCAAGAGCGTGGATTGAGCGGGCATGCGTGTCGAACCTCCAGAAGAAATGAATCATCCACTGTTGCGAGCGGATAAGGATGCCCTAACAGCGTACGCAGGGAGGGTCGTCGCGATCGGCCCAGAAATAGTCGAATCAGGCCAATTCGCACCCCTTACTTGTCGAGTTTGCGCATCTCGACGAAGTAGACCGCACTGAACGCGAGGTAGGTGCCGACGATTCCGAGGACCGAGATGATCAGGACGAGAGCGAGAAACATAGCCATGATGGTCTCCACTGACACGGGTTGTTCACGATGTCGATCGAGAGAAAATGGCTTCGAACTGCGGCGCTGCGACTCGAAGCGGGGCCGAAACTTGCGGTTACCCACACCACGCTAGCCCCAGGCGTCTCGAGTTTCGATGAACTCGAGGTGAACACTCCTACGGCTACGTCACACTTTTCTGTCGGACGGTCAGTTCGGTCCGAGCACCTGTCCGGACCATTCGACCAAGGGCGTCAGTGCGCGCCACGCTGTGCGAACTTCCTTCAATGTCCTGGCGCTGTCCAGCCACGACGGGCTTGGGTAACTACGACCAGCAGTCAGCGACTTGTGACGCAGCAATTCGATCCGCGGGTGGTCGACCGTGTATCCGCGAGGCGCCGTCTTGAGCTTGTCGCCGCCGATCGTGAATCCGGCCTTCTCGACGGAGGCCAGGATCTTCTCGAGCTCCGGCCCTCGAACGTCGTCGTCGACAGCCGCACGATAACGCGCGATGGTCTCCGAACTGCTGGCGTAGAAACCACCGGCCACCATCAACCCTGCCGCGTCGATCTGCACGTAGTAGCCACAGCTCTCGGCGAGACCGACGAACGCTCCCTGGTGCGTCTTGTACGGGATCTTGTCCTTCGAGAATCGAACGTCACGATATGGCCGAAAGAGCTTGGCCGTGCCGAATTCGTCCTCCAACGCCGCGGTCAACGACGCCATCGGACGACGAACCACTTCGTCGTACGTCTCCTTGTGCGCTGCCCACCAGGTCTTGCTGTTGTCAGCCTCCAGGTCTTCGTAGAAGTCGAGTGCAGCAACGGGTATGCCAGTGAACGCAGCCATGGCGTAAGCCTAGCTGCCTGTACGGCTTTGGACCGCCTGCCCTGCGACGATGCCCGGATCGGCCGGAATCCGTAGAATGCATGGGGATGATTTCCGAAATACAAGCATGGGAACTGACCGACACCAACCGAGACTGGCTGATACACCGACCCGTCGAGATCGCGATCTACGTGGCGCTCGCAGTCGTTCTGCGCTTCGCACTGCACCGCGGGATCGATCGAATGTCGAAGCCTCCCAAGTCTCCGAACGCCAAGGTGAACGAGCGCCGATCGCAGCGAGCCCGGACCATCGGTTCGGTACTCAAATCGACGGTGTCCATCGTCATCCTCGTCTGGTGTGTGCTGCAGATCCTCGGCATTCTCGGGATCAACGTCGCGCCGTTCATCGCATCCGCCGGAGTCATCGGTCTTGCCATCGGTTTCGGTGCACAAAACCTGGTGCGTGACTTCCTCTCCGGCATCTTCATGTTGCTCGAGGATCAGTACGGTGTCGGCGACGTCGTCGATCTCGGCGACGCGGTCGGCACCGTCGAAACAGTGGGCCTGCGTGTCACCACGATTCGAGATGCCAACGGCACCTTGTGGTACTGCCGCAATGGCGAAATCCTGCGAGTGGGCAACATGAGTCAGGGTTACGCCACTGCAGTTCTCGATCTCCCGATCGCCCACAACGCGAACGTGCACAAAGCGTGCGAGGTGGCGACGCGAGCTGTCCTCGAGGCGGCGGAGTCCGAACCGATCAGGGCGGACATGATCGACAAACCGGAGATGCTGGGAGTCAATTCGGTTACTGCCGAGGCAATTACCATTCGAGTGACGGCGCAGGTCAAGCCTGGGCGCCAGTGGGCAGTCCAGCGCGCTTTTGCACGCTCGGCGCTGACTGCGTTCGAAGAGCAGGGAATCGAGGCACCTTACCTGCCTGTTCTGCGCTGACGGTTGAGACGGAATCGTCTGCCCTTTCCATCAATTACGCGAGCCCCCGGCGGGGTCGAAACCACCGGGGGCTCGCTGGTGCCTGAAGCACGATTCAGACGGTGGAGGTCGAGACCTCCCGATCTGCCGAGCTGTTGCCAAACACCCTGTGCAGGAACATCGTCAGAGCAATTGCTGCCACGATTCCGATCAGCGGCGGGATTCCCACCTCGAACTCACCGGAAAGCCATGCGAGGAACGCTGCGACGGCATAGACGGCGAGGTTTCGCCAGTGGACCGGCTGCGGGGTGTAACCCTCGGGAATGCCGCGCCGCCAGCGGCACAGGAAGTCCGCGATGATCACACCGCCCAATGGCGGGATGAACGTTCCGAGCAGGCTCAGATAGTCGACAAGATGGTTGTGCACACCGGTCAGAGCGAGCGCCGTGCCGATCACACACCCACCGATGACGAACGGGGTCTTGCGGGGCTTTCTGAACAATTCGGCGCCGGCCACCCCGAAGGCGTATGCGGTGTCGGCGTTGCTCTTCCAGAGGTTCCCGAACAGCAAGACCAGGCCCCAGCCGACAAGCCCGAGGTTGTAGAGAATCAGCACGAAGTCACCTTCGTGGAACGTGATGGCTCCGATGGCACCGAACAGGATCATCAATCCGTTTCCGAGGAGGAACCCGATAACGCAGGCCCACACCGCTTGTGATCCGGAACGGGCAAACCTGGTCCAGTTGGGCGCTTGCGTTCCCGCCGATACAAACGTGCCGACCACAGTGGTGATTGCGAGCGCGATCGTCATGGTCGTCTGCGGTTGAACCGAGACCAGGCCGGAGAACCCACCGACTTCCTCGAGGGACCGGAACACGACCCAGCAGGCCAACGCCAGGATCAAGGGCGTCGAGACGAGCGAGACCCAATACATTCCGCGGTAGCCGTAGCAGGCGGTGATGCACATCAAGATGCTCGCCGCGATCATCACCGACGCCCGCGCGAGATAGGAATCCCAGCCCAATGCCTGCGCGGTGAGATCGCCGATCGTGCCGATGATGACTCCGTACCAGCCGATCTGGGTACCGCCCAGCAGGATCGAAGCGAGCTTGGACCCGCGAGTGCCGAAACTGTAGCGCGCCATCACAACTGTCGTCAGCCCGGTTCGAGCTCCGACGAACCCCATCATGGCGACGTACACCCCCAAGATGGCGGATCCGGCGGCGATCACCACCATCAGTTTCCAGAACGAGAACGCGGTACCGAGCGCTGCTCCGGCCAACATCGTCGGTGTGAAGATGGTGAACCCCAACAACACCACCGCGAGCGAGAAGAACGGCTTTCGTGCATGAAGCGGAACCGGACTAACGGGATAGTCCGGATCGATCGGGTGGCCTGTGCTCTCCGAATCGCCTGCGACCGTGGCAGGTTCGACGGCGCTGCTCATACAACTTCGCCGATGTCTTCGAGCCACAGGCTCGGGCGCTCGGCCAGCATGCGGTCCATCAGTGCCACACACTCCGCGTCGTCGACGACGTCGACCTGAATTCCGCTGCTGCGCAACCATTCTTCCGACGCCTCGAAGGAACGATTTTCGCCGACTACGATTCGAGGGATCTCGTACAGGCGCGCCGTTCCGGCGCACATGAAGCACGGTGACAAAGTCGTGTAGAGGACACACTCGCGATACACTGAGGCCGGCAGTCGTCCGGCGCGCTCGATGCAGTCGGTCTCTCCATGACGGATGGCGCTGTTCATCTGGACCCGGCGGTTGCGTCCGACTGCGAGAACCTCGCCGCGGTGAATCAGCGCCGCGCCGATCGGCACGCCGCCCTCCTCCCAACCGATCTTCGCCTGTTCGATCGCAAGTCCGAGAAAATACTCATCGGTGTGTGCCGGGTGGTTCATGTGCGCTCCTGGAGTCTGACCAAAATCGTCGATTGTGGCTCGTGTCACAATCCGACCACGGTGGTAACAGCCCGACAAGGGACAACCTGTCAGTTCGGCAGAACTAGCTCTATGACGAAGTGCCCCCTCGGCGGACGATATAGAAATGCTCCCGACTCTGCGACAAGTTCTTGCGATGCCCTCGTTCAGGGCCGCCGCAATCGAGGTGCTCGCGGGCGACGTCGATACCGCGGTGGTCCGCTGGGTCCATTCGTCCGAGGTGTACGAGATGGGTGGGCTGCTGTCCGGAGGTGAGGTCCTCCTGACCACGGGCCTCGGTCTGCACGGGCGATCTCCCGAGCAGCTCACCGCCTACATCGACCAGTTGGCGGACGCGGGATGCGTCGCGCTCGCGATGGAGGTCGGCCGCTCGTTCCTCACGGCCCCTCCCGAACTCGTCGAAGCATCGCGCCGACGCGGGCTCGCGTTCTTGGCCCTGCACGCAGTAGTGCCCTTCGAGCGGATGGTCGAAGACTTTCACGACCTCATGCTCCGCCGCACTCTCGGTTCGGCTCAGGCGGGCGAGCCTGTCTGGCAAGAACTTCTGAGTCTCGTGGTGGCAGGCCAGGGTATGACCGCGCTGCTCGACAAGGTGTCACGACTCGCGGGGTGCGGCGTCGATCTCCTCGACGCGGATGGCAGAACCGTCGAGCGCAGCACAACCGGCGCAGAGCGGTCCGAGACCGAACGCACGATCCACGACGTACGCGGTCCGACGAACTCACTCGGTCGACTTGTCCTGTGCGGGCCCGCAACTACACGCCGAACCGCCGTCGCAAACTGCGCCGCCGTCGCGGTGGCTCTGGAACTCGGCCGTCACGGCGACCTCGGCCCAAGACAGTCACTCGCCCAATCGGTGATCACCGACGTGGTGGGCGGTGTGCTCACATCGCACGGCGACTTGTCCGAGCGACTGACAGCGGCCGGGTGGACGCCGTTGTCGGAGGGGCACCACGTCCTCGTCGCCGCTGTCGACATCGATCGGCAAACGCCGGTTCGAGAGCTCGCTGACCAAGTACGCGACGCCGTGCGGGCCGTGCTCGGCTCCTGTGTCGTCGGGACTGCGGCCAATCACGTCATCGTGCTCGCGCATGGGTGGGCGTCCGCATCCCCCGCTCGAGTGCGGACTGCTTTCACCGAAGCCGACGAGCTGCTACGCCGCGGGCCGGGCGGTTCCGCGGTACGCACGCTCGGAGTGGCGACGCCGGTCGAGGATCTGTCGGGCGTCGGGGCGGCGGTCGCGCAAGCTCGCGAAGTCGTCCAGATCGCACGGCGTTTCGGCACCCGGACCGGAGTGATCCTCGCCAGGGACGTCGGCGTCCAACGACTGCTCGCCGCCGGCACGACACCCGCTTCCTTGTCCTCGTTCGTCACGGAGCAACTCGGTTCGCTGATCGCTTACGACACAGCACATTCCGCCGACCTCGTCCGGACACTCGACGCGTACCTCGCACACCGGGGCGGCAAGGCGAGAACCGCGGATTTCCTCGGCATTCGGCGCCAGTCGCTCTATGCACGGCTCACTCGTATCGAGAAGCTGATGGGAGTTTCCCTCGACGATCCGGCGCAGGTGGTGTGTCTCGGGCTTGCACTGACCGCATGGCGCATGCGTACCGGCCTTGACCCACAAGCTGCGTTCGAGCGTCTCCCCGGGTGAGCGACAACCTCTGCGATGATGAACGAATGACCGGAGCAGCGGAATTGATGATCGAGATCCCTGCCGGCGAGGTGCATCTCAGAGACGATCGCAAAGGCACTGCGTGGACCTCGAAAGTCGAATCATTCCGCCTCGCTCGCCATCTCACCACCAGGGCACTGCTTCACGGAGATTCGGCGGACGATCCGAGCAAACCCGCGGTCGACCTCTCGTGGAAAGACGTCATCGCAACCTGCAACACACTGTCAGTCGCGGACGGTCTGTCGCCCGCGTATCACGACATCGACACCGAGTCTCCCCGGTGGGACCGGGCGGCAACCGGCTACCGACTCGCCACCGAGGCCGAGTGGCAGTACGCGTGCAAAGCCGGCACCTCCGGCTACCGCTACGGCGAAATCGACGAGATTGCCTGGTACAGCGACAATTCAGAAGGACGAGCACATGACGTCGGGATGAAGGCACCCAACAACTGGGGCCTGTACGACATGATCGGCAATGTCTGGGAATGGTGCTGGGATCTCTACGACCCCGAGGTTTACGGCACGTACCGGATCTTCCGCGGCGGCAGTTGGGCCGAAAGTGAGCGCGGTTGCGGCGCTACCGTACGGAGGCGAAGCCACCCGACGTTTGCTATCGATGACTTGGGATTTCGCCTAGCTCAGACGATCTGAGGGCAGACGGCCGAGGACTTCGAGCACAGCCTCGATCTCTTCTCGACTGCGCAGCCGAACTATCGGCAACGACGGCACATCGACAAGGACCGTGGCCATACGCCCGACGTTGCGTCCGTCGCTTCGCCAGGCCCAGCGCACCACATGATCCGGATCGAACAGAATGGTGTGCAGTGGCGGCTCCATGTTGCGATTCCACAACACCTCTCGCTGCAATCGCCGACGCACGGTTCGTGTGATCACCTGGCGCATCACCGTCCGCCGAGGCAGATCCAACCACAGCATCAGGTCCGCACGCTCGGCCAGAAGCTCACGCACCGCGCCGTACTGCCACTCGGTCACCCAGGCCGGCTCGCTGGAAAAGCGTCGTACTTCGGTTTCGAAACTCTCGAGCGGAACCCAGTCGGGCCCGTGGAACAGCGAGTCCAACTCGGTGTGTTCGATCCCGAGAAGCTGCCTGATTCGACCGGCGAGAGTCGTCTTTCCGGCGCCCGAGGTCCCCGCGACAAGGATCTTCTGCGGACGAGTCGTCAGCGAGGCGGGGTCTACGAAAGGCACCGATACACACTAGGTGCCTTACACTTCGCAGTCCACCCATTCGATGTAACCGGTGCCGTTGATCGACGCACCGTCGAAACTCCCCCGGTAGGTGTACGCGCCGACGTATCCCTTACCGTGGCCATAGCGCCACTCCGAGTCGATCTCGGCCTCGAACTCGACAATCGCCCTGCCGTAATCGCGTACCTGCCAACGCAGTACGCGCGGCACACGCATCTCACGTCCCTGCGGGTCGACATGCAATGTGTCAGCGTACTCGAGTACGTCGAACACCACATCGTCGAAGACTCTTGCGCTGCCGTCCACCGTCCGAATGTAGGCGAGCTTGCACGCCGTAACCCCTGAAGCTCGAACATCGGTGAGCAACAATTGATGCCGGTCGTCGAGCTGAACGATCTGGTAGGTGAAGAAATCGGCCGGGAGCTTCCAGGACTCGGGAAGGGCGCGGCGGGTCAACGATTGCGGTGTCATGCACCGCGCGTATTCGACGGTGCATGGAGCCGAAATGCTCACCGGGCCATCCGGACTCGAGATCGTTCCGGAACACTGCGCCAGCAGACTGACGTGGTCGTAGACGGGATTGCGCACGAACCACGACGCTTGATCTGTTGCCACGATCTCGAGATCGACGTCGAAAGAGTCGTATCGTCCGGTGACATGGAACTTCGGATAGCTGTTGTCGATGATCAGGTTGTCACCGAAGGCGATTCGCGAACCATCTTCTTCGAACGCACACTCATCGGCCGCGTCGTACGCCCGATAGAAGTGATGCCCCGGCGCTGCGGTAGAACTCAGCACGGTTGCGGTGTTTCGCGCGTCGGGTGCAGCGAGATAGTCGTTGTCGAACACCACCGTCCCGGTTGCACCGATCAACGTCATGGTGTTGAGGTAACGGAAAGGCCCTGGCAGTCGGGGAACGAAGATCCCGTAGTGCGTCCACGCGAACTTCCGCGAAGCCAGGTGCGGACGCATCATCTCGGGCCGATCGAACGGGCGTACCGATTCCGCCATTCGCTTGTCGATCAGCGGTAGCGCGCCGTCCAGCAAGGCCCGAACCGCGGGTCGCCACAATCGGCGCGAGCGGGTGGCTGGAACAGGGTCGGAACGATCAACGGTTTGTCCGGTCACGCCCCTAAGTTAATGTAACCAGCCGTAACAAACAAGTGTCGAAGTTTCCTCGACGACCTCACACCCTGAACACCCGCGCCCTGCCCACGGGGCGAATAGCATGTGAGAATCCGCGTACCGGAACCGGTCGCAGAGAGGGCGCAACAATGCAGCACGAAGAGTCGTCGTTCACCGGAGTAGCCGGCACCAAGATCGTCTACGACGTGTGGACACCGGACCGCGAACCCACCGGGGTTCTTGTCCTGTGCCACGGACTCGGCGAACACGCGAGGCGCTACGACCATGTTGCTGCGCGGCTCGGGGAACTCGGGCTCATCGTGTACGCACCCGACCATCGCGGACACGGACGCTCTGGCGGCAAGCGCGTTCACCTGAAGGAATTCTCCGACTTCACCGACGACGTCCACACGTTGTTCTCGATCGTGACGGCGGCACATCCCGGTAAGGACAAGTTCCTGCTCGGCCACAGCATGGGAGGCGCAATCGCACTTTCTTATGCCCTCGACCATCAGGCCGATCTCAAAGCACTCGCCCTGTCCGGACCTGCTGTGATCATCGCAACCGGCACTCCGAAGATCGTGATGCAGCTGGGCAAGATCGTCGGCAAGTACCTCCCCGACGTGCCTGTCGAGAACCTGGAAGCGGCTGCCGTATCGCGTGATCAGAAGGTTGTCGACAAGTACAACGCCGACCCGCTGGTTCACCACGGCAAGGTTCCTGCCGGAATTGCGCGCGGCATGATCACCGCCGCGGAAGGCTTCCCGGCGCGCCTGCCATCGCTCACCATTCCCGTACTGCTTCAACACGGCTCGGACGACCGATTGACGGACCCCGCCGGCAGCAAGCTCGTAGCAGAGTTGGCCGGTTCTTCGGACGTCACCTTGAAGGTGTACGACGGCTTGTATCACGAGATCTTCAATGAGCCTGAGCAGGAAGAGGTTCTGAACGATCTGATCGAGTGGCTGCGCCCGCGGGTCACCGGAGCATAATCATGTCGACGTGCGGGATCCTGCTGGCTGCCGGGGCCGGATCCCGCATGGGCAAACCGAAAGCTCTCGTTACGGGCACGGACGGCCAGCCTTGGCTTCGCCACGGGGTGGCGACACTGCAGTCCGCCGGACTCTCACCGGTCATCGTGGTTCTCGGCGCACAGGCCGAGGACGCCGTCGAACTGCTGCCCACCACCGATGTCATTGTGGTGAAATCGGATTGGGAACGGGGAATGAGCGCATCACTACGCTGCGGACTCGAGGCAGCCATGCAGATCGAGGGTGCCGAGGCGGCAGCGATCTCCCTGGTCGATGTCCCGGACCTGAACACCGACACCGTGACGCGAATCGCGGGTCAGGGCATCCCATCACGAAACATACTGCGAAGAGCTGTCTTTCACGGAAGGCCCGGCCATCCTGTCCTGATCGGACGCGACCATTGGCCGACGCTTGCAGAGTCACTCACCGGGGACGGCGGCGCCAACACCTATCTACGCGAACACGGCGTGGAGTTGGTGGAGTGCAGCGACCTCAGCAGCGGCGTCGACGTCGACTATCCCGAAGCCTGATCGCACTGTCACAATCCTCCCAGGTGGTGGGTGTCCGAATTCGGTGTAAAGATGATCCGATGAAACGTACCGTCGCCGCCCTGCTCGACATCGAGATCGACGAGGCGACCAACCTGGAGTTCAAGATCGCGGTGACGCGCGCGCCGGGTGTCGAACTGCTGGAAACGATGTCGTTCGTCCATGACGGCAATCCGATCGAACCCCGTGAGGTCATCGCCGAACACGGCACCCGGATTCACCTACTCGACTGCGCCCCAGGCAAACTGATCGTCAGCTACGACGCAACCGTCATCGGCCGCGCAGAACCGGCGTCGGTCGGCGACTACGACGTGTCGAAATATCTGCGCCCCAGTCGCTATGCCGAGGCCGACAAGTTCTTCGGTTTTGTCGCCGGGCAATTCGATCTCGCCACTCCCCCGGCCGAACTCCTCCTCGAAGTCACGCGCTGGGTGAGTACACATTTGAGTTATGTCCCGGGCACCAGCCGTGGCACCGACAGTGCGGTAGACACCTTGCTGGCCGGCGCCGGAGTGTGCCGCGACTACTCGCACCTGACCATCTCGCTGCTACGCGCGGTGGGGATTCCCGCTCGCCTGGTGGCCGTCTACGCGCCGGGCTGCGATCCGATGGATTTTCACGCCGTCGTCGAGGCCAGTATCGACAACGTGTGGCGCGTTGTCGACGCAACGCAATTGGCGCCGCGCAGCAATCTTGTGCGGATCTCGACCGGGCGAGACGCCGCGGATACCGCCTTCCTCGACAACCACGGCGGTTCGATCACGTTGCATGCCTCGGAAGTTCGCGCAGTCGTCGAGGGCGTTCTCGACAACGACGACTACGCAACACTCACGTCGATCGGCTGACAAACACCTCAGGCGCTGATCTGGTTCTGCGAGGCCATCGTTCGCTCGAGGAACTTGACCGTGAGATCAACGATCGCCTTACCCTCCCGAAGAGCTTTGCCGATCACCGGGAAAGCATGGATCTGCCCACTCCAGATGTGCGTTTCGACGGCTTGTCCTGCCTTGATCAGGTTTTCGGTCATGATCTCGACGTCCGGACGCATCAGTTCGTATTCGGCGGCCACCAGGAACGACGGCGGAATCAGACTGGCGTCGGCGTTGATCGGAGACTGCGCACCAGGAATCTCGTCCGGACCCTCCAGCCACCGGTCCTTGAGCTTTTCGACCTGTGACATCGGTAGGTAGGCATCGCGTTTCATGAAATCGGGATCGTGGTCCTCGAGGTTCACGTTGAGAAGAGGGGAATATCCCACCACGGCAGCGGGCCGCGTGATTCCGCGCAGTGCGGCAATTTCGGCGACCTTCATGGCCAGGTAACCGCCCGCCGAATCACCGGCAAGCACAATCTTGTTCGGGTCTTCCGCTGTCTCGAGCAACGCAGTGTACGCGGCCATCGCATCCTTGACGGAGGTGCCGATGGAACCTTCCGGCAGCTGACGGTAGCGCACGGAGATCACCGGCACTCCGGCCTTCGCCGAGAGCAAACCGCACAGTGCTCGGTGCGTTGCCAGACCGCAGAAGACGAATCCCCCGCCGTGGAAGTAGAGGATCGTGGCTCCGGCCAACTCGCCCTGCGCTTTGCGTGGATGCTGCACCTTCTCGCTTGGCACACCACCAAGCGTGAAAGGCTCGATGTCGAGGTTCTTCGGCTTCGGCAGTTTGTCCGCCATCGCGTCGAGTCGCTCGAGTTGGCGGATGCCGCGTTCGGTGGTCGGCCAGAGGGTGAACATCGGCTTCACGAACGTCCTGGTCAGACAGAAGATAACCCGCGCTCGGGGACTCACGTTCCAATGCCATACCGTCGAATCTCGCGTCCGCATAGCGTCCTCCCAGGTCAAGACGTTTTGTGCATGTGAGTTACACATACTTGTCGACTGCTGTTGTGAACGATAACTGACGCTGCGCCAAAACGACACGACGGGTAGGCATAAATTACTCGAGTGTGTGCAAGTTTGGCTCGCAATCACGGCCGGGAGAGATAAGCGGAGAGTCCGCGGTGCCCGCCACGCATCATCGCTTCATGATTCCACTCGAATACCGGCTTCGCGATCTTCGAGGCCAGACCGAGCGCTCCGGACACCGCTACTTGTTGCCGAAAGTCGGCGACGCAGCCAGATTCAGCGGGGCGTACCACCCAACTACTCCACCCGGTCATGGCCCCGGAGAGACGCACTTGCAGATGGCGGGCAACGGGGTCTTCGACCTCGCGTCGCCCGAAGACGAGCAGCGTCAGAGGGACAGCGCTGCGGATGGCCATGGAGCCCGAGTGCTCGTCGGTCGCCCGGACTCGGCGTATCTGAGGCCACCACTGCGAATACCGCTCGGCATCCGCGAGAACGGCGTAGACGCGGTCGGCAGAGGCCTGGAGCGTCCAGACGCTGTGGAAGTCGAAGTCGGTCACGGCGTCCGAGCTAGCCGGTGCGCACGGTGAGATCGCCGAACAACGAATACGAGACGACACGAATAACCGGTGCACCTGGGCCAGGATCCTGTCGACCCCCGTCGAATTCCCGATCTCCGAAAAGGTCGAAGCCACCCAACTCGACTGAAACACCCTCCGGAACCCGCAGCCTCGTGTCCCCGAAGATCGACACGATGGTGATCGTCGAGGAGGACGCTGTGATGGTTGCCGATCGCAGATCGAACTTGACGTCCCCGAACAACAGCAGAGCGAGTGTCTTTTTTGCCAAAGACCAACGGCCGGAGCGCTTCGTGTCACCGAAGACACCGACGATCGTTGCTTGCGGCGGCGACACCACAGCAGGTGGTGCCGCACTGAACGGCACGATCTGCTCGAGCTGCCCTCGATCTGCGGTGGGCGACCACACCACTGCCGCCTTGTCCGAGTACTCCTCGAGGGTCAAACGCCCCTCACCCACCGCGACTTCCAGACGCGCTTGGGCATCGACAAGCAATTGATCGACGTCGTGGCCTTCGTCAGCAGCAGTCACCCATGCACCGTAACCCGAACCTCGGGTGCTTACACGCCTGGCATGCTCAGTATTCGAACGTCTCCACCCGTCGCAGGATCTCCTCCGCAATCTTGGCGGGACTACCGCCCACGTCGACGACGATGGCCTGCTCGTCCGGGTCGACGGCCTCGAGCGTCGAGATCTGGGAGTCGAGGAGCGAGGCGGGCATGTAGTGATCGAGGCGGGCGGTCAATCGCTGGCCGATCTGATCCCGCGAACCGGCGAGGTGCACGAACACGACGTGCTCACCGCGAAGCACGTCGCGGTAGCTGCGCTTGAGTGCCGAACACGTGACGATGCCCGGCTGACCGGCGTCGGTATGGCTCTTGATCCAGACGGCGATCTTGTCGAGCCAGGGCCAGCGATCGTCGTCGTTCAACGGATGCCCGGTCGCCATCTTGTCGATGTTCGCCTGCGGGTGCAGATCGTCGCCTTCTTGAAGGTCCCAACCCATCGCTCCGGCGAGCATGCCGCCGACCGTCGACTTTCCCGAGCCCGAGACACCCATCAGGACGAGCACGGGATACTGCTTCTGCTGTGCCGCTTCGCTGTTCATGTGCTCGCCTACCTAGATGAATGCGCTCAACACGAGCACTCCGGCCAGGCCCGATACCGAGATGATGCATTCCATCACGGTCCAGGTCTTGAGGTTCTGTACCACGCTGACGCCCAGATACTCTTTCACCAACCAGAATCCGGCGTCGTTGACGTGCGAGAGGAAGAGCGAGCCTGCACCGATCGCCAAGACCATCAGCGAGACATGTGCGGACGAGAGGTCGGCCGCAACCGGAGCGAGGATGCCCGACGCCGTCACCGTTGCCACCGTTGCCGAACCCGTTGCGACGCGGATCAATACCGCTACCAGCCAGGCCAGGAACAGCACGGGAAGGCTGCTGCCCTTGATCGCGTCGGCGATCACTCCGGCGATACCGGTGTCGATCAGGACCTGCTTGAAACCGCCACCGGCGCCGACGATCAACAAGATGCCTGCGATGGGAGGTAGGGAACTCTCGAGCGACTTCGAGATGGCCTTGCGGTCCATTCCGCCGCCGCGACCCAGCAGCACCATTCCAACCAGAACCGCGAGACCCAAAGCCACAACGGGTGTTCCGAGGAAGTCGAGGACGGATTTGGGGAGTGCCTCGGAATCGGGTGCGATCACGTCGGCGAATGCCTTGCCCAGCATGAGAACAACCGGGAGGAGGATCGCTGCGAGAGTCGCCGCGAACGAAGGGCGCTGCTGCTTCTCTTCTTCACCTCGATCTTCGCCTGTGACAAAGAGATCCGGAACCTTCACGTCGACCCACCGCGCTGCGTACTTGCTGAAGACCGGTCCGGCGAGAACGACAGTGGGGATCGCGACGAGGACACCGAGCGCGAGCGTGAGGCCGAGGTTTGCGTTCAATGCCGAGACTGCAACCAGCGGCCCTGGGTGCGGGGGAACCAACCCGTGCATGGCCGAGAGGCCGGCGAGGGTGGGGATCGCGATGCGCATCAGGGACAATCCGGATCGCCGCGCGACGAGGATGATGACCGGCATCAACAGAACGAGACCGATCTCGAAGAACATCGGCAGACCGATGACAGCGCCGACCAGAGCCATGGTCCACGGGAGTGCCTTGGTGCTGGAGCGGCCGACCAGTGTGTCGACGATTCGGTCGGCACCACCGGAATCGGCCAGGAGTTTGCCGAACATCGCGCCGAAACCGATCAGGATTCCGACGCTTCCCATGGTCGATCCGAAACCGGTGGCGAATGCTGCAACCGACTCTGCCGAACCGAGGCCGGCCGCCAGACCGACACCTACCGCGCCGATGGACAGCGCGAGGAAGGGATGCAGGTCGAGCCAGGTGATCAGCGCGATGATGACCGCGACGCCGGCGACTGCAGCGATGATCAATCGTGCGTCGCTACCAGCGGGGACGACCTCGGCCGCCAGCAATGCTGTGGTGTTCATAGGGACTCCCAGTCCGATGAGTGATTGAGGTCACTGTTCCTTAATTAACCTACAATTTCAAGAGCAGACACTAATTTGTAGTATTTATTCGCCTTGCACCGGGCTTACTCCATACGCATGGGACGATCTACGTATGCCTTCTGTCCCGTTTCAGCAGTTACACGACTCGATGCTGGAACAGCTCGGCCAAGACATAGTCGGTGGTGTGCTCCCCCCGGGAACCACGATCTCCGCCGACGAGGTGGCAACGCGCTACGACGTGTCGCGAACCGTCATCCGCGAAGTTGTCCGCGTTCTCGAATCGCTCGGATTGGCTTCGGTTCGTCGACGCGTCGGAATCACCATCCTGGGCTCCGAACACTGGAACTCGCTCGACCCCAATGTCATCCGCTGGCAACTGGCCGGTCCTGATCGGTTCGAGCAGCTTTCGATCCTGAGTGAACTCCGTTCCGGTATCGAGCCCCTGGCGGCGCGACTGGCCGCAACTCGCGCAACACCCGACCAGTGCGGCGCTCTGACCGCAGCCGTCATCGGCATGTCAGCTACCTCTCGCGCTGCCGATACCGGTGCCTATCTCGGCCATGACTCCGACTTCCACCGCACCCTGCTCGCCGCCTCCGGTAACCCGATGCTGCGGGCGATGTCGCAGATCGTCGTCGAGATACTCGAAGGCCGCACACGCCACTCCTTGATGCCCCACGAAGCCGACCCCGAAGCGATTCACCTGCACGGAGTGGTCGCATCAGCCATTCAGTCCGGCGACGCCGACGCTGCAGAAACCGCGATGCGCTCGATCGTCGCGGAATCCGCAGAAGCGGTCGAAACAATGCGCGAAAGCCCCGAACCGCCGCCTCATCTGTAAGTCGAGCCACAGACTCGCCGGAATTGGCCCGCAACTGCTCCGCAAGTGGAACGCTTGGCGCCATGACAGCACTCGCTACCCAGAACAGCGCACTCTGATGGCCCGCCCGGTACGCGTCGTCGTCCTCGGTGCCGGATCGTGGGGAACCACGGTGGCCGGCCTCGCTGCCCGCAACACTCCCACCCTGCTGTGGGCACGAAATTCCGAAGCGGCCGACGAGATCAATTCGCAACGGACCAACTCCAAATACCTTGGTGAGCGCAAACTTCCCAAGGGCCTCAAGGCAACCTCGGATCTGGTCGAAGCCGCTCGTGAAGCGGACGTACTCGTATGCGGGGTGCCTTCGCACGCCGTTCGCGCCACCCTCGCCGAGATCGCCAACGAGGTTCGGGCGTGGGTCCCGGTGTTGTCACTGTCCAAGGGCCTCGAGCCCGGCACCCGGCAGCGTCCCACCGAAGTGATCGCCGAGTGCCTGCCCGGCCATCCCGTCGGACTGCTCGCGGGCCCCAACATCGCCAAGGAGATCGTCGACGGCATGGCCGCGGCATCGGTCGTGGCCACCCAGGACGATCGCGTCGCCGCCGCGCTGCAACCCCTGTTCGCGTCGTCGGTCTTCCGTGTCTACCGCAACACCGACGTGCTCGGCTGTGAACTCGGCGGCATCCTCAAGAACATCGTTGCCATCGCCTCGGGCATGGCCGACGGCCTGGGAGTCGGGGACAACACTCGTGCGATGGTGCTCGCGCGCGGTCTCGCCGAAATGACCCGACTCGGTGAAGCGATGGGCGCCAACCCGCGCACCTTTGCCGGCTTGACGGGCGTCGGCGATTTGATCGCCACCTGCATGGCTCCGACTTCTCGCAACCGTCGCGTCGGCGAAGCTCTGGCGCAGGGATTGACCGTCGAGGAGGCGGTCGCCAAGCTCGGCCAGGTCGCCGAGGGAGTAAAAACTGCCCCTACCGTCATGGATCTGGCTCGCGAATACGGAGTCGACATGCCGATTGCCGCGGAGGTCGAGGCCGTCATCGGTGGTCGCCAAAGTGCCAGCGACGCATATCGCGGACTTCAGAAGGTTGCCCCGGGCGGCGAGCACGAGGTGGCGTGAGGAAGATCTACAGGTATCTAGCGATTTGGCTAGATACCTGTAGATCGCCCGAGATCACGGAATTGGAGCGTCGACGAAAATGTCGATAGCCAACGGTGACTGACCGCCGTACTGCGAGAAGTCCGAAATCCCCGCCTCGCGCAGGACATCGACGTCGAGCACCGTCCGACCGGTATCCGTGCCGGCGGGACGTCCGAGAATCTCGACAGCCGCATCAGCCATGATCTCGGGTGAACGCGAGTGATCGATACTTTCGTCTCCCCCGAGCAGGTTTCCGACGGCAGCCGTGGCGATCATGGTCTCCGGCCACAGACAATTACTCGAAATCGGTGCACCTGAATACTCCGCGGCGATACCCAAGGCCGCCAATGTCATTCCGTATTTGGCCAGCATGTAGCCCGGATGAGCACCCAACCAGTGCGGCGAAAAGTTGAGCGGTGGCGACAGCGTCAATACGTGCGCGTTGGCCGAAACCCGAAGGTACGGAAGGCACGCTCGGGTGAGCGCGAAAGTGCCACGGACGTTGACCTGCTGCATCAGATCGAATCGCTTCATCGCGAGGTCTTCGGTTTTCGAAATGTCGAGGACGCTCGCGTTGTTGACCACGATGTCGATACCACCGAAGTGCTCTACCGCTGCATCGACGGCGTGCGCGATGTCGTCGTCGTTCCTCACGTCACCGACGACGGGAACGGCATGACCCCCAAGCTCGTTCAACTCGTCCACAGCCGTGTGGATTGTTCCGGGCAACCGGGGGTCAGGCGTATCGGTCTTGGCGAGCAACACGACGTTTCCGCCGCGGCGCGCTATCGCACGGGCGATGGCAAGTCCGATGCCACGGCTTCCCCCGGACATGATCGCGGTTCGTCCGCGGAAGTTCTTGTCGTCCAAAACGAATCCTTGTCATCGTCGACGGTCTTCGTCGCTGCGGGTGTGGCCGCGGGAAGTCCCGGCGCGACCACTCGTCGACTTCCATGATATGAGCGCCTTCACGCGATGACTACGTCCGCGGAGCATCAATAATCGTTGATCCATTGTCCCGTCAGGACAACTGATCAATGCGGTCAGCCACCCACCGGGCGCAGGATCCACCATCCGCCGAGCACGAGCACCGCGACGTTCACGAGCAGAAACAAACCGACCCAGACGATCGCGGGTATCGGTGAGAGCCTGGCCAATTGGTCGGCGTCCGAGTCCGGTGCCCCGCCTCGCCGCATTCGCTGCCGTTGAAGTTCCACGACCGGGCGCGGTCCGGCAAAGAGCAGGAAGAGCGTCAAGAAGTAGGCAGCAGCCACCTGCTGCTCCTGGGTCCCCCACCAGACGAGTCCGAACAACACGGCTCCCACCACGGCAAGTGAGAAGACTCCGTAGAGGTTTCGGATCAGAACCATCATCACCGCGATCACGAATACGCCGATCCACAGCACCGAGACCGCACGCTGCGCGCCCAACAACCCGGCCGCGCCGAGTCCGAGAATCGACGGTCCGACGTACCCCGCGAACGTCATCAGAATGACGCCGAAGCCGGTCGGTTTGCCCGACGAAATCGCGACACCCGACGTATCCGAATGCAGGCGAAGACCTTTCAGCCGTCGACCGACCAGGACGGCGACGATCAGATGAGCGCCCTCGTGTGCGATGGTGACGACGTTGCGGGCGATCCGCCACAGGTGTGGTTCGAGAACAATGATCACGGCGATCAACGCGGCCAGTTGAACCACCCACGCCGGCGGATTGGGACTGAGCGCCGCCACCCGATCCCACGCGGTTTCGAGCGCGTTCACTCCGCTTGTCCGCGCAGGTATCGGCCGAAGTGCGGAACCGTGAATCCGATGGACCCACGTTCTGCCGAATAAATCAGTCCCTTCTTGATCAGTCCATCGCGTGCCGGCGACAGGGAAGCCGGCTTGCGCCCCAACTCGACGGCGATCTTCGCGGTTGCGACGGGTCCGTCGTCACCGGCGAGATCGGCCATGGCGCGCATGTACTCACGCTCCGCGGGCGTTGCTCGCTCGTACCGTGATCCGAAGAAGCCGACAGCGAGTTCTTCCTCAGCCGTCGGCGCGCCGACGCGCACGTCTTCTGCCGTGATCGGACTCGACGCCGCCACATCCCACGTGGCCTTTCCGTAGGCCTGAACGAAGTACGGGTACCCGTCAGCCGCTTCGTACAGAGCGTCGAGCGCAGATTCGGTGAACTCGACGTCCTCACG
Source organism: Rhodococcus sp. FW305-130 (assembly GCF_058788335.1). NCBI lineage: Bacteria > Bacillati > Actinomycetota > Actinomycetes > Mycobacteriales > Nocardiaceae > Rhodococcus > Rhodococcus sp. FW305-130. Next base: position 55,259 of record NZ_JBYTAP010000001.1, on the reverse strand, counting down.
CTCGGCAGGCGCAATCAGTGCCTGATCTGCAGCTTCCCGCTCGAGCCGATCGATCCGGTGGTAGCTGAACAGGCGCTCCGAGTAGCTTTTCGACGCCGACAGCACAGCAGGCAGATGCGGAAGCCCCGCCCCGACGACGATCAACGGTGCCGCGTCCTGACTCAACTCGTGGCAGGCCCCGCAGATCGCCGAGACATCCGCGGCACCGAGGTCCTGCATCTCGTCGATGAAGATGGCGATCCCGACGCCGACATCCCTGGCCAGCGACGACGCGTCGAGCAGCAACTCGACGAGGTCGATCTCGATGTCGCCGCTGTCTGCCCGACCCTTGATCGCGGGTGCATCGATGCCTGGTTGCCAGCGCTCGCGCATTCCCTTGTCCGCAGTGGCGCGTAGGGCAAACGATTTGAGGACTCCGAGGAACTGCTCGACCCGCTCGGGATCGCGATGGGAGACCGCGATCTCTCGGACTGCCATGTGCAGCGCCGACGAGAGTGGGCGTCGTAAATCCTGATCGGGGCGCGCCTCGATCTTGCCGGTCCCCCAACTTCGGGAGATCGCGGCCGAACGCAACTGATTGAGCAGGACGGTCTTGCCGACGCCACGCAAGCCGGTGAGGACAACACTTCGTTCCGGGCGGCCACGCGCAATTCGCTCGAGAACGACGTCGAAGGCGTCGATCTGCTTGTCGCGCCCGGCGAGTTCCGGCGGGCGTTGACCGGCACCGGGGGCATACGGATTGCGCACGGGGTCCATGCCCATCGACGGTACAAGCCGAGTAGACGAATATCCCGCTCTCTAGCGCGTGTCCTAGAGAGAACTAGGAACCGCAATATCGGCTCGACCTTGTCGAACCGGGCTCCGGCATCGTCGTCTAACCGTCCAGGCTCGACGCTCGGGCGAAGTCCCCGGCCACGTGGGCTCCAATTGCTCCGGCCAGAATGATCGCCGGATGCGTCGCGGCCAGATAGAGCCCCGACACGCCTTCGGCGAAGCCCAGCAGCGGGCGGCCACCACGCGGGATGGGACGGTCAGCGACTACCGCCTCGATCAGTTCCACTTGGTCACCGTCCACGAGCTGACTGCGGATCGCGTGCAGCGTCGGCCCCGCAAGCTCACGAGCATCTCCGGAGAACCCGGCCGGAACATCTTCAGCCGCAATCAGTGTCGTGTCGTCCAATTGCCGGATCTCGAAATCCGGAGAGGACAGTATTCCGTTCACCAATGGGTGGGGCGTCGAGAATCTGATGAGGCAACACGGGGAGGCGTCGACCTCGACGTCGACTCCCGCCGACGCCGCGAGTCCAGGGATCGCGGTACCCGCAGCGAGCACGGTGGCCGATCCGTAGACGGGACCGTCGGCAGTCATTACTCCGTACACTCTCATGCCCTCCGTGAGCACCCCGCGCGCACTGACATCGGAATACACTGTGGCACCGCACTCTTCGGCACCTCGCAGGAGCGATCGAGCGAACGCAACCGGGTCAACGCCACCGTCATCAGGCGCGTACGCTGCGACCGAGGGGGCCGTCCGCAATCCCGGCTCACGAGCAAGGATTTCCTCTTTACCGATGAGGTCGACGGGATGGCCGAGTGCTCGATGAGCATCTACGAACGCTCGAGTCTCCGCTTCCGTCTCTTCCCAGGTGATCGCGCCTCTGCGGCGCAAACCGATTGGCTCGACGAGTTCGCGCTCCAGGCGGTCGAATTCGACTGCAGCGCCTTGCCGGAACGGATCTGAGTAAGTTTCTGCGGCACTCTTCGAGAGGCCGACCCAGGCAAAGGAGTTGCCGGTCACCCCTCCTGCCACCGAGCCGTGGTCCAGCACCGTGACTCGGAGACCAATGCGCGCCAGGTGATACGCGATCGACGCGCCGACGACACCGGCACCAATCACCAGGATCGGACTGTCGTTTCGGCCATTCGGATGCGTCACCAGTGGACCATATCTGCGAGCCGCGACCTGGATCCACTCAATTTGGATGCGAGGACGTCGGCGTTAGCGGAGGACTAGGCCTGTTCCCGCTCGGCGCACATCGGGAACGATACGGTGTGCTCATGCTCTGGCGTTGGTTCGCAGTCGTGATCGTCATCCTCGCTGTTGCCGGCATTTGGCACGTGACCATCCCCGATCGACCAGTTGCCGTAATAGTCGACGCCGAGACGCTGGGGTGCGCGACCCCGTATCCGATCGGCCCGCTCCAGACGACATCAACGGCGACGGTTCCAGACGATTTCGTACCCGTCGCCGCAGTCACGTGCGACCCGTATGTCAGCGACAACGTGGCAGCCGACCGAACCGTCAGCTTCTCTGCTCATCGTTGGGAGGGCGATTTCAGTCGGGCGGTGGAAATGCTGAACCGCTCGTCCGCGCACAAGACTTGGTTCCCCGAAGGCTGCGGTGACGACTACAGCCTGGCTGTCCTGGACCAATTCTGGTTGGTCGACGATCGAGGCCGAGCAACTCGGCCGGGGTATCCCTCCGATTCGTGTGGACTACCGAAACCCGGTGGCCTGGCCGCCATCAAGGAACTGACACCGGTCGGCAGTACCGAACACCGAATAGCGTTGTCCGACGACCAGATCTACGAACTGTCGCATTGCCGGCCGGCCTACCGACCAGCCACAACAGGTACCGCGGCGCTGGCATCGCTGTCGGCGGGCAGCGTTTTCTGCCGATTCTCCGCCACCGAATTCGTAGGCACATCGTCTACGACGGAAACCTTCGACGGACTTCCACCCGCTCCCGACTGTGACGCGGTGGCCACCGAGGTGGCATCGACGATCTACGTGGACCGTCCTACGAACGAGGAACGATTACTCACCGTCGAACTCGACGGCTGTCGGCGCGTCATCGCCGACGGATACGCACCGATGCAAGCGTCGGACGAGCTGTTGGTGTCTTTCCGGTAGTGCTGCGCCACAATGCAGTTGATCTCCCGCCCGGATGCGTAGGTCCCGATGTGACCAGTGACAGCCCGCAATCCTGTCAGGCGCCCGGGAACTGAAGGTGCGCTTGAGTCTTTCCCAGAACCGTCTGGCCCTTGTGCATGACGGTGACATCGATACGCACAGTCCGCGTTGTGGAGTCGATCCGCGCGATCTTCGCAGCGATGGAGAGATCAGCACCATCGACGGCATCGACTACGACGGGCCGAGTAAAGCGGGTTTCATACGAGATCACACCGCTCGGGTCACCAACCCAGTCGACGATGACCTGCAAAGCAATTCCGGCAGTGAGCATTCCGTGCGCCAGAACTCCCGGTAGCCCAGCCGCAGCAGCGATTGCGTCGTTGAAATGGATCGGGTTCATGTCGCCGGAGGCACCGGCGTAGCGAACTAGGTCATCACGAGTGAGGACCAGATCAACCTTCGCGACGATGTCACCAAGGACGAGGTTTTCGAAAACCGGCACGGCGGGTACGGTCATGCGCCTTCTCCTCGCGCCAGCAGGGTCGAGGTGACCGTTGCGACCAAAGCGTCGGTCACGTCGTGAATCTCGGAAACTGTCGACAGGATCGCACTGCCTGCTCGCACTGTCACCCCTGTAATCGTCAGTGTCGTAGACAGGTCATCGCCGGCGACTATCGGACGCTGATGCTCGATCTTCTCGGAAGTATGGACCACACGAGTCGGATCGAGCCCAGTATCCGGTGTGCGCAGCAGTGCCATGATCGCTCGTTGCTGGACAACGGTTGTGAATGTTGTCGGCGCGATGACATCGACGAACCCGGCCTCCCTGGCGACACCGACATCATGGTGCAAGGGATTGCTCGAACGCACCGCCAGAGCGAACTCGCGAATCTTCTCGCGCCCGACAAGGTACGAAGACGAGGGAAACACCCGGCCGGCGAGCGCTGGGTTCACAGGAGACATCCCGGAATACTAACGGCGGCCGACTTCGGGTTCATTCGTGGCCTGAGGTCTCGTCGGCCCGAGAATGCGATCGAGGAGACGCTCAACCAACTGGGCCGCCAATTCTGCTGTGGCGTAGCCGGGAAGCATCCCCTGGGCGAGCCCGGCGACAGCCGCCAGAATGAGCTCGGCGTCGAGGTCGGGATCCATTGACGGCGCAACCGCGTCCCGATTGGTCACTCGTTGAAGCTGGCCGGAAATGAGCGCTGTCAACTCTCTTGGGGCAGTGAGGGTTTCCTCGGCGGCGATTCCTTGTCCGGTCAGTGCGGCAGCGTGGAAGGCACCGAGAACAATCGCTTCCTCCCGACGTTGTCGATCGAGTGGGAGCATGCCGATAAGGAACGCTGAAATAACCTCGCGGGGTGTCGCTTCCGCGCCAAGAACAGACAACTCCTGCATCAAGCGAGCACCCGCATCCTGACGCACAGCTTGATGCGTCGCGAGAAGGAATTCCCGCTTCGTGCCGAAGTAGTACTGCACAAGTCGCACCGAAATCCCAGCCTCGGCAGCAACGGACTGAAATGTCACCGCCGCGAGCCCACCGTCGACAATCACTCGCCGCACCGCATCGGTGATCTCCCGTTGCCTCACTTCATGGTCGACCAGTCGCGGCATGAGGCTGTCCTTCCCCTTTCGAATGGATGACTTTGACTCGTTAATGATACGCACGTACCGCATTAGTGATACGGTCATACCATCAAAATTGAATGCAGCGAGAGGGAGGCTCATGCCGAAGATCGGACGATTCAAGAACGAAGCATCAAAGCAGGCGTACGAGAGCATCTACCGAGAACTGGAGGGCACCTGGCCGGTTCCGTCGACACAACTCGACGTGCCGACATCGTTCGGAACCACCCATGTCCGTAGGTCGGGGACCGACACGGAGACGCCGATCGTCCTGCTGCACGCAGTCGGCGCCAATTGTCTGCAATGGCACATCGTCATCGAGGACCTGTGCCGGGACCGAGTCGTTTATGCGCTGGACACGATCGGTACTGCAGGCCGCAGTGTGCAGACCGCTCCATTGACCGGGGAATCCGACTTCGCCACCTGGGTGGGCGAGGTATTGAACGAACTCGGGGTCGATCGCGTCCACCTGGTCGGCTACTCGCATGGTGCGTGGCACGCCGTTCTCGTAGCACTGCACGCCCCTGAACGACTGGCGAGTGTGACCCTAATCGAACCGGGTGGAGTCTTCGACAAGCCCTCGTGGCGTGTGCTGCTGAAGATGATCCGCGCCGGTATGCGCCGCACCGACAAAAATATTCGCAAGCTCAACGATTGGCTGTCCCCCGGGTACGTCATCGGCGATCGCGAGTTCGCTTTGGTTACAGAGGCATTGAACTACCGGCCCGGTGTCGGGTGGGCACGAATGCTCAAAGATGCAGAAGTGCAGTCGATCTCGGTTCCCATGCTCGTAATCTCCGGCGCCGAGACGGTGGTCTCCAGCCCCGAGCAGGTGGCCGCGAGGTTAGCTGATCTTGTACCTGAAGCCGAAGTGGAGATTTATGCCGGAACCGGCCACGGAATCCTGGGACACATACCTGATCGGGTAATTCCCCGACTCATGAAGTTCGTCCGCAATCATGACGACGCGAAGCGGACGTGATCTCGCGGACCAGCCGCCGACAAGGTAGTGATGAAGCCGGTCAATCAGCTGGCCAAGGCGGTACAACTGACAGATGAGAACATTCCTCTCCGACCGCCGCGGTCAGGTAATGGTGGCCGTTGCCGCCGCCGTTTTGGTCGTGGCGGGAGGTCTGTGGTGGACGAAGACCATCTCCTCGCGCAGATACTCGGTGGCAGTGCTTCCGACTACGAGTCCGATCTGACGATCACAGATGCGGACGTACCTGGGCTCGCAGTGACGGCCCGAGGTCGAACCCCCAGCGCTGCCCGAGCATTGGCGACCGACGCCGCCGAAGCTCTCTGTTCGATGTTCGAAGAAGCCAACGCAATGACTTCCGGAGGGTTCACGTTCACCGTCGTTCCACCGGGGAACTGACGGATCTATGGTCAGTAGCGCGGCCGCACCAGGTTTATGCCGGTTCCCGCTCGGCTGCGAGGGCAACCGCCTGTTCGAAGGTATGGACGAGCACTGCACGTCGAGCGACCTTGTGATCCTCGTCCGGTTCGAGTTCGTCAATGTAGCCATCCCACACGCGCAGATATCGATCGCGCCAGTCGATCAGCACTTGCGTCGATGGAAAGGTCACACCGACTCGTTTCGTCTGGGCAATATCGGTGAGGATCTCGAGCCACGCCGGCACCATCTCCCCGCCCCATTCATCCGGCTCCAGACTCGAATCGTCTTCGAACTCGGCAGTGATGTCGTCCACGATTCGACCGGTCAGGGCCCCCAGCCCATCCGCGACGGTGTCACTGTCAAAGTTTCCCGGACCCCAGACTCCCACAAGCCCTCCCATATCGATTGCGGATAAATTCAGGTCGACAGTCGCGTTCCCGTCGCAGCAGGCCGTGAGCGTGCTCACAGGGCACGGCCTGTCTGCGAACTGATGCTCGCGAGACAAAAACAGGGTTGACCACCGTCATGTCCCCTGTGAGTATTCTCCGGACCGGCTCTGCAGACCGACCGACGCGACTTACGCCCGACTGAACGGTGCGAAGTCTCGCCACACGTCATGCCTGGAGCAAGAGGCTGGCATTCACGAGACCAGAAGAGAGAATTTCGTCGGAGAGTCCCGGATCCGACACTGACCGCGACAGTTGAAGTGCCCCAATAAGTATGGACATCACCCCGATAGCAACTGATCGCGCAGCAACGCGCCCCTTGATTCGAGTTCGATCGGCGACGACACTGATCATTGCCTCCAAACCATCTGTATATGATTGCTGCACAATGCTATTCGAGCGACTGATCTCACCGAGTAGCGCAGCCGATGGGCATCCGACTTCTGGTTGATCACGATGACTCGCCGACAGATAGCTCTCGATGAAAGTCCGCAATGCCTGACCGTCGTCGGGTAGTCCCCGAAGAGTGTCGAGTTGCGTCGCCAACTGATCAGCCAGCACCACCGCGACGAGTTCGTCCTTGGACGAGAAGTGCGCATAGAACGCACCGTTGGTCAGTCCGGCATCGGACATCAAGGCGCTCACGCCAGACCCGTCGATCCCATCCTTTTTGAGGCGTCGCCCCGCCGCGTCCACCACGCGAGCGCGGGTCTGCGCTTTGTGTTCAGTGTCGTATCTCGCCATGTCAGGATCCCTCCATGCCCTTGCCTCACCCGATTGTATCCGATAGCCTTACGATCATAATAGTATGATCATAATATAAAGGCTTCTCTCGCGGGCCACGCTCACCACTTCGGAAGGACAGACATGGCGACACACCACGACGCACCGTCCAACACGCCCACCTGGAAAACCGTCCGGACGAAAACCGTGCACGCGAACGGCGTGAACTATGCATACCGCGAACTCGGCACCCCGGGAGGCGTGCCCGTGGTGTTCCTGCACCACTTCGCCGCCGTCCTCGACGACTGGGATCCGCGCATCATCGACGGAATCGCCGAGAATCACCACGTCATCGCGTTCGACAACCGAGGCGTAGGAGCAACCGACACCGCGGTACCTGCAGACCTCGAAAAGATGGGCCAGGATGCGGCTGCGTTCATTCGCGCCCTCGGCCATGGCACCGTCGACCTGATCGGGTTCTCCCTCGGCGGTGCAGTCGCCCAGATGATCGCCCTGCACGACCCGACTCTGGTCCGGCGAATGGTGCTGGCCGGCACCGGACCTCGCGGTGCCGGCGGGGTCGACCAGATGGGCAAGATCGTCGGGTTCGCCTACCTCAAAGCCGCCCTCGCTCGTAAAGACGCCCGACACTTCTTGTTCTTCCCACGCACCGACGAGGGAAAAAGCGCCGCCGATGACTATTTCGCGCGACTCGCCGAACGAACAGTCGATCGTGACACGCGCATTTCGATGCAGGCACGAGTCGCCCAACTCAAAGCAATCGTGGGCGGTGGCAAGGCGGCACCCGACGACCTGGCTCGCATTACCCAACCCGTCTTCGTAGCGAACGGCGACAACGATCTGATGGTCGCGAGTGATCACTCCGCTGACCTCGCGCGGCGCATCCCGAATTCGAAGCTGACGATTTATCCGCGTTCAGGGCACGGCGGGATATTCCAACACCACCAGGATTTCGTCCCGGCAGTTCTCGACTTCCTTGCCGCCGGAGGCAGTACTCCCGTCCCGACACCATCTACAAGCGCTACAGGAGATCAGCCATGAGAGCACTCACATTCACCGGATACAAACGACCTCTGCAGGAAACGACGGCGCCGGAACCCGCTGTCGGCGATCATGACGTGCTTGTGAAGGTGCAGGCGGCCGGCTTGAACCAGCTCGACGAGAAGATTCGCACGGGTGAGTTCAAACAGTTGCTGCACTATTCGTTTCCGCTCACGCTCGGACACGACATGGCAGGCACAGTCATTCAGATCGGTGCCCTCGTTCGTCAATTCTCAATCGGCGACGAGGTCTACGCCCGTCCCCGGGACGGGCGCATCGGAACCTTCGCCGAGCGCATCTCGGTGCACGAGGACGACGTGGCGTTGCGGCCGACATCGATCAACATTGTCGAAGCTGGTTCGCTACCGCTCGTCGCACTCACTGCATGGCAGGCACTCGTCGAGAGAGCCAATGTTCAACCGGGACAGAAGGTTCTCATCCACGCCGGTGCCGGCGGGGTCGGGTCGATCGCCATTCAGCTCGCAAAACACCTCGGGGCGACGGTCGCCACGACCGCGAGCAGTTCCAACTCGGACTTCGTTCGTGGACTCGGCGCCGATGTCGTCATCGACTACCGCAACCAGGATTTCGAGCAACTGCTCGACGGTTACGACGTGGTTCTCGACAGCCTGGGTGGCGACAACCTCGAGAAGTCTCTTCGCGTGCTCAGGCGGGGTGGACTGGCAATCGGCATTGCAGGCCCCCCGGACTCAGCCTTCGCCCGCTCCGCCGGCTTGAATCCCATCATGCGTCTTGCGATAGCGGCGCTGAGTCGCAAGATCCGCAAACAGGCCGCAAAGGCAGGGGTGAGCTACGAATTTCTGTTCATGCGCGCAAGCGGTGACCAACTTCGCCGCATCGCCACACTCGTCGACGACGGCGTCATCCGGCCGATCGTCGGGAGAATTCACCCATTCGACGAAGCACCGGAAGCGCTTGCAGCACTAGCCAAGGGCGGTATCCGCGGCAAAGCCGTCATCACCCTGCCCGCACACTGACCCACCCCCGGAGATCATTCGAATGAGCACCTCGAACCACCCCGTCGGCGCCACCTACGCGTCAGCGCCGACGAAGACCGTCACGTCAGGCGGAACGACGTACGCCTACCGCGAACTTGGACCAAAAGGGGGCATCCCCGTCGTCTTCCTCGTTCACCTCGCCGCCAACCTCGACAACTGGGACCTCCGCATCATCGACGCGATCGCCCGGAACCGTCACGTCATCACGTTCGACAATGTCGGCGTCGGCGCATCATCCGGGAAGGTTCCCGACACGATCGAAGCGATGGCAGCGGACGCCTACACCTTCATTTCGGCATTCGATTTCGACACCGTCGATCTCTTCACGTTCTCGATGGGGGGCTTCATCGCCCAGGATCTAGTTCTCGCGCACCCCGGCCTGGTCCGCAAGCTCGTGCTTACCGGCACCGGCCCACGTGGAGGCAAAGACATCGACAAGGTTGCCGGACTGACATATCGGGATATTCTGCGCGCGACGTTGGTCAGAGCGGACCCGAAGGAATTTCTGTTCTTCAACCGCAACGCCGCGGGTAAGACCGCCGCGAAAGAATTCATACAGCGCTTGCACGAACGCACCGTCGACCGCGACAAGACCGTCGGAATCGGGATATTGCGAACACAACTCGACGCCATCAAGAAATACGGCCGTTCCGCCCCTTCCGATCTGTCACGAATCACCGCCACGACGCTCATCGTCAACGGCGACCACGATCGAATGGTCCCCACCCCACTTTCGGAAGATATACGACGACGCATCCCCGGCTCCGAACTGATCATCTACCCCGACTCCGGGCACGGCGGAATCTTCCAGTACCACAACATATTCACCCCGATAGTAGTCGACTTCCTCGGACACTGACCGCCGAGATTCGTACGTCGGTTCTCGAGAGCCCGGACACCCCGCCACACGGGAGGCACCGTCGCGGTCATGAATGAGACAAGGCATGCACAAGTACCTGTGATTGTTTCCTCACGGCGGCCTCGATATCTTCTTCTGGACAGCCGATCAGGACGAGTCGCCATCGGAGCGAATGAACACCGAAGTGCCCAAGCATGTTCGACGCTTGGACACTGTCGGGCTTGTTACCCGTCAGTCGGGGTGGGCTCGGGGTTTTCCTGGATGTATCGCAGATTGCGAACCCGTACGCTATCGCAATGGACTTGATGGTCTGGATCGTCACGACGCCATTTCTTGCAGCAGCACTGGCGGGCGTGATGCGACGAACGCTGGGGACGAGAGTCGGATGGCCGCGAACCCTTGCGGTCGCGGTGATAGCACTCTCGGTGGGGGTTCCACTGTCGGGATACGTTGCAACACTTGCAGGAATTGCCGGCCCGGACGATCAACTTCTGGTGAGCGTGGGAACAGCACTCATCTTCTTCGGAGTTGTCGCGCTATGGGTGTTCGCAGCATGCCTGGCCGCATTGGTTTTCCTCGAAGTCGTCGTTCCTACAGGATCCCTACCAGGTCCGTCGGAAGCATTGCGGCGCAGCCGAAAATCGTGGCGCCGAACGAAGCGGTACGTCCAGATCACGGGCATCGTCGTGCGAGCGGGAGGCGGGTCAGCTCTCCGTGCTGGGCCGTCAGCGCCTCAGTTCGGGGACGCACTGGTGGAAGTAATCAACCGGTGCGGTGTCACTTTCGTCAAGTTGGGACAGATCCTCGGCACGCGAGACGACCTCATACCACCCGAGTTGGCTCGCACCCTTTCTTCTCTGCAAAGTTCGGCACGCCCGGCTGATCCCGACCGTATCGCGGAGCTACTGGCATCGGAACTCGGCGACGCACCAGAGTCGGTGTTCGCGCGGTTCGATGTGGAGCCGTTCGCCGCCGCCTCTGTCGCACAGGTACATTCCGCGCGCACCGTTGAAGGCGTCGACGTTGTGGTGAAGGTTCAACGCCCCGAGGCGAGCACACAAGTGAGCGTGGATTGCGATATCTTCCTTCGCGTGTCATCCCGCGCGGAGACCCGTTTTCCCTGGGCACGCGATATCGGCGTTCACCGACTCGCCGGCGGTCTCGTCACGTCACTGCTCGAGGAACTCGACTATCGCACCGAAGCAGCGAATACCGGCGCGATTGCTTCCACCATGTCGAACCGCCCGGATATCGTCGTTCCGCATATCTACCCCAACCTCAGTAGCGGACGGGTGCTCGTGATGGAACGTCTTCACGGCACACCGCTCTCCGACGGTGATTCGGCGCTCACCGGCATCGACCGCGACACCCGCAGCAGCGTCGCCAACGAACTTCTTGCGTCGTTGCTCGACGGGATCTTTGTCCACGGGGTGTTTCACGCGGACCTGCACCCCGGCAACATCATGATCCTCGATGACGGCCGGGTCGGGCTCCTCGACTTCGGCGCAGTAGGGGTTCTGGACGGCGAGACACGGGTCTTGTTCGCCGTGCTCCTCAACGCTGCCCTCGCAGGTGATCCGGTGGCGACAGTCGACGCGATGCTGATGGCATTCGACGTACCGCCCGAAGTTGATCGCGGAGCGCTACGTCACCAGGTGGGCCGAGAGATCACCCTGCTCAGTGTCCAACCCAATGTTTCCATGGCATCGTTCGCGCGAATGTTCACCGTGCTTCGAGAACACCGAATCGGAGTGCCGGGAGACGTCGCCGCCGCTTTCCGTTCGCTCGCGTCTTTGGAGCGCGCCCTCCGGCTCCTGGATCCTCAGATCGACCTCGTCGCTGCTGTTCGGGCCGAAGTACCCCGACTGTTGACCCAGGTCGCCAGCCCGACTGCAGCCGCGCAGGCAATCCTGTCGACGACGGCGGTCACAACCGCGGTGGTCAGGCGCCTGCCTGGTCAGCTCGACCAGATCGCGACCTCGATCGCGTCGGGAAGCTTCACACTTCGCACTCGCTCGGTCGCACACCCCGACGACAGGCGATGGCTACGACGGTCGGCGAACAACGCCCTGGGTATGGCGGCGGGAGTGACCGCGCTGATTGTCGCGGCGATCCTGCTGTTCGTACCTGGCGGACCACAACTCACACCTCAGCTGTCGGGCTATGCACTCGTGAGTGCGGTACTGGGCTTCGTCGGCGTCGTTCTGTGCATGCGGACCGTGTTCCGTTTGTTCACACTCGACAACAGGTAACCGAGAACCGATTTTCATCGCTTGATCTCGATGTCGTCGAAGTCGAGCGCCAGGAGCGTCGGCCGCGAGAGAACGCGGCCGCCTGGGCCCCTCGGGAGCACCCGTCGTCGAGTGGGAAAGGTGAGACCGTCGAACTCGCGATGCTGGTCGCAGTAGAGAGCAGCTTTCGCCCAGCTGCCTACCGGTTCGGCGACGAAGTCGTGACGGCGGATGAGGCCACCGTTGTCGACATAGAAGGTCTGCTGCCGGCAATGGGTCTCGATCGCCGGCGCGAATGTTGCCTGAAGTCGTCGCCATTGCTGCCCGGATTCCTGCCAAGGTTCGGCTTCGGTGACAGTGATGTCGTCGCGGGCGAGCAGCAGCGGTGCCGTCAGATAGTTCCAAAAGGCGTAGCCGGCGAAGTAAGCGGTGTCGAGTGCGTCCCAGTGGAGGTTGCGCCGGACTCCACTCAACCCGAAAAACGTTGAACGTGGGTCGGTTCGACTCCCGAGTTCTTCGCCGTCACGAGTTTCGATCCGCACGACGCCCTTGTCGAACACAGCGCACTCGCCGACACGCGGAAAGTCTTGGAGGACAGTGCGTTGCTCGGCGACTTCAACCTCGACCGTGAACTTCGCCAACTTGTTGCCTGGGAAGCGCTGGGGCAGCAGACCGCCCAAACGTCCCCGCGCCGTGATCGCTGAAACGGACTGCCAATGTTCGACTCCGCCATGTGCGGTGAGGACTTCATCGAGTAGTTCGTTCATATGTCGACGCTCTCCGTCCCCTGACGGAACTGTGGAAATCAGCGATCAGACGGACGCGTAGTTGTTGTTGCGTTCCTCCCGCGGTACCACTGCCACCCCGCGGTGATGATGACAGCGCCGGCAAGGGACCCGAGGATGCCGCTCGGGCGCAACGATAATCCGTCGCCTGCAATCAAACTCACGAGCAATCCGCCGACCAGCGAACCACCGATTCCCGCGATGAACGCGAAGGTCCAGTCCACTCGTGCGGTCGTTTTCCCCAGAATCAGCTGGGCTCCCGCTCCGATGACGATCCCGAACAGGAGTATTCCGATGATGAGCATGAGACAAGGCCCTTTCGTGGAGTGACGACGCAAGGCGCGAACGACTTACTCTGCACCATCTTTCCGGTATGTCTCTTATGTCGTGGTGAAATCCGTGTGAAAGATCGTCGTCGCCCATTCCACGCCGCTAGGTCGATGCCAGTGTCGTCGCCCAGCGGTAGTCCGCCTTACCGGCGGGGGTTCGCTTGACTTCATCGACAAGCACGATCGTGCGCGGCACCTTGTATCCGGCCAACGTCTTGCGGCAATGTTCCTGTACCGCTTCGAGAGTCAGCTCGTCGGATCCGGGGTAGGTCGCGATCACCGCTGCGACCTGCTGCCCCATGCGCGCATCGGGGGCTGGGACAACGAGCGCGTCGGAGATCGCCGGATGTGCGTGAAGGGCAGCCTCGACCTCTTCGGCGAAGACCTTCTCGCCACCGGTGTTGATGCACTGCGAGCCACGGCCGAGGAAGACAATGGTGCCGTCTGCTTCCACCTTGCCCATGTCGCCGAGCACCGAAAGGCGGGTGCCGTCGGCGCGGGTCGGGAACGTGCGGGCGGTCTTCTCTTCGTCCTTGTAGTACCCGAGCGGGACGTTTCCGATGCGCGCGATGTAGCCCACGTCGTCGGAGCCCGCTGGAATCTCTTCGAGGCGCTCGTCGACCAGAATCATGTTCGGCGAGGGCGGCATTCGCAGATTGCCCGCCTCGTCGATGGAGAAGGCGCCGTCGTTACCGGACTCGGAGGCTCCGAAGTTGTCCCGCAGCAGCAGGTCCGGCTTCACCGCCAGCATGCGATCCCGCACACTGGTGGACCAGATCGCGCCACCCGAGGTGATCGAGAACAGGGTGCTGAAATCGACCTCGTCTTTGCGTCGTTCCATCTCGTCGACCAACGGCAGTCCCATGCCGTCGCCGACGATCAAGATCACCTGTACCGAATCCTTCTCGATCGCTTCGACGACCTTCTCCGCGTCGAACTCGCGTCGTAGAACAACTCGCGCACCGAGGGTGAGGAAGGTGAACAGCGAGTACAACGCGGCGCCATGCATCAGCGGGGCAGCAATGAGGAACGAGAGTTCCGGAAATTCCTTTGCAGCACTGGCAATCTCGGCGAGGTCGTGCCGCGCTCCCTCACCGTACGGATTGCCGCCGGAGAGCGGCTTACGGAAGAAGTCGTCATGACGCCACATGACGCCCTTCGGGTATCCGGTGGTCCCGCCGGTGTAGAGGAGGTACACGTCGTCGCCAGAACGAGCGTCGAACTCCCCCACCGGCGACTGTTCACGAGCGTCGTCGAACGAAACCACAGAAACTTCATGCGCTTTTGCTGCGGCGACCAGTTCGGCGTCGATCTCGCCGATCACGATCACCGTCTTCACCTTCGGGCATGCACCGAAGAGGGAAGCAAGGACACGCTGATGCTCGGGGAGTTCCACGACCACTGCGACCGAGTCGGAGTTGGTGAAGATGTACTCGAGCTCCGCGGGTGTGTACCGGTAGTTCACGTTGATCGGGACCGCACGGATCTTGATCAACCCGAGGATCGACGTGACGTGTTCGACGCTGTTCTTCAGGAACAGGGCTACATGATCGCCGCTCGAGATGCCAGCTTGCGCGAACAGGTTGGCCGTTCGGTTAGCCTCCGCATCCAACTGAGAGTAGGAGAAGTTCTCTCCCTCGTAAGTCAATGCAACGCGATCAGGGACTGAGCCGGCAACGGTCTCGAATATGTCAGCAAGATTGAACTGCATTGTCTTTCCTTTCAGAGTCCGCGCCGCGACATCGAGGCAGATAACCCTGAATCTAGAACACGTTCCATGTCGCCGGAGGTAAAACGGAACGATTAGCTGATCATTACCTGGACCTGACCTTTATCGGTGCGGCGACGGCCGAGGCTGCCCCACCCGACATCCACTCGGCGAGCAAGGTCTGCCACGACCCGCAATGGCAGCGCAGGTAGGTGACCGTCCCCTCGCTGGTTCGGTGCCGGGATTCGACCTCCCAGCGATGGATGCAACCGATCGGCGTGATCTCTGTTTTCTTCATGCAACGAGCATGATGTAATGGCATTGTGCATCTCAACCCTTACGGCGAATATGCGGTGACGCTGGCCGCCGACCTGGCCAATCGAAACCCCGAGACCCTGGCCGAACTCGTCGAACGCTGCGTCGATGCAGGCATCATTCTCGATTTCCCCATCGCCGAGAAGGACCTCGACGAGACCCTCGACCTTCTGATCGAGTGGTCGAAAATCGTCGACGTCACGGAGGAGGCAGCCCGCGCCGAACTGGTGAACGTCATGCTCGAGCAAGCGTCGGCGTATCCGCGCATGACCAACCACGCGAACGACGGCTGGCATCTGCACTACCGCGATCCCCAACAGTCGCTCGCCGAGGTCCTCAAGGCACTCTTCTCGGTAGGCACGGCGCTACACCTCGTCGGCCGCGGCATGCACCGATTAGGTCGATGCACCCTGGACGAGTGCACCAACATCTACGCGGACACCTCCCGCAACGGCAATCAGCGGTACTGCTCCCCCACGTGCGCGAACCGCGACGCGGTGCGGCGTCATCGTGCACGCAAGTGAGTTGCACCTACTACGACGTGGGACCCACTACCTCGAAATCCGAGCCACCTTGGTACTCGAACTGAAAGCTACCGCCGCTGCTTCCCGAGCTGATCCGATTCCACGCGTCGATCAAGTCCTGAACCGTGTTGTATCCCAGATCCTCCAAAGATCCTGAGAGACTTCCGGTTCCCGCGCCCTCGAACCAGCCGCCGACCACAACTGCCTGCGGAATCGCGATAGTGGGGTTGGTCGGATCGAGCAGTCGAACGCATGCTCCCGCAACGGCGTAAACCCCGGCCGGCAGATTACCGACGGTCCGCGTGATCGTCTGCCCAGGCGAAACGGCAAACAGATCGAGGATGTTACTGACGGTCGGGTACACCAACACGCCAGGCTGGAGCAGCTTTGCCGGATCGCGAATCACGTCGGGGACATCCCTGGCATTGAGGATCGCCACCGTGCAGTTGATGAAGCTGAACCGCGGGTTCGGGTTGGTGATGGTGAAGGTGATCGCATTGTCCGCTGCGCTCACCGATACCGGAGGCGGAAGAATCGCCGGTGCTGCCGACGCCGTCGCCGGAGTCATGACAACCAGTCCCACGACGGCGGCCGACGCCGCGACAATGCTTCCGAGAGCGCGTTTGAATCCACGACTTCGCATTTCCGAACCTCCAGGCAAGTCGGTCAGATCACCAGATGCATGAAGAATAGACCGTTCAGTCGGAAAATTGGGGAGACAGACAGTGAGCTACCCGAAAAGTCCTTCGAGGCCGCCGCTACCGAACAGGTCGCTCAGGCTTCCGGTATTGATGCCGCTGAACGGTCCACCGATGACAACGAGGCTCGGCACGCCAGTAACGGGCTTACCCAACGTCTCGAGATCGAGAAGATCGGAGCAGGCACCGAGCACGGCGTAGGTTCCGTCCGGAACATCGGTCACGGTATCGGTGACCGTCTGCCCCTTGCCCACGTCGAACAGCGAGGCCGGATCGGTGATCTTGGGGTACACCACAAGGTTCGGATCAAGCAGTTTCAGCGGATCATCAAGCACAGCAGCAGAATCCGCGGCGTTGACGACAAACGCCTGGCACAACGGGGCAATTCCCGTGTTGTTGTTCGTGATCGTCAGTGCCAGATCGTTTCCGGTCACCTTGTACGAGACGACCGGCGGGACCACCTCGGCCGACGCAGTCGCAGGATTGACCATCGCGACGCCTGCCGCGGTTGCAGCGGCGACTGCCACGGTTCCCACTACGCGACGTACTCCACTCGTGCCCAGCTTCATCGAGGATCCTTTCGTACTGCGCCTTGAGTTCGGCAACAGTGCGCAGCCTAGATCGGATCTAGCGCCCGAAATGGCCCAATTGCCCGCCGGGAGGGCATGCCCGAAAGATCGGGACAAACGTCCCCTTCTCGAAGAGCTAGCTTTTCGACTCAGTTCCCACTGGAGACGAAGGGCGTTCGCACCGGTCCGCCGACCGAACCGTGCGGTGCTACCAATCCACGCTTTTCGAGGATCGGACGCACACCCTCACCGAACTGATACGCCTCTTCGAGATGCGGATAGCCCGACAATACGAAGTGATCCAGTCCGATCGCCGCGTACTCGGCAATCCGATCAGCCACTTCTTGGTGCGAACCGACCAATGCGGTACCTGCTCCCCCTCGCACCAATCCGACGCCGGTCCACAGGTTCGGCGCAATCTCCAGCGACCTCGCTCCGACGCCCTCCTTGTAAGCCGAACCGCCGCCGTGCAATTCGAGCATCCGACGCTGACCTTCGGAGCCGGATCGCGCAAGACTCGCCTGAGCCTGCTCGACGGTCGCCGGATCGAGCGCACTGAGCAGCCGATCCG
This sequence comes from Rhodococcus sp. FW305-130, assembly GCF_058788335.1. NCBI lineage: Bacteria > Bacillati > Actinomycetota > Actinomycetes > Mycobacteriales > Nocardiaceae > Rhodococcus > Rhodococcus sp. FW305-130. The sequence continues at coordinate 37,479 of NZ_JBYTAP010000001.1, read as the reverse complement.
CTTCTGCCCATGCCTGTTCCGAGGTGTCCCGGCTGATGACGTGCAAACGGATTCCGTAGTCGAGGTGACGACCTTGGACTTCCGCGAGGTCGCGGATCCAGGCGATCTTGGCGGCAACAGCGGACGGCGTCTCACCCCAGGTGAGGTAGGTATCCGCGTAGCGCGATGCGACGGTGCCGGCCGCCGGCGAAGATCCGCCGAAGAAGATGGGCGGTACCGGATCCGGAATACGCTGCAGCGTAGCTTTTTCCACGTTGACGTACTCGCCGGAGAAATCAACCGGACCGTTACCGGACCACAACTGGCGGATCACGCCGAGGAACTCGCCGCATCGTGCGTACCGTTGGTTCTTGTCGAGGAAGTCACCGAACGTGCGCTGCTCGTGGTCCTCCCCGCCGGTCACGACGTTGAGCAGCAGACGACCGCCCGACTGCCATTGGAAGGTTGCGGCCATCTGAGCGGCAAGCGTGGGGCTGAGCAATCCCGGGCGCAGAGCAACCAGAAACTTGAGTGTCTCGGTGGTCTCGAGCATCATCGCCGTCGTCAGCCATGCGTCTTCGCACCACGCGCCGGTGGGCGTGAGGACGGCTTCGAAGCCGTTCGTCTCGGCGGCCGCGCCGATCTGATTGAGGTATTTCAGCGTCGCCGGACGATCACCGGACATCGAGCTGCCGTGCCCACCCGCCATCAGATTCCGGGAATCACCGTAAGTAGGCAAGAACCAGTGGAAGCGCAGTGACACGGTGATTCCTTTCGTCGACGTACAGGCAGAACTCTTCTGTCATTACAACCACAGTCCACCTCGAAGAACAGGGTTGAAATCACCCTGATCGCTAGGGGTGCCCACTTTCGGCGCCGGCGATACCTTCGTGAATTTGCACCGCGACCCGGGGGCTCCGATGACCACGTTTGCCGAAGTCGAGCACAATTCACCGTTCTCGAACGAGACCCACGACGAGCGGCGATCCAGATTGAGAACCGTCGTCGCCGCGAGCCTGCTCGGCACGACGGTCGAGTGGTACGACTTCTTCCTCTACGCAACGGCCGCGAGTCTGGTCTTCAACCAACTGTTCTTCCCGAACCAGAGTTCGTTCGTCGGGACCATGCTCTCTTTCGCGACCTTCGCAGTCGGCTTTCTCGTTCGCCCCATCGGTGGAGTGGTGTTCGGTCACATCGGCGATCGCATCGGGCGCAAGAAGACGCTTGCTCTCACGATGTTCATCATAGGTATCGCGACGGCGCTGATGGGCGTTCTTCCGACCGCCGCTCAGATCGGAGTCGTTGCACCGATTCTGCTTCTGCTGCTTCGTATCCTGCAGGGATTCGCTCTCGGTGGCGAGTGGGCCGGAGCTGTTCTCTTGGCAGTCGAACACAGTCCGGAGAAGAAGCGTGGACTGTTCGGCAGCATCCCGCAGATCGGATTGGCTCTCGGGTTGGCATTGGGCACAGGAATGTTCGCGCTGCTTCAAACAGTCTTCGACGACGACCAGTTTCTCCGTTTCGGCTGGCGCATCGCCTTCGTCCTGAGCCTGGTGCTCGTGATCGTGGGGTTGGTGGTCCGCTTGAAGGTGGACGAGACGCCCGCCTTTCAGGCCGTTCGCGACCTCGAACAGCGCTCGTCCGCCCCGCTCAGGGAAGTCTTTCAAGGAAAAGCCGCGCGAAACACCGTACTGGGCATGTTGTCTCGCTGGGGCGAGGGCGCCGCGTTCAACACCTGGGGCGTCTTCGCGATCACCTATGCAACCAAGACTCTGCATTTCGAAAAGGTTCCCGTACTTCTTGTGGTCACCGTGGCCGCAGTAGTGATGGCGATCTTGCTGCCGTTTTCCGGTTTACTCACTGATCGGTTCGGCCCGCAACGGGTCTACATCGTGGGCATCGCCGCGTACGGCCTCGCGATCTTCCCCGCCTTCGCACTGTTCGGTACCGAGAATCTCCTGCTTTTCGGAGTCGCGATGGTCGTGGTCTTCGGAGTGATTCATGCCTTGTTCTACGGCGCTCAGGGAACGCTGTATGCGAGCCTCTACCCCACAGAAATCCGGTACACCGGGTTGTCGGTCGTCTACCAGTTCTCGGGTATCTACGCCTCCGGCGTCACACCTCTGATTCTGACGGCACTGATTGGCGCCAGTGGCGGTTCACCGTGGCTGGCATGTGGATATCTCGTGGCCACCTCGGCGATCAGCGTCGTCGCCACTGCGGCGATCAGGAAGCGTGATCTGCACTTGTAGCTGTCGTCATACAAATATCTTCCTATCTTGCATATTTGCTAGATATAGATAGAAAGACCTGCCAAGAAGATCCAATCGAGATACGTCTTCGCATCGGATACATCGGTGTATCGTTTAGGTTCCACCCCGACGGAGGCGCCGATGACGACTGGAACGGACAACTCGCCGGCCAAGCGTGTCACCAAACGCCGTGGTCAAACCAGGCAGCGCCTGCTCGACGCGGCTGCGGACGCCTTCTCTGAATCGGGGTTCGGGCACGCCACGGTCGAGCAGATCTGCGAACGCGGCGGTTACTCCCGAGGCGCGTTCTACTCCAACTTCGATTCACTCGACGAACTGTTCTTCGCGATGTGGGAGCAACGATCTGCAGCAATGCTCGCTGATCTGCGGTTGGCGACGGAGTCGATCACCGCCGGTAACACCGTCGACATCCATGCCGCTGTCGCCCGGATCGTGGCGGTGGTTCCGGTCGACCCGCAGTGGTACCGAATCAACGCGGAATTCACCGCCCACGCGCTCCGCAACCCGGCACTTCGCAAAGCCCTTGCCGACCGTGAAGACGCGATCCTTCGCACCCTGTTGCCCATTGTGGAGGCCGCACTCAGCGACGTCGGGCGAACAATCGTCGGCGACCCGACTGCGTTGGGACGGGCATTGGTCGCAGTGCACGACGGCACCAGCGTGCAGTGTCTCGTCGACACCGACACCAACGCCGCCTTCGCACTGCGCCGCGATATCTTCACTCGAATCCTGCTGTCCTACAGCGAAATAATCCAGAACAACCAATCGAAAGAGGAGCTGTCGTGAGCGAACAAGCTGACGTCATCGTTGTCGGGGCAGGGCTGGCGGGACTGGTCGCCACCTACGAACTGACACGCGCCGGCCGCAAAGTCCTTGTCGTGGAACAGGAGAACGCAGCCAACCTCGGCGCACAGGCATTCTGGTCGCTCGGCGGACTCTTCCTCGTGAACAGCCCCGAGCAACGCCGACTCGGTATCAAGGACTCTCTCGAGTTGGCAATGCAGGACTGGATGGGCACTGCCGGATTCGACCGTGAGCGCGAAGATCACTGGCCTCGCCAGTGGGCCAAGGCGTACGTCGAGTTCGCGGCCGGCGACAAGCGTCAGTACCTGCACGACCTGGGGCTTCGCCTGATGCCGAATGTCGGCTGGGCCGAACGTGGCCGCGGAATGGCTCTTGGACACGGCAATTCGGTACCGCGATTCCACCTCACCTGGGGAACCGGCCCCGGCGTGGTCGATGTCTTCCTGACCAAGGTGATCGCCGCCCAGAAGCGCGGACTGGTCACGTTCAAGCACCGCCACCAAGTCGATCAACTCGTCGTCACCGATGGTGCGGTCACTGGTGTACGCGGAACCGTCCTCGAACCTTCCAGTGATCTGCGCGGCGTGAAGAGTTCGCGCACCCCCATCGGCGAATTCGAGTTCGCCGCACAGGCCGTCGTGGTCACCTCCGGTGGAATCGGCGGCAACTACGAACTGGTGAAGAAGAACTGGCCCGAGCGACTCGGCAAGGCACCGAAGCACATGCTGACGGGAGTACCTGCACACGTCGACGGACGCATGCTCGAAATCACCGAATCCGCGGGCGGAAACATCGTGAACCGCGACCGCATGTGGCACTACACCGAAGGCATCCAGAACTGGAATCCCATCTGGCCCAACCACGGAATCCGAATCATCCCCGGACCGTCCTCGATGTGGTTCGACGCCACCGGCAAGCGTCTGCCCGTCCCCAACTTCCCCGGCTTCGACACGATGGGAACTTTCAAGTACATCCTCGACAGCGGCCACGAGTACACGTGGTTCATCCTCGACCAGAAGATCATCGAGAAGGAGTTCGCACTCTCGGGATCGGAACAGAACCCGGACTTCACCAACCGCGACTTCAAGCTCCTCCTCGAACGAATCAAGAAGGGCGCGCCGGGACCGGTCGAGGCATTCAAGCAGAAGGGCGCAGACTTCGTGGTGCGCAACAACCTTCGTGATCTGGTCGACGGCATGAACGCCCTCACCGACGAACCGCTCCTCGACTACGAGGACATCGAGCGCGAGATGATCGCCCGCGACCGCGAAGTCGACAACAAGTACAGCAAGGACTTCCAGGTCACCGCCATCCACGGTGCTCGTAATCTGTTGGCAGACAAGATCGTGCGCGTCGTTGCACCGCACAAGATCCTGGACCCCAAGAACGGCCCACTGATCGCGGTCCGGTTGCACCTGCTCACCCGCAAGACCCTCGGCGGCTTGGAAACCAACCTGGATTCACAGGTCATCAAGGCCGACGGCAGTGTCTTCGACGGCCTGTACGCAGCCGGTGAGGTCGCGGGCTTCGGCGGCGGCGGAGTCCACGGTTACAGCGCGCTCGAAGGGACCTTCCTCGGTGGCTGCATCTTCTCCGGCCGCGCAGCCGGACGAGCACTGGCGCGCGACCTGTAGCCCCGAAATCAGGCGAGCGAATGCGTGACCAGTATGTGGTGGGCGCGCATTCGCCGTGCCTCGTGCACGGATTGATGGTGGTGATGGTGCGTCGGCCCGCGCGCGTGGCGGACCAGATCGTGAACAGTACGGATGACGGTCGGCATTGCGACCCTCCCTCAGGAGATTGTGACTGCTGCTCTTGTCAGTGGAATCACTGTCTGGACAACGCCACTCGCGCCACCTCCTCCGGGTCGATCAGGTGGGTATGGTCATCGTCGCCGACGTCGATCTGCACTACCTCGATACGGCCGTTGAATGTGGTTGCGCCACTGTAGTCGACACTGACAGGCATGCCGTAATCGTCACCGATGTCGGTGGTCTCGTCCGCGGAGAAGACCATCGGTTGGGTCTGCTCGACGCGACCCGAGCCCACTTCGCGACCGTCGTGGTAGATCGTGACACCGCCGCCCCTCGCGAGACCACCGCCGTCGTAGGCGAACTCAACTCTGATCTGATGTGATCCTGCCGGAATGTCAACGTCGGACCCGACGACGAACTCGGTCATGCCGAGCAGGTTGTAGACGAATTTGGCGCGACCTTCCCGCGCGTAAAGTACCCAGCCGCCGAACCTGCCGCCCTGCGCGATCATCACACCGTTGGCAGTAATGCCATCCGCGATGTCGACTGCTGCTGTGACACTGAAAGATCGGTTCTTGATACTCAGCACGCTGTGCTCGCTCAGTCGTTTCATTCCGGGAAACAGAACCTGTCGGTTCCCGGACACCAACTGCGGACGCCCCGCGATGTGAGGGTTGAACCTCTCGAATCTTCGGTCGTCGATCGGAAGCACGTTGTACTTGACTGCTTCGATCAACCACAAGCGTTGCAGTGCAGCGAGTTTCTCCGGCAACTCGGCCGCCAAATCCTTGGACTGCGTCCAATCCTGCGACCCGTCGTAGAGCTCCCACACGTCGTCGACGAGAGCGGGGAGTGCCTCCGCGAACAGCCACGGAGTGCTGTGTCTGGTGACCGCACTCCAACCCTTGTAATAGATACCGCGATTGCCGGCCATCTCGAAGTACTGCAGATCGTGACGTTCGGCGGCTTCGGCGTCGTCGAAGGTGTAGACCATGCTGGTCCCCTCGATCGGTGATTGTTGGACGCCGTTGACGAAGGTCGGTTCCGGCAGTTTCGCGACCTCGAGGATCGTTGGTGCGACGTCGATGACGTGGGTGAATTGCGACCGCGTCTCACCCTTGGTCCGAATCCCCGCCGGCCAGTGCACGATCGTTCCGTTGCGAGTGCCACCCCAATGCGAGGCAACCTGTTTCGTCCACTGGTACGGCGTGCACATTGCCCATGCCCACCCCACGGAGTAGTGGTTGTACGCGTCCTTGGTACCGAACTTGTCTTTCACTTCCGCCATGAACTCGGGTGTTTCGATGGCGGCGAGTCCGTTGAAGTTGGCCATCTCGTTGAAGGCTCCGTTGATCGTCCCCTCTGCGGACGCTCCGTTGTCGCCGATGATGTAGTACACGAGGGTGTTGTCGAGGGCTCCGAGTTCCTCGATCGCATCGACAAGCCGGCCGACATGGAAATCGGTGTGTTCGAGAAACCCTGCATAAACTTCCATTTGGCGTTCGAGGACAGGCTTCATCTCCTCACTCATGTCCTCCCACGCCGGAATGGCCTCGGGGCGCGGGGTGAGGACCGCATCCGCGGGGACGACTCCCCGCTGCTTCTGCTGCTCGAGAATCGATTCGCGTTGCGTATCCCAACCTCCTGCGAACCGGCCCTCGTACTTGTCTGCCCACTCCTTCGGAACATGGTGCGGTGCATGTGTGGCGCCGGGTGCAAAGTAGACGAAGAACGGCTTGTCCGGAGCCAAGGACTTCTGCATCCGAACCCAGTCGATGGCGTGGTCGGCAAGGTCCTCGGTGAGGTGATAACCCTCCTCCGGTGTCTTGTCCGCCTCCACGGGCGCGACACCCTCGTACAGCGCCGGGTAGTACTGGTTGTTCTCCCCGCCGATGAATCCGTAGAAGTGCTCGAATCCGCCTTCTCCCGTCGGCCACGATGTGAACGGCCCCACCGGGGATGTCTGCCACGGCGGTACCTCGTGACACTTGCCGAACTGCGCCGTCGAGTATCCGTTCAGTTTCAACGTCATCGGTAGTGCGGCTTTGGTATTCGGGCGCAGACCGGAAAGTCCAGGAGCCGAGGTCGCGGTTTCGGTGACCGAGCCCATACCTACCGAATGGTGGTTGCGCCCACTCAGCAGTGCGGCGCGGGTCGGTGCACACAGCGCAGTCGTGTGAAACCGCGTGTACGTGAGCCCATTACTTTGCAATCGCTCAGCAGTCGGTGTGTCCGCTGGTCCGCCGAAGGCACTGCTCGCGCCATATCCCACGTCGTCCAACAGGACCACCAGAACATTGGGTGCCCCGGCCGGCGGCAGTAGCGGAGTGATCGGCGGAAACTCCGTGTCCGGATCCTTCGCGTCGTACGTCACCAGACCAAGATGTTGTCGATCCGGAATCGGTAGTACAGCGCGGCTCTGGCCTGTCGGATCCGTCATGACGTCTCGCCTTCTGTCTCTCACATGGCTCTTTCAAGCGTTTCAGGATCACGACGGCGTCGACATCATCCGTTTCGGGTGAAGGCGCACCATTGCCGCAGCGTGGAGGCTTGAAGGGTGGATCAGCCCGGACGTTTCGCTCCCACCCCGATCGGGCATGCCTTCCTCGTCCCCCGGCGCCGTGTGCGCGCCGGCCTGACCCAGATCCTGTGCGTCGTCGTAGGACTGGCTGCCGGACTGGCGATGCCATATTTACGTAGCGGCCCAATGATTCCCGCCCGTCAGGTCAGCGAGATGCTCGTTGCACTCGGACTGGGGTTACTGGGTGTAGTTGCAGTGATCTTCTCGCTACTGTTCCTTGTCGTCCAGTGGGCCGCGACCACCTTCACCCCTCGCTTGTTGTTGTTCCGCGACGACCCCATCGTGTGGCGGACGTTTGCCTTCGCCATAGGCCAGTCGGTTTTCGACATCACGGCAGCGCTCGCCATCAGCAACGAAACAGATGTGTCCGTGGTCGTGCCAAGTCTCGCAGTGCTGGCACTCTTGGCCACGCTGACGCTGATCAGGCTGCTCCAGCTGCGCGCATTCTCGGCCATCCAGTTGGCTCCTGTACTGACCTCGATCTCGAGTCGTGGCCGAGCAGTCTTCGCCGCCGTGTACCCCACCACCGATCTGGAGTTGCCTCCTCTACCAACACTTCCGGTGATCACGACTATCGAGTGGCATCGACCGCCAGCCGTTCTGCAACAGATCCTCGTCGAAGATCTCCTGCAGAGCGCTCGGAACTGCCGATCCATGGTGGTCCTCCGAGTGTCGCCGGGTAGCACGCTGCGAGACGGACTGCCGCTCGCCGACGTCTACGGCGGACCCATGCCCGCCAACACGATCCTTGACGCCTTGGTCAGTGGGAGTGAGCGGACCTTCACCCAGGACCCCCTACTCGCGATTCGATTGTTGGCTGACATCGCGCTCAGAGCGCTCTCACCCGCTATCAACGATCCTGCGACGGCCGTGCAGGCTCTGGACGAGATCGAAGACCTCCTCTCTCTGGTGGCCTCCGTGCGCGCAGGTTCGATCCGGGTCGTCGACGAGCGTGGTGATCTGCGTGTGGTGATTCCGCTACCCGACTTCACGACCTTCGTCAGAACCGGACTGGACGACGTCATAGCCTCGGCATCGAACTCACCACTCGTTCTGGGCCGACTTCGCGACCTACTTTCGCACGTCGCCGCCCAATCGGAGTCTCGGAACCGCGATATTCTCGCCATGCGCGCCCGCTGGATTGATCAGCTGTCACAAGGCTTCCCGCGACTCGAACCGCCGTTGTGAACCCGCACAGATTTGTTGGTGATCGCGTCAAGGCATCGTCAAGATCGGTCTCAGCTCAACGGGAAGTATCGATACTGACTCGGTGAGACATGCAGTGATACTCGGACACCGTGGAGTCATATCGTCGACCACCCGCGCCGGCGGCGAACCTGAGAAGCAAAAGCTCTCCGTCGCAACCGGACTGGCGGGTTTGTCGCTCGACGCAATGGCCTCGGTGTCGTACGGTCCAGAGGCCATCGTGTTGGTGTTGGCCCTCGCCGGCGGCGCGGGGATCGGCTTCACCGTGCCGGTGACGATCGCCATCGCCGTGCTGCTTGTGGTCCTGGTGGCGTCGTATCGCCAGGTGATCGCCGCATTTCCCGAAGGCGGTGGCGCATACGCCGTCGCAAAGAAGCATCTGAGTCCTCGCGCAAGCCTGACTGCCGCCGCATCGTTGATCGTCGACTACACCCTCAACGTCGCGGTGTCGATCGCAGCCGGTGTCGCGGCTCTGACCTCCGCCTTCCCTGCGCTTCTTCCCTACACGGTCTGGATCGCACTGGCGATACTCGGCGGCATCACGGCACTGAATCTGCGGGGCATCGCAGATTCCGCGCGGGTATTCATGTTGCCCACCGTGGTTTTTGTCGTCAGCATCTTCACGGTGATCGGTGCCGGACTACTTCGGGAAAACCCTGCCGTCGCCACGGCTCCCTTCCTCGCCGACAACGCACACACGATCGGCATTCTCCTTCTGCTCAAGGCCTTTTCGAGTGGTTGCGCCGCATTGACCGGAGTCGAAGCCATCGCCAATGCGGTACCCAGTTTCAAGAAGCCTCGCGTGCGTAGCGCTCAGCGTGCCGAAGTAGCTCTGGGAATCCTGTTGGGCACCATGCTGATCGGCCTTGCCGTGTTGATCGAGAAGTTCTCACTCGCACCGGTCCCTGGAACAACGGTCCTGTCGCAACTCACTTCCGCTGCCCTCGGAAATGGTGTGGGCTACTACGTCGTCCAATTCTCCACCGTGATTCTGTTGGCGTTGGCCGCGAACACCTCGTACGGCGGACTTCCCAACCTGATGCGAATCCTCGCCGACGACAACGTGCTCCCGCACCGCTTCAGCCGGAAGTCGGCGCGCGACGTCTTCACGTACGGCGTCTTGTCGCTCGGTGGCGTCGGCGCTCTCCTGCTCATCGGATCGGGCGGAAACATGAACACCTTGGTGCCGCTGTTCGCCATCGGTGTGTTCATCGGATTTACGCTCGCGCAGTTCGGCATGGTGCGCCACTGGCTCGCCGAACAGACGCCGGGCTGGAAGTGGCGCCTAGCGCTCAACGGTTTCGGGGCTGCGTTGACTTCGATCGCAGCAGTGGTGACTACCGCCATGAAGTTCACCGAGGGCGCCTGGTTGATCGCTCTCACGCTCCCTGCGCTCGTCCTCGGCATGGAACGCATCCGCGGTGCGTACACACATATCGGTACGCGGTTAACCGTTCAGGGTGAGAACGATTCTCTGTCTATCGGATACAAACCAGCAGTCCTAGTACCCGTGTCCGAAATTACGTCGCTCTCCACCCGCGCGATGGCCGCGGCAACGGCAATGTCTTCGCAGCCCATCGCAATTCGAGTCTGCCTTGCCCACGAATCGACGACGGACTTCACCCGCCGATGGCAAGCCCGACACCCGAATTCGCGTTTGATCGTCATCGAGGACACCGAGAATTCCGTGGGGAACACCCTCGCTCGATACATCCGCACACACTTCCCCCACCGGGAAACCTTTGTTGTCGTCGCCACCATCGACCCGGCGACCAGATGGCATCGGATACTCCCGAGCCAACGGACCGATGAGATCGCTCATGCACTGCGCAAACACACCGAGGCCGTGGTGTGCCAAATTCCGGTCCGGATCGATCCGGCTCACCGCGATCCCGCCCTACGCGCGTGAGCCGACGCTCAGAGCGAGGTCCCGAACAACATGCCGAGCAGATACGTCGCGCCGGCAGCGCCGTAGCCGATCGCAAGTTGGCGTAGGGCCCTCTTGAACGGCGGCCCGCCCGACAGCAACCCGACCACAACGCCCGTCGTCAGCAACGCGATCCCCACGAGTACGGACGCGACGATCAGAGCCGTCATGCCTTCCAGGCCGAACAGATACGGCAACACCGGAATGATTGCGCCCGAGGCGAAGAAGCAGAAACTTGCCGCCGCTGCGCCCAATCCGGTTCCGACGGCTTCATGGTCGTCGACAACGTCCGCGGCGCCGAAGGTGCTGTTCGCGAGGACCTCGGCGGCGCGCTGGTCCGCTTCCTCGGCGGACATGCCACGGGCCCGGTAGACCAGCGCCAATTCGTTGGCGTCGACGTCGAGCAGTCCGACGGCTTCGCTGGCCGCGGGACCAGGATTGGACGCTTCCAACAACTCTCGCTGCGAGCGGACTGAAACGTACTCGCCGGCTCCCATCGACAGGGCGCCGGCCAGAAGCCCGGCCATGCCGGTGATCAGAACGATCTGGTTGGAGACGCCGCTACCGCTGATGCCTAGTACAAGAGCGAGATTGCTGACCAGGCCGTCGTTGGCCCCGAAAACGGCGGCACGAAATGTCCCCGAAAGTCTGTTGCGGCCCCGGGTGGCCAAGGCCCGCACCACTTCTTCGTGGATCTTCTCGTCCGCGCCCATCGATGCGGTCGCGTCGGCGTCGTTCGGATAGGGGGATCGTGTCTCCGCGCGCTGGGCAAGAGCGAGCACGAAGACGGAGCCGAAGCGTCTGGCCAGAAAGCCCAGTATCCGAGTGCGGATATCGCCGCGCAGTGGTTTGCCGACGTGATCGCCGAGAAGCGCTCGCCAGTGCGCCTCATGTCGACCCTCCGCGTCGGCCAGTGCGAGAAGGATTTCGCGCTCCTCGCCGCTGCGCCTACCCGCGAGGTCTCGGTAGACGGCGGCCTCGGCTTGTTCGTCGGCGAGGTATCGTCTCCAGCGCTTGACATCTCGCGGGTCTGGATCGGGTCGTGCGGCCGGAACTGTGGACATCGTGTTCCCCTTCCGGTGAGGCGGTCACGCTTCGAGTACGCGATCCATCCACGTCGTCAGATCATTGATGACGTCGTCGCGGTTGGTCTCGTTGAAGATCTCGTGCCTGGCGCCCGGATAGGTGTAATAGGTGACGTCTTCGATCCCCGCCGAGTTGTACCGTTCGACTGCGACGTCGGTACGGCTCAGCGCGGCGTTGAGAGGATCCGAGGTGCCGACGAAGACCAGGATCGGAAGGTCTTGCCGCACACCCTCGACGTCGACGAACCTCGGTCCCGCTGCGATAAGTCCGCCCATGCCTGCGTCGTCCAGGCTGAAACCGCACAGCGGATCGTTGATGTACAAATCCACCTGCGCTTCGTCACGGCTGAGCCAGTCGTGCGGAGTACGGGCCGGTTCGAATTCGGCGTTGAACTGGGCGAGGACGTCCGGGCCGTCGTTGACGAGGCTCTCGATCAGTTGATCGACCGCGGTGGTCCCCGACAGTGCGACGGCGTCGATCAGGTGCGAATGATCGAGGATGTACTGCTGCGAAGCGAACGAACCGAGGCTGTGGCTGAGCAGTACGACGGGCAGGCCGGGGTGTTTGTCGCGGACGATGCCCGTGAGGGTCACCATGTCTGCCACCAAGCGGTTCCAGCCGTCGTCGCCGATGTTGCCTGGGCCGGCGTGCATGCTCTCACCGTGGCCGCGGTGGTCCGCCGCGTAGACGTGGAAACCGCGAGCATTCAGGGCTTCGGCGACGTATGCGTAGCGTTTTGCGTGCTCACCCATACCGTGCGCGAGTTGAACAACCCCTCGAGGTTCCTGCTCGGTGGGCCATTCGTGGACATGAATGACCACTCCGTCGTCGCTGGTGAAGGTGAACATGCGCTACTCCCGGTGGTCGCGATCCGGACAGGTTATCTCTCATGCTAGATCCGCAGCGGCAATCCATCCGGGAAGTAGGTCCTGATCACCGGCGAGCCTGATTCGTCTCTGCACATCCGGCCTCGGATTCGGATATACCGGACACGGATGTTCCGGAGCCAGTTGTCGACCAGCTTGAGGAGTACAGAGCGATGAATCCCAACCGCATGCGCAACGTCGGCTTGTTGGCGGCTCCACTTGCTGCTCTCGCACTTCTCAGCGGTTGCGGCTCGGATGAAACGGGAACGGCCGAGAGTTCACCGGCACCCGCCTCAACCACGACCGCCTCTGCGCCGACGACCCAGACCGGTACTGCCGCACCTTCGACGACGCATACCGATCACACCCAAACCACAACCTCGACGGCACCCAATCCCGAAGGCTGCGCGATCGGGGAACTGAACGTCACCCTCGGCGAGTCGAGTGGCGCCGCCGGTTCTGTGGAGCTTCCGGTGGTCTTCACCAACACGGGCGGCCGCACGTGCACGCTCGACGGTTTCCCCGGCGTCTCCTATGTCACGGGAGCGTCCGGAAGCGAAGTGGGTGCTGCAGCCGGCCGCTCCGGATCCGGTTCACTCGTCTCCCTTGCCCCTGGCTCTGCCGCAACGTCTTTGGTGCGCGCCACGAACGTCGAGAACTACCCGGCAGATCAGTGCGGCGTGACCGACGTTGCGGGACTGAGGGTTTACCCGCCCAACAGCTACGACTCGGTCTTCCTTGCCTACCCCACCAAGGGTTGCTCGATGACCGGCGCGAACATCAACCAGCTGACGGTCGCGCCGGTCGCCCGCTGAATCACGGTTTGAGGCGTCGTAGGCCCCAGAGCGCCGGCAGGAGGAACAAGCCCGAAAGGATCAGGACGAGTGCAGCTTCCGTGAACTGGAAACGCCAGAACCGATCAGCTGGGTGGTAGCGAACTTCGTAGTGGTCGACGCCGTGTTCCCGCAAACAGATCTCCATCTCTCTGTTCTGCTGCGCTGAGAGCACATCCATGCGGAGGCTGTACTCGGCGCCGGTCTCCTCCGGGCGCTGGTCGTACGGGTTCTCGCCGCCTGATCCACCCCACGTGCACTCGTCGTATTTGATGTCGACCCAGTTACCTCGGAGGTCGACATATCCCTGCGCGAGTTCCCAATTGACCGCGGGAATACTGGTATCGCTCGAATAGTAGGAACTGAATCCGGCGACGGGTGACGTTCGGACACTCGGCTCGGCGTAATCGGGTCGTGCAACCAACTGAAATGCTGCCAGGATCGCAACAACACCGACCATCGTGATCGCCATTGCGCCGATCGAACTACGCACCAGCAAAGCCAGAGCTGCTCCGAGCATGAGTGCCATGAATGTGTATGCACCCAAGACCAGTCCGCTGGATTGAAAGAGCGGATACGACAGGTTCGATATCTCGACGAAAGTCGAACGCCCGGCAACAAATGCATACCGGGAGTTGTCCGGGAGAGATCGAGCCCATTGCAGTGCAAATCCGAGCAATGCCGAAGCCACAGAAATCGGCAGGAAGACGATCAACACCCGGGTCCAGAACCAACGAGTCCGACTGACCGATTGAGTAAGCCCCAATACGTGCGTTCCCTGTTCGATATCCCGCGAAAACACGGTGACACCGATCAACACGCCGAGGAACACCGGCAGAGCAGTAGCAACCACTGTCGTCAGGGTGAGAGCCGTCTCTGCCGTGCAGATAGCGGTGATGTCATCCATGCAACTGAGAGGCGATCCGAAGAGTTGGGCTTGTCCGCCGCTCTTGATGATCGCACCACTCGACAAGACAATGACTGCTAATGCCGCGAGGAATCCCAACGACACAACGAGCGATGTCCGGTGGTGCCGCCACGTAACCCAGATCATGCCGCCACCATCGTTTCTGCGCTCAGGTGCCCGAGCACCACGTCGTCGAGAGTTGCGTCGTCGATCACCCAGCCGGCCCGAGGGCTCGGACGGACTCCCTCCACCACATGAGAATTCGACCGCATCCCCTTGTCGGTATGAATGACCGCACCGGCACCGACCACGTCCGAAGGATCGCCGTCCCCGATCAATACGTAATGGGCAGCGATCAATTCATCCAACGGACCGGACAATCTCGCGTCACCGCCGCCCAGCAGAAGAAGTCGATCCGAGACGTCTGCCAATTCGGAAACGATGTGTGAAGACAACAGAACCGTGGTGCCGTACTCGGCAACGTCCTCGAGCAGAGTGGTCGCGACGGACCGCCGTGCCACCGGATCGAGATCTGCCAGAGGCTCGTCGAGTAGAAGCAACTGCGGTCTGCGTCCGAGCGCCAAAGCCAGTGCAACCCTGGTTCGTTGACCTGGTGACAGAGTCTTCGCCTTTGCATCGAGAGCAATCCCAGCGCGCTCCACCAGATCCAGAGCGTACTTCGCATCCCACTCGTCGTTGGTGTATGCGCCGAATCGAAGAAGTTCTGCAACAGTGAATTTGGGATACAGCGGCTTGTGCTGAGCGAGGTACGACAGGCCTGGGCAGATGCCGTCCTGATCCGGCGTGCTGCCCAGGACGGAGATCGAACCGTGGTCAGGCATCGTCAACCCGACCGCCAAGGACATCAGTGTGGACTTGCCCGCTCCGTTCACCCCGACCAGGGCAGTGATGCTTCCTGTCGCGATCTCGAATGTGCAGGCGTCGAGCACCTTCTTCTTGCCGAAGCGCTTGTCCACGTCCTGCATCGTCAGTGCCGATTCTTGCGCAGTCATGATGTCTCCCCCTGCTTTCCGGACGGATCCGTTTCGATGAACGTCTTCTCGAGCTCCAAACTCACCAATGCTTCGATGTCCGTGCGCTCGAGTCCGGCGGCCACGGCATCTGCCACCCAACGCGCCAACTCACGACGTAGCGCAGAGCTTTCCGCCATACCGGGTTTGGCCAGGGACTTGACGACGAACGTGCCCAATCCAGGCCGCGGAGCAACAAGTCCGTCGCGCTCGAGTTCCTTGTAGGCCTTCAGGACTGTGTTCGGGTTGATCGCGAGCGCTCCCACGACGTCCTTGGCTGTGGGCAGCCGATCCCCGACTTGGAGATCACCGAGCCTGAGCGCCTGCTTCACCTGAAGGACCAATTGCACGTATGTGGGAATGCCGGATCGGCGGTCGATACGGAAGTCGATCATCCGAACCCTTTCACTAGTTCATTAGTGGAATAGATATTTACCTTGCCTTGACCTCCCGGGTCAAGCCAGACGACCCCTGTAAAGTGCAGATGCCCCGGTTCACCGGGGTGCCACGCTGCTCGTGTGAAGTTCGGTGAAACCCCGGCACTGTCGACGCAACTGTGAATTCGCCCGTCACTACTCGAGGCGAACGAGTCAGGTCACCGGCCTCGTGGCGACACGATGGTTCTCGGACGAAGGACCGCTCGTGGCGCTTCGCCTCGCGGCCGCGCTGCTCGCGACCCTTCACCACTAGCGGAGGGGTGGCTGTGAGTACTCGGCCGACACGTAGATTCAGATCTGTACTTGCAGCACTGACGGTGAGCACCGCACTGCTTGCCGGTGCCTGCAGTAGCTCGACGTCCGATGCACCCGCAACCACAGCCGCCTCGGACGGCTCGTTCCCGGTGACTGTTGTTTCCGGTCCCACGGATTCCGGCACGGACATCACCATCGAGTCACGTCCGCAGTCGATCGTGTCGCTCAGTCCCAGCGCCACCGAGACCCTGTGGGCCGTCGGCGCGGGCGATCAGGTGAGGGCCGTCGACAATCAGTCCGACTACCCGGCCGGTATCCCGGTCACCGATCTCTCGGGCTTTCAACCGAACGTCGAAGCCATCCTCGGCTACGCACCGGATCTGGTGATCGCATCGGATGACATGAATGATCTTGTCTCCGGGCTGCAAAAGGCGAAGGTGCCGACACTCCTACTACCGGCAGCCACAAGCATCGACGACGTCTACGCCCAGATCGAGCGCGTCGCGAAGGCCACCGGCCACGAGGACAAGGGCACCGAAGTTGTCGATACCATGCGCTCGGACATCGACGCCGCTGTCGCCAGTGTTCCTGCGCGCCAACAGCCGCTGACGTACTTCCACGAACTCGACTCCTCGCTCTACACCGTCACGAGTTCGAGCTTCGTCGGGCAGATCTACTCGTTGTTCGGAATGAAGAGCATCGCCGACGCCGCGGGGCAGGGCGACTATCCGCAGCTGTCCGCCGAATTCGTGGTGCAGGCCAATCCCGATCTCATCTTTCTCGCAGACTCCCAATGCTGCGGAGTGACTGCAGAATCCGTCGCCGCTCGGCCCGGGTGGAGCGGCATGAAAGCGGTTACCGGCAACCAGATCCATGTGCTCGACGAAGACCTTTCCAGCCGGTGGGGACCCCGTGTCGCCGATCAGGTGAAGGCCGTCGCGGCCATCGTTGCCCAAGTTCCCGCGGCCTGAGCACTCGATGATCAAAGCCGGTATCTCCCAACATCGGACCGCCGTTCTGCTCGGCGCCGCGCTGATTCTGTGCGCTGCCTTGCTGATCGGTGTTCTGGTGGGGCCGGCCGGTTTGACGCCTGATCGAACCATTCTCGAACTTCTGGACGGAATACCCGGCATCCACCTCGATTCCGGTCTCACCGCGACACAGCAGGCGATTCTCTGGCAGATCCGGCTTCCGCGAGTAGTCCTGGGCGCGTTGGTCGGAGCAATGTTGGCCGTTGCCGGTGCCGCCTACCAGGGCGTGTTCCGAAATCCCTTGGCAGATCCGTATCTCCTCGGCGTTTCCAGCGGAGCCGGACTGGGCGCAACCCTCGCCATCGTTTCGGGTGGAGCGCTGGGCATGTTCGGAATTCCCATGGCCGCCTTCGTCGGTGGTGTGCTGGCCGTGTTCGCAACTTATTCGCTCGGCCGAAGCATAGGCGGGCCGCAGAACGCGGTAGTCATCATCCTCGCCGGTGTCGCAGTCGCGGCGTTCACGAATGCAGCGCAGACTTTTGTCCAGCAGCGGTTCGACGATTCACTCCGCGAGGTCTATTCCTGGCTGCTCGGCGGATTGTCCACCGACGGTTGGTCGGAAGTTCTGGTTGTCCTGCCGTACGTCGCGCTGGCATCTGCCGTCATTCTGGTACACCGACGCGTACTCGACGTGATGGCCGTAGGTGACGTCGAAGCCGCCAGCCTCGGCGTCGACCCGGCCAGATCACGCCTGGTACTGGTGCTCGCCGCAACTCTGGGAACGGCGGCGGTCGTGAGTGCAAGTGGACTGATCGGCTTTGTCGGAATCGTTGTTCCCCATGCGGTTCGACTGGTCGTCGGCCCGTCGCATCGACTGCTTCTGCCCCTGTCACTCATGCTCGGAGCGGCGTTTCTCGTCCTCACCGACGTTGCCGCCCGCACGGTCATGGCACCGGCCGAACTCCCGATCGGCGTTGTAACCGCGATGATCGGCGCTCCGTTCTTCCTTCTGGTTCTGCGCCGCAGCCGGGTCTCGGCATGACCGACAGCGCAGTGCGGTGCCGCGACCTCCGAGTCAACCTCGGCGGCAAAGACGTCGTCGACGGCATCGATCTCGATGTGACACCCGGCGATTGGGTTGCCGTGGTCGGGCCGAACGGCGCCGGCAAGACAACCTTGATGCATGCCCTCGCTGGATTGATTCCGTCTACCGGTGAGCTCTCGGTCGGGGGACTGAGTCCTCGCAATTCCAGCCGCAAGGCGATGTCCGCCGTAGTCGCGTTGATGCCTCAGCGTCCGGTAGTACCCGAGGGCTCAACGGTTAAGGAACTGGTTGCGCTCGGCCGCACTCCCTATCTACGACGCTTCGGAACCGAAACCGCTACTGATCGTTCGGTGATCTCTTCGGTGATCGAGAGGCTCGACCTCGCCGAGTTCGCAGATCGACGAGCCACCGAACTTTCCGGCGGCGAATTGCAGCGCGTGGTCCTGGCTCGGGCACTGGCCCAAGAACCGCAGGTACTGCTCCTGGACGAACCCACCAGCGCGCTCGACATCGGTCACCAGCAGCAGGTTCTCGACTTGGTGGAGGAACTGCGTGAGGCCGACAACATCACGGTCATCGCCGCGATGCACGACCTCACTCTCGCGGGTCAGTACGGTCGACGAATCGTGCTGCTGGACAAGGGCAGCGTGGTTGCCGACGGCACACCCTCAGCGGTGCTGGAGGCAGACCTCCTCGGCCGCGTGTACGGCGCCCGGGTCGAAATCCTGGACCGGCCCAGCGGTCCCATAGTTGTTCCGATTCGGCAGGAAGGCACCCGCTGATGGAATTGGTGATGCTCGGCACCGGCGCTGCCGACGGTTGGCCGAACCCGTTCTGCACTTGCCCTTCCTGCCTGTCCGCCCTGTCGAGTGAAACCATCCGCGGGCACACTGCTGCCCTGGTGGACAACAGAATCCTGTTGGACTGTGGACCCGAAGTACCGCGTGCCGCGTCGCGATTCGGTTGCACGCTGGCACACGTGGAACACATCCTGTTGACGCACTCTCATCCCGATCACCTCGGCCCGATGGCATTGCTGTTCCGGTCCTGGGCCTCGCGCACCGAACCACTACAGGTTCTCGGACCACCCGACGCGCTCGCTCTCTGCCGAGACTGGGTGGGCCCGGATGACCCGGTGACCTTCACACCGCTCGAGACCGGCCAGTCGATCATGTTGGGCACCTATCGTGTTCGCGCACTCGAAGCCGCGCACGAAGTACCCACCCTTCTCTACGACATCACCGACGCATCCGGAACCCGAATCTTCTGGGCCACCGACACCGGGCCTCTGCCCGAATCCACTGTCGACGCACTTGCCGACGCGCGTTTCGACGCCGTCTTTCTCGAAGAGACCTTCGGCCACAAAACTGATCACGGCACCGGGCACCATGATCTGCCGAGTTTCGCGGAGACGGTGACCCGACTACGCAATTGCACCGCGATCACCGATCGAACCGATGTGGTCGCCGTACACCTCGGGCACCACAACCCAGTCGAAAACGAACTCTCGGAAGCACTTCGCTTGTCCGGGGCGCGAGCGGTTCCGGATGGAGCTGTGCTCGAGATCGGGGTAGGACAGAGCCATCGAACTCTGGTCACCGGTGGCGCCCGCTCGGGCAAGTCCACTTACGCGGAGGGCCTGCTTGCCGGCTACCGGAACGTCACGTACATCGCCACCGGGGATCCGCAGGACGACGATCCCGACTGGATCGAACGAATTGCGTCGCATCGCGCGCGGAGGCCGTCGACGTGGACGACGGTAGAGACCTCCGAAGTCGCCGAGATTCTCGCGGCCGCAACAACACCGATACTGCTCGATTGCCTCGGCACGTGGTTGACCGCACGTCTGGACCGACATCAGGCGTGGGCGACAAAAGATCTCAGCGCCGTCCACGCAGATATCGACCGGTTGGCCGACGCCTGGACCGCCTGTCCGGTTCCGATTGTCGCCGTCACGAACGAAGTGGGAAGCGGCGTCGTCCCGGACACGAAGTCCGGGAGGCTGTTCCGCGATCTACTCGGTCTGGTGAACAGCCGCATCTCCAGTGAATCGGAGTCCGTGGTCCTGATGACCGCCGGGCTCCCCCTGAGTCTGCGCGTGTGACGTCAGAGCAATCCGGTGAGCTGACGCGCACAATCGAGTAGGAAACCGACCAACTCTCGATCCTCGTCCGTCACTCGCCCGCTCGCTCCCTGAACACATAACCCGCCGGCCACCTGGTCTGCGTGATCTCGAACCGGTACTGCCACTGCGGATCGACCCAGGCGGCATTCCTGGTTCTCGAATGCAAAACCCTGCAGGCGAACAGACCTCAACTGCTCATACAACGCATCGAAATCACCGAGGGTGAACTCCGTGACCCGGCGAAGTTCCAAACCCGAAAGCAACCGCTCGTCGTGCGCCAACAGAACCTTCCCCAGCGCATTCGCGTGAAGGTTCTTGGCCAGTGCCGCTATTCCGATGATCTCGTGATCCGGATCCTTGTCGACGAACCGCAAGCGCCCACCGGCGAATGACGCGACGTGCAATCCGAACCTCGTGTGTGTCCGCATGTCCTCGACGCGCTCGTGCAGCGTCGGCGCCGGACCACTCGACGACGCCGCATGCGAGAGCTCGGCAGTCCGACGTCCCAACGCGAACCCTGACAGGTCCGGCACCCGCACGAGAAAGCCCTCCGCCACCAGCAGATTCAGCATCCGGTACGCCGTGGCCGATGGAACGCCTGCAAAAGTGGCGATCTCCTTCGCGGTTGTTCCCGGTCCCAGATGAGCCACCGCCTCGAGCATCCCCAGCGCCTTCTGAACCGCACGCGGTTGTTGTCCACTGAAGTGGGTCTCTTCGCCGATCTGTTTTCCTGATCGTGGACCAGCGGTTGCACGGTCCGCGGTCACCGCCCATGCTCCGGCGAGTCACCCTCGGCGGTCCCACGATCCGGAACGAGTCGCCTTCGCCCGTCACCGTCGATCAGCAGAGTGCCAGCACCGGGCAACAGGTCCGCCGTCTCGACGCTGTCGAAAGCGCCAACCATCAGAAGGCTTTCAGGTCTGGCTCTACGGAGCAATGCGCTCCACACTGTCCCCGACACCGCAACAGCAAGAGCAGCGATCGGCAGTGCCCACATCCCGTGAACCGCACCGTCGAGAACGATGTAGACCAGTAGACCAGCACCGGCGGTACTCACGGACAGGGTGCATATCCGGGTCAGCGACGTATGTTCCCCGATTCGGCGCAAGAACTTCCACGAAGCAAAGGCCACCAGCGTGTAAGCGCAGACCAACGCGGTCTCCACCACGCCGTCGAAGGATCCCGAATCGTCGCGAACCGTATCCGAATAGATGAACACGCCTGCCGCACTTACCGCGACGAACGCAAGTACCGCAACGTACGGGGTGCGGAACCGTCTGTGCACGCGAGCGAGCGGCGCAGGCAGTACCCGTTCGATCCCCATCGAATACAACAACCGCGAACCCGCCTGCGCACAACCGAGAGTGGATGCGAACCAGGAACATGTCATTCCGATCTTGACTGCCAGAACCACCTCCGCGCTGGCCCCCGATGCCGTTCCCTCGAAGTACGCTCCGACGATCGTCGCGCCGTGGCCGGTCATCGCCGCCCAGGCCGCAAAAACGAAGAGGACCCCGCAGATGATCGGCGAAATGAGAACCGTGCGTGTGACGCCGATGAGTGGTCGCTTCGCTTCCGGACCGAAGAAGGCCGAACTTTCGAAGCCCGCCATGCTGAGCACCGTCAGCATCGCGAGAAACGGAACTGCACTCAGCGACGGATTCGGCAGGGCAACAGCAGTTGTCGTGTCACTGTGCGTCGCCAGCATGACCACGACGATGAGAATCAACGAGCACGCTTCGACGACCAGGATCGCTCGGGTGGCGAACCGGACGCCGCGCACTGCAATCCACGCTACGGCCAGGGCAATCGCCACCGTCGTGATCACTGTCGCGGCAGTTCCTCGCACGTCGGGGCCGACAATGGCGATGGTATCGAGCAGACTCGGAACCGCCTGCGAGAAAACCGAAACCGAGATTCCGAGATACCCGAGTACCAGTGCGGCGCCCGCCGTCAGTGTCGCCCGGATACCGGAGCCTTGGAAGACGAAGCTGTACAACGATCCTGCTGCGGCCAGTCTCCGCGTGAATTGAGTGATGCAGAACGCAACGAGAAACACCGCCGAAGTTGTCGCAGCAATCGCAGCCAACCCGACGTAGCCGGGACTGTAGGTGATCATCCACAGGGCGATGAACACCATTCCCGTTGCCGGAGCGATCGTGGAGAGTGATTGCCCCAACAGGTCGATCGGGGTCAAACGTCCTCGTCCGAGACCACGGAGCGGGGAGAACACGGGCTCACTGTGTTGATCCGCATTCTGCGCTCGCGTGATCGCTGCACGCAGTGCCGCACTCACGGCCATGTGTCACCGTCCGTCGCGTCCAGGCCCGAACCTACGAGCGAATTGTCAGAATTCGGTCAAGTTAGTCCGCTTATGTTTCCGCGCAGTTTCCACGATGGCGCGCACCGAACTTTCAAGTGAGAATCCGACTCTGTTTCCCACCCAGCGTCATGCCGGATCAAGGGCGGCCGACGGTATCCGGCCCCTCCGGGAGCACCTTGACCTGCGAGTTCTCCGATTCTCACACGACAACTGCTCTCTCAGTTGCACCTCGTCCAGGCGTAGCGCGGTCGACGCGGGTTCGCAGCATCGCCCGTACAGGATGTGTCCCACACACCACCGGCACTACCCGAGAGGAACGGAGGAAGCATGGACTTGGTCAGCGCCACCACTTCGGCGATCATCGGATTTGTTCTCCTGCTCGCCGGCATTCCCAAGCTGAACGACCACGACGGGGTCCTTCGTTCGGTGCGCGGATACAAAGTGTTGCCGGTGCGACTCGAAGTACCGATCGCTCGCATCCTTCCCGTCGCGGAAACCGTCGTAGGCATCCTTCTGGTTCTCGGCGTGGTCCATCGCCTCGCCGCCTTGGTTGCTGCCATCATGTTCGCGTCGTTCTTCACGAGCCTCACGATCAACCTCCTGCGTGGGCGACGCGATCTGGACTGCGGATGTTTTGCATTCGGAGTCGGCGAGATTCCGCGTATCGGATGGTTCCACGCCGTTCGCGCCGGAACACTCGCGGTGATCGCTGTGGCACTGTCGGTCACCGCCGGACAGGCTGAGATCGGCGTCCAGGTCGTGGCGGCGACCTTCGGATTCCTCCTCGTTCTGGCTGGAGTTGCTCTCGCACAAATTCGTTCGGTGGTCCACCTCGGACGACGCCCGGTCGACGACTACCTGTCGAGCGCCTCCATCCGCCTCCGAACCGCCGAAACCGCGTCCCGGTACGGCTCGTGACTCACATCCCCACCACTGAAAACTCGAAGGCAGGACTACCACGATGACCACTTTCCTCCTTGTCGCGACAGTGATCCTGGTGATCGCCGTAGCCGTACTGTTCTTGATGGTTCTTGCTCTGGCTCGTGAAATCGGCCGCGTACAAGTACGTCTCGGACCTCTCGGTGCCCGGATGATGGATACCGGCCCCAAGGTCGAACAGGCCGGCCCGTCGTTTGCCGGTCTCATCGATCAGGAAGGACGGACCGTCGGAGTCGGTGGTCACCGCGACAAACCTCAACTCCTGCTGTTCACAGCACCGAGTTGCTCGACATGCAAGAGCCTTCTTCCCGGCGTAAGGGCAATGGCCCGAGCCGAATCGGATCTCGACGTGATCATCATCTCCGACGGAACACCCGAAGAGCATCGCGAGTTCCTGGCCGGCAGCGGGATCGGTTCCGAGCTCAGTTACATCGACGCTCGAGACGTCGGTATCGCGTACCAGGTGGGCACCACTCCGTACGGCGTGATTCTCGACGAGCACGGCAAGATCCGAGGAAAGGGCCTGTGCAATCACATGGCTCAGGTGGAAAGCCTGCTCAATGCGCTCGAATCCGGCACCCCCTCACTCCAGCACCTTCATGCCCAGGCGAAATCCGGCAGCGCGGCCTGATCTTCCTGCACAGTTCGATCCTCTTCACGAATCAGGAGAAAATCGTTGGACGACAATGAATTCCCGCAGCACAACATCACGGAGAATCGATATCCCGTCGACGAGGCGACAGTTCAGGCCCAGGCCGAATGGATGGCGGGCCAGGGCGGTTCGCTCACCAGTCGAACCGGACGTAAACTCTCCGAACGAGTTTCGCGGCGATCCATGATCAGTCGGATCGGCAAGTGGACCATGGGTGTGTCAGGAGTGGCACTGATCAGCACACTTCCTGTGACACGTAGTGCCTTCGCCCAAGAGCCCGAGGTTCCTGCGCCGGCACCTGGCCCCGAACCTCTTGTCCCTGTCTACGACGGTAAAGATCCGGCCGAGTGCGAGTACTGGCGCTGGTGCAACATGGACGGAACGTCCTGTGCCGCATGCAACGGCGGCGGTGTCACCACCTGCGCCCCCGGCAGCAAGCCCGGCGCAGAGTTCTGGGTCGGATGCTGCACCAACCCTGATACCGGCAAGACCTATCTGATCGCCTACTACGACTGCTGCGGTGCACCTTCGTGTTCCAACGCATTCTGCGGCGAACCGGACATGCAGGCCGTGATGTACAACCCGGTCTCCGGAAGCTACGACCAGGAAATCATCTGGTGTGTCTCCGACGAGTCTCAGGCATACACCTGCACGATGGCGCCCATCATCGGTGAGGACTGCCAGACTCGACCGGCCGAGCGCCCCAAGGTCGGTGCCGGATCATGAGCAGTTCGCGAACCCGAAAACTGGCGCGCCCCGCCGTTGCCGTCATCCCACTCACAGTCGTACTCGCGCTGGCCGGTTGCAGTTCGTCCGACAACGACGAACCTTCCAGCGCAGGCGATGTCACCTATCCGACAGTTCCGTTCACTGCTCCGGGCGAGGGGATCTCCCTCGGTCACGACGACCAGGAAATCGGCGATACCATTCCCGAGCCGTTGCACGTCGGTTCGATCACCCCGATCGCAGCTGACCGCTTGCTGGGCGTCGAAGGTGGATTCGGCCAGCTCGAGCTGAGCGTCAACGTCATCGATCCGAAAACCGGTGTGGCCGAGAGCCGAATCACCGTCGGCCCGGGTATCTGGGACCCGGTCATTCACGGATTCGTCGGGGATTCCGCCGAAGATCCTGCGGTGCTCGCTGCCGAGGTGTGGCGCCCCCGAGGTTCCCGCGGCGCAGCAGATTTCACGGTCAGCACCTACTCCGGAAACCTGCTGGAACCAGCCGAGGTCATGCTTCCGGACGTCGCACGCGTACATTCCCGTCCCGGCTCGAACGCCGTGACGTCCGACGGCAAGTTCTTCGTCACGTGGGACGACGGTTTGTACGGAATCAGAGTGGTCGACCTCGAGAAGAAGGAAGCGACCGGTGCACTCCAGATAGTCGGCTGCGGTCCGTTCACGTGGATGGTCGATCACGAGCTGTACAGCGTCTGCGAGGACACCCGGGAACTGCTGCACGTCACGATCGGTGACGACGGTGTTCCGAAGGAAACCGCCCGAAGCAAGGTCCTACCCGAGGATTTTGTCTCCACCCGCAAGGTCACGTGGGCATCGGAAGCACAAAAAGCCTTGCTGGTCAGTGAGAACGGCGATGTGTACGTCTTCGACTTCTCCAACGGACTGCCTCAGGAAGGTGTCAAGCCGATCGGAAACGCCGGGCAGGACTCCGGTCGATTCTCGGAGAACGTCATCAACGCCGACGCAACCCGGCTCGCAATCGCGTACACGGACACGGCTATTCATCCGGACTCTGCTCGGGGAGGCTCACTGGTCAAGATCGACTTGTCCGATGCAACGACCTTCGCCCCGGTGAAGAGCTTGACGCTGGCAGACCTCGGCTTGACAGACATCAAGAGCATGACCTTTTCCGTCGACGGCGCCACGTTCTACGTGCTCGGTACCGGACCTGAGGTCGAAGGCTCCGCTCCGCAGAAGATCGTGGGTTACAACGCGAGCACCGGCGAGCAGGTCAGTTCCGTCGATGTCTCGGGCAACGTCGGGGATGTCAGCGGGTTGATCACACCAGAAGTACTCCGATGAGTCGTCCCGGATCCGGTGTGGCGATGGGCCGGCGCCGCTTCCTGAGTTTGGGAGCACTCGGCGCCGGAGCACTCGGGCTCGGCGCGATGGGGACGATTGCCGGATGCAGTTCCACTGCAGCATCTCCGACGCCCACAACCGATCTCGACTACATTCTGCCCACCGACCCCGAAGTTGCCGCCGCAGAATCGGCGCGAGCCTGGAACGGGACGACCGCTGCGTTTGCCCTTGCCGCCGGATTCTCGACGGTAGATCTTGGCGGACGCCTCGTGGACACGTGGACGTACGGAGGCGCTGCGGTGGCTCCGGAACTTCGACTGAAGTCCGGTGACCGGGTGAACGTCAGCGTCCAGAACGGCCTCGATGCCGAAACAACACTGCACTGGCACGGAATTCGAATCCGCAACGACATGGACGGCGCGGCACCCACCACGCAGGCCCCCATCGGCGCCGGTTCGAGTTTCGAGTACAACTTCATCGCACCGGATCCGGGAACGTACTGGTACCACTCGCACAGCGGATTACAAGCCGATCGGGGGCTCTTCGGCGCCATGATCGTCGAGGACCCGAACGACATCACCGGGGCCGACGCCGATGCCGTTCTGGTGCTCGACGACTGGCTCGACGGATTGGGTACCACACCGGATTCCGTCCTGATGGCCCTGAACCCGGCAATTTCGGGCGGGCACGGCGGACACGGCGGTGGGGCAACGACTCCGGCGGAACACTCGGAAGCCGACATGTCTTTCGCGCAACAGTTGGTGAGCGGTGGACACGGTTCTTCCGAACCACTCGGCGGGATGACTCAACACATCGCGTATCCACTGCACTTGATCAACGGGCGGCCACCCAACGATCCTGCTGTCGTCACTGCAGCGCCCGGTTCGACCCTTCGACTGCGAATCATCAACGCAGCCGCCGAAACTCCGTACCGGTTTGCGGTGGCCGGTCACGAGATGACAATCGTCGCTACCGATGGCTACGACGTGGAACCAACTCCCGCCGACACCATCATCGTCGGAATGGCCCAACGCTACGACGTACTGGTGACGGTGAAGTCGGGAACATGGCCGGTGGTGGCGAAGGTCGAGGGCCGAGATGGTTATGCGTCGACCGTCCTACGCAGCACCGACGCGTTGGCGCTGGCGAATCCGGATGTGGGCGGAAACCTCTCGGAACTGGCCGGCCGACTGGTCACCGAAAGCGAACTCCGGCCCACGGAATCCGCACGGCTCGAGACGAAGTCGCCTGATCGCGACTACCACATCGAATTGATCCAGGCCGGCGATCGGTACGTCTGGGGAATGGCGGGAGCCGATGCGGGCAAGCTCGTCATCAAACAGGGCGAACGGGTCCGGATCACGATGAAGAACACGTCCACGATGTGGCACCCCATGCACACCCACGGCCACACGTTTGCGGTACCGGATTACGGCGGACTTCGCCGAGACACCGTCAACGTCCTACCCGGCACCGAGCTTGCCATCGAGTTCGACGCCGACAATCCCGGCGAGTGGATGTTCCACTGCCACAACGCCTACCACTTCGAGGCCGGCATGACGGCAAATCTGCGTTACGTCCGCTGACAAGTCGAAGAATGGAGAGAACACCTCATGAAGAAACTCGTTCCCGCTTTCCTGTCCGCGTGCGCTGCCCTGAGCCTCACCGCCTGCAGTAGTGATGCCGGTGCGTCGTCGGACGAACCTGCAGTCGTGATCGAGGTGAAGAACATGGCGTACACACCGGCATCGGTCACCATCGAGAAGGGACAGACCGTCGAATGGAAGTTCGACGACAGCGGACTCCCCCACGACGTGGTCGGCAACGGTGATCTCGACGGGAAGCTGAAGAGCGAGTTGCTCACCGAGGGAACCTTCTCGTACACGTTCGACGACGCCGGCACCTTCACCTACCACTGCACGCCCCATCCGATGATGGTGGGCACCGTGATCGTTCAATAGTGAGGAGGTGGATCGTCGGCTTCGGCCTCGCTGTCGCGGCGACGTTTGTCCCAGCTTGCGGCACAGAAGATCCCGTCCCCGACGTGGTGGTCGAGATCAGCAATGTTCAGTTCAGCCCGATGGACGTCACCGTGGAACACGGCGGCACCGTCGAGTGGCGCTTCGACGACGGTGGACTCCTGCATCATGTGGAATCACCCGGCCTGTTCGACAGCGGTATCACCGGCGACGGAACATTCCGGCACACGTTCGAGAGCGTCGGCGTCTACGAGTATTCGTGCTCCGTCCACCCGTACATGATCGGCGTCATCACAGTGCTGTGAACTCTGGCTCATCACTTTTCGCTGCGACTTCGGCTCAACACTTTTCCTGAACCACAAACACTTCGGAGGATCTGATGACTACTGTTCTCTCACACGGCCCACTGCAGACCGATGTCCCTGACATCCGGCCGACCCTTCAAGGCTCGGTCGGCACCGCGACCCGTGTCAGCCTCGTCGCTGCGGGCGCTGCTGCGGGTGCCGGCCTCACACTCGTGGCCACGCCATCTGCGACAACAGCTTTGACCACAGCTGTTATCGGCGCCGGACTGGTTACGTCGCTGGCTGCGAACTGGTCGACCTGCGGAATGTCCGTCGCCGGAGTTGTTGCCGCGCCGAAGCAGGTCGATCGGAAGGGATCCTCGACTCCCGTCCGCCGACTCGGCTGGCACGCTCTGGGTTCGGTCACGACGGGAGCCGCCACCGGGGCATTGATCGGCACTCTCGGTGCGGCGATGTCCGGGTACATCCCGATCAGCTGGGCACTGGGCATCTGGGCCGTCGTCGCGGTTGCGTACGGGCTGCACGAGTTGGGTGCAGTGAGGATGCCGACTCCGATGCGGCGCCAACAGCTTCCGCGCCATCTGCGCCGCACAATGGCGCCCTGGAAGGTCTCGCTGATCTTCGGCGCGATCATCGGTCCGGGATTTCTGATCTTCATCCGCTCGAGTGCGTACTACCTCCTGGCACTCGGCGTCATGGCTTCGGGTTCACCGGCTCTCGGGGCGGCGCTGTTCACGGTCGTATCCCTTGGCCGCTGCATGCCCAGCCTCGCGGCAATCGTGCACACCAAGCGTGGTGGCTCGATGCCGGGATTCCTCTCGATCATGTGCGTCGTGGACCGTCGCGTGCAGAGCGTCACCGGCGCGGCATTGATCGCACTGGGAGCATTCGCCGCCGCAGCACTGATCTGACTGTCGAGCTAGCACCCTTCACCTCGAGTGAACACACGCTCCGACTCTCCGGAGCGTGTGTTCACTCGACAGAAACCGTGCGCACTCACCCCGCGTCAGGGAATCGACAGCGCCACCTGGACCGAGTCCTCCGACGGCGACGTCACCTTTGCGTCCCGACTCCACAGCATGTCCAGCGCTGCCTTGGGCTTGGCAAGAACCCACTCCCGCGCGGCGTTCTTGATCAGCGTCGGAGTTGCGCACCCGCAATCGCTGTTCACACCGTCTGCGTCGATGCCGACGTCTCGGCACAACGCAACAGCGCGGGGCACGTGATACCCCTGAGTGACGATCAACGCCTTGGTTACCCCATACGTATGTATGGCCCGAAAGCAGGTGTCATAGGTGTCGAGGCCGTACGGATCCCCCACGATGCGACGCTCATCTATTCCCTGCTCCACCAGGTAGTTCGTCATCGCCGCGATCTCGTCACCCGAGCCGCCGTTCGCGTCGCCGGAGACCAGGACCGCTTTAGCCTTTCCCGCTTCCACCAGTTCGACTGCTGCGTCCAGCCGCCCTTTCAGGAAAGCCATCGGCTTACCGTCCTTGATCTGCGCGCCCAGCACGATCACAACCGGAGCGTCGGGAGCATCGGCGGCGTCTGACGTATGTCCGGCCGACGCCACGGAGATCCACACGATCGAGCCCGCGTAGACAACTGCTCCGAGCACCGCAATGCCTGCGACCCAACGAGGCCACCTGCGCTTGCGCGGCGGTTTCACTGGATCTGCAGCAGCTTCGTCCATTCGTCGATCAAACCACACGGTTTGCTCATGGCTCGAGTGCTCGGTCGATCCTCCATCCCTCCGCGCCACTGCGCTCGGCCCACAGACCCGAGTACTTTCCACCTCGCGCGATCAGGTCTTCGTGGGAACCGACCTCCTCCACCCCTCCGGCTTCGAGGTAGACGATGCGATCTGCTCCCTGAATAGTCGACAGGCGATGAGCGATGATCACCACCGTTCGACCACGGGCCAATCGGTGAATTGCCTCGGTGATGGCGACTTCGTTCTCTCCGTCGAGGGCGGAAGTCGCTTCATCGAGAAGAACAATCGGAGTGTCCTTGAGGAATGCCCGCGCAATCGAGACCCGCTGACGTTCACCGCCGGACAGCAGTGATCCGCCTTCACCTACCCTGGTCTCCTCACCGCTCGGCAAACGGTCGATCACTTCGCCTAGCCTGGAATCCACCACTGCTTGACGGACCTCCGAGTCGGTGGCATCCGGTCTCGCCAACCGAACGTTCTCCAGGATGGTTCCGTCGAACAGGTAAACCTGCTGTGAGACAGTCGATATCCGAGACATCAATGCTCTCGTTCCGATGTCGCGAACATCGGCTCCCCCGATGGATACCGCACCTTCGTCGACGTCCCAGAATCTGGAGATCAGCCGAACCAGAGTTGTCTTTCCGGAACCGGAAGGACCGACCAGAGCAGTGACCGAGCAGTCCGGGAATTCGAGGCTCACGTTACGAATCACGCGATCCGGGCCGTAGCCGAAGGAGACCGAATCGAACCGAATATCATACGAGGTAGGCTCTTTCGGCACCTCAGGCTCCGCCAGCACCGGTACATCGATCATCTCTCGGACAGATCCGAGCGACACCCGGGCCAGTGAGATACCTTCACCGAATCCTGCGAGCATTTGCATCGGCTCCACGAACCTCACGGCCAACACGAGAACAACGATCACGCTTGCTGTGTCGATGGACCCGGTGGTGACCAGCAGTGCCGCCAGAACCAGGACGGTGAGAAAGGCAACCTGAACGACGATCATGAAGCGCAGCAGATACTTGTCGACCGATCCGATTTCCTGCAGGTGTGCGTCCCGGTTGGACACAAGAGCTTCGTCCAACCGAGTCCAGCCTTCGCCACTCTTACCAGCCGAACGTAGAACTTGCTGCGCCTGTGCATATTCGACGACGCGCGATGCCAACTCGGATTCGCTCTTGCCGATCGCCTCGTATTCGGGAACAACCGCCCGTTGCACGTTGCGGTAAGCCCGAATCCCCAGTGGAACGAAGACGACCATCGCGAGAGACAGTCGCCAGTCCACAAACAAGACAGCGATCGCCACTGTCGCTGGAGTCACCGTGACGGTGACGAGTTGCGCGATGATCATTCCCGGGATGCTCATCAAGATAGCCGTGCCCTCGGTGACCAGGCGAGTGAACGCTCCACGGTTTGCCTTGCTGAACCACCCGAGCGGAACCTGCACCAAGTGCTCACCGAGGCGATGCATGATTCCACCGGCAAAACCCTCGATTCCGATGCGGTACGCCCGATTCTCGGCGATCCACCGTACGGCGCCACAGGCCACCGCCACGAGAGCAGCCGTGACAACCCACGGCACTGCGGCGTCGTAATCGCCGCGAACCACCGCTTTCAGGATCGGAATCATCAGTGCAAAGACGACACCCTCGAGTATCCCGGCGAGCGTGAAACCTGCTATCTGACCTCGCATCCCATTGTCGCGCCCGAGGATTTCGTCCAGGTCTCGAATCATTGCGGCGCCTTTCGCGGAGAGATGTCTTCGACGAGGGGGTTCTGGAGCGCCCACATCCGCGCGTAGGTTCCGCCGAGCGCCGACAACTGTTCGTGCGTACCCTTTTCCACGATCCGTCCGGCGTCGAGAACGAGTATCTGATCTGCGTATCGGACGGTGTGCAGTCGATGAGCGATCACCATCAGGGTGCCGCCGTCTGCACTGATCTCGCCCAGTGCGCGTTGAACGGCCGATTCA
The DNA here is from genome assembly GCF_058788335.1 of Rhodococcus sp. FW305-130. Classification (NCBI taxonomy): domain Bacteria; kingdom Bacillati; phylum Actinomycetota; class Actinomycetes; order Mycobacteriales; family Nocardiaceae; genus Rhodococcus; species Rhodococcus sp. FW305-130. The sequence goes on along the minus strand of NZ_JBYTAP010000001.1, from coordinate 5,467 downwards.
CTGTGGGGATCGGCCTGCGAAGTCGCCTCGTCCAGGATGACGATCGGCGGGTTCTGAAGGATGGCGCGGGCGATGGTCAGGCGCTGCTTCTCCCCACCCGACAACTCACTGCCCGAACCACCACCGATCTCGGTGTCATACCCGTCCGGCAGTCGCATGATCACGTCGTGAATCTGCGCCCGCCTCGCCGCTGTCTCCACTTCCAGATCCGTTGCATCCGGTCGACCGAGCCGAATATTCTCGCGCACGCTGTCCCGCAAGAGCACAACATCCTGGAAGACGATGGCCATCGATTTCAAGACTTCACGACTGGACTGATCTCGTAAATCGCTTCCGCCCAGTCGAATAGACCCGTCCGTGACGTCCCAGAACCGCGGAAGTAGACGCGCCAAAGTGGTCTTTCCGGAGCCGGAGGGGCCAACGATCGCGGTCACGGTGCCCGGTTGCATCTCGAAGGAGATGTTCTCGAGGACGCGCTGCCCAGTGGTGTATTCGAAGCCGACGCTGTCGAATTCGACCAAAGTGCTGCGAGCAGGCACTGCATCCTGAGGTTCGGCCAGCTCTGGTTCGCCGAGGATGCTCTCGACGTGAGTCGCTCCCAGTTGGCCTTCGCGGTAGAGGTTGGCCATCGTTCCCATGTGCAGAACCGACGACGGAACACCGATTCCGACGACCAGAAAGGCAACAAGAGCTACCGGGGTAATCCAACCCCCGGACAACATTGCGGTTCCCGTCGCCGTGATGACCACGATGAGTACCGCCGGTGAGAGGAGGATCGACATCGCGACCACCGGCCTTCCCATCCCCGACATCCATCGCACGCACACCGCAACCATCGAATCGACAGCGCTCGAGTAGCGCGCGAATGCGCGACTCCCACTCCCGTACGTCTTGACGACCTCGATACCGTCGCCCAGTTCTACTGTCGCAGAGGTCAATGTCGACATTGCAAGATTCCAGGAGTCGACGTTCGTTCGATAGGCTCTGCGCATCGACGGCGCGGCAAGAGCGAGACACACTCCGATGTAGCCGACCAGGACCAGGCTGAACTTCCAGTCCATCGCCACCAGATAGATCAGGGCCACTATCGGCGACAGGATCGCGGGTACCACGTCGGCGGGAAGGTGAGCGACGAGAAGATGCATCCGCTTCACGTCGTCGGTCATCGCCTGCTTCACTTCACCGGTGCCACCATTTGCAAACCACCCCAGAGGAACTCGGGACAGATGCCGAGCGATACGCGAGCGGATCGAGTATTTGAAATGCGCGTCGGCGGTGTGGCACACGGTCAGCGCTGCGTTGTAGACGACAAAACCGAGAATTGTGCCCGCTGCACCGATTGCGGCCCACAGCCAGACCAGGTTCAACGACGAGTCGGTCAGGAGCACCCGCGCGATCTCGACCACCGAAACGTAGGGCAGGAATCGTAGCGGCACCGACAGCGCCGACAAACCCGCACCCAGGAGCAGGCGATTTCTCACGGGAGCGATCATGCGACCCAAAGCGTCTCGGTCGACCAGACCAGGCGAGTCTTCGAAGGCCACAGTCTCCTTCACTGTCATCGAGTTACTCACTCTTCGACGATGATCGTGCCGGTCATGTTCGGATGTGGTGTGCACGTGTAGGTGAACGTTCCGGCTTTGTCGAAGGTCTGACTGTAGGTTCCGCTTCCTTGGAGATCGCTCTTGATCCCCAGCTCGGCGAACACGACATCGTGCGGCATTCCCTGGTCCTCGAAAATCCACGTGACCGTCTGTCCTGTGTGCACAGTGACGGAGTTCGGTGAGTACGCAAGGTTCTTCACCGAGATCTCGACCGGCGCGTGCTCGGTGGAACCCTGTGATTCACCTCCGCACGACGTCAGCGTGAACACCGCTGCAACAGCGATCAATGTGGTCAACCCGGCGCGAACTGACATTCTGCTCTCCTCATCGAACGTAGTGGAGGTCGGCAGTCATCCCGGCCTCGAAGTGGTACGCGTTGTGACAGTGGAACATCCACCGTCCTGGATTGTCGGCGTCGAAGTCGATCGCCAATTGCGCACGCGGAAGTACGATCACGGTGTCTCGGCGAAGCCCGCCGTACGAGGGAACCGAGAAGGTGTGCCCGTGGGTGTGCATCGGATGCCACATATCGGTGTTGTTGTTCATGACGATTCGTATTCGCTCGCCCTGCTTCATGATCAACCGACCCACATCGGTGCCCGCCATTCCCCAGACGTATCGATCCCCGGCCTGGATGAGATCAACCGAATACTCACGATCCGGCACCCGCTGTTCCCACGCGCCCGACGGTCGAAGCGTCGGTTCCAGAACGAGTCGGCCGCCGGACCCTGACAGCACTGCAGGGGAAGTCAGGTCGACGCTCGCTACCGAATCCGGTGTCCGAAGCAGGCACGCGGCGCCACCTGGCTTCCCTTCCACCTTCACGGCGATAGGCCACGAACCGGACTGCACCGTCACCAATACGTCGTATCGCTGCGCGGGTGCGATCAGAATCTCGTCTCCGGCTGTGTAGGCGATGTCCTGCCCGTCAGCACTGACAACGGTCAACTCGTGCCCGGCGACCGAGAAACGGTACGGAGTCTCCGCCCCGGCATTGATCACCCGCAATCGAAGCCGTGTTCCGGCCGCTGCACTGACGACGAAGGGATCTTCCACAGGCCGTCCGTTGATCAGGTGCAGTGGATACGTGATGTGCGTTGCCATTCCACCGAGCGCCTCGGAATTGCCGTGACCGCTGGCGAGAAGTTCTGCGGCAGAATCAATCTCTGCATCATCGACTTCCGGTGGAGCTCCGCCGTGCCCGTGGTGTCCTCCCTGCACGTCCGGTGACAATGCGCGAAGCACTGCATCCGGGGTTGTTCCCAGCCCGTCGAGCCAGTCGTCGATCACGATGACGACGTCCTCGTCGGCTCCGGTCCGGTCGTTCGGGTCCTCGACCACGAGTGCACCGAATAGCCCTCGATCGGCCTGCAATCCTGAATGGGAGTGGTACCAATATGTTCCGTGATCCGGGGCCACGAAGTCGTAGGTGAACTCGGCACCTGGTCGGATTCGTTCCTGGGTGACCGGTGGGACACCGTCCATGTCGTTGCGGATCGCAATGCCGTGCCAGTGCACCGAGGTCTCCGTCGGAAGGTCGTTCTGCAACCGAACGTTGAGTCGGTCTCCCTTGGAGATTCGAATCTCCGGACCCACCGCTTCTGCACCGTACGACCATGTGTCCACCCCTCTGGCGCCCAGACTCACCCGAGCCGGTGCAGCTGTCAGATTCCGTTGGACTGTGTGCCCGCTACGAATTCTCGCCTGTTCGGCAGCACGTACTTCGTCGTCGAACGGTGAAATCTCAGAACTGGTTTCGTTCGCCGAGCCACGGCTGCACGCACTCAGTGCCACAGAACCCAAAGCCACAGAACCCACAGCCGCAGAGCCGAGAGTCACCGCTCCCCATCGCAGAGCCAGGCGCCGACTCAACGCACTCGAACTCATGCCGTCAGCGCCGTGAATTCCTGATAGCGCGTCGCGGCAACAGCTTCGGTTCCGGTGCCGGTCAGATTGCCGGCAGCCATGGCATCCATGTCCTCGATCATCCAGAAAGTGGCGAAGGGATGAGTGGCGAGCCACATGTCTCCGTTGACCTTGGCCACTCGGTTCTCCTGCACCGCTGAAAGACTCGAGAACCCGGGAACACCGGCAACCTTGCCGAACTCGTACACGCCCTCGTCGAACACGGCTACGATCCGAGCATCCTGCGCCGGGATCGCCTCGTCGGACAGGGGCGCATACGGCAGTCCTCCAGCGGTATTCGCTCGCTGGGATTCCGGACGCCCGAAGCCGCTCTCCGCCAACAGCAACGACGGCGGCGCCTGCTCGGTGGTGGTGGCAAGGATTCCAGAACTGCTCATCAACACTGACACGGTGTTCGCTTCACCACCGGACCGAGCAGAGACGTCAGCGATCTTGCCTTCCAAAGCGACAGTCAACTTGTCGGCAACCGACTGACGATCAAAAGCGCGTCCGAAGAAGGCAAGATTCTCACGCCACGGAGTTGTGACGGCCGGGACCGGCACTGTGGGGACGGTCGACGCGAGGGAGTCGTAGTAGCTCCGATCGCCCATCGACGTGAAGATGACCAGTCCAGGATCCTGGGCGAGGACCTGCTCGATCGGGGGTGCACCGAGCGGCGGCACCGTGACCACCTCGGTACCCGCTGACGCCAAGATGTCCTGGCCGATCTCCGATCCCCACGACGTGAAGACCACGTCAGGGGTGATGCCGACGGCAAGGAGACCGAGTGCGGCGTATTCGTCGAGGGAAACAATTCGCCCGAGGTCGCCTGAAACCGACGTCTCACCGAATTCGTGGGACACAACACGCGTTCCCTCGGCAGGTTCCGTCGTCGGTCCCGCCTCACTCGAGCTACAGGCGGCCGCAGTCAGGGCAACGACACTGACCAGCAGCGAAGCACCCAGCCTCGATAGGTAACCGGGTCGCGTTTTCAACTTCATGGTGTCCTTCAGCTTCGGAAAATCGGGGGGCCGCTACAAATCCGAGCACTGCTCGGATTTGGCAAGTAAACCTCACCTAAGTTCATCCGTCAATCGGTTGCGTCGACTACGCGACCCGATCCGACGCCGCTAAGCTCGGTCGGACCATGACTGCGCCATCACCTGACAAGAAGTCCGCCGCGAAATCACAGCGCCGCCGGAGTTACAACACCGGGATCACTGCGGACGCCGTGCTGACCGTGGCGCTCGGGCTCAGTCGCGAGCACGGAGTCGAGGGCTGGTCGCTGCGGCAGCTGCTCAGCGAACTCGATACGTCGTTCTCCGTCGTCTATCGACTCGTCGGAGATCGGGACGCACTCTCGGCTGCGGTGGTCGACAGTGCAGTGTCGGCCGTGAACGTGCCATCCGCACAAGAAGATTGGCGTCAATGGCTGACGCATCTGCTCTTGCAGATGCGAGAGGCCTTGATCGAGTGTCCAGGCGCGGCACAGTGGCTGCTGATGAACGGAGTTGCCACCCAGCGCAGCCGGGAACTCATGGAGGCCGGATTGGCTTCACTGACCGCCGCCGGGTTCGGGGAAGAAGCCGCTCAGGCTTACACCGTCGCCTTCACTTCGACAACCACACTGATTGCCATGAACGACGCCAGGCGCATTCCCAGCGGACAGCCTTCACCCGATCACAGCGCGATGCTGGAACGCCTGAGCAACGACGGACCCTCAGATCCCCGTTCATCGATGGAGACACTGATCGGGAAATTTGCCGGTCCACCGGATGCTGCGGAAGCAACACGGGCAGAACACTATCGCTACACACTCGACCGTGTCCTCGACGGTCTAGAGGCGCGGCTGGACGCAATCAAAGAGTCACAGAAATGACCGCGGGGGGGGGGGGGGGGGGGGGGGGGGGGGGGGGGGGGGGGGGGGGGGGGGGGGGGGGGGGGGGGGGGGGGGGGGG